>JAQTZA010000016.1 GCA_028687995.1 Bacteroidales bacterium
CTAGATACAGAGATAAGTCTTACTTTTTCAGCGTAATAGTTCACTGCCTGGTTTCCTTTCTTTTTGATTTTGTTTATATTCTTTAACTCAAAATTATCCGTTTTTGTTCTTTTGCAAATCTAAGGTTTAAGCACTCGTTTTAAATAACGTTGAATGTGTTGAGTGCAGTTCTCAACGATTTCTTCCTTGATAACCCTACCGTTAAAAATATGGCAGAAATCTAATTTTCCCTTGCTAACATCCGTGCCAATAAATAAATTCTTCATAACTTTGTGTTTAGGAACCAAAAGAAAAGAAGGGGACTTGAAATAATCCTATTAACCTTAACAGATCAGGTTTAAATTCTTATACAGGTCTTTATTTCAAGAAAAGCCAAGCAGTCTAGATACAGAGATAAGTCTTACTTTTTCAGCGTAATAGTTCACTGCCTGGTTTCCTTTCTTTTTGATTTTGTTTATATTCTTTAACTCAAAATTATCCGTTTTTGTTCTTTTGCAAATCTAAGGTTTAGCGTAGCCTCCCGGCTACGCTATTTTTTGTCAAGCGTCCTCGCTTGAAATCGCGAATAAGAATAGAGTGGAAAGCCTTACTAACTTAATAAAAGGAAGAGGATTATTGAGATAAAATCTGCTCCAATAGAGTAATTTGTTCTTGAAGTTTCTCAGGATTGTCTTGCTTAAGCTTGTTGATATTCAATAATTTCCATTTCACCGCAGGGAACATACCATAGTTATTATTTCCCCAAATTGGTTCTCCTTTGGCAAAGGAAAGCAGGAAGTCTTTATCTTCATTGCTCAAGCTATTACGAATTGCCTCTATTAATTGAGCCCTAACCTCCTCATACTTTTCGTACGTGAACGACTCATCGGTCATTCCATCGAACTGACTCCCAATGACAGCCTCCTGATCTATTTGCTGTGGATTCAATACCTCATGAATAGGTCGTTTGCTGCACAACAAGAAAAACAGAAAACCTCTCTTAATTTCATCTGTGAAACCAATGGTTGAGAGCATATTATTTACATCAAATAGATCTCGTGGGTGCTGTCGATCTAATGCTGCAACAATTTTTCCGCCCCACAATTGTTCAGTCGAAACGACCTGCATTTCACAAAAGCTGTCAAATTCTTTTTGCGCTTTATCTGATAAAGTCAAAAGTCTGACGGGACTCAGCAACCCTCTGTTTATTTGATTTACCTCGATTACTACGGCTGCATCTTTTGTAAAACAATTTATCTTTAAGTTTTCCGATGCTACAATTGGATTAGAAAAAGTAATAGTAGGTATTCTCTTTTTAATTCGCTCCTTTAATTCTTCCAACAACATTCGAATTGTGCGTAAATCACTTTCCCTTTCACCTATGGCTGTAAACGTCAGATCAATATCTACAGACAAACGGGGCATATCCAACTCAAACAAATTGATAGCCGTTCCACCGTGTAAAGCAAAGCTATTTTCTACTGCAACTTCCGGTAGGATCTGCAACAACAGCGCAACTTGTTTCTTATAAGCTTCATTCATATTGTAAATTGTCAGGATTAAATCAATTCCTTAGGAACAACCAATTGATACTTCGCGACCAAAACCCCTTTTTTAACCAAACTCCGGTTACCAGAGCCCAAATCTATTTTGTTTATATCTACATACTTAAACCAGCTATGGTCAGCTTTTTCTGCCAGAAATAGAAACAGCCGCTTTACTTTCACAGATTTACAATTTTCCAATAATTCTTGTACAACGGTTGGTCTTATCGTCGTCAAACCCTCCATGATCTCCTTTGCTTCAACCAATGAAAATTGTTGAGGAGCCAACGATAAACATTCCATCATAGCCCGTGCCGCACCTGACATTTTCATTTTCAATTCTCCATCCGTGTAATCGACCAATCCAAGCCCTTCATTGCTAAAAAGGGTTGTACAATACAATTTGGGTTCAAAATCCCAGGTGTTTTTTGAAAACCATAATGGTTGATTGAATTGTCCATCAGCAAATAGGGTCAACTCTTTCGGATTAACCTGAAGATAATGCGCAACGCCCAATTGACCAAGCGCAGAACGCCCTCCGATATGGATGCTTACTTTTGCCTGAGTTTGAAGCGCTGCGATTGCGCCAGATAACAGCAATTCATCACCGTTTCTTACCATCGCCCCTTTACCTATCGACTTTAGCCAGCCACTCTTGCGATAACGTTGCTGTAGCTCGTAGGAATATCCTTCTGCCACCAACCACGGAGAAAGGAGAACAAGCCCTTTGGGCAGATTTTGGAGCAATTTATTTATTTTTGACTCTATTATCATACTATTAGTATAGTTTATAAATCAAAATTAAACTATATAACTCAAATATGCAAGGTAAATGCAATTTTTTTTTAAATAGTATTCTTCACTTAGTTTGTTTAATTCGATAATATCATACTATTAATATAACTAAACAACTAAATAAAAACAATATAGATCAAATATTCTCGAAAAAAAGCATTTAAGAATAAGATAGAAACACAGAACAAAATACTATCTTTGTTATCGAGGAAATTCAACAAAGATGCTACATACGATAAAAACAGATTATAGCCAACATATTGGTAAGCAATTGATTAAAGAATTACAAAAAAACAAACATTCTATTTTAGCAGATTCTATCACTGCAAAATCTGCTCCTGAAGGTTATATAAAACTCGAAGACTTCCGCAAAGAGGTAAAAGTGAGCGCAAAAAAAATTCTGAAAGAATATTGAGATTTCAATCTACAAACCTATCCTTATGAAAAAGAAACTATCCATTTTACTGCTTATTATCATTGCTATCGCGATGCTGTTTAGTTGTGCCGACAAAGAGGTAGTAACCACCTGCCTGAAAGGACAAAACTACGGATTTTGGTACGGCATTTGGCACGGAATGATTGCGCCATTCGACCTCATCGGTATGTTGATTTGGGACGATGTGACGGTCTTTGCACAAAACAACACTGGATTTTGGTATGCATTCGGCTTCCTGATCGGTAGCGGCGGTTGGGGTATGATTGGCCACAAAGCAAGTAAGAAAAAGAACTAAGATATTTGTCTTTGGCGATATGTACAGATATTAGCTGCGGGATATTCATTGTAAAAACAACTAATATCATCTGTAGGACAATTATCTACATAATATCGTGATGCAAAACGGCTTAGCGGCTACACCTATAGAGCTAACAATTTTCATCAGTGATAGTAAATTCAAGATATTTGCCTTTGGCGATATTTAATAGATATTAGCTGCGCGATATTCATTGCAAAAAACAACTAATATCATCCGTAGGATAACTATCCACTTAATATCGCGACTGCAAGGAGCAACTATCTACATAATATCAACAAAAAGAACAATGAATCGTTACGTCTGTCTGCTTCGGGGAATCAATGTTTCGGGGAAAAACAAAATCGTGATGAAAGAGCTTGTTGTGATGTTCGAATATCTCGGCTTTCGAAACGTGGAGACCTACATCCAGAGCGGTAATGTATCGTTCGACTCTGACGTGACAGACCAAACGAAACTCGAAGAGCTAATTTCAGATGGCATTCGCGAACATTTCGGGTACGAAGTGAAGACGTTTGTCCGCAGCAAAGAACAAATACGAGAACTGCTAGATCGCTGCCCCTACTCCATCTCTGAACTGAAAGAGAACGAGCAACTCTACTTCTCGCTATTAGATTCGCCGCGCAGAAACGACGATATTTCGCT
This sequence comes from Bacteroidales bacterium, assembly GCA_028687995.1. Taxonomy (GTDB): domain Bacteria; phylum Bacteroidota; class Bacteroidia; order Bacteroidales; family UBA7332; genus CAXXIC01. The sequence continues at coordinate 3,716 of JAQTZA010000016.1, forward strand.
GGAAATCAGAACTAAAACGGCTGACGAATGTTTTATTCTTGACAACAGTATCTATATTCTTTGCCGCAACGGTTATGGAAACACACTGCTTTCGAATACGTTTTTCGAGAAAAAGCTAAAAACTGCTGCAACCACTCGTAACCTTGCAACGATGATAAAACTGTCGGAATAAAGTTGAATAGATTTTACAAACAACTACTATCTTTGTTTTGGAAAATAAATCTCCAACAAGCAAAATTTTCGCAGCGCTCTCATTTGCTCTTTGTACTACCATCATCATTCACTCTTAAATATAGCTTGATATGAAAAAAGGAAACAAATTTGTGCATTGGTGTCCACGCATTATGGGCATTTTAGCGGTTCTTTTTGTCAGCATGTTTGCGCTCGACTCTTTCGACTCGCAACTTACGGTTTGGGAGCAAATTTCTGCGTTTTTAGTCCATCTTATTCCATCGTTTATTCTTTTAGTGTTTCTCCTTATTGCATGGCGTTGGGAGCTTGTGGGCGGAATACTTCTCGCGGCCATCGGTACTGGCATGGCTCCGCTGGTCTTTATGCACAATTATGTGGTGAATCAGTTTCCTATTCATCAATGCATTTATATCGTGATGCTCATTAATTTCCCGTTTGTGTTGGCTGGAGGCCTTTTTATTTTGGACTCTTTTTGCAAGAAAATATCTAAAACATGAGTGAGCTCGAGCAGTATATTGGCGCCTATTTCGAAGGAATAACTGAAAACGAAATTGCAACGGTAGCCTCATTATTTCAACTTGAACAACTTAAAAAAGGGGATTTCTATCTAAAGGAAGGAAAATCGTGCGACAAACTTAGCTTCATTAGCTCCGGCATTCTCAGAATCTATAAAACGCTAGACGACAAAGAGGTGACGCAATGGATTTCGACACAGGGCTATTTCGTGACCGATTTAGCAAGTCTTATATTTCGCTCTCCTGCACGATGGAGCATCTATTCGCTCACCGATACCACTCTATACACCATCAACCGAACAGATTACAATTTACTCCACACGATTGTTCCTCGTTGGGCTGAGATTGAGAAACTGTTTCTCGCAAAATGTTTTGTAACCCTTGAAGAACGTGTTTTCAGTCATCTTTCGCTGAGTGCAGAGGAGCGATACAATCTATTTTTTGAACAAAACCGAGAACTATTCAACCAAATTCCGCTTCAATATCTTGCTTCGATGCTCGGAATGACTCCTGAAACATTCAGCCGCATCCGAAAAAAATCTCTTCGCTAAATTTCTTGATTTTTGTCAAGTGCAAACGTCAATGCTCGTCTATATCTTTGTGTCGTTCAAACAAACGATATGAGAACCATCACTGCATTTACATTCATTGCATTACTAAACACAACCACTATGGCAAAAGAGATTAGCACCGAGATTCGTATTCACGCAACGCCCGACAAAGTATGGGCAATCCTCACCGACTTCGAGAACTATCCCAACTGGAATCCATTTATCAAATCAATCAAAGGCGAGGTGGCTGTTGGCAAAAAAATTGTCGCCCGACTCGAACCACCCAAAGCGAGTGGCATGACTTTTCATCCCAAAGTGTTGGCATACGACAAAAATAAAGAGTTTCGATGGATTGGTCATTTGCTCATTCCGGGGCTGTTCGACGGCGAGCATCACTTCGAGTTAATCGACAACGGCGACAGCACGACTACTTTTCGACAAAGCGAGAAATTCAAAGGAATTTTAGTGCCATTTTTTAAGAATATGTTGGAGAATAATACGAAAGAAGGATTCAAACTGATGAACGAGAAATTGAAAGTGCTGGCAGAATTAGAGCAATAAAAAAGGCAACGGTCTATTTACGGATTGATTTCTAAATCTACCCAAACTGGAAGGTGATCGCTAAAGCCACCAACGTATTTGAAACCTTCATAAGTGCGGTGCGGACGTTTTCCTCCAAAACGCAAATCCTCTTCGAGAAGAAAATCGGCGTTAAAGATGTTTCCAACCACTGTTTTGGTTTTGATTCGCGAAGAATTCAACAAATTTCTGCTAACAATTAGTTGATCGAGAATGCCCCACTCTGATTCGAATTTGTGGCTACCTATATTGCGTTTACTAACCAACGGCAACATCAAATTAACATAACTTGCAGTCGAATCTGTGGGTAGTTTTGCACCTAAAACAGAGATAAGGCTTTCGTTGGTTGGGTAATCGTTGAAGTCGCCCATGATCACGATGGAGGAATTCGCACGAACGGAGCGTATAGAATCAGCTTGTTTGCGGAGTTCTTTGGCAACAGTAGCTCGTAGTTCGTTCGTCTCGTTCTCTCCTCCTAGGCGCGACGGAAAATGGCAAACAAACACATCAAGCGTATCACCATTACTCACTTTGCCAGTTACATGCAGAATATCGCGTGTAGGTCGTTCGAGATAAATGCGATGCGAAACCGAAGAAATCAATTTGAATTGGTCGCGTTGATAAAGTAGAACTACATCAATTCCTCGACGATCGGGTGAATTGGTCATCACATAGCGGTAATTGAGCTCTTTAAGCGGAGAGAAACGAGTCAACGCATAAATGACTGAGTCGTTTTCGACTTCGCAAAGTCCGACTAATGCAGGCGTCTCCCATCCTCCCACAGCTGTGATTACTTTCGCAAGATTGCGTTGCTTCTCCTTGTATCGACCAAATGTCCAGAAATGAGTAGAATTGGGAAGAAAATCCTCGTCATTTTTCAGGGAATCGTGCCTTATATCAAAGAAGTTTTCGCAATTGTAGAACATCACACGAAAAGTCTCTTGCGCAGATAAAGCACTTATCGAAAGAATCGCAATCGCAAACAATGAAAGACGAAACTTCATGACGGAATTCTATTTACCATCTATCTTTACTCTTTCGTATGCGCCCAAATCGGGTTTTCCATCCGCCCAACGAGAAATACCGTTCATGTCGGTAGTGGAGTTTACAAAAGTAGTATTGGCTTTGTCGATGGCCTCAGATAGCGAATCTAAGCGATAATCAAACCGATAGTTATCGTTATTATTCACATTTATGAACTTAGGATCTTTATCCCACAGCGTTTCCACAAAATTTTCATCATCTTCACCTGTCGCTCTTATCAAACATCGATCGAAATGATAGATAAAAGGATCGTCCTGTATTGGATATTTGTTGGGTTCATTATCCAAGAAAAGTTCTAATGAACGTTTGCCATAAATCACACAATTTCGGAATGTCGCTTGAGTTAGCGGTGTATTTTTCCACGTAATAGGTCTCGCAGTCAATAAATTATAATTACTCAAGTGCAATGCATACGGACTACCAATGGTGCCAGTAGGCCAAATAAAATTATTGGCTAACGTACATTGCTCAAACAGATACGAACCGCCTACCAAACGCACCACATCTTGGCCTCCGTTCGAAAATTCACAACCATAAGCCTCCATTTTGCTACTATAGCAGGCCAAAGCATCAATTACAACATTGGTAAATTTACAATTCAACAGCTTCACTTTTGTTTTCGCTACATCAGACGAATCGAGTCTTAATCCATAATATCCATTGCGGATTTGAGTATATTCCATCACATTATTGTAGCTTTCTGGAGAAATAAACACGCCAAACCATTGACCTGTATAATTATCGTAGGGTAAATCGGGGAATAATTTATCCGTTCGTGCGCCTCTGAAAATCACGGGATTGTCCGCCGTTCCTTTTGAATTAAGAACACCATCCACACGACAAAAGGCGTATTGATGGAAGAATAATTTCACGCCAGGATTCAATGTCAATTTTGCTCCTGGCGCAACAATCAAACTATCATAGACAAGATAAGGAAGTGTATTTGTCAGAAAATCGCGCTGTGTTTTAAAGGTTCTGCCGCGCAAAATCACTACATTCTGACCAAATGCCTCAAGCCTCACTCGTTGCAGATTGCCATTGGTTGTGAACACAAGTGAATCTTCAATCAAAATTGGACTGTTCTGACTTTGCGGATTGACCGTCACCTCTACGAAAACGAAAAGACTATCTTTCGCACCAATTTCTACATTGGTAAATTTTGGACCTCGCTGACCATCCACCACTACAGAAAAACCTGAAGTGCCGGCACCTTTCAGTTCTATAGACGAAATCTGAAGCGGCTTACTGCTTCTATTGTAGATGCGAAACTGCTGAGTAGAAGAACCAATGGTGGTAAAAACCGTATCGAAGCGCAATGTATCGGCCGAAAAGGTAAGTTTATCGGCTGCACTTGTCGAAAAATCTAGATTTTCGGTACAAGAAACGAAAGAGAAAAGAGTGATTGCACTAATGAAAGGTAAAATTGCTTTGAAAAAAAATCTCATAATTATAATTTCTGATGATAGAATGAAATCGACAAATCACATTGTTGAATGCGAAAATATCTATATAAACGGTTATTGAACAGGAATATTTTTCAGAATCAATAAAAGATGATTCCAAAATTTCTCAACAGACGGAATATGTAATCGTTCGTCGGGCGAATGTACACCTCGCATCGTAGGACCAAACGAAACCATATCCAAATCGGGATATTTTGCCAAAAACAACCCACACTCTAATCCGGCATGTATTGCTTTAATTTTAGGCTCAAATCCAAACAGCGAAACGTGAGTATCGAAAGCCACCTTCAAAATAGCAGAATCGGCATTCGGAGTCCAACCTGGATAGCCATCACCGTGAGTCACTTTTGCACCTATCGCGGTAAAAATAGATTCTACTCGATTTGCAATTTCATATTTTTCGGCTTCCACAGAACTGCGTTGACTGGTGACTATTTTAATTACATTATCGGGCAACATTTTCACAGACGCCAGATTTGTAGAGGTTTGCACCAATCCTGGAATGACATCACTCATTGCAATTACACCATTCGGACAAACAGAAAGTGATTCAATCAGTTGATTGGATACTGTTTTTTCAATGGCAAATTCGGGCGCAGATTGAGATTCAAGTGCAATAACCAGTTTGGGTTCTGTTTCATGAAACTCTTCGTATAAATCAGCCAAGTAGATATTCAATGCCACACGCAATTGCTCTTTTTCAGAATAAGGAACTCCTGCTACCGCAAATGCCTCTCTCGGAATGGCGTTATGTAGATTTCCTCCTTTAATTTCGCAAAGCGTTAGTCCAAAATCTCTAACACATTTTTCCAGAAAACGAGCAAGCAGCTTATTTGCATTTGCAAATCCTTTGTTGATATCGTCACCCGAATGACCACCATTTAACCCTTTAACAGTCAGATTGAAATAGAATAAATCCTTCGATGCTGGAATAGGTTGATAAGGCAACGTTATGGTAGAATCAATGCCACCGGCACAGCCAATATATAATTCTGCTTCGTCTTCAGAATCAAGGTTCAAAAGAATTTTACTTGTTACAAAATCGGGTTTCAAACCAAAAGCACCGGTCAAACCAGTCTCCTCATCCACAGTAAAGAGACATTCCAATGCTCCATGTTCAATATCATCGGATGCAAGTACAGCCAACTGTGCTGCCATTCCGATACCGTTGTCTGCCCCCAAAGTCGTTCCTTTTGCTTTTAGCCATTCCCCATCTACAACAGTAGAAATTGGATCTGTTTCGAAATTGTGTTCCACATCACTATTTTTCTCACAGACCATATCGATATGGCTTTGCAGTGCCACCTTTGGCAATTTTTCAAAACCCTTGGTAGCGGATTTCTCGATGATAATATTGCCAGTCTCGTCTCTTCTAAAAAGCAATTTTCGATTGGTCGCAAATTGTTGCAAGTATGCTGCTATTTTTTCCTCTTTTTTGGATGGTCTAGGCACTTGTGTCACTTCTTCGAAGAAATGCCATATAGCTCTTGGTTGTAAATTCTTAATTGTCATGACTATTTTGTTTTATTCATCAAAGTAAAAATTTAATTAGCGACAAAGAAACCCTAAAACCTTTAAATTTCATTAAAAAGGGATTTTATTCTGTTTTTTTGTGTCAAACGCAGTTCAAAAGGTGGAATATATACAAAGCATTCATTGTATATTTGCGTTTTAATGCGAATAAAAAATGTTACAGACTCTTATCGTAATTGTATTCCTTGTCTTAATTTCGGTCCTGCTTCTTGGGATACGAATATTCTTTACAAAAGATGGACAATTTCCCAATACCCATATTGGGGGTAATGTTCACCTAAAAAAGAAAGGTATCAAATGCGCCACCTCTCAAGACAAAGAGATTCACCTAAAATCAGCTAGTAAAGAATATTGCTAATTATAACCATCCACCCATTTTCATTATGAAGAATATTAACTTAATCACAAACGGAGTTTTACTTGTTGCTGTTATTGTTTTATTTGCCCTTCATTTTTCGAATCACGAAAAATCGGAAGTGCAAGGTGAGTTAATAACCGTTGGTGATTCGGTGAAATATGCAAAATTACCAATTGCCTATATCAATGTTGATAGTTTGTTGACCAACTATAATTTTGCAAAGGATTTGAATGAAGCTTTGCTCCGAAAACAAGAAAACTCAAGAGCAAGCCTCAACGAAAAAGCAAAAGTTTTGCAAGGTGAAATGGCGGATTTTCAAAAGAAAGTTGAAAACAACGCATTCCTCTCGAGAGAACGAGCCGAGAATGAGCAACGTCGCTTGATGGGTAAACAACAAGAATTACAACAAATGGAGCAACGTCTTTCGTCTGAATTGATGGTTCAGCAACAAAAAATGAACGAACAACTGAGAGATACGGTTAACGCTTTTTTGAAAGAATACAACAAAGAAAAAGGATATCATTTGATTCTAAGCAACACAATGTTCGATAATGTGTTGTACGCAAAAGATAGTTACAACATCACAAACGATGTAATTGAAAAATTAAATGCTAGATATACTTCAAAGAAGTAATTGACACAAGATAAAACGACTGCAAATACTTTTCATACAGTATTTGCAGTTTTTTATTGACAATAATTTATCCCACTATTACTCAATAATTTCATGCAACGCTATTTTATCTATCTATCTTACAACGGAAAAAATTATTGCGGTTGGCAAATTCAACCCAATGGGAATACGGTGCAAGCTGAATTAGAGAAAGCCATTGCTATATTGATAAGAAAACCGATCAGCATAGTGGGTGCTGGACGCACAGATGCTGGTGTGCATGCCAAATTAATGGTGGCACATTTCGATTCAGAGGCCATTCCAAACAAAACTGAATTTGTAGAACGACTCAACCGAATAACTCCAACAGATATTTCCATCACAAAAGTCGAAGAGGTTAAATCGGTTGCTCATGCACGCTTTGATGCGACTTCTCGCACATACAAATATTATGTAACGGATCAAAAAGATATTTTCCGAAGTGATATTTCATACAAACTGCATGGGAAAATTGATTTTGAGCTGATGAATCTAGCGGCAAAAACGTTGTTTGATTACACCGATTTCACGAGTTTCAGCAAGTTACATACCGATGTGATGACCAATAATTGCAAAATAATGCATGCCGAATGGACATTTGAAGACGGGTTGTGGGTTTTTACGATACAAGCCGACCGTTTTTTGCGAAATATGGTACGTGCTATTGTCGGCACGTTACTCGATGTAGGCCGTGGCAAAATTGGCATTGATGAGTTTCGACGCATCATCGAAGCAAAAGACCGAAGCAAAGCTGGTTTTTCTGTTCCAGCTCATGCCCTATTTTTGATTGATATAACTTACTAAAACAAACCGAATAAGTGAGTGATTGAATAATCGACTAACTTGCTATTAATCAATCTATCGACAATCTTCTTATGTGGTTATCACTCGCCTTTCTATCAGCTGCTCTTCTTGGATTTTACGACTTTTTCAAAAAAATATCTCTCAATCATAATGCCGTTATTCCGGTCTTGTTCCTCAATACTTTTTTCAGTTCACTTTTTTTCGTTCCATTGGTCATTATATCTTACATTTCACCCGAATGGATGAAAGAGACAGTCCTCTACATTAGACCAATAGAGTGGCGTTCGCAGTTTTTTCTTTTACTGAAAGCTATTATTGTACTAAGTTCGTGGCTCTTTACCTATTTCGCCATGAAACACCTTCCTATCACCATCACTGGACCAATCAGGGCGACTCAACCCATTTTAGTCTTACTGGGTGCGTTGGTCATATTTGGCGAACGGCTTAACTTTCACCAATGGATTGGGGTTTCAATAGCCATTTTTTCGTTCTATCTATTATCTATTTCAGGCAAAAAAGAGGGAATTCATTTCAAAAACAACAAATGGATTTTATATACCGTTATGGCCACGATCACAGGTGCCATGAGTGGATTATACGACAAATATTTGTTGAAAAGTTTTGACCCAATGACTGTGCAGGTTTGGTACACATTCTATCAATTTGCCATCATGGGAATTATATTATTAGTACTCTGGGTTCCTCAACGTCAACAATCTACACCATTCGAATGGCGATGGAGTATTCTGTTTATTTCACTTTTCCTCTGTTTGGCTGATTTCGTCTATTTCTATGCATTAAGCAATCAAGACTCTTTGATTTCAGTTGTATCGATGGTACGCAGAAGCGGAGTAGTTGTCTCTTTTGTATGTGGCGCAATCTTTTTACATGAAAAAAACATTAAGACCAAAGCGCTGGATATGATATTGGTTCTGTTGGGGATGTTTTTTCTCTATTTGGGCACCAAATAAAAGCAAAAAAGGTTGCTCTGCATCTGCAAAACAACCTCTTCTTGTCAAATTGGTCACCAACTATCTTCTTCCAGAAGATTTAGTAACCTCTTTTTTCTCCTTTGGCTCACGCATTTGGCGTTCCACTTTCACTGGTTGCCCTATTTTTTTTCCGTAATAATTAGGGTCTTGTGGTTCTCGTGAATATGTAGAGCTTCTTCCACCAGAATCTCTCGTTGGAGTTGCTTCTGTATTCGAAGAGCTCTCTTTTTTACCAGTATACTCATTTGAATTATCAGTGCGAGAAGTTCTACCTGATTTATTATCAGTAGATTCACTATTCCCAGATTCAACTCTTTTGTGTTCTCTATTCACATTGTAGCCACGAGTTTCATCACGTTCTCTTCCAGGATTATATGTTCTTGGTCTGCGACCATCCCCTTCACGATTGATTTCTTCCCTCTCGTTGTCATTATGTTTATAATAAATAGCACTTTTTTCGTTTTCATTAAATCCTCTTACACGGTATTTTTCGCGACCATAGAAATTTTTATAGTAATATCGAGGATAATTCGAAACATAATATTGGTGATGTCTCCAAGGTTGATATACCTTTACATTCAGACTAACAACAAAAGCATTATTCAAATCATATTGCGAATAAAATGGAGGCAATTCCCGAGAAAAATACCATCTACCATCGTTCAAGAAAATAAAATCCTGATTCGACAGATCATAATAGAGTTCTAAATCTGGGAAATAATAGTATCGTACACCCGAATAGTAAGTTGGTGCCCAAATAGGGTTTTCATATCGAACCACTACTGGCTGATGACTATTGACAGTCTCGAACGGAATGGCACATCCAGAAAAGATGAACACAAACAAAGGAACCAACATTCCGTTTCTCATTTTTTTCGTTTCCATAACTCTACAATTTAAGGGTGAGTATTGTGATTTAATAATCGTGTTATACTTCATAGATGCACTAAATCAATTTCTGTTTAACACTAAATCATTAATTTAACAATATTTACGGTTGCCTATAAAAATGGATGACTCTTCACTACGTCTATTCTCTTGTTTATCAGCTTAGTAATGCTTTTCATATAACCAGCTTCTTCGCCACAGCAAAATGACAATGCGATTCCTTCTGAGCCTGCTCGGCCAGTTCTTCCAATACGGTGAACGTATGTCTCTGCAACTTCAGGAATTTCGTAGTTGATAACATGACTCAATTTATCCACGTCAATCCCACGAGAAGCAATATCAGTAGCTACCAATATGCGAATCGATCGATCCTTGAAACCCTTTAGAGCTCTTTCTCGAGCATTTTGAGATTTGTTTCCATGAATGGCTTCCGCTTTTATCCCTAGTCTGGTTAACTCCTTTGCCACTTTATCAGCTCCGTGTTTTGTACGAGTAAAAACCAAAGCATGTGCAATGTCTTCAGTATCCAACACATGTTTCAAAAGTGCACGCTTCTTGTCTTTACTCACATAATAGACCGATTGTGATACCAATTCAGCGGTTGAAGATACTGGTGTGACCGATACATGAATCGGATTTGAAAGAATGGTCTGCGATAGTTTCTTAATTTCTGATGAAACTGTAGCCGAAAAGAAAAGCGTTTGACGAACCTTTGGTAATTTTGCGATGATGCGATTGATGTCGCGAATAAATCCCATATCGAGCATTCTATCTGCCTCATCGAGTACGAAATATTCGATGGCATTCAATTTTACTACATTTTGCTGCATCAAATCGAGCAAACGACCTGGTGTAGCAATTAAAATATCAACGCCATTACGCACGGTATTGATTTGGGGATTTTGGTTGACACCACCAAAAATAACAGTGTGACGCAAGCCTGAGTTGCGACCATATTCGCCAAAACTTTCGCTAATTTGCAATGCTAATTCGCGAGTCGGAGCCAAAATAAGCGCACGGATGGTGCGATGATTATTGGGTTTAGCGGACATCAATTGCAAAATAGGGAGAGCAAATGCTGCTGTTTTTCCGGTTCCTGTTTGTGCGCAACCAAAAATATCTTTACCTTGTAAAATGTGAGGGATAGATTGTTCTTGAATAGGTGTTGGTACGGTGTACCCTTTTTTCACTAAAGCCTCCAACAGAGGTTTAGCGAGATTTAATTTCTCGAATGACATATTTTAATTTATTGATTATAAGCCACTAATGACAAAATGCCACAAGCAGCGATTCGATACATTTTATCGAATTTAATGCGAAGAAAAAAATTTAATGAGGTGTAAAGAGGAAGGATTACAAATCAGGGAAAGATCAATCTTCATTTGTTGATGGGGCAAAGATACGCAAAATATATTGAATTTCAACCAATTACAAAAGAACCACTATTAAATTATAAATCAATAATACAAAAAAATCCAATCTATTATTTCATCCATCGTATTCGATAGCCCAAATTAAACTCTAGAAACTCTGCGTTAGAAAAGTATGTTGAGCGAATATTCATACCAAAAGTGAGATTTTTGAGAAACTCGTAGCGCACTCCCAATCGTTGATAAGCTCGATTGAAGCTACCATATTTATGATGAATAGCATACACCCCTATTCCACTAACTAATGTTACACGATGAATAATAAACTCGGGCTGGAGTATAAACCCAAGCGTTAAATTCTGGAGCTTTTCAGGACCCATTTGCCCATTTGGGAGAGCATTCAATCCCCATAAATAGTTAATATCCGTACCATATCCAAGCCGAAAAACATTCGAAAATTGCGTAAAATAAATGGCACTTAAACCGCCAACAGCATAGTAATTAGAGTCTAACTCCGCTTCACTTCTTTGGTAATCGCCGTAGCCTGCCATCAAAAACAAATCATTAGATCTTGGCAATCGACCATTAAATTTTATTTTACGAGTATCTGGTCTATCAAAAATATGATATTTCATCTCCAATGAAGGAGTATAGATATTAAAACCATTATTTGGACGTTCAAAACCACCATTTGAAAAATGGATGAAGCCAATCCCTAATCCCAAATCAAATCGTTTAGATAAGGGATAGAACGCAGTAAAACCTCCCGTCACGTGAATAGTGAGATGCCCTCCAATCGAAAAATTACGAGGATTATTGATTGGATGGTAGTTTTTCCAATTAGTAGCAATTCCAAACTGAAATTCCGAAAAAAGCTCCAATTTCTCCCATCGTTTTACGGGAATCCCCAAAATGCCATATCCCGACACTGGGTAACCAACCTCTGTCGGATTAAAAAGATCACTATAAGAAAAACCAAAACCATAGTAGGGTGCATGGTAAATTTTCTGCCAATCGGTATATCCTGGATCTTGCCAAATAATCTTCAATGAAGTGGATTGAAAATGCTCCATTGGTTTACCCATCAAATTATCACCCCTTACGAAATCGTTTGAGCGCATGATATTTCCATAACTATAACTCGACGAAATACTTGGGTAATGACGGTGTTTTATACGGATAGAATCATTTTGAGCATAACAATGCAAGGAAATTATAAACAAAAGAATCGATATAATACTTCTCATTTTAAAACTTATTAAACCTCAGGAGAAATCCAAATTGGTTGCAAAATTACTTACATAAAACTAAAGAACTAAAAGTTAATACACAAATTATCTTAATCCTTTATATAGAAAAGCGTTTAATAAAGAATTATAGTAGATAAAAAAAGAGGCAATGTATCAACACTGCCTCTTTAAATCGTAAGCCTAATATTAATTAAGCATTCAATGAAACCAAAACATCATCTTCTGTTTCTACTAAAGAAACTTTAGATTCGCGAGCCAACCATCCAATGGCTGCCCATACGGTTTTGTCATTCAATTTGGTTGCTTTTTTCAAAGCTTTCAAACTTGTTTCACCTTTTTCATTCAAAAAGCTCCATACCAAGCCTGCATTTGCACCAATAATTTCTACCATAACAAAAAAAATTAAATTAAAACTAATCGACACAATGTCGTTCCTATTGAAGTTGCAAAATTACAAATACCATATTTCAAAAATATTACATTTATCAAATTATTTACGATAATAGCAATTACGTGACAATATGAACAATATTTTACAATAAAAATAACAATTTTATCATCTAATATCAAATAAGAATATAATATGAAAGTGTGAATCACAATACCTTCTCATATCTATTCCTAAAATATATTGTATTATTTATTAAAATAGGATGAATTTGAACTTCTTTGAATAATAGTCCTCTTTGCTAGTTCAAAAATTTGTTTAAATTTGTAAAATCAAGATTTTAGCTATGAATCTGACCAAAGCAATATTTTCCTGTTTTAGCCATCGCCTTTCAGAAATTGAAAGCAGTTACGCTCGTCCTGTTGAGACACAACAACAGCAACTTCGGTATCTTCTAAACAAAGCTAAAAATACTGAATGGGGAAAAACTCACAATTTTGCAGAGATTAAAAACCATGATGATTTTTCAAAACAACTACCCACACAGGACTACGAAGATGTAAAATTGATAATAAAGCGCATGTTGGATGGTGAATCAAATCTGATTTGGCCTTCTAAAATCGAATGGTTTGCTAAATCTTCGGGCACGACCAACGACAAGAGTAAATTCTTACCGGTAAGCACAGAATCGTTACAAAACTGCCACTACCGTGGAGCTAAAGATTGCTTGGCATTCTATTCTAAAATTAATCCCGAATCACATTTATTTGGAGGTAAATCCTTGATTTTAGGAGGGAGCCATAAGATTAGCAACCTCATCAATAATACTTTTGTAGGAGATTTATCGGCCATTTTGATACAAAACAATCCCTTTTATACCAACTGGATAAGAACACCGCACAGAAGTGTGGCCTTGATGGATGAATGGGAAGCAAAACTAGAGAAGATAGTCGAAACTACCTTCAAGCAAGATGTAAGAAGTCTATCAGGTGTACCATCGTGGATGTTGGTCATGATTAAAAGAGTTCTTGAAAAAACAGGCAAGTCCAATCTGAATGAAGTCTGGCCAAACTTAGAGTTATTTTTTCATGGAGGCGTTAGCTTCAGACCCTATCGCGAGCAATACCAAGAGCTAATTCCTTCGCCAAATATGCATTATGTAGAGAATTACAACGCTTCTGAAGGATTTTTTGCGACTCAAAATGACATCGAAGATTCGGCGATGTTACTCATGATAGATTATGGCATTTTCTATGAATTTATCCCATTTAACGAATATGCGGTTGAAAATCCGAAGGTTCTCCCGTTGTGGGAAGTAGAAACTGGTAAAAATTATGCAGTTGTCATTACCACAAACAGTGGATTGTGGCGATACAAACTCGGCGACACGGTCATGTTCACTTCAACAAAACCATATAAAATAAAAATTACGGGACGCACCAAACATCACATCAACGCCTTTGGTGAGGAGTTGATGATTGACAACGCAGAGAAAGGGTTACTCAGAGCATGCGCTCAAACAGGAGCTAAAGTAAAAGAATACACAGCGGCTCCGGTCTTTATGTCATCCAAAACAAAAGGAAATCACGAATGGCTGATTGAATTTGAGAAACTGCCTACATCAATGGAGGAATTCTGCCAAATATTAGATAAAACGTTGCAAGAAATCAACTCCGATTACGAAGCCAAACGTTATAAAGACATGACACTCAAAAAATTAGAGATTGTTGTTGCAAGGAAGAATCTATTCCACGATTGGTTGAAAAGCAAAGGCAAATTAGGTGGTCAGCACAAGATTCCACGCCTGTCGAATTCACGAGAATATCTCGATGAGCTATTGACGCTCAACGTCTGACGAATGATTGGTAGAATAAGCAAGAAGTTTTTCAAAAGAAGGCTGCCAACCTTCCCATTCATACAGATTATTCACAGAATTATTGTGCCAGAGCATCACAAATTCGCCATTCACAGAACGGCATTTATCTACTAACAACTTACCTACATCCAATCCCTCTTCAGGAGTCAGATTCAGATATGAACGCATAGTTCCATCCATCAACAATGTGGGATGAATCTTCAGTTTCAATACTTCATTTTCCTCAATATCAAAAAAATGAAACGCATGACAGGTACTTGCCCTGAAACCATACATAGCAGCATATCCGAGTGAAAAATCATGTTTGAATCCTATCTCATTCAACGTGCGGTAAGTTTCCGGAATTTGAATACGCAAATAATGATGGCGCGTATAAACAAGTGGATGCTTCAGCCGTTTTTCCAATTTTACCTTTTCTTTGATTATCTCACTTTTATCAAAGGATGCTTTATAAGAAGGATGCAATCCGATAATATGGGCATGATTTTGACGCCTCAAATAGCGATAAAAAGCATAAAGTGGATAAATTGTACGACGGTCGTTTTTACCAAATGGACCAAAATGCATAAAAAGAATATATTTGCACGATAATCCGTTATGTAATTTATCCAAATATTCAAATTGGTGATACGGGTCTTTTTCAAGATAGAGCAACACTTTTGACATCCGTTTCACTTCCGAGAAATTGAATTTCATCAACTCTAAACCCATTTTCGCAAGCATCTGAACCTTACTTTTGGCTCGATATCGATAGATGTGATCAACATCGATAGACGAAACAGAAGAATATGCACCTGTTTTAATCTCCAACATTGGATATTTATTGTGCAAAACTTCTTTGAGTCTCATCAGCCATTCATCTACCAATGGTCGCTGCAAAAAATCAAATTTATATGCCGCACTTTCTCGATAGTCATAGCGTCCATGTTTGTCTAACGCCTTCGAGTCGTACTCCTCGTAACGTGTTATCAAATAAAAAACAGCCGAAAATAGATCAAAGGGGATGCTTCCATTTTCTGTTGAAAAAATCGTTGGCAATGATTCCCAGCTACCAGATAAAAGATCAACAGCTTTACGGTTTTCCTCTTGCAACAAACCTAAAGAAGGTATCCACAAGCCTGTCCCACACAATTCATTAGAATAATTGATAAAGGGTTGATGAGATATCTTGCACGATTCTTGATCCGTCGTCAACTCATACTTCACCCGCAAAACATTGTTGAACACAAAATCCAATGTGTACTCCAATCGTTTTGTAACTTGTGTCGTGTAAATATAAAGTATCGGTTGATTCATTAGATAAACTGCTATACTGAATTTATTTGGAATCCAAATTTAACAACTATTTTCATAGAAATTTCTATTTCAAAAATTCTTAACGAAGTTTATAAATCGACTTCAAAATATTGAAAAATTTATTTTGAGAATATTAAGTCTTAGCATTAAACAAAATACTGACAGCAAACGTTTTAAATAATAAAATTCAATGAAAATACACACAACAAATTACTTCAACGCACTAATCGAAATAGCTGAAGATTCTACAGCAAACTGCGGAATTATTCCTCCATTCAAAGGAGAATTACAATCTGTTGCCAATATTCAATTTGATCTATTAAACAACAATCCTTACAAATACTCCTCGGATGACGTTGTATTTAGCACCTATGCAATTAGAAATAATTTGACTGAAAGCGAAATGGAGGATGCTCGCAGACAGTTTTTCTCAGAAGGACAAGCCTGCTTACGATGTTCTCCACTAACTAAACGATACGGTTGGGGAATACATAGTAACGACGAAGGTAAAATTGCTATTTGGGGTGTCGAGTCAGAAGAGTATGAACGACTACTCCAAGATTCAAGTGTGGAAAACGTGAAGGCAATGCGCTCAAGCAGAAAATGACTGCTATAAAATGCTTTACAATACCATACTTTATCAAAAGCCAAACTTCACAAAGAAAAAAAGTTGTATTTTTGCATTTCAATTTGAAATACAGAAAACGAAGATATGAATCATTCCCTTCAGATTTACAACACGCTACACCGAAAAAAAGAACAATTCGTACCCCTAAATTCTCCATTTGTTGGATTATATGTTTGCGGGCCAACAGTTAGTGGTGAAAGTCACTTGGGACATGCCCGCCCGTATATTACTTTTGATGTTTTGTTTCGATACCTTTCCCATAAAGGATATAAAGTGCGCTATGTGCGCAATATTACTGATGCAGGACATTTTGAAGAAGAAGGGCGAGAAGCTGAAGATAAGGTGGGTAAAAAAGCCATTTTAGAAAAGCTGGAACCGATGGAATTGGTTCAAAAATATACCAATTTATTTCATTGGGCCATGTTGCAATTTAACTGCATCGAACCGAGTATTGAACCAACAGCAACAGGACATATCATAGAGCAAATTGACATGATTAAAACGATCATGGAAGCTGGTTATGCATACGAGATAAACGGATCAGTCTATTTCGATTTGAAAAAATATGCAGCATCGCACGATTATGGAAAATTGAGCGGCCGTATCATGGAAGATATGCTAGAGACAACTCGTGAACTTGATGGACAAGAGGAGAAGCGTGATAAAGCAGATTTCGCATTGTGGAAATCTGCTGCACCAGAGCATATCATGAGATGGACAAGTCCATGGGGAGATGGTTTCCCTGGATGGCATATCGAATGTTCTGCAATGGCTACAAAATATCTGGGGGCACAATTTGATATTCACGGTGGTGGAATGGATCTACAATTCCCGCACCATGAGAGTGAAATTGCTCAAAGTACGATCTGCAATCATCAATCACCCGCACGTTATTGGATGCACAATAATATGATTACCATAAACGGACGGAAGATGGGGAAAAGTTACAATAATGTGATAAAACTGACAGAAATGTTTAGTGGAAATCATCCACTATTATCGCAGGCCTTTCACCCAATGACTGTACGCTTCTTTATCTTACAAGCACACTACCGCAGCACAGTGGATTTCAGCAGCGAAGCACTGCAGGCATCCGAAAAAGGGCTACAACGATTGATGGAAGGATACAAAACCCTCATAAATCTAACTCCTGATGATCTTTCAACTCCGAATTCAAATGATAAATTAATATCTGAAATAATTGAAGAAGGTAAGAAAGCTATGGATGATGATCTTAATAGCCCGATCCTAATTTCTAAATTGTTTAACGCAGTTAATTTAATAAACTCAGTTAAGGCAAAAACAGAATCCTTAAACGCAAATCAAATCAAAACTTTGAAAGACTTTTTTAATTTATATGTTTTCGAAATTCTTGGACTGAAAGATGAAGCTCAAGATGCAACTACCAACAACGAAGCCTATTCCCAAGCCATTGATTTACTGTTAAATATGAGAATGGAAGCTAAAGCCAACAAAGATTGGACTACTTCCGACAAAATAAGAAATCAACTTTCTGCCTTAGGTTTTGTAATAAAAGACACAAAAGAAGGTTTCGAATGGAAATTGGATAAATAATCCGCATTTCTTGATTCTATTTAGCCTCGAAGACGAACTGTTTTCGAGGCTTTTTTATATCGATTTTTCGTCCATCAATTCTCAACTTATGATAACGAAAAAGCGCCTAACCTCACGGTCAAGCGCTTTCAAAAAAAATAAACAGGTTTTTAAAAATAAACAGGTAATATATTATTCTTCTTCAGAATAAGCTAATTCATTGTGTTGACTAATATCCAAACCGGTTGTTTCTTCAGATGCAGTAGCACGAATACCAAACAGTTTATCAACAATAAAGAACAAAATAGCAGTCAAAATTCCTGAGTAAGCAATTGTAGAACCTACAGCAATTAATTGAATACCCAATTGGTGCATCGAACCACTATATGCAGATTGAATAGCAGGAGTTGCTAATACACCTGTTGCTAATGCTCCAAAAATACCACCAATTCCATGTACTCCAAAAGCATCAAGTGAATCGTCGTAGCCCAATTTGCCTTTCACAACAGCCACCATGATGAAACATACAACTGATACCAAAAGTCCAATAATAATTGCACCACTTACATCAACAAAACCAGCCGCAGGAGTAATTGCAACCAAACCAGCAACAGCACCAGTAGCGATACCTACAACGGTTGGTTTTTTATTAATAATCCATTCTAAAAGAGTCCATGACAATGCTGCAGCTGCAGTTGCAACGTGTGTTGCTAGGAATGCACTAGCGGCTAGACCATCAGCAGCAAGACCACTACCTGCGTTGAATCCAAACCAACCAAACCACAACAAACCAGCTCCAATAGCAACAAAAGGAATATTGTGAGGGGCTGTTGGATGACCTTCATAATTTTTACGTTTACCAATCATTAATGCCATTACCAAAGCAGCAATACCAGCATTGATGTGTACAACAGTACCTCCAGCAAAGTCTAGAGCACCTTTAGCAAATAACCATCCATCACCAGACCATACCCAGTGAGCAATTGGATTGTAAACAATCGCTGCCCAAAGCAACGAGAAAATAAGGAATCCACGGAATTTGATACGCTCAGCAAATGCACCGATAATCAACGCTGGAGTAATCACAGCAAACATACATTGGAACAATACAAAAACAATGTGAGGAATTGTACCAATAGTACCACCATCTGCCGTTGGTTGAGAATGAGAAATAAAATAAGGACTCAAATCGTTTACACCAATGCCTTTAAGAAATGCCCAATCAAATCCTCCAACATAAGGCTTCAAAGCCTCAATTGAATTCGAGCCAAATGCATTACTGTACCCAAAGGCAACCCATTCGAGAGTGATAACTGCAACTAAAATAAATACTTGCATAAACACGCTCAAAACATTTTTACGACGAACTAAACCACCATAGAACAGAGCCAAACCAGGAATTGACATCAACAATACAAGTGCAGTAGCTACAATCATCCAAGCAGTATCACCTGAATCAATTGTCGGTACAATCGCAGATACAACCGCTTCTTTAGCCGGCGCAACTACGACTGAATCTACAGCTGTTGAATCAGCTGTTTGTGCATACGAAATAAAAGGCAATGCAACAAGCATGAATAGAGGCATTGCAATATGTTTTAATAATCTCTTTACCATAATATTTTCTTTTTGTAATTATTTACTATTCTCTCTATTTAGCTTTGTCATACAATGACTCATCACCCTGATCACCAGTACGAATACGAACTGATTGCTCAATTGAAGTTACGAAAACACGACCATCACCACTTTCACCGGTGTAGGCAGATTTCAAAATCGCACTGATTGATTTCTCTAAATTCACATCACGAACTACAAAAGTGATAAAAATACGATCAATAGTATTAATATCGTAGGCTACACCTCTAAAGATTAAACCTTGACGGGCAGTTCCCTGTCCTTTTACATCCCACCACGAGAGAAAGTCAATATCTGCTTCGTGTAGTGCTTTACGCACATCTTCAAATTTCGATTTACGAACAATTGCTTCAATTTTTTTCATAATAATGTTTTTTATTTGGGTAAATAGAGTAAAGAGATTGCCTAAAATTATACATAATTTTCGAGATTATAACCTTACTCTCAGCAATCTCTTATCTATTTACGATTATTATATTAGAATGTTATACCAGCAACAAGAAACGCATCTCCAGAATATGGGTTAGTGCCTACAACGCCATAAACAGGCAATGTACCAAGAGTTTTTGTTACTTTCAAACTAACGTTCGTCACAGAAAGACCTTTCGTAACATACACTGCGTCACTTTGGTTTAACGTACCACCTACTGACAATTTCGCATTTGCAGCCAATGGATAACCAAATTCATAATAAGTAGAATATGCTTGTTTTCCATCAGAAGCTAATTTATCTGCTCCATAAACCATTGTATTCAAAGAGAGGCTTAATGGGAATGACGAAACTCCTGCATAAGAAAGCGCTACTTCATAGAGGTGATCTGTATTGCCTTGATAATTAAGATATTTTTTATCAAAAGTCCAGTTGTAATCGGTTGCAGTGATTGAAAATAAACTTGACAACGCATAAGTTGCATACAAATCAACCTCCTTCAAACTCCCACTAAAATTACCAGATCCCCAAACTCCAACAGTAAGACCACCATTAGTGTATGTCAAAGATGGTTGGAAGTTTGGCTCATTAGAACCTTGTTGAACACCACGCCAAACATAATCACTTACCAAATCCGCACCAACTGCGAAAGTTCCTTGTGCATTTGCACTTACCATACCACTTACTAAAAGGGCTACTGCGATAATCATTTTTTTCATAACTCAATTTGTTTTTTAATTAATAAAATAAAATACCTAAAACCTATTCACTTGAAAAACTTATAATTTATCATTTAGATATATAATATTACAGTTTTCTTTCTTTTTGTAATATTTATACTGCAAATTTATACGTTTTGATATTTATAGGCAAATATTCGTGTCGTTTTTCTAGTTAAATATTCCACATATTTCAATATGTCATAAAAATTGCATATATTATTTCAAATTGAAATAATATATGCAATAATTGCATCAATTTGATACACATGAAAATTATCATGTACAAAAAAAAGGAGCTACTGACGAATCAGTAGCTCCTTTTAGAAAATTCCTTGTTAAATTATAAAGGCTTGATAGCTTCTGTTGGACAAACATCAGCACAAGAACCACAATCGGTACAAATATCTGCATCAATTTTGTAGATATCGCCTTCAGAAATTGCCTCAACTGGACACTCATCTATGCAAGTGCCACATGCGATACAATCTTCAGTAATTACGTAAGCCATTTTTGTAAAGTTTTTAGTGAATGAATTTGATACAAAAATAAGTGTTTTGAATCACTTGCAAAAATATTTGTGATAAAATTTCCTTATTTGGAATGATAATGAACAATATTATTTGACTACATCCTTTATCCAATCGCTTATAATCGCCTTAATTTGCTGGTGATATTTGTAGCTTTCTCGAAATCCAAAACCATGCCCACCAATTGGAAATACATGTAAAGATGCCTTAATTTTATTTTGTTTCAATGCGCGATAGAGTAAAATACTATTTTCAGGTATTACGGCTTTGTCATCATCAGCTAGCAGAAATAAAGTTGGTGGCGTATTCGATGTTACCATATTCTCATTCGAAAAAAGAGAAATCATCTGTTCTGTTGGATGATCTCCTAACAATGCTTTCTTTGATCCTTGATGTGTAATACTATCCTTCATCGAAACCACTGGATAAAACAAAATTCCAAAATTAGGACGAGTATCTTTATCCGAATGCGTCTCTAATGTCGAAGCCAAGTGACCTCCGGCCGAAAACCCGCAAACTCCTACTTTAGCAGAATCGATCTTCCACTCTTTGGAATAGCCTCGAATAATTCTCATGGCCTCTTTGGCATCACTTAGTGGAATGTCAGAATGTTGGTTGGGCATTCTATACTTCAACACAAATGCTGCCACACCTTGAGATGCCAACCACTTAGCTACATCATGGCCTTCGTGTTGCATCGCTAAGATATGATATCCACCTCCAGGGCAAATAAGGACTGATTTACCAGTATTCACAGAGTCTGCAGGCAAATAAACAAAAATTCGTGCCTCTTTGGAAAATTCTATGTGGCCATTAGCTTGGGTTTTCTCGTCAACGGTTATTCCATTATCTTGAGGTGCTCCTTTGGGCCAGACAGGCAATTCGATAATTTGTTGTCCTATACTATTCATACTTAAAAATAAAACCATTGTAAATAAAAAAGTTTTCATAATTATAAGATAAAATTAGAATGCCAAAGTTATTAAAATTACCTATATTATTATGGCACGAAAAACAAAAGAGCACAATTCATTTCGAATTGTGCTCTTAAAAATTATGGAAATTGGTATTTACGCGTAATCTTTCAATGTTTCTTGCAAGCGTTGTCTCGCAAAAAATATACGACTTTTCACTGTACCAATCGGCAAACTCATCTTATCTGCAATTTCCTGATATTTGAAACCAGCTACATGCATCGTAAAAGGAATTTTGTATTCATCAGAAAATCCGTTGATTGCTTTCATGATTTCTTTTACTGAATAACTTCCATCTGGCGTATCAAAACCCGATTCTTGTGGCAAATTCAAATGATACAAGTCTTCTGTCTGATCAATAATCGTCTGATTCCTTACAACTTTACGATAATTGTTAATGAAAATATTTTTCATGATGGTAAATACCCATCCTTTGAAATTTACATTCTCAAGATATTTTTCTTGATTATCAAGTGCTTTCAGCGTTGTTTCTTGCAACAAATCTTCGGCATCTTCTCTGTTTGCTGTCAATTGATATGCAAAATTCTTAAGATTGTCTTGCAAACTAATCAATCTTTCTGTAAAATTTATAGTAGTCATAATCATCAGTTTTTAGTGTTTCTTATTATGAAACCGAGTTTAAATTAAAGTATTCTTTAACTGAGTACAAAATTATTTATTATTATTCTAAATACCAAATTATTTAGAAGAAATATAAACAAGAACAGTAGTTAAATATAACTAACGATTGAACAATTGCACGAAGTTCAAATATACACAAATTCACTTACAATATCAATATCCTAATAAAGAATAGATTAAATAGACCAAAATACATGTTGGCTAACATATAAAGGCTTTATAATTTTATAAAACCCACACTATTATTCGATAACAAATTCCTAATTCAGTCTTTGATAGAAGTCTAAGACTAAACTTAATCATTGTCTAAATAAGACAAGACTTATTGCATTTATACAATTATTTTGCATTTTTCATTTCACCGAATATTCTCTTAAAATAAATCATTAAGTTTGCATATAAATCTTCAATAAATAAAACTCATCTATTCTTTTAAGAATGAACACAATAAAACGCCTTCTCTTTTTAGCAATCGCAATGGTATCAATACTATCCATTTCTGCTAAAAATCCACTGATTTACAAGATAAATTTCAAGGACGAAGTGGGTCCCAAAACATGGATATTTATATGCAAAGGATTCAAAGAGGCTCATGCAAAAAAAGCAGATATCATCCTAATTGAGATGAATACTTACGGTGGGACTGTTCTTCATGCGGATTCTATTCGTACATTGATTCTGAATTACCCAAAACCAGTGTATGTATTTATCAATAACAATGCGGCTTCTGCTGGAGCCTTGATTTCCATTGCTTGTGATAGCATCTATATGAAACCTGGGGCAAATATTGGTGCTGCCACTGTAGTGAACGAAACAGGTCAAGCTATGCCCGATAAATATCAATCATATATGCGGTCAATCATACGATCTACGGCTGAGGCTCAAGGCAAAGATACTATTATAGATAATGGAACGAAAATCGCCAAATGGCGTAGGGATCCACACATTGCAGAAGCGATGGTCGATCCATCAGTAGTTATAAAAGGTGTGATTGATTCAGGTAAGGTATTAACATTCACAGCTCAAGAGGCTATAAAATATGGATTTTGCGATGGAATCGTCGATAATGCCGACGAGCTCATTACGAAACGACTCGGTTATAAAACATACAATATCGAGACATTTGAACCATCGATAGCAGATACATTAAAAGGAATTTTATCAAATCCCGCCTTGCAAGCCATCTTGATTATGATTATTTTAGGTGGAATCTACTTCGAGCTTCAAACTCCCGGCATCGGATTTCCATTAGCCGCCTCCGCAACTGCAGCAATATTGTATTTTGCACCTTTATATATAGATGGGTTGGCTCAAAATTGGGAAATTCTTTTGTTTATTGTAGGTTGTATTTTATTGTTATTTGAAGTTTTTGTCATTCCTGGATTTGGCATAGCTGGTATCAGTGGCATTTCACTTATTTTTGTTGGACTATTTTTGAGCTTATTGGATAATGTAAATTTTTCATTCGATAAAACGACTTCTCACGATAGCTCCCGAGCCATATTAACATTGCTTTCAGGTATAACTTTGGGAGTAGTAGCAATTATCTGGTTAGCAAACAAAATTGGCTCAAATGGGTTATTTAATCGACTAGCTTTACACAAAGCTGAAGATAAAGCCGATGGTTATGTATCAGTTTCAATGGAATTAGGCAATCTATTAGGAAAAACTGGTCGATGCGAAACGATTCTTCGACCATCCGGAAAAGTGAGAATAGATGGCATCGTTTATGATGCGATTTCCATTAATTCATATATAGATAAAGATGAAGAAATTATGGTCGTAAAATTCGAGAATGCTCAGATTTACGTCAAACAAATTTTATAAAGAACAAAATCAAAAGGCGTTAACAAATGTCAGAAACAAGATTTTTAGGCATCATACCTGCTAGGTATGCCTCCACTCGATTTCCAGGCAAACCGCTAGTAAAAATAGGCGGGAAAATGATGATTCAGCGCGTTTACGAGCAAGTTCAAAATTGCATAGACGAAGTGTGTGTTGCAACAGATGACATCCGCATATATGATGCCGTCATTGGATTTGGCGGCAATGTGATCATGACATCAGATCTTCATAAGAGCGGCACCGATAGATGCAGAGAGGCTTTAGAAAAAACAGCCAGTGCAGTTGACGTTGTTATAAATATACAGGGGGATGAACCATTCATACAACCCGAACAAATAGAACTTCTTAAATCTTGTTTCGATGATTTGAGTACAGAGATTGCGACATTGGTAAAACCCTTCAACAAAACTGATAGGTTTGAAATTCTAGCAAACCCGAACACGCCTAAAGTTGTTTTAAACAATTGGTCGGAGGCAATATATTTCAGCCGATCAATAATTCCATATTTGCGTGGAATTGAGATAGAAGACTGGCCTAAACAGCACGCTTTTTACAAGCACATCGGATTATATGCCTATCGATCTGACATCCTAAAACAAATCACTCTGCTTCCTCAATCTTCACTCGAAATAGCTGAGTCACTCGAACAACTTCGTTGGATACAAAATGGATACAAAATAAAAGTTGCCATTACACACCACGAAACAATCGGAATAGACACACCCGAAGATTTGGCAAAAGCTGAGAAGTTATTTATTTAATAAGAATTTATCTAGAAAAGATATGCTTGATAGAACCATCACACCTGCAATAAAACCCATTGAACATTTCGACATCCCAACACCAATCCACAAAACTCTCTCAAATAACATCGATCTATATTTGATTGATATGGGCGTAACAAATGTTATGCGCATTGATTTTATGTTTGCAGCAGGAAAATGGCAGCAAGATAAAAACCTAACAGCCACATTTGTAAATCAATTGCTAAAAGAAGGAGCTGGAGGTCTTTCTTCAAAAGAAATTGCTGAAAAATTAGACTTTTATGGCGCTTGGGTGCAAAATTCTGTAACTCAGCACAATTCATACCTCACTTTTTACATTCTCAACAAATACATTTCAGAGCTTTTACCGTTGATTGAATTAATTGTAAAATTGCCTACTTTCCCAGAAAACGAATTCTTGACAATCGTAGAGCGAAACAAGCAGCTACACGTCATCAATCAAGAGAAAGTGGATCACTTATGTTTGGAATTGTCTGTCAATCAATTGTATGGCGCAAACCATCCCTATGGAAAGCATGCCAGCATATCAGATTTTGAGCAATTAACAACAGAAGATTTACATCAATATTACAATAAATATTATCACTCTGACAATTGCAAAATCATGCTCACTGGCAAATTGTCAGGTGAGGCAATTCAACTCATAGAAGAACAATTCGGCAAATCTATATGGGGAAATCCTTCTACAACAGCAGATAAAATCTGTACAACATCGCCCTCTCTAGAAATGAGATCTAAAATCATAAAAACAGAGGCAAATCAATCAGCCATTAGAATAGCGAGTCATACTATCTCTCGAGATCATACTGATTATCATGGATTAAAAGTTCTCAATACCATTTTTGGAGGCTATTTTGGAAGCAGATTGATGACCTCCATTCGAGAAGAAAAGGGTTATACTTATGGGATAGGTTCTTCCATTTCCACACAACAGCAAGGGTCTCATTTGAGCATTTCTTCGCAAACTGGATTCGAAAATGTTGATTTGCTCATTGATGCAGTATTTGACGAAATGAAAAAATTACAAGATGCGAAGATTGATTCGGATGAATTGGAATGCGCTCGAAACTATATGCTGGGAGATTATGCTCGCTCATTTGACGGTCCGTTTGCCATTGCAGATGCTCATATTTCATTGCTTGCAAATCATTTGAGCAGTGATTATTACAAAAAACAGATTGAAACAATCAGAAATATTGATGCAAACACGCTACAAACTCTTGCACAAAAATATTTAAATATGGTTCAATATTATATATCCATCGCTGGCAAATAAGTGAAAGCTGAATCCAATTTTATTTAGATTCAACACAAATAAAATTTTGATGATCTGTTACAAATTCTTACATTTGCCCCACAATCAACAAAATAGCTACAATTTTCACTTTCGAAATACATAGAAACAAAGAATAAACATATTTCAAAAACAGAGAAATCATAACCAAAAATGAAGAAAATTCAAGTAGTAAATCCTGTCGTAGAGTTAGATGGTGACGAAATGACCAGAATTATTTGGTCGTTTATCAAAGAACAGTTAATCCTTCCCTATTTGGAGTTGGATATAAAGTATTATGATTTGAGTATTGAAAACCGTGATTTAACAAATGATCAGGTAACAATTGACTCTGCAAATGCCATCAATCAATACAATGTGGGAATCAAATGTGCAACAATCACACCTGATGAGGCTCGCGTAGAGGAGTTTAAACTCAAAAAAATGTGGAAATCGCCGAACGGGACCATCCGAAATATTATTGGAGGAACTGTTTTTCGCGAGCCAATCATTATGAAAAATGTACCACGCTACGTTCAAGGATGGACTAAACCAATTGTTATTGGCCGTCATGCTTTTGGCGATCAATACAAAGCGACTGACACTGTCATCAAAGGAAAAGGAAAACTCACAATGTCGTTCACCAATGAAGCTGGTGAGACTCAAACTTGGGAAGTCTATGATTTCAAAGGAGATGGCGTTGCGATGAGTATGTACAATACCGACGAATCGATTTACGGCTTTGCTCGTTCATCATTCCAGGTTGCATTGACGAAAAAATGGCCGCTGTATCTTTCTACAAAAAACACCATTCTGAAAGCTTATGACGGGCGCTTCAAAGATATTTTTCAAGAAGTATATGAAAACGAATTCAAAGCTGATTATGAAAAAGCAGGGATCGTGTATGAACATCGCTTGATTGACGACATGGTTGCATCAGCAATGAAATGGAGCGGCGGATTTGTATGGGCTTGTAAAAACTACGATGGGGATGTTCAATCAGATACCGTTGCGCAAGGATTTGGTTCTTTAGGATTGATGTCGTCGGTTCTTGTTACTCCCGACGGAATGACGGTAGAAGCTGAAGCAGCTCACGGTACCGTGACTCGTCACTATCGTCAACATCAACAAGGCAGAGCTACTTCTACCAATCCAATTGCGTCAATATTTGCATGGACACGTGGGTTGATGCACCGTGGTAAATTGGATGCAAACGCACCACTTATCGATTTCTGCGAAAAATTAGAACAAGTCTGTATTGAAACCGTCGAAGCGGGTGAAATGACAAAAGACCTTGCCGTTTTGATTCATGGCGAAAAGGTGAGCAGCGACAATTACCTTAGCACTGAGGCTTTCTTGGCTGCTTTAAAACGCAATTTAGACATCAAACTGAGCTAAGTTTGATGTTCGAAAAGACAGAAATGGCGTTCAAAATTTTTTTTCGAACGCCATTTCTATTTTTCAGCAAACCGAATCCTTATTCAGCTGGAGTTGTTTCAACCTCTTCTGAACTAAATTGAGTTATTCCATTTTCCACCAAAATATTATACCAAGTAAGCACCTTTTTTATATCGGCAGGATAAACACGATCACGATCATAAGCAGGAAGAACTGTTTCGAAATACGTTTTCATCGCTGCAGTATCTTTTTTGAAATCTATCGCAATTGATTTGCCACTTTCTTTCTCTAAAATAGCCTGTAATACTTCGCGTAAGGGCTTTTCCTCTTCGTCTGTATAAATTGCAATATCGTTCAACGATATCACTTTATCACGAGCATGAGCAGGGATTTTCTTTCCATCCATTAAAGATTCAACAATGAGAGCTGATTTACCTTGAGAAATCAATTTAAAAAGACCGGGTTTTCCGGAGATTGACAAAATCTTTTTCAACATATCGTTATAATTTATTTTTTCGAGAACGCAAATATAGAAAGGAAAAGGAAGCTGTCAAAAAGGAAAACGTTTTAAATTGTTAAGAATGTGACAGTGCATGTAAAATGTCCAAAATTTGAGGGATTAAAGGTCTATTTTCGTCATTAATGACTACATAATCAGCCTTTGCTAACAATAACTGAGAATCCATTTGAGCATCTATACGTTGTTGAACCTGCAAATCAGACAATCCATCACGCTTCATCACTCTCGATATGCGCTGTGTATCAGGAGAAGCAACAGCCATAACTCTATCTAATCTTTCCGCCAATCCTGATTCAAAAAGAATGGCCGATTCAACCACACAGATATTTGAAGACTGAACTTTGGCCCATTTTTCAAAATCTATACGCACAGCTGGATGTACAATTTCGTTGAGCTTTAAGAGTTTCTCATTCTCACGAAAAACAATCTCAGCAATGTATTTTCGATTCAATTCATTATTAATATAAGCATTAACGCCAAACAAATCAATCAGATGATTCCGAATGATAGAAGAACTTCCCATCAAACATTTTGCTTCTCTATCACTATTGTAAACCGGGATACCGCAAACATTCAGAAACTCTGCAACAACAGATTTTCCACTACCAACACCACCTGTTAATCCAACTTTTATCATCGACGTTCCTCCATCAATACCTCTACCTCTTCGGGTTGAAATCGTATTTTAGAGACAAAACTAGGTGCTTTCAGTAGTTTTACTCTATATTTCAGGGATGTTTTATTGGAAGACATAGTTGAGTCGATTCCTAATTGAAAATCTGTAGGTTGAACTTTATTATATTTACTCAACGCCACATAGCATACTAAATTAACTTTCACTGGAAATATTCTCATAACATATCCAGCAGGTGCATTATTTGATTCAATTGTTACATCCAGTTTTTTCTCGGTAAATGGTTCCACAGGGACTGTTACTTTCACTTTCTGAGGGATAAAACGTATTCCATCAATTTTTTGTAATTGAACTGTAGTAGTTACTGAATCTTTTAGGTTTTGCAGAATAAGTGTTTCAGAATATATTTTTGTTAATTCATTCAGCTTTTTTTTCGGACCATATGCCGTGACATATATTGGTGAAATATTCAATTGACCACTCAATCCGCATGAAGAAGCTGCTGTAATTGCTGAAATCAACGAAATTGGTAGCACTTTAGATTCTCCACGCGAGAAATTCAAAGTCAAAGATTCGGGGAATACTGAAACGACTTCAATGGTTGGAACTAATTTTTTGTGCAATTGAGCTACAATCATATCTGAAGTAATTGAAATCTCACCATGATCTGACTTTAATTGGGAAAAATCAATCTTAAAAACGGGTAATGTTCTACTGAAAAAATAGCTAAAAATAGTCGCACCCTTGTCTTTCACATCCACGCTCAAGCTATTGGGCAAATCAGATGTGATTAAAATATTTTTGGGCACATTAATTACCTCAATTGGGATAATGAAATCGGTCTCTATAGTCTCTTTCATTTTTTGAAGGGACCAGAAGAAAGAAGAGATTAGTAAAAAAACTAGAAAAGTGAGAAGATCCTTTTTGCGATTACCACGCAAGGAACTTCTCACTTTTTCGAGAAAGCGATTAAATGAAACAGTATCCTTATCGAACCATTTCATTTTATTGCTATATTATTTTGTCTGAGTATCGGCGCTTGAAGCAAATACAGCTGCTTTGTCAACTTTCATTTGAACAGCTGGAGCAACTTCAATCATGAATGTACTATCAGAAACTTCTTTGATTTTTCCGTGAATACCACCTGAAGTCACGACTTTGTCACCAACCTTCATTGCCTCACGAGATTTAGCGATCTCTTTTTGACGTTTTGTTTGTGGACGAATCATGAAAAAATAGAACACTGCAATAATTAGAATGAATGGTAAAAATTGCATTATCGCTGCGCCATTGCCAGCTTGTGCTTCTAATAAAAAGCTTAAAAGAGTCATAATCTTAATTTTTAATTTTATATTGACTTATCGATACAAATATAGGAACTTTTCTTAGTTCTTCAAAATCTTCTTTTCTGATTTTAACTGATTTATCAGACTATCTAAAACCCCATTGACAAAGACACCACTTTTGGGCGTGCTATAGGATTTTGCCAGTTCAATGTACTCGTTTAGGGTTACATTGACTGGAATAGAAGGGAAACTCAGTAATTCAGCAATCGCAATTTGCATAATCACAATATCCATAAATGCAATACGATCCATTTCCCAATTCTGAGTATGCTGATCTATCATTGCGCGGTACTCTTCGTCTTTCAAAATTGATTGGCAAAAAAGTTTTATAGCAAAATCACGATCATCTTCCGCTTTAAACATCGGTAACAAGGTCTGCTTTTCGCCATTCTCCGGTTTAAATTGTTTGATTGTTTTCAACACAAAAGTGCCAATAACCTCCAAATCATCATTCCAATAAAGGCTTATATTTTCGAGCGTTTCGGCAAGATACTCGTCTTCAACGATTATATTTTTAAACACCAAACGCCAGAAATCGCGATCGGCTTCGAAGGAAGTATCATCAGACGAGATATATTCACGATAAATATCAGAAGTGGTGATTTGCTCCAGCATCTTTTTCAAGAATTCCGATTCATTCACCCACGAAATCTTCTGATTTGAGCAATATTTCTGAAATTGAAGATTGCTTTTCAATTGTTGAATAAACTGATTTTCGACAAACTTTACAATGGGATTTTTATCTGTAGCTGAAGCCAAATGCTTATTTCGGGCATTGTCGAGCCGTTTTTCTTGCAATTGCGTCAGTTCTACCATTAGCAACAATAGAAAGTGGTACAATTCGTACGATTTTTCTAAGCTAAATGTCAACTCTTTCTCTGCTGATGCTAACGATCTATCTTCCTTTTGATAATAGGAATAGACAAGCTGCATCACTTTCATTCTGATTAAGACTCGGTTTATCATCTTTTTAATGAACAATTTTTTTGGAGGTGCAAAGTTACAATATTAAACCGAAATCAATTAACAATAGCGATAAAATAACATTAATATCACTTTCTAAATAAAAAAATTGAAAAAATTGAACAAAATATTTTGATAAAATAAAATTAATGCGCACATTTGTCTGAAATACTTCTCTATATATATTTTCTTGCAATTAAATGCTGAGCCTAACTCAAAACCAAAATAGTATGGAAACGAATGATCATGAAATTATTTTTTCGAGAGCTGTAAAAGCTGGAAAGAGAATCTACTATTTGGATGTTAAGAAAAACAGGAAAAACGAACCATTTCTTGCGATCACTGAAAGTAAAAAGATTGTAAGCAATACGGCAGATAATCCTCAATTTACTTTTGAAAAGCATAAGATATTTCTCTATAAAGAGGATATCGAAAAATTTATGGAAGGTTTCCTAGAGGTTGTTGAATTTATTAACAGTTCGAAACTCGGACGAGAGAAAACAGAGCTCGAAGATATTGGACGTAATATTAATATTGATTTTGATAAATTTGAATAACAAGAGTCGATTAAAAATCGACTCTCTTTGTTTTCATACCTATTAACAACAAAGGTTGTTCAACAAAATAATTATTATCTTTGCATCCATATTATTAAATAAAATGGACGAAAAGATTAAAACAATTATATTTGATTTAGGTGGCGTTTTATATGATCTCGATCGCACACGATGTGTTAATGCATTAGAATCAATTGGATTAAAAAATGTTGATAATTTATTAAGTAACTACAAACAATCGGGAATTTTTCAACAGCTTGAAGAAGGTACAATAGAACTCGATGAATTTTATGAGACCATCAAAAGGATGGTCGACATACCGATATCAAACGAAACAATAAAAGCAGCTTGGGATGCCTTTTTGGTTGAGATACCACTTTACAAACTCGAAATGCTGGAAAAGTTGAGAGAGCATTTTCAAATCTTCATGTTGAGTAATACAAACGTAATTCACTTCAACGATGATATCCCTAATGAATTTTTGAAAGCTGGCAAAAACATTGACCACTATTTCGACAAGTGTTATCTTTCCTATGAGATGAAGGCATCGAAGCCACACAAGAAAATTTTCGAACTTATGATTGCTGATTCAGGCATTATGCCCTCAGAGAGTTTTTTCATCGACGATTCTCCCGAAAACATCAGAGTCGCTTCTGAAATGGGATTTAAGACCTATCTAGCAACACCTTTCGAGGACTTTTCGCATCTATTTGACTCGATACAAAATGAAAATAATTGACGATAATAGTCTTCGACTTTCACAAAATATTGTTGCCACCATTGGTTTTTTTGACGGCGTACACATCGGTCATCAACACCTAATTAAGCAAGTTATAAAAGCCGCAAATGACCATAAACTGCCGTCTGCTGTTATCACTTTTAGGAATCACCCTCGCACTGTAGTTCATCCAGACTACACCCCTGAGCTATTAACCACTTTCGATGAACGCATTCAATTATTAAGCGAAACAGGTCTTGATTTCTGCATTGTGCTTGATTTCACTCCACAGTTAGCCCAGTTAAGCGCACAAAAATTCATTGAGCAAGTTTTAGTTGAAAAATTATCCGTCAAAGCCTTAGTCGTTGGTTACGATCATAGATTTGGAAATAACCGAAGCGAAAATTTCGAAGATTACACTAGATTTGGAAACAATGTTGGCTTAAAAACAATAAAAGCAACTGTTTTTAAATTTGATGAGATCAACGTAAGTTCTTCTCTAATCAGAAATACACTAAAAGCAGGTGATATAAAAAAGGCAACTGAATTTCTAAATCGGCCTTATGCTCTAACTGGCAATGTAGTGAAAGGCTCTCAACTTGGAAGACAAATCGGATTCCCAACAGCCAATCTAAAACTTACTGACCTCGAAAAGATAATCCCCGCATCAGGAGTTTATGCAATAAGAGCTTTAGTTGAGAATACATTTTATAATGGCATGCTAAATATTGGAGTCCGTCCAACCATTTCAGACAAAAATGAAACCACTATCGAAGCGAATTTATTTGAATTCAATGAAAATCTCTACGAAAAACTTATCTATATTGAATTTTTTGAGAAACTAAGAGATGAAAGAAAGATGAACGGGTTAGATGATTTAAAAGCACAGTTGCTCCTAGATAAGATGGAAGCTTTGAAAATTCTCAATATTTAGAATCAACAAAAAGCTAAGAAATATGCATTTATAGTACGTTCGATAGCATCGCCAAACAATTTTGCTCGGTTTTCCCACGAATTTTCTTTTGCAAATTCAATGCGTGCAGCAATTCTCTCAATACTATCGTGCTCAATTTCCTTTTTTATAGAAGATAAAAATTCCTCGTCTGTTGATGCAAAACTGGCAATCTCCTCAAATTCAGTAAGTTTAGCAAATCTCGTTAATACAACAGGAACTCCGACCGCCAAATACTCATTCAATTTCAATGGATAGACATTTTTATTAATATCGTCTGCTATATATGGAATGATTCCAGCATCGCAATCACTCAGCAATTTTGGAACATCATTAGGCGCAACTGGTGGAAGAAATTTGACGTTTGGGTACATCGACAAGATTGATTTCACAATAGCATTACGAACATCACCTACGAATTCAAAATCAACTTCAGGTAAATGACGAATTGCATATTCAACTTTTTCTAAGTCAAAGCGTTGGTCGACACTCCCAATATATCCTACTTTTTTCCGCTTCCTATTTTGATGAGGTATTTTTTTTGCCTGTGCGCAAAAAACTTGAAAATCAACCCCATTTTTTACGGTATCAACTCGATTGTTCCAAGCCAATTTTTCATTTTTCAAAAAATCAGATGTCACAATCACACTATCTACTTTTCTTGAAAACTCTTCATCCATCACCAATGCTCGATTACCGTGACGATCTGTCACCATACCATCGTAACAGTAATAAATATTCGCTTTCTCATTCAACCTGCCAATCAAAGGAATACCAAAATAGCAATTGTACGCATTTACATTGATCACGTTGGGCATATTGAGTTTTCGCAATACTCGTTGAACAGACTTTCTAAAAATCCATACATTTAACTCATTCAGAAACCTAAAAGCCCTTTCATTTTTGATAAAATTAGTAGGAAAAACAGGTGGAGCAACCCAATTGTACACTTCTGACCCAAAATTTGTTTGTTTTGTCTCTAATCTCTTTTTCCAACCCAATATACGCATCACAGGTGCATCATTTTTACCCATCAAACCCCAAATTACATCTTTGACAGTGAATGGATATTCAGCAAACAAGACCTTATTCTCCCGCGCCAACAAAGACATCAATTGAACCACGGACTTAGTGTATGGGCCTTCCCACATAGTATAGGAAACGCAAAGAATATTCTCGTTTTTCAACATAACTTTGAGAGATTAGATTTTGTTCTATTTACAAAGTTAAGGAATTTTAAGCACGCTTGTTATTCAAGAAACAAGAATATTAAAGTCAATAATAAAAAAATGAGGCGCAACATTAGTTACACATCATTCATAAATATATTTTTCAATTCCTTTATTCGCCTTCAAAACTCATTATTGAATACACATCGTGATTTTTGATTGCTTCGCGACCATTCAAATCCGGAAGCTCAACCAAAAAAGCACATTCAACGACTTTCCCTCCTAATTTTTCAACTAATGCAATTGCAGCTGCAACCGTTCCTCCAGTGGCAATTAAATCGTCAACCACTATAACTCTTTCATCTTTTAAAACAGCATCTGAATGAATTTCGACCTCTGCTGAACCATACTCGAGATCATATTTCTCGCTGATGGTTTGAAACGGCAATTTCCCTTTCTTTCGAACAGGTACAAAGCCTACTCTCATCTTATAAGCCAACACAGCGCCAAATACAAAACCTCGCGCATCTATACCGACTACCTTATCGATTTCTTTATCCTTGTATCGATCATATAAAATATCACAGGCTTTAACAAAGGATTCTCCATCCTGCATCAAAGTCGTAATATCTCTAAACGTAATGTTTTTTATGGGAAAATCAGGAATGGAACGAATTTTACTTTTTAAATTATGCATCTGTCTTCACTATTTTTTATTATTAATTCAGTTGCAATATTACAAAATATAAACGAAAATTATTTCCAATTACAGAGAAATAAACTTTAAATGAAAAACAAAGGAGGCTTGCGATAAACACAAGCCTCCCATATTTGATTATATTATTCGCTAATTATCGAACCATTGCTTTCCCTACAAATGAACCGATTTTCACAACATACATTTGATGCGATGGCAAGCTAATGTTATTTACTCCTGAAGCAAGTGATTCTACTTTCACTAAACGTCCCATTGCGTTATAAACACGCACCACTTCATTCGTAGGTGAGGTAACTGTCAACATACCTTGTGCAGCATACAAACCAAATTTGGAATTTTGAATTTGATTAATTCCTGTCAAAAGTGAAACCTCAACCTCATTTGATTCTATAGAAGTAACAGTCGCATTTGCCGCTTTCACAGTATAAAAATATGAACTAGTATTATCCAATCCACTTACAGCAAATGATGTGCCTGATAACACCTCTTGATCAGTGAGAACTTTAGTAATAACAGTACTTGAACCTTGTCCACCCGTAATAGTCAAATCTTCTAAAAAGAATCTACCTTTAGCAGCTGCAGCACCTTCAAATCTGATTTTAGATGTTGAAGTACCACCGGTCAAATCGACAGAGAATGGAGTGAGAGTATAATCTTTTGTTAATCCTGACACCGTCTTAACTAACACATCATTTAAATAGATTTTGAGTTTTGTAGAATCAGTTGCCCAAGCCATCGACTTAAATGAAACATTAAATGCTCCATTATTTGCTGACAAGTCTAAAGATGGTGTAGTCAAAGATCCTAATGAACTTGATGAACCCATTTTTGCTGCTCCACCAGCTTGATAAACTTTCAATCCTGTCCAGCCTGGAGTTTGAGTGTATGTATCCAATGATGCAGAAACATCTGTGCTATTTGCACCCGAACCTGTAGTTCCAGCAGTAAACTTATCAAAATTTTCGGACAATACAATTGTTGAAGCACCGCCATTAGTTGTTGTTTTGGTATACACATTTAGCAAATATTTGGTAGCACCTGTTGAAGCACTCCAATTTGCCGTAAAGCTATTCGCTGTTACTTCACTTGCAGGCATTGCACTAAATTGACCAAAAGGAGTCTCTCCGCCCATTACTTTGAATGTAATCACTCCATTTACTTCTGCAATAGAAGTGATAGGAACACCAGTAGCCGCTCCTGCCCATGATTTCATACTTGGAGTAGTAGCGTCTGTCCATGACGTAATTCCTTTAGATCCAGGAAATGGGTCACCAGCGACCGAAGTTTGCCAAGCAGAAAGGTTAGATCCAGTATAATATACTTCAGTTCCATCAGCCTCTACCAAATCGGCGCATTGATGAACTGAATACGCATTCACCATATTATCTGTTGTCCAACGAGAAAGATAAGGTGCTGTTTTATCTATGTGATACACAATCATTCCGTGCGAATACAATCCGGCATCCCATCCTGATTTTTGTCTATTTTCAATCAAATAATACTCATCTGGAGTTTTAGTCAAAATCTTATAGAATTGATTTGTATTAACCGTATTTAGAGTAATATTTGCAGGTGATGACAATACAATTGGAGAAGCCCAACCTGTCAACTCTCTTTCTATACTTGTATAATATGGAGGAATCATACCACTTCCATTATACGCTCCAGAAGCCATTACATCCCATGTATCAGTATCTACAGATTGACCATTCACATCATAATCTGTATCGTAAAAATCGGGTAAGCCAACAGCATGAGAAAATTCGTGACAAGCTGTACCAACCCCATCAATAGTTGATCCACTCGTTCCATCTAATTCGTTCGAACAAGAATATGAACTAACCAATTTTCCATCCAACTTGGTTGTATTTGTAACTTCCCATTGATGTGGCCAAATTGTATTTGCCGAAGCGCCTGAAGCTTCACCATAACCAGCATAAATAACATAGACATTATCTACTTTCCCGTCATTATTCGCATCATAATCGGCGAAATTAATTTGGGAATCCAACAATTGACAAGCCTCAAATATCATTTCATCAGGATGTAAATCATTTCCTTGAGCATCGTTTCCACCATAATAAGCCATTGTTTTACTCATTTTTACTGGACCATAAACATCAAATGTAGGAGAGAATTTTCCTGACGAATTATCCTCAAAATATTTTTTAACGCTACCTACAGCACCACCAGTTGTATAAGATGCTGCATTAAATTGCTCATTATATCTTGTTTGAGTTGAAGGTACAGTAAATGTATTATCTGAAAAATTCACCAAAATTACCAAGAATTTGGTAGCACCAGTTTGTGGAACCCCGGATCGCATTACTACTTGCTTCTTTCGTAAAAGATTCCTGGCAAGCCTATTAGTCTGCACTGTGGTGAGTAGCACCTTCCCAAAAGCCATATTGGGTGCAATCGTATTCAAAAAAGCGTTTTCACTTGTAGTTCGATCTGCTGGATTGTGTGCGACAACCTCAGAGGGAACAAGTTCTCCTTGTGTATTTTTTACTGCATAAGTCAAATAACCTTGATTATTCAACAATAAGACATAATTGTCAGTTGTTTTTCTAAAATGGAAATATTCATCTCCTTTCAGTAAACTTTCTAACATATAACCATTCGGTTGATTAAAAATGGAGGCTTTAGGCCTGGCAACCACAGCCATTAGCTGAGAAACACCGAAAAGCAACACCACGAAAATTGTAATTATTCTTCTCATTCTTTTATTTATTAAATTTGTATTAGTTCACAAATATAAAGCCGATTTTAATTAAAATATATTAATTAACAGCATTTAGTTATTATCTTTCATTTTGAATAACAAATTAACTTCTTATTAAAAAATCTTAATCACTAAACAATGGAAAAATCCTTTAAATAAACCGTATCAAAAGAGAGATACCCTCAAAAGTTACATTGTTAAAAAAAAAATAAAATTATAAGCCCAAGAATCTCCAAAATTGTCTACTTTTGAAATAGAATGAGAAATAACAAATCACCCTCTATCAAAAGCAAACAATGACCAAAGATACAATTATATTTAAGTATGAGTACAAGAAACTTATAGCATCACTAGACAATACAATCTCTAAAAATGACATAGATTACTGTAAAACAGCAATCTATAAATCAATCGAGAGAGGATTGTATCAAGATGATGCCTATGGTATGAATCCAATAATCAGATTACTTACCACTGCAAACATCTTGGTTGAAGAGATTGGATTACGAAAAACTTCAATCATTCCATTCATTCTCTACCAAGCTATTTCAAATAATATTATTTCTACATCAGAATTAGAAAAACAATTTGGAAATGACGAAGTGAAAATTGCTCGCGGATTGCTTAAAATTAGCGAACTATATGCTAAAAATCCGTCTATCGAGTCTGAAAACTTTACAAAGTTATTCATTACTTTTTCAGAAGATGTTCGAGTTGTTTTAATCATGCTAGCAGACAGATTATTACTACTTCGTTCACTAAGCAACCATCCCAATGAAGAATTGAGACGAAAAATTGCTTACGAAGCTTCTTATCTATATGCTCCGTTGGCACACAGGCTCGGCCTTTATCGAGTAAAGTCTGAGATGGAAGATTTGTCACTCAAATATACAAATCGCGGAATTTATACTGAAATCGCCTCCAAGCTAAGTGACACAAAACGAGACAGAGACACATATATTCAAAATTTTATACTTCCTATAAAGAACAAATTATCGGAAGCCGGTTTGAAATTTGACATCAAAGGTCGTACAAAATCCATACACTCTATATGGAACAAAATTCGAAAACAGGAGACCACATTTGAACGGATTTACGATCTTTTTGCCATCCGAATCATTCTGGAATCTCCACTTGAGAAGGAAAAAGCAGAATGTTGGCACTCCTATTCGATTGTCACTGATATGTATCAACCAAACCCTAAAAGATTACGCGACTGGCTTTCAATCCCAAAAAGCAATGGCTACGAATCGCTACACATCACAGTGATGGGACCAGAAGGAAAATGGGTTGAAGTGCAAATTCGCACTAGGAGAATGGACGAAATTGCGGAGAAAGGTTTGGCGGCGCATTGGAAATATAAAGGAGGAAAAGAAGAAAGAGGTCTCGACGAATGGTTGAATAACGTCAGAGAAGTACTTGAAGCCTCAGATGCGAGCCCTCTCGATGTGATGCAAGAGTTGAGACCTGAACTTTATGACAACGAAATATTTGTTTTCACACCCAAAGGAGATTTACACAAACTTCCTAAGGGAGCCACTTTGCTTGATTTCGCCTTCAGTATTCATACTGGATTAGGAAGCAAATGCGTTGGAGCCAAAGTGAATGGCAAGAATGTAACTATCAAACACAAACTATCGAGTGGTGATCAGGTGGAAATTTTGACATCTCCTTCACAAAAGCCTAAACAAGATTGGCTAAACATTGCAACTACTTCGAAGGCGCGCGTTAAAATAAAACAATCGCTTAAAGAAGCAGAATACAAAGAAGCAGAATACGGGAAAGAACTTTTTCAACGTAGAATAAAGAATCGAAAAATCGATTTCGAAGAAGCCTCATTTACAAAATTGATAAAGAAAAATGGCTTCAAAAACGCAACAGACTTCTTTTTTGATTTGGCAGCCGACAAAATTGACATCAATAAAATGGTGGAACAATTAGTCGAAATTGATCGAAAAGAAAAAGGTAAAGATACTCCAACTGAAGCTCGGGGAGCCGAGACTTTTGTTGTTTCAGAAATCAACAACGAATCTTCATCAAAAAAAGAAGATGAATTGGTGATTGATCAGAATTTACGTGGAGTTGATTACAAATTAGCCAAATGCTGCAATCCAATATATGGGGACGAAATATTTGGCTTTGTAGCTTCGACTGGTGGAATTAAAATCCATAGAACTTCATGCGCAAATGCGCCTCAAATGATTTCACGATTTGGATATAGAATCGTTCAAACCAAATGGGCAGGAAAATCGGATTCACAATACGCTATCACGCTACATATAATTGGGAATGATGACATTGGAATTGTAACAAACATTACCTCAATAATATCAAAGGAAAAAAAAGTTTTACTCCGTTCCATTTCCATCGACTCGCATGATGGATTGTTCAATGGAAATCTAACAATTTCAGTGAATGATACCTCTAGCCTTGACGCACTAATTAAGAAATTAAAAACAGTCAAAGGGGTAAAGAATATTGAACGCGGCGGGCAATTTTGATATACGATTGTACTAAATATACAAGCTCAATTACTCACTTATGAAACAAATTGAAAAGATTTCAGAAAACAATCATTTTACAGCTGTCAATGTTGGTAAATTTGAAGATGTAATGGATTACACATTAATCCATCCAATCAATAAAAAATTGGTTGAAGGCAAGGTGTTTCTGAAGGATGCGACCAATGCAACAGGAACAGAAATATCTTTCAATCAACTATCTCCACGATCAGAACAGCCATATTTTCATATTCATAGAAAAAATGAAGAAACTTACATCATTTTGAAAGGATTTGGTTTTTTTCAAGTGGACGAAGAGTGCTTTGAGATAAAAGAAGGAAGTGTAATCAGAGTTGCACCAAGTGGTAAAAGAGGAATTTGCAAT
This sequence comes from Bacteroidales bacterium, assembly GCA_028687995.1. Classification (GTDB taxonomy): domain Bacteria; phylum Bacteroidota; class Bacteroidia; order Bacteroidales; family UBA7332; genus CAXXIC01. The sequence goes on from JAQTZA010000016.1 coordinate 45,071, forward strand.
ACGTCAAATGGCACGATGAATTATATGGTTATCCAATCGAAAGAGTATTCATTGGAGGAACATACAACTGCAGATGGAGAAAGACTGCCAGTCGAGCCCAAGTGGAGATAATACAATAACTAGACAAGAATTAAGAAGTAGGGCCTCAGTCAAAAGATTGAAGCCCTACTCTATTTTAATTTTGATGTTCTTTACGCAACAAATCATTTACCGTTTTAACCGGATTAAAAGTCTCTATTGGGACTTCTACAAAAATAGTGTTCCAATCAGACATCGCACCATTCCAGAGACCAGGCAGTTCGAGTGCTTTCAGCCCCTTACCACTTTTCGATTTCAGCGATATAAAGCCAGTATTTTTATCTACAAATTGAGTTAAATCGAACTTATTCCCTTTATAATCCTTTACAGCGCATACCAAATCAACAGGATTAAAGTGAGTTGAGGCATTAAGCAATTCCTTCTTTTCAGGTATTGTTAAATCAATTTGTGAGCTTTCTAATATCTGCAAAGACCATGTACCATCTTGATTTTGAGCAATAAAAGGGCCACCTCCTGGCTCGCCAATATTTCTTACCATTCCACAAACTCTGATAGGGCGATTCAATTTGTGTTTCAAATAAATTGCCAATTCAGAATCTTCAAGGTTTTTTACTTCATTGTTTCGAATGCACAGTTCTTTTCTCAAAAAATGAATTATTTCTACTAACTGTTCAGTTGTGTATTTTCCACTATCTATCAGATGTAAATATTCGTGTATTTGTTTTTGTATAGCAACCAAAACTCCAGCTATTACCTTTTTATACTCTACCGTAAATGATTTAAAGTTATCTGGTACAACATTATCGATATTCTTCACAAATATCACATCAGCCGAAATATCATTAAGATTTTCGATCAAAGCCCCATGTCCTCCAGGCCTAAAAAGTAAAGCCTCTTTGTCTCTAAAAGGTTCATTATTTTCATCAGCCGCAATTGTATCTGTAGCTGGTTTTTGCTCTGAGAATGCAACAATGAACTTAACTCCAAATTTTTCCTCAAAAGAGGGCAATTTATCAGATACCAAATCCTCAAAAAGGGAGCGGTGTTCTGTAGAAACAGTAAAATGCACATTCACTTCGTGCTTTTTATTAGCTGCATACAAGGCTCCTTCTACCAAATGCTCTTCCATAGGGGTTCTTGCACCGGCATCACTCAAATGAAACTTCAATAAACCTTTTGGTAAAATTCCATATTTTAATCCATCAATATCAAGCAGAGTAGAAACAACCTCTTTATATCTTGACTCAGCGCATAATCGGGCTATATTCTTTTGGAATTTAACTTCACAAAGCTGATTTAACTCTTCGTAGAAAGCAAAGTTCTCAATTTCGATGAAGAATTTTTGCTCAAAACTATTGGTTGGAACGTCATATTTTGCTTCAACAAACTCAAATAAATCTTTAAACATCCGACTCGCTGCACCTGAAGCTGGAACAAATTTCACGATTCGATTTTCCCCGTTCAGATATTCGCTCCATTTATTCATAAAGAAATCAACTTTCTCTTGATTTAATTTCAAAATCCCTTTTTCAACCGAAGCTGCGCATTCAATTTCAAGAAAAGGAAACCCATTTCGAAAACTTTCTAATTGCTCATTAATTTGAGATTCTGAGATTCCTTTGGATTGAATTTGTTTTAAATCTTGTGCGTTTAGCATAACCTTGTATTTTACATTATTGATATAAAGCAAAAATAATACTTATTCATTACAAACAAGCAAAGTAAAAACATTTTGTGAAAAGATAAAATCAAAAAAGGGCTACCAAAATAATTTGGTAACCCTTATATTCTAAAAAAAATACTTTTTATCGATAAATCAATCCAGAATTACGATACCCTGCACCTGTGTTTGAGTACCAATCTGAATATTGAGTTCCATTAGAAAGAATCCAATCATTAACTTTGAGGAAAACATCATCAATTCTATTTCCCTCTGCTGGATAATCAAACGGTATAGGTGTATCTATCACCCAAGGGTAATTCTGAGAGCCTACATACCAGCGATCAGACTGATTTGTCAAGTCATCAAATGTCAAGAATAAACTTGAATTTGCTAATTGGGTAGGAGTTTTACCAGCTTTATGCACCTCTCTACCTCTATTTTGATTCACCACAAGGAATGGGTTATACGGCATTGCACCTAAAGATGAAACCGAAACTGGACTTATGAATGTAATCTTTCTGGTTATCTGCAATGGATAAATAAATGTTGAGCCAATTACAGTGTTAATGTACCCTGAGCTATTCGAAGCTCCAAAAGGAGTATAGGCGTTATCGAAAAATGGAACAACAATTTTAGATTGTCCAGTTTCACAACCATTTGAGCCAACATTAAACAAAGCACCACTCAATAATGCACCTGGTCCTGCATAAGTAGAAGTCACAGATTCAACATTAGAAGAATTTCCTTCAAGTTCGAACGCAAATCCATTTCTGTATTGGGCTCCAATTGCTCTGACACGAATAGTAGGGACTACATCTTTTACATTTCCGGCAGCATTGGTTACATATTTGATTCGATAATCTAATACTAAGTCATTAAAATCGTAATCGCCTTTTTGTGGCCAGTTATCCTCATAAGCCAATGAACCATAAGTAGATGCATTTGGATAATAATTATCAAAGGCACGTTCTGGATCATTTGGGTAGTCATCATTTTGATTAGGTACACCATCATGATCATTATCATCAGGATCTGCCAATTTATTAAATTTTGGTAAATCAACAGCATTCACTGGATCAGTTCTTACAATATACAATACATCATTGAAATCCTGATCGGATGGATACCGCCCGGGCCCTGATACATCAGCACAAGAGATATCTTCAAATCCAAGAATCAATCTTTGATATTCGGAATCGTATAACATAATGGATTGTTGCTTTCCACCGTTATTCAAATAGTCCAATGAATATTGATCTACAGTATTATTGACAAGCAAATTGCCATATTGAGAATTGGTTACCCAACCATTTGTAGCTAAAAACCAACTAACAGTTACTCCAGGAGGAAAAGTCTCTTTCCAAGTCGAAGTTGCTTCATCATAATATTTTAATAGAACAGTGTTGCCAGGAACTAGCGCACCTCCACTACCTACAGCCGAAGAATTTGGAAATATGATGATCCTTTTATTTATTTCTGCAGCTGTTGTTGGAGGATTATTTGTAGGATAATAGAAATATGCAAGAGTATTATTTACACCAGCTCCTTCACCCAAAAATGTTATCCAAGCATGTGCTTCAGCTACAAAATTTATATTTGTCACACCATTATTAGTGAACCATTGGGGATGCGTTCTCGGCAGGTACGTTGCAGGACTCCCATTTCCTTCAGGAAGTGCAGCATTTATTCTAGACAATAAATCCGAAGTAATTACCTCATTTGCAGGCAAAAGAAAATTCGGTAGACCATTGGTGTGATTATAATTCCCCAGTACCCATAAGTTTGGTGAGGTTGGAAGTCGAGTCGTGCTTTTATCATATAAAACTGGATCTGTATCACCAGCTGCTCTCAAACTTGATTTCATCACTCCATAACCTACTGGATATAATGTTTTGATCATACTTGATTGCCTTGCAAACACATTTAAATGTTGGAAAGAAGTACTTAAAACCCTTACATAAATGCTATCCTGATCTTTTGGAAAAGAGAACACAGTTGAATACTGACCTTGAAAATTGGTAGCACCCTTAAAGCAAAGTGTCGGATTTTTCTTTAGACTTAAACCATCTTTTTCAAATGGGTTTGAAGCATAAACTTCAATATTAACACCCCTCATAGGAGTATTATTGAAATCTTTAAAAGTAAGACTAAATGAAGTCTCAGAAGCATTCTCAAAATTAAAGCCACTATTCGTTCCATTGATGGCTTTACGAGAATCATACGAAAAATCTTTTGTACAAGATGTAAAAAGAATAAACGTTACTGCGAATATGACTTGCAGCAGGCGGTGGTTTTTAATAGCCTTTGCTTTCATAAAACAAAATTGAGATAAATAAATTCATTAGGTGGTGTGTGAATTGAATTTCATTTCAATTTTCAAACATGTCAAAAATCTTTATTATCTAGAATAAATTCAAATAATGTGCAAATATAAATGAAAAATATTAATTTGAATCTAAAACAACAAAATTAACATACTATATTTCAAATATTTAACGATTCGAGTAAGATTCGCCTACTTAAAGAATCCAAGCTATAACAAACATTAAAAGTCGAGCCTAAATAGAACAAATATACAGAGATAATAACAATAGTTATATTTTAGAAATTAATCCATATCTCTGGATTTTGTTTGGTAGTTTCTTTCCATATCTGAAAATGAAGAATTGTTTGATTTCCTTGATCTGAATCTGAATAAATTTTTCCCAAAGCCTGCTTGGTAGAGACTCGATCTCCAGCACCTACATACACTCGGCTAAGATTAGAGTAAACTGAGAGATAATTTCCATGGCGCACAATTACAGAACTATTATAACCTGGAACGGCAAAAACTTTGGACACAACTCCTCCAAATATAGCTCGAGCATCAGCTCCAACTTCGCCTTGGATATCTACACCATTATTATTTGTTACTACATATTTTAAATCTTCATGTTGTTGCTGACCAAAATGTCCTACAATCATAAACCTACCAGTCAATGGAATAGGAAGAATCCCTCTATTTTTCGAGAAATCGTCTGACAAAGATTTTTCCTCTTTGGTCATTGCATATCCTCCTTTTGTTTCAGATTTTCTTACTCTTGAAACGGACACTCTTGATTGTTCCTTGGGTGCTACGGTGCTAGGTTTATTTGCAGTAGGCTTCGTAGACGATTTCGTGGCAGCTTTTGCTTCATTAGCTCTTCTACGAGCGTCTTCATCAGCAAGCCTTTGTTTTCTATCTTCCTCCTCTTGTGCTTTACGAGCCTCTTCTTGAGCGCGTCTAATTTCTTCTTGTATTATTCTTTGAATTTGCTGATCTAATACTTTTGCTTGCTTTTTTTGTTTCGAAAGAGATGATTGTAGTTGCTTCCGCTTAGAACCCAAGGATTTAACTACACCTTTTTGTTTATCCTCTTCTGAAACCAACTTTTTGCGTTCTTGCTCTCTCATAGAGAGAAGATTTTGTTTATCCGATTTTGATTTCTCCAAATCCTGTTTCTTCTTATTTAATTCAGCTTGTTGAATCATTATCTCCTCACCTTTCATTCGGCTCCACAAGGCATACTCTTTCAAATAGCGAGTTCTACGGTAGGCTTGAGACAGAGAATTGGAAGAAAAAATAAACATCAGCTTATCGTAAGACGAGCGTTTCATAAACATCAACTGAACAGATTTGCCATACTCTTCCCGTTTCAAATCGAGTTGTGCCTCCAATAGATTAATTTCTTTTTCCAACGAATTAATTTGCAACTCCATTTCATCCAACTCATCATTCAAAAGAGTGATGAGTTTTTTTCTTGAAGTTATCTGATTTCCGAGCAGCTTCAATCGATTGAGAGTATATGACGCATCCTTTTGATTTGCGTTTAGCATCTTATTAATGCTGGCAATTTGCTCCAAAGCTGCTTTTCGTTTTTTCTCTAAGTCATTTAATTTGGAATTACCTTGAGAAAACAAAGCCGTAAATACCGAGAGTGAAAAGAGGATCGATAGTAGGATTCTCATAAATTAGAAAATATTTTTAGGATTTCATTCAAATCAACTTTGGAATAACGAGAAGGGATTGGGCATTCTACTTGCAATGGTTTATCAAACTCCATTTTAGCAAATTCGAGTGCTGATCCAATTTTTCTTTTGGAAGAAGACATTTCAATTTGCATTGTTTTTGGGAAACCTCTATCAGAAAAATCAGAATATGACCACAGTAATTTCAATTCTGAAACACCGCCAACCAGAACTGTTTGTTTTAACTGCCTATTTTCATTCAATACAAATTGTGTATTTGCTCCTTTTCTAGAAGTCAGAATCAACTGCTTATCCTTTTTATCAAATTTGAATTGGTCGATATCTGTTTTTTTCAAAGAATCTTTTCCGAGTATGAATAATGTATTCGAGAAAAGAGATTGAATGGTGTTATAATTTATTCCAGAATTATTAAATTCATAAATGTGAGCAAATGAATCGGAGAAATAACGGCGATGAAGACGATCAATAGCAATCATACTATCTGGAGTAATTTTCAGACGAGCAATTTCAATTCCCAAAAATGCTTGAACAGAAAGATAAACTGCTTGATTACGGATAATTCTCAAATCTCCTTTTGCACTCATTCCGTTTGCATTTATCTGTATTTGAGATCGCAATGTTTTAAAATGCGGTACTTGCTCAAAAAGCTCCACTAATTGATTAGATGTAGATGGCTCCTTCAATTTGAGTTTGCTCGATCCACAAGAGACCAAAGCTGTTGATAATAAAATTAACAACAAAAACTCAAAAGCAGATCTGTGTAATTGATTTTTCATCGTTTTAATGGTTCTTCTATATAGGTTTTTGTGTCAATTTTTTTTTGAAGTAGTTCTGAAGTGCTACCCATCTTCAATGAGAGGTTCCATTGTTCAAGACCTTTTTCTATTTCACCCGACATCACTAAAATGTCGCCATAATGTTCAATAATTACTTCGCTCGTTCTTCCTCCAGAACTTAATGCTTTTTCGATATAGAATTTAGCTAATACGTAATTCTTTTCTACAAAATATATCCAAGCATAAGTATCGAGGTATGTACTATTATTGGGTTCCGCAGCAATACATTTACCACTCATTTGCTCGGCTTTATGCAAATCTACTTTATCGACAGACAAATAATAAGCATAATTATTTAGCACAACTATGTTATTTTCATTGTAAACGAGAGCACTATCGTAAGCTTGATACGCTGCCGGAGTTTTCCCCAATCGCTGATATACATCTCCAATCTGTCCGTAAAAATTTGAAATCAATGCTTTATTACTCAAATCAACGACTTTAAGTCCATCCTGATAACTCAAAATAGCATTTCTATAGTCTTCCTTCAAATAATTACCCATCCCTTTGTAGAAGTAAAACTCAGAAGCATCAGGAAAATAACTAATAGCTTGTTCACAGACCTCTACTACACCAGCGTAATCATTTAATTGAAGATCAACGTTTAATAATTGACGCCATAATTCTACATTTGTAGGAGCAAGACCAACTGCAAATACTAATTTTTCTCTGGCTTCGTTCGTTTTTTTCTGAGTAATCAAATAATCTGCATATAATTGGTAGAAACTCTCCTCCTGCGGATGCATTTCTATTAGAGTATTGAATAATGAAGTTATATTCTCAGCTTCCTCTATTTTATCTAACCGAGTTGAAAGATAACTATTCAAAATCTTGTGCTTGGTTTCCACTTCCGTCTTAGGATTCAACAGTGCGGCACGAATTTGAATATCTGCCTGAATTTTATCTCCTGTCTTCTCGAAGTAATTTGCAAGGGAGACTGCTAAAAACCCATTATCTGGATCGGTAGATTTCACCAATTCATAATTAACAAAAGCTTCCTTTAATTGATTGTTTTGCATCAATAAATCTCCCAATAATATACGATAACGCACATCTTTTGGAAATCCTTCGACAAGTTTTTGAACTTCAGAAAAAGCTTTTTTTGGCTCTTTTAGGGCATAATACATTTTGAACTTTTCGATGCTTATCTCTTCCGAAAGACCGACCTGTAGTTCAAGTTTATCAAGAGTAGAAATTGCTTTTCTTAACTCTTTTGTCTGCGTATAAAGTTGCACCAATGAGTATTGTAATTCTGGCTTATCTGGGTATTTTGCCACAAGCTTATGCAAAACTGTTTCAGCCTCTTTATTTAGATTAAGGCTTTGGGTCAAATTCGCATACGATGTTAAATACCAAAAATTATTAGAATCAACACGAGCTGCTTTTCTAATACAATCTAATGCGAGTGGGGCATTATTTAGATTCAAATAGAAATCGGCTAATTCATAACATGCAGAAGCACTGGCAGTATCAATCTTACTGCATTTCGAGAACAAATCAAAAGCCGCATCTAGCTTTCCTAGATATTTTAATCGTTGCGCTTCCAAAAAATAGTAATCAAACTTTCGTTGATCAGCATACGAAAGTGTATCGTTTGTTATAGACGATGACTTTTGAAAAGGTAATTTCTGACTTGACTTACAAGCAGAAAAAACTTGTATGCCAACCAAAATGATAATTATAAAAGTAAGATTCGAAAAGAATTTTCTCATTTTGTTCAACTATTTTCTTCCTGTATGTCCAAAACCGCCATCGCCACGTTCAGTTTCCTGTAATGCTTCAACACCAATCCATTCAACTTGTTCATGAGCAGCCACTACCATCTGACATATACGTTCACCATCGTTTACAAGAAAATCTTCTTGCGAAAGATTAATCAAAATCACACCAATCTCTCCGCGATAATCTGCATCAATTGTTCCAGGTGAATTGAGTACGGTAATTCCCTTTTTATATGCCAATCCACTTCTCGGGCGAATCTGCGCTTCAAAACCAACGGGCAATTCAATAAATAGCCCAGTAGGGATAAGCTTTCTCTCCAATGGCTTCAATGTAATAGGTTGATCCAGATTAGCTCTCAAATCCATTCCAGCAGCATGCAGAGTCGCATATTCTGGCAAATCGTGCTTTGATTTATTGACTATTTTAACATCCATAGATTGTAATTTTCAAAATGAAATATAAATAAAAGAACCCTGACAAAAAAGCATTTTTTCGCTTTGTATATTTTGGCAAAGATAATAAAATTGACACAGAAATTCTCTTTATAACCCAATATAGAAACACTTTCACACATTTTCTGAGACAAGATTCTCTCTTCCAATTTTCTTTTGACTATTTTTACAAAAAATCTAAAATACGCAAACAAATGAATCAAATGAACTGGGAACATCTTTTATCGTCGAAGAGATTTGGAATGGAATCGATGCCCGAGCAAAAGACACATGATAGAACAGAGTTTCAACGTGACTATGATAGACTTATATTCTCGGCACCCTTTCGCCGACTTCAAAATAAGACCCAAGTATTTCCATTACCAGGAAGCGTATTTGTTCATAATCGGCTAACACATAGCCTTGAGGTGGCTTGTGTAGGACGTTCGCTTGGCAACAATATTGGCAAGGTATTAAAAGAGAAATACAATAATGAAGAGTGGCGCAAAATGTTTTATGAATGTGGGTCAATTGTCGCAGCGGCTTGTTTGGCGCACGACTTAGGCAATCCGCCGTTTGGTCATTCTGGAGAGAGAGCCATTGGATCCTATTTTTCAGAAGGCAATGGTAAAAACTATCAGCATCTCATTAACCCAACCGACTGGGAAGATTTTACACATTTCGAGGGAAATGCAAACTCTTTTCGACTGTTAGCTCATCAGTTCAAAGGCCGACGGAAGGGTGGTTTTGCGCTCACATACTCTACGTTAGCATCTATAATCAAATATCCATATCCTTCAGGTCAGTCGGGAAAGAAAGGTAAATTCGGATTCTTCCAAAGTGAAAAAGAGGCATTTCAAGTAATTTCAGAACAGTTGGGTTTAATCTGTCTCAATGAAGAAGAGATGCGTTATGCTCGTCATCCTCTTGTCTATCTTGTCGAAGCAGCAGATGACATTTGTTATCAAATTATGGACATCGAAGATGCACATAAACTTAAAATACTCACATCAGAAGAAACATTAAATCTACTTACTGGATTTTTTAGTGGTGATAGATTGGAACGGATTCATCGAACCATGAACTATGTTGACGATGTAAATGAAAAGGTCTCTTACCTCCGATCTTCGGTCATTGGATTATTGGTTGATGAATGCTCTCAATACTTTATTGAGAATGAAGAAACTATTTTGGAAGGTCGCCTCGAAGGAGAATTAATTGATCACATTTCAGAGTTACCAGCTCAGGCTTACCAAAATTGCAGCAAAGTGGCTTATGCTAGAATCTATCGTTCTCCAGAAGTTTTAGATATTGAATTGGCTGGATATCAAATTATGTCAACATTACTCGACAAATTACTTTATTCTGTTTTTAATCCTGACGAAGCCTACTCCCAATTATTCCTCAATCGAGTGCCCATGCAATATGATATGCGCGCAGAGAGTGATTATGAGAAAATTCAGGCTGTTTTAGATTACATTTCGGGTATGACAGATGTATATGCACTCGATTTATATCGAAAAATAAACGGAATGAGCCTTCCGATTTTATAATTCATAAAAAAATGAGAATCATGTTTCCATGATTCTCATTTTTTAAATTTTAGTTCGGTGGTCTTTGACCGTAAGAAGTCTGCCAATTCTTCGATATTCTTATATTGTTTTTGAATTTCCCAGGGAATTATTTCTCCAACTGTTACCTTTATTGTTTGTCCTCCTTTATTTAGAACCTCATGTGAAAGTCTTGTCGTTCTTAATTGCCAATTTATTTTACCTAACAAATTGAAATACCACGAGTTTTGACCGTGTATATAAATTGGGATTACAGGAACCTTCGCCGACTGAATTAACCGAATAATTGTAGGCTGCCACTCTTTTTCAGAAATTTCCATTTTATTCTGATAATACCCAGAAACCGCACCAGCGGGAAAAAACCCAATTGGGCTGCCGCTCTTGAGATGTCGAAGAGTCAGTTTCAATGCACCAGAATTCTCAACAGTGCTACCACGTTTCGGTGTAACAGGTTTCACTCCAACAAAATGCTCAGACATTGTTTCAACATGCATCAAAACTGAATTTACCATAAATTTGTAATCACTTCTTTTGGTCGCAAGCATATCTACAAGAATAATACCATCTAACCCTCCAAATGGGTGATTCGAAACTGTAATAAAAGCACCTTCAGGCAGGTGACTCAGTCTTTCCTCATTTTCCACAAAATACTGAACATTTAATCTTTTTAACCAAGCCTTGGTAAATTCACATCCGTTCAAATGAGACAGTTCAGAATAAACCTTATTAACTGCTGTTACGCCAAAAATCCATAAAAAAAGGCGAGCAAATAAATGTCCGAATATCCCTCTAAATGCAGGAGACATTTCAGCTAAGTCTGCTTCATTTAAAATTACCTTTTTCATTTAGTCACTTTTTTAGACAAAGCGTAAGTTTCTGCTCTAAGAAATGCAGCTAATTCTTCAGTCTTTTTGTATTTTAATTGCGTTTCCAACGAAATAGGCTCTCCGATGGTCAATTTAATTGTTTTGTTTTTCTTATTCAGAACTTCATAAGGCAGACGAACACTTCGCAATTGCCAATTTATTCGCCCTAAGAAATTAAAAAAATTTGAATTTCGACCATGAATAAAGATAGGAACGACAGGGACTTTCGCCATTTGAATCATTCTTATAATTGTTGGTTGCCATTCGCGATCTGTTACTTTAAACTTATACTCATTGTAATTAGCAACAGCTCCAGCGGGAAAAAAACCGACAACACCTCCAGAATTCAAATGACGAAGAGTTGCCTTTAATCCAGTTGTATTTTCTACCGTACTACCTGATTTAGTGGTAGTAGGTTTAACAGGAATCATATTATCTTCAATGGGTCTTATACTCATAAGAATGGTATTTACCATGAACTTAAAATCTGGACGATCTTGTGAAAGTAAATCGATGATAATATAACCATCAAGCATTCCAAAGGGATGATTGGATACCGTAATAAAAGAGCCACCTTCTTTGAATTGATTAAGAATCTCTCTATTTTCAACCACGTACTTCAAATTCATCTCTTTGAACCAAGCAGAGGTGAAATGATGATTCTTCAAATGACATGTTTTGGAATAGAGACGATTGATTTTATTAAGACCTAAAATACGAAGTAAAATTTTAGCAACAAAATGACCAAGTACACCACGAAAAATCGGTGATAGTTTCTCAACATCATATTCGTCAACAAGAACCTCTTTCATTATTTGGTCTTTATTTTCATTAAAATAATACCAAATCCAATCCACAAAAGCTCTCGAATACGAGTCACCAAACTGACATAAATACCAAGGCCAGCAACTGTACCTACCAACGGAACAATCTTCAATAGCTCAATAGCTCCTGCGTAACCCACTTCGCGCGGACCAACCTGCATTGGAAAAAAGAAAAGAACATTTGCCAAAAGAGTTGTCATCGCCACCATCACAAATGCTTGCATGTAGGTGATATCAATACCAATAGCATGAACTATAAAATAAACCTCCAAACAATTTACCAATCGTCCCAGAAATTCTAATGCCAAGACTTGATAAAAAGTCTTTCGTCGATTGAGGTATAAATCAGAGATTTGAGAATCGATATCACTTAGTTCGGCCTCTTTCTTTTCATAAAACGAGATAGCCGTTTTTTTGAAAAGGGGTTGCTTCTTTAGTAAAGCAAAGAATTTGAGCAGAACTCCTCTTTTGTATCCTCTAAAGAACAACACAATCAAAGCTGAAAAAAATGCAAATATGAAGATAAAAAGAATGGTAAACTTATGTGAAACCGTCACAAAGAGACCAATCATCAGGATAGATGTAAGCCAAAAAATAAAGTGTGCCATAATGTGCAACATCGTGTACAAGACTACAGATGATGTTGCTTTATTAATTCCAACTATGGGCTTCAATTCCATCACTCGGTAGGGCATACCACCCATCATTCCAGCTGGTGTAGAATAATTCAGAGCGAAACCAGAAATAGTTAGTTGCAACGACTTACTAAAATTAACAGCACCTTTGTTATTTTCATCACAAATCACGAGTTGAAAAGCCCGAGCATTTATTAAATAGACAACAATCCAAATACCAATAATCGGCACGAACCACCAACCAGTATGTTTAATATTTTCAACAATTGTAAAGAATCCAATTTTCCACACAATGCCCACTAATGCTACTAGTGCTACAAAAAATAGGATGTTTTTGAAAAGCTTACCCTTTTGCATATTTCCCTTCCGCAATTGAATGAATCAATGTATTTGAAATCTGTCGATAATGTTTCACACTCAGCAAAAGTGATATATTTAAGACGATTATCTCAAAAAGAAAATATACCCAAGGTATTCCTAATAATACCGATAAAAACAAAACAGGAGTTCTTCCATTAAATGCAAAAAGATGCATCCAACGAATAGCATTCTTTGTCATTTTCTTAAAATCGTCAGTTATTTCTTTAGGTAAAGTATCAGGAAATTCAATGGCCATAACGTGCCTAAGTTTTAGGATTTCTGGCAACATTCTCTCCTGTTTGCGTGTATAAAATCGATAAAAATGCAAGAAAAACTTTTCCCAAAAATCATTTTTCCAAGTTAGCTGTTCAAATTTCTTTTGAATTGCTTCATATTCATCAAATTCACTTCCTGCTGCACCTTTTACAAAATAGAGATGTAGATTCTTGAAATAATCAGCAATGGCTGCTTGTCGTGAATGTGAAAATGCGGACAAAATAGCAACGATAAAAATATAGATTGGCCAACCTTCATTCATCAATCGCAGACTTATAAAAAAGTAAACCGATAAAAACCACAAATCGCCAGCAAATCCATCCAGAATTCTACCAATTTTTGATTTTATACCTGTGAGACGAGCCAACTGACCATCAACACAATCGAGAATATTTGCGATTATCAACAATAAAACACCAAATGCATTAACGGTAATCTCTGTTGAATAAAAATGATAACCTGCAAATACGCCGAAAAATATCGACAAAATAGTTATCATGTTGGGAGTAACAAAAGTATGTCTTAGAATGAGTGCTATGCGAAATGCAACAGGACGATAGAAGTAACGATCTAAGAAATTTTCAATTTCTATAGCTTTGAGGGATGACTCTAATGTTATTTTAGGAGATGATGTGTGTGGCATGCTCACCGATTTTTAATAAATTAAATTCTTTAAACGGTGACAAAGATAACAAATATATATAATTTTTCTATTGCAGCAGGCTATTTGAATGAATAGCCACCATCTACAACAATCACTTCACCATTAATATATTGATTTTCTACCAACATTAGATATACGTTGGTCAATTCATCTGGTTCACAAAAACGACCAGCTGCCATTTTACTATTAATACTCACTTTCACGTCTGCTGGCTTATTCTTCTGCCATTCGGTATCTACAAAACCAGGCGCAACAGCATTCACTCTAATTTTGCGGGGTTCAAGAAACTTCACTAAATTTTTCACTAAAGCATGCACTGTAGATTTAGTGATGCCATAAACCAATGAAACAGAGTGTGGTTGCGCACCCATCAATGAACCTGTAAAGATAACAGATGAACCAATTTTCAGTCTATCATATACTTTCTGTATCAAGAATACTGGGAAATGGACATTGGCATCGAAAATGGTTTTCCACGCACTTAGTTCCATTTCTAAAAAAATTGTCCGATTAGTCAATCCCGCATTAAAAATTAATGTGTCGAGTGCAATATTATTATCAACAAGGTATTGGTTAATAAACTCAATGGAGTTTAAATCAGATATATCTGCTTGTAAAAGAACTATATTTGAATCGTATTTCTGCTGTAAATCCTGTTTTACTTCATTCGCTCTTATGGAGTCGGAGCCATAAGTCAGAATAACATCGAATCCGCTCTTTAACAAACCATTAGCAACAGATAAACCGATTCCTTTAGTTCCTCCAGTAATTAACGCTTGGCGATTCATCAATCCTATTCTTTTATCTTTTGAGGTTTGGAATTACGTTCCTCTTTTAGATGAGAAGTATATGTTTCATAGATAGTCTTTTTAAGACTCGATGTAGAAACTCCATTTCCATAGGGAAAATAAAAAACATCGACGCCCAAATCTTGTAGATAATCATATTTACCATACCAATCGTCACCCACTACAAAAGCATCTATATGAAGTTTTTTCACAATCTCAGTATGATCCAATGTATGTTGTGGAATAACAATATCTGGCGATTTTAGTGATTCTACAATTTGTATTCTCTCAGTAAAAGGAATTGCTGGCTTATTTTTATACGATTCCACTAATTCATCTGTACTTACTCCAACGATCAATACATCACCTAAATTACGTGCATAATTAATCATTTTTAGATGATTGATATGAAACATATCAAACGTACCAGAAGTATATACTACACTCTTTTCTTTAAACATAATTATGAATTGACTTCAATAATAGAATTGTAAACAAAGATAAATCACAAAAGTACCGATTTATTAGCAAACAAATCGGAAAGCAGTAAAGAGTTACAAACGAATTACATTAAATTACTTAAATTGAACCCGTTACTTGAATAATAGTTACGGGATGACTTGGGTCATTTGTGACAATAGAAACACTCTCATTTAAAGCATTTCGAACTTTAGAAGGTATAAGTGTAACTTTTAGATTTGCTTTTTGACCAGCAGGAATACTCATTTTATCAATTTTAGTAACAAGAAATGCAGAAGCAGAACTCACTTTTCTAATTTGTAAAGCAGTTTTACCAGTATTTTGAATAGACAATGATTGAACCTTCTTTTCGCCTGACTTAATTAATCCTAAGTTAATTACAGCGCTAGAAACAGCAATCCTTCCAGCTGACTCTCTTTGAGCAGGTGTCATTGTTGAAAAATCCTCTACTAAATTAGCACTTACTACAATTTTTCGATCGCTAGCAATTCTCGTTTCATTATTAAGTAAAACAAAAATATCGTCAGTACGTGAACCCCAATCTTTAATGGAATTACCTTTATATGTAACAACAATATCTCCTTTGGCTTTTGGTTGTAATACCACTGGATTTGCAACTATTGTGATATGTGAAGGAACTTTATCAAAATGTATTGAAATAGGAGTACTTCCACTATTATACATTTCCATTCGATCCGATTTTACACCTTTAGTAGAAACATCATACATTGCTAATAAAAAAGATTTCAGTCTCAAGTCTGAAATAGAAAAAGGATATTGATCTTCAATTGAAGCTGTCTTAGGTACAACATTTCCTTTTATATTTAACATTACATTGCCTTCCTTAGCATTGCTAAAAACGGTAATTGTCTTACTAAATGCGCCTGGACGTCCCTTTGCAGCGTATGTAGCCTTAATAAAACCTGTTTTACCAGGAGCAACTGGCTCTTTTGTCCAATCAGGAGTCGTACAACCACAAGATGCAGTTACACGATTAACAACGAGCGGTGCATCACCATTATTTGTAAACTGAAATTCACACGATACGCTTCCATTTTCTTCAGAAATAGTTCCAAAATCGTGAAGTTGACTATCAAAAATAATAGAGGGTGCGCCTTGAGCAAAAAGTGAAAAAGCTGATGCAATCATAAACACAGCTAAAATGATTTTTTTCATTTGATTGAATTTAAACAATTATACAATTTTAGAAAGTAGTACAAATGTATGAAAATCTATTGTATCATTGTAAAACGCAAACTATTTTGTGACTACTTAACATTACAAAACGTTCGTAGATCCCGTAAAGGAGGATATTAATACAGATCACTTTGTTTGATTAACCTTAAACGACAAACCCCTCATCAGAAGTTGATCTGATGAGGGGTTTTAAAAGAGGCGGCTACCTACTCTCCCACTTGCGCAGTACCATCGGCGTTATCGGGCTTAACTTCTCTGTTCGGAATGGGAAG
>JAQTZA010000017.1 GCA_028687995.1 Bacteroidales bacterium
TTTATTTATACCGCTTTAACTCCATTTTGCAGTTGCAATCTACAAAAATAAACATCACACCATTTCGTTTAAGCGGAAATTTGAAATAAAATGGGGAAAAAGTTTTCAATATGTAACCACCAAATAGAAAAAGATATTTTAAAAGCAAATTGGATTATCTAACTCAAAATTTGCACAACAAAATATTCAAAATTTGCACAATAAATAACACATAATTTGCACAATTAAAAAATCACGTTTACTTTTGCTATAAATTTACATAGCTAATGATGGGTTACTTAAAAAGAATAGCTGAAGAAGACTTAATGGGAAAATTGTTAGCATCTGGTGCTGTGCTCATCAAAGGGCCAAAATCGTGTGGTAAAACAGCAACTGCTAAACAATATGCAAAAAGTTTCTTGGAAATGGATAGGGATAGACAGGTCCCTATAATAATGGCTACAAATCCGCAACTATTATTGGTAGGCAACACACCTCGATTGATAGACGAATGGCAGGAACAACCCGAAATTTGGAATTTTATACGTCACGAAGTGGACGATCGTAATACAAAAGGTCAATTTATTCTAACTGGCTCGGCTAACCCTGCCGACAATGTAAAACTGCATAGCGGTGTAGGTAGATTTACGGTTGTCCAAATGGATACAATGTCCTGGCAAGAATTAGGTTTTTCGACCGGCATTGTAAAACTTTCGGATTTATTAGAGGGTTCATTTCCAAACTTCTACGATGCAGGAATTACACTCGATTTCATTCTGGAAAAAATAGTTATAGGCGGATGGCCAACCTTACTGAATGAAAATACAAAAAATGCCCTCAAAATGAATAGCAGCTATGTGGATTTACTTTGTGAAGTAGATATGAGTAGGGCTACAGGAGTAAAACGCGACCCTACAAAAGTAAGAAGTTTGATTCGCTCCATTGCACGCAATACGGCTACATTGGTTGACAATAAAACCTTAGAGTTGGATGTGAAAAATCTGGATAAAAATGAATTGTCGAGAAACACACTATCAGAGTATCTTGATGCATTGTCACGATTAATGATATTGTACGAACAACCTGCCTTCAATCCACATATCCGATCTTCGGCCTCTTTACGTAAATCGTCCAAAAGGCATTTATGCGACCCATCGTTAGCAGTAGCAGCGTTGGGTTTGAACGAAGAATCGCTGCTTAAAGATATGAAATATACCGGATTTTTGTTTGAATCGTTGGCAACGCACGAGTTAAATGTATATGCCAAAGCGAATGATGCAACTGTATATCATTACAACGATTCGAATGGGTTAGAAGTGGATGCCATTGTTCAAAAACGCAATGGAAATTATGCAGCATTTGAGATAAAGCTTGGGGTAGGATATATTGACGAAGCTGCCGAAAGTCTTAAAAAATTCGCAAAAAACATTGATTCAACTAAAATGGATCTACCAAAATCATTAAATATTATTACTGGCACCGGAATGAGTCACCGGCGACCCGATGGAATAAATGTAATTTCGTTGGCTTCATTAGGCAAATAATAAAAATAATGTAACTACCACTGCAATTGCTTAAGAAAGGTAAAACGCAAATGATGAAACGAGTGATGGTGATAAACTATTACTTGCTGATTTTGTAGTGGGATACTCTTGGGATGAGTGCATTCTAAGATGCAAAAGTGAAATATAAATTATTATATAATTCGAAAGTAGTAAATCTAAGAAAAATAGAAGCTGATGCGTGGATTTTAGTCAGTGTCATCGTGCTTTGAAAAGTTAAAGAATTTTGTGATATAGTAGATGGCAATCCTGCTCGAAAAATTACAGATCGATTCGAAACATTAGAAGATTTACAACAACACCAAATGCTGATTTCGAAAATTTAATATATATTTAACCGCAACACAATATCATCTTAATATTTTTTTCGTCTTAAACAACAAAATAAACAAAAAATACAGCATTTCTAATATCATTTTATTTAGAAACAATTAAATTAACTATCTTTGCGTTAGAATCATAAAAAAAAGGAAAATTCAAATACACGATCAATAAAAGATATTCTAACTAAATTACCAATAAAATGTATAACAACAAAAAAATATCACTCATTCTGCCTACTTACAATGAGAAGGACTCAATTAAAAAAGTAATTGAGGATTTCGAAGCTTTAAAAATTGTAGACGAAATAATTGTAATAAACAACAACGCAGCGAAGGGTACGAGTGAGGAGGTTGCTCAAACAAATGCTATCGAAATTATTGAAACGATACAGGGATATGGCAGTGCAATAATGAGAGGCTTCAAAGAGTCAACCGGTGATTTAATTATTGTTTGCGAACCAGATGATACTTTTTTAGCGTCAGACATTCATAAACTTCTCTCCTACTCTATGGACATGGATATTGTATATGGAACCAGAACTGCGCGCAATTTCATTTGGAATGGTGCAAACATGGGGTGGTTATTGAGATGGGGAAATGTAGGCGTTGCAAAAATGCTTGAATTTCTGTTTAACACAAACCAATTGAGTGATGTTGGATGCACCTATCGTTTAGTCCACAAAAACGTTATAAATCAAATGCTCCCTTATTTGAAAGTAAAATCAAATTTCTTTGGTCCAGAAATGATGGTAAGAGGTTATTTAATGAAATATCGTTGCGTTCAGATACCAATGAATTACAAAGAACGAATAGGTGTAAGTTCGGTTACAGGAGATTTAAAGAAAGCCGTTGTTCTTGGCTTTCAAATGATATTCCTAATTTTAGCAATGAGATTAAACATTCAAAAATTACTTTTCAAACTTTAGCAGGATGAAAAATAATAAAAGCTATATTGAAAGTTTAAAAAATAATTTTGGAACAATTCTATTGATCCTTACTATTTTAGGAACTTTCATTGGTCTTTTCATTGTCCCCTATTCTTTTGACGATATTGGGTATTACTTCAAATACGCTCAGGAGATTTTCAACAAACAAAATGGTTTGTTGTATAGAGATATTGAGATGAATTACACTCCTCTTCCAATATATCTATATTCATTACTGTTTAATTTTTATGATGGACTACCTCCCAATTATGCATTTTTATTAATTAATCTCGTATTTATATTCGGGTCGTTAATTTGTGTTTCTGGCATTCTTTCAATATTTAAAATCCGAAGAAACACAATTTTCATTGCATTATCAATCTATCTATTTAGTATTAATGCAATTGGAACTTCATCAACAGAGCATTTTGTAATATTTTTCGAATTATTAATGCTTTATCTATTGCTGACTAAAAACAGTAGTTTTGCGTTAATTGGCGCTGGGATAGCTGCATTTTTAGCTTTTTTCTCAAAGCAATATGGAATTGTCAGTATTTTTATTGGCCTACTTGCTTTTATTTACCCAACAAAAAGGATTTCAAAAATTCCATACTTTATTATAGGATTAATCATTCCCAATTTGCTTATTTTCTTATTTTGGCATTGGTATGGAAATGGTTACACCATTATAGATTTTTACTCAAAATTACTTTTCCCAAAAGGAGACAAAGCCACGTTAACGGGTGAAGGATATAATATTTCAGCTTTTTTCATAGGCTTAACTCAATTTGTTTTAATAGCTATATATCTCGTTCCAGCTATTTACCATTACTTTAAAGCTAAATTTTACAATAACAAAAATCTTAATTTTATTATCATTTTTGGTTTAGTAAATATGAGTCCGCTGTTAATTGCTTCATATTTTCACTACTATTTATTAATACTTCCTTTTGTGGTTATTTTCTCAGCAGTTGTTTTAAGTGATTTAGATTACAATAATAAATACATAAAGATTGCTGCGTTCACGACAGTTATTGTTTGCTTTTTAATGTGGTCAATTGCTTTTGTTAGAATGAAAAAAATGGATGGAAGATGGACTCCTACTCGAGTTTTATCAATTCATCCAAATGCGTTACTTGAGAAAGAATGTGAAAGCTTGAATAAAATCATACCACGAGGTTCTAAAGTATTTATCGAGGCGAATGTCTTTTTCTATTATCCTGCAGATTTCTATTCTATTGATATTAAGCATCTTGGATATACATGGGCACAACAGCAAAATAGTGTTAACAATGTACTAAAATATCTTGATCACAATGAATATCTATTAACTCGAAAAAACACTCGATTTTCTGAGTACCCAAAATTTGTGGAAGAGGTAGCAATGAAAGATAAACAATATGAAGTTTTTGAATGGTCAACTACATTTCCATACGGGAAAAGTGAACCGATTTACATAGTACATAAAAAATAAAATTATGATTAAATATTTAGCCGCTTTAATTAGTATAATGCTCGGTGCAAATGGTCAATATTTCCTTAAACTCGGTGTTACACGTATCACTCAAAGTTCGATAGGTTCTAAAGGGTTGAAAGAAATGGCGGTTGGCCTAATTAGCAATTTTCACCTTTGGATTGGTCTTTCTTCCTACGTATTAAGTATGGTTTTTTGGCTTTATGTTTTATCCCAATTAGAATTAAGTAAAGCTTATCCATTAGCTAGTTTAGGATACGTGATTACAATGCTGTTAGGGTTCTTTTTACTTCATGAACCAATAAACGTATATAAAATTGTTGGGTTAGCTTTAATTGTAACTGGGGTAATTTTCATAAATCAAGGTTAAAAAAAATTAGTCCAAAAGGGCTACTACAAACGTTTATTTCTGTTGCAGAAAAAAAATTCGTTTAACATGCATTTAAAATCACTAAAACCACTTCCCCACAATATAGCTTTACTAAGATTGCCGAATAAAAAATTGGTGATTAATACAATCAATGCCCATTCTTATAATGTCAGCAGAAAGGATCCTGATTTTGATAAAGCATTAAGAGATTCAGATGTACTTTTAGCAGATGGAGCTGGTATTGTTATTGCCCTTTTTTTACTACAATTCAGACGAATTCATCGCATTGCTGGATATGATTTGTTTCAATACGAAATGAAACGATTAAATAAAATAAAAGGCAAATGTTTTTTCTTGGGAAGTAGTGACGAAACATTACAAAAAATGAGAGAAAATGCTGCAATTGACTTTCCAAATGTAAAAGTTTACACTTATTCTCCCCCCTTTAAGACAGCGTTTTCTGATGAAGATAATGAAGTTATAATTAAGGCGATTAACAAAGTACGGCCTGATGCATTATTGATAGGTCTGACTGCCCCTAAACAAGAGAAATGGGCTATGACTCATGCTCATTTGCTTCAAGCAAAGCACATTGGCTGTATTGGTGCTGTATTTGATTTTTATGCTGGGAATACAAAACGTGCCCCAATTTGGATACAACAGATGGGCATGGAGTGGGCACATAGATTCTCAGTAGAACCAAAACGACTTTGGAAAAGATATCTTTACGGAAATTTGCTTTTTGCTAAATATATGATGTACGATTTTTTCACCAAACCTAAATAATCAAATCATTCCCTTCTATCAACACTTTATTTATATACTAAACAAAATTTCTACCTTTGTAGAAATTTATACATTAACTAAACAACATAATTATGCCTAAAGTAGCACTTATTACAGGGATTACAGGACAAGATGGAGCATATCTAGCCGAGTTTCTTCTAAAAAAAGGATATATCGTTCACGGCTTGAAACGCCGCAGCTCTTCGTTCAACACTGATCGCATCGATCACCTTTATCAAGATCCTCATATAGAGAACCGTAATCTAGTTTTGCACTATGGTGATTTGACCGATTCAATGAACCTTACCCGCATTATTCAAGAAACTCAACCCGATGAGATTTATAATTTAGCTGCGATGAGTCACGTGAAAGTGAGTTTCGACACACCTGAATATACTGCTAATGCGGATGGTATTGGCACATTGCGTATTTTAGAAGCAGTTCGTCTATTAGGATTAATTGAAAAAACACGCATCTATCAAGCATCTACTTCTGAGTTGTATGGTTTGGTGCAAGAAATTCCTCAACGCGAATCTACTCCATTTTACCCTCGCAGTCCTTATGCTGCTGCCAAAATGTATGCATATTGGATCACAGTAAACTACCGTGAAGCGTACAAAATGCATGCAAGCAATGGCATATTGTTCAATCACGAGTCTCCAATACGTGGCGAAACTTTTGTTACACGTAAAATTACCCGCGCAATCAGCAAAATTTCATTAGGAATGCAGAGTGATCTTTTCTTGGGTAATCTATCTTCTCAAAGGGACTGGGGACATGCTAAAGATTATATTCGTGCTATGTATTTAATTCTACAACAAGACGAACCTTCAGATTATGTAATTGCTACAGGTGTTACCACTACTGTGCGTGATTTTGTAAAAAAATCATTTGGGTTTGTAGGTGTCACAATCGATTTTAAAGGTGAAGGTGTTGAAGAAAAAGGGTACATTCAATCTATCGACGAAAAACTCTTTACCGAACGTGTAGGGGAAGCAGCTCTTGAAGCATTTAAAACAAGGTTGGGTAAATCTGTTGTACATGTTGATCCTGCATATTTCCGTCCTACCGAAGTAGATCTATTGATTGGTGATCCAACAAAATCTAAAACTATTTTAGGTTGGGAACCAGAATACGATTTGCAAGGACTTGTAGAAGATATGATGCAAAGCGATATTCATCTAATGAAAAAAGACGACTATTTGCGTCAAGGAGGATACCGCACCATGAATTATTTCGAGTAAGTAGAAAAGTCAGGTGTTTAGACGCCTATGCAACCACCAGTTTACTTGTAACTCGTAACTCGTAACTCGTAACTCAAAAAAGAATGATCAATCAATCAGCAAAAATATATGTTGCCGGGCATCTCGGTATGGTGGGTTCGGCCATTGTTCGAAACCTGACTAATGCTGGCTACAATAACATAATCACTCGTCGATCGAAAGAGCTTAATCTTATAAATCAAGTAGATGTAGAACAGTTTTTCGAATCCGAAAAACCTGAATATGTAATTTTAGCTGCAGCAAAAGTGGGTGGCATTGTGGCTAACAATGTCTATCGTGCACAATTTATTTACGAAAACTTGATGATTCAAAACAATGTAATTCACTCTGCGTACAAAGTGGGAGTGAAAAAATTATTGTTTTTAGGTTCTTCGTGCATATACCCTCGTATGGCACCACAGCCTATTCTCGAAGAATATCTGCTTACTGGTCTACTTGAGCCAACCAACGAACCGTATGCTATTGCAAAAATAGCAGGTATCAAGATGTGCGAAGCGTATCATTCTCAGTATAGATCGAACTTTGTATCAGTGATGCCTACCAATCTGTATGGAAAAAACGACAATTACGATTTAGAGAAAAGCCACGTTTTACCAGCATTGATTCGCAAAATGTATTTGGGAAAATGCTTACAAGAAAGCAATTGGGATACTTTGCGTAAAGATTTGGACAAAAAACCTGTCGAAGGCATATCAGGAAAATCAACTAATGTAGAAATAATTAATATCCTTGCGAAATATGGTGTAGATCATAAATCGGTCACCCTTTGGGGATCAGGCAGTCCTTTGCGCGAATTTCTACACGTGGACGACATGGCCGATGCCTCGGTGTATGTACTTCAAAACTTTGATGCGCCAAACGACATTCCATCACATATCAATGTGGGTAGTGGCACCGATTTGACCATCAAAGAATTGGCGGAAATTGTCAAAAAAGTAACACAATATCAAGGTGAACTAATTTGGGACAGTTCTAAACCAGATGGCACGCCTCGTAAACTGATGGACAATAGCAAACTCGAAGCTATTGGATGGAAATCCAAAATCTCGTTAGAACAAGGCATTCAAATGGTTTTTGACGATTACATCCAATAAGATTCTTTAAACTTCTATAAAGGGGCGTTTCATATAATGTGAATGCCCCTTTTTGATTCGTTTGATGCCAATGTTTGACATTATTTATTCGGGAAAATCCATATCTTTGTGCTTCAATTTTTAAAACAGAATTTAGTTTTATTATAAGAGCATCAAAACTGTATGGCAGACGATAAAAAAGTAATCTTCTCGATGGTGGGTCTCAGCAAAATTTACCCACCTCAAAAGCAAGTTCTCAAAGACATTTACCTCTCTTTCTTCTACGGTGCCAAAATCGGCATCATCGGTCTCAACGGATCTGGAAAATCAACTTTATTAAAAATAATCGCCGGACTCGAAAAATCGTTTCAAGGCGAAGTTGTATTTTCGCCCGGATATTCTGTGGGTTATCTGGAACAAGAGCCGCATCTCGACGAAACCAAAACGGTGAAAGAGATCGTTCAAGAGGGTGTTCAAAAGATTGTGGACACACTAAAAGAGTACGAAGAGATCAACGAAAAATTTGGATTGCCAGAATATTACGACGATGGCGATAAAATGGATCAACTCTTTGCTCGTCAAGCTGAATTGCAAGACATTATCGATGCCACCGATGCGTGGAATCTTGACAATAAATTAGAACGTGCGATGGACGCACTACGTTGTCCTCCTGAAGACCAATTGGTTCAATATCTTTCAGGTGGTGAACGTCGTCGTGTGGCACTTTGCCGATTACTACTTCAACAACCCGACATTTTGTTGCTTGATGAGCCAACCAACCACTTGGATGCCGAATCTATCGACTGGTTGGAACAACACCTGCAACAGTATGCTGGAACGGTAATCGCTATCACCCACGACCGTTACTTCCTCGATCACGTGGCTGGTTGGATTCTTGAACTCGACCGTGGCGAAGGCATTCCCTGGAAAGGAAACTACACATCATGGTTAGAGCAAAAAACCAAACGAATGGAGCAAGAGGAAAAAACGGCGAGTAAACGTCGCAAAACCCTTGAACGTGAGTTGGATTGGGTGCGAATGGCTCCCAAGGCCCGTCAGGCAAAAGGAAAAGCCCGTCTCGGCGCTTACGACAAATTGCTAAATGAAGATCAAAAAGAACGAGAAGAAAAACTCGAAATATACATTCCTAACGGCCCTCGTTTGGGAAATAAAGTGATTGAAGCACAAGGCGTTACAAAGGCTTTTGGTGAGAAATTATTGTTCGACAATCTCAATTTCATGCTTCCTCCCAATGGTATTGTAGGTATTATCGGCCCTAATGGTGCTGGAAAAACGACCCTCTTCCGCCTCATTATGGAAATGGAGAAAGCTGACAAAGGCACTTTCGACGTAGGCGAAACCGTGAAAGTTTCGTATGTAGATCAATCACATAAGGACATTGACCCAAACAAAACTGTCTATCAAATTATCTCAGGTGGCGTAGAGACTATCAAACTAGGTGGTCGCGAATTAAACGCCCGTGCTTATCTGTCTCGTTTCAACTTTGCTGGTGGAGATCAAGAAAAATTATCCAGCATTTTATCTGGCGGTGAGCGCAACCGACTGCACCTCGCTATGGCATTGAAAGAAGAAGGTAACGTGCTGCTACTCGATGAGCCAACCAACGATATCGACGTTAATACACTTCGTGCACTGGAAGAAGGTCTCGAAAATTTCGCAGGTTGCGCTGTGGTTATTTCCCACGACCGTTGGTTCTTAGACCGTATTTGCACACACATTCTGGCATTCGAAGGCAATTCAGAAGTTTTCTACTTCGAAGGTGGCTACAGCGATTACGAAGAGAACAAAAAGATGCGCATGGGCAACGTCGAACCAAAACGTGTTCGTTACCGCAAATTAATGGAATAACATCCAATGTAGAGACGTAAAATTTTACGTCTCTACTGCAAAACCCAACAAATGGATTTCAAATTACAACATACCGATATAAATAGCAATGCGCGAGCAGGTGAAATCACCACCGATCACGGCACAATTCTAACACCCATTTTTATGCCGGTGGGAACTGTTGCATCGGTAAAAGCGGTTCACATCAAGGAATTGAAAGAGGACATAAACGCGCAAATTATTTTGGGAAATACCTATCATCTCTACCTACGTCCTGGATTGGACATTATGGAACGAGCCGGAGGATTGCATAAATTCAATGGTTGGGATCGACCAATTCTGACGGACAGCGGTGGGTTTCAGGTATTTTCGTTAGCCGGAATCCGCAAACTGAGAGAAGAAGGCGCCGAATTTCGCTCGCACATTGATGGGTCGAAGCACATATTCACACCCGAGCGAGTCGTTGATATTCAGCGGATTATAGGCGCTGATATCACAATGGCCTTCGACGAGTGCCCTCCCGGAACTTCGGATTATAATTATGCAAAAAAATCGCTCGAACTGACCCAACGTTGGTTAGACCGTGGATTGAAACGCTTCAGCGAAACAGAAGGAAAATATGGTTTCCGTCAGACATTCTTCCCGATTGTGCAAGGATGCGTTTATCCAGATTTACGTCGTCAAGCTGCAGAATACATCGCCGAAAAAGGGTGCGATGGCAATGCGATCGGAGGTTTGGCTGTAGGCGAACCAGTAGAAAAAATGTACGATATGATTGAGGTAGTGAATGAAATTCTACCGAAAGATAAGCCACGTTATCTAATGGGCGTGGGTACTCCTGCTAACATTCTAGAAGGAATTGAACGCGGTGTAGATATGTTTGACTGTGTAATGCCAACTCGGAATGGTCGGAATGGAATGCTCTTTACCAAAGATGGTATTATGAATATGAAAAACAAGCGTTGGGCTGACGACTTCTCTCCTATTGAAGCCGATGGCGCTTCGGAAGTGGATAGACTATACAGCAAAGCATATCTTCGTCATTTGTTTGTCAGCAATGAATTATTAGCTTTGCAAATCGGTTCTATTCACAATCTTGCATTCTATGTTTGGTTGACACAAGAGGCTCGTAGACAAATTATTGCAGGAACTTTTGCCGAATGGAAAAGAGAAATGATGGTTAAAGTAACTACCCGACTCTAAAGAAAATGAAATTACTGACCCGCATCGACATATATATCATCAAGAAGTTTTTGGGAACCTATTTCTTCTCTATTCTTTTGATTATTTCCATTGCCGTGGTTTTTGACATCAACGAGAATTTAGATAAATTCATGGATCATGATGCACCAGTAAAAAAGATTATTTTTGATTACTATCTCAATTTTATCCCCTATTTCTCTAATCTTTTTAGTCCACTTTTCACTTTTATTGCAGTTATCTTTTTCACATCAAAATTGGCTGACAATTCAGAAATCATTGCGATGCTTTCTAGTGGAATTAGTCTTCAACGATTGATTCGCCCCTACCTGATATCAGCATCTATAATTGCGATTACTAACTTAACAATCAGCTCTTTTGTCATTCCGCCTGCAAATGTAAAACGAATCAATTTTCAGAATAGCTACATTAAAAATAAGAAAATAGAATATGCTCATAATATTCAGCTTTTTGTAGATTCAGGCGTAGTTGCTCATTTCGACAGTTACGATAATCAAAGCAAAAGAGGTAGCAGTTTTTCGATGGAACGATTTGAAGGAAAATCTTTAAAATCAAGATTAACGGCCTCGAGTATTCAATACGACACACTAAACCATTGGACAGTAAAAGATTACATTATTCGCAATCTTTATGGAAAAAGAGAAGAATTGAAACGAGGAGCATCTCTCGATACTCTAATAAACATTGAACCAGCAGATTTTCTAATTTCTGTAGGTGATCAAGAACAAATGACATCTCCACAGTTAAAAAAACACATCGAAAAACAAAAAGATAGAGGTTTTGCCAATGTAAAAGATTTCGAAATTGAATATTACCGTCGCTTTGCTATGGCTTTCGCTTCTTTTATACTTACGACTATTGGTATTTCTATCTCTTCACGAAAAATTAAGGGAGGAATGGGTATGAATATTGGTATTGGTCTCGGATTAAGTTTTGGATATATTTTGTTTATGACAATATCATCCTCCTTTGCAGTCAGTGGATTAACATCTGCCGCTGTTGCAGTATGGATTCCAAATATCATTTTCTCTATTTTAGCCCTCTATTTATACACAAAAGCACCAAGATAGTATAGGATTTGAATATATGCTGTAAAACACATACACAATTAAAAAACAAATCAATTTCATAACTAAATTTACGCACCTTAAAAAATAGCAACTCACTACTTCATGAATGCACACACGACTAAATCAGGATTACAACCTGTTGATTTTCAATCTACAATCGACGGGAATGAAGTTCAATTATTCATTCTAACTAATAAAAATGGATGTGAACTTTGTGTCACAAATTATGGCGCATTCGCTGTTTCATTGATGATTCCCGACAAAAAAGGGAATCTTGTTGACGTTGTTTTGGGACATCAGACTCTTAAAGCGTATGTCGACAACAAACCAACCTATCTAGGTTCGGTGATTGGGCGTTATGGAAACCGCATTGCTAACGGAAAATTCACACTCGATGGAAAAGAATATTCTTTGGCTATCAATAATGGGCCTAACAACTTACACGGAGGAAATGCAGGTTTCGATTCGAAAGTATGGTCAGCAAATCAAATTGACAATCAGACACTTGAGCTAAGCTATGTCTCTCCTGATGGTGAAGAAGGATTTCCCGGCACTTTAACAACTAAAATGGTTTATAAACTTACAGACGATAACGCATTTTCTATTTCGTATGAAAGCACTACTGATAAACCGACATTGTGCAATTTGACCAATCATGCATTTTTCAATCTTTCTGGAGCTGGTGATCCATCCATTTGCGACCACGAACTTCAGATAAATGCCAAACTATTCACACCAACAGACGATATCTCCATTCCAACAGGAGAAATAATGAATGTTGCTGGCACACCTATGGATTTTACTTCCGCAAAAGAGATTGGGAGAGACATTGAGCAGAAATATAGTCAGCTCGAATGGGGTGCTGGATACGACCACAACTACGTGATCGACAGAAACTTTCCAACAGAATTGATACTAACAGCTACAGCATCTTCGCCAAAAACAGGCATCGTGATGAAAACTTACACCGACGCTCCAGGAGTGCAACTCTACACGGGCAATTGGCTGGGTAATTTCGAAGGAAAAGTAGGCAAAAAATATCCTGCGAGAAGTGCATTCTGTCTCGAAACTCAACATTTTCCTGACACGCCCAACAAGGCGCATTTTCCTTCTTGCGTTTTACGACCCGGCGAAGTGTATCGACACACTTGCATCTATCAATTTGATGTAAAATAAACAGCTTTAAACACAATTACTAAATATCAATTTAAATTAAAACTTAAAACTATGAGTTCGAAAAAAACAGAAGTAAATTACACTGGGCCATTTATTACAATGGTAGTTCTTATGTCGTTAGTAGGGTTTTTAACTGTAATCAATCAACAGTTTCAAGCTCCTTTGCAAAAAGCTTTTTTATCGAATGCAGGTGATCTGAAAAATACGTTAAGTACATTCATCACTTTCTCTTTTTTCTTAGCTTACCTATTAATGGGTGGAGTTAGTGCAAAAATGGTTGACAAAATTGGGTATCGCGCTACTCTAGTAAGAGCATTAGGCATTTTGATATTAGGATTGGGATTGTTTGAAGCATCTGCATTTCAATTTGACCAATTTGGCACAATGGTATCTATCGGAGCAGCCTCTGTACCTGTAGCGTACTTCATATTCTTGATTGGTTCATTTGTAGTTGGTACTTCAATGACATTTCTTCAAGTAGTTGTTAATCCTTATTTAGTTGCATGCTCTGTTCCTGGCACAAGTAGTGTTCAACGTCAGACTATAGCTGGAGCTGGTAATTCTACAATGGCAACCATTGCTCCATTATTTGTAGCAAGCATTATTTTTCAAGGTAAAACCGAGATTCAAATCGGATCACTTTACATTCCATTTGCTGTTCTCATGGTTGTTGTTGGTATCATTGCCATATCACTTTCGAAGATTCATTTACCAGAAATTGAAGGAACTACTGCAGGAAAAGACGAAAAATTGGAAAAAAGTATTTGGAGCTTTAACCATTTAACACTTGGAGTTATTGCTATTTTCTTTTATGTAGGTGTAGAAGTAGCAGTTGGAGCAAATATCAATTTATATGCAGAATCATTAGGATTTTTGCCTACAGCTGCTGCACAAATGGCATTTCTCTATTGGGGTGGAATGCTTGTCGGGCGTTTATTTGGTAGTTTTGTAAGCAAAATTCCTGGGAATGTACAATTAACCGTTACTTCTATTGGTGCTGGTCTTCTTGTCATTGCCTCTGTTTTCACAGGCAATCCATGGTTGTTGGTCGGAGTTGGAATTTTTCACTCAATTATGTGGCCTGCTATTTTCTCTTTAGCAATTGATGGTTTAGGAAAATATACATCAAAAGGATCAGGTGCACTTATGTTGGGTGTAGTTGGTGGAGCTATCCTACCATTTGTTCAAGGTATTGCTGCCGATGCAATGGGTGGATGGAATCTCACATGGATAATTGTAATCGTTGGTGAAGCGTATCTCCTTTACTATGCATTAGTTGGATCAAAAATTAAACAATAAAATTAAATGAATGAATGGGCTGAAAAAGAGTACTTGTTCAGCCCATTTTTTCAAACTCCACACACAACAAAATCATGAAAAATTTAGAAATTGTTCAAGCATCTTTCAAGTCTCATTTTGGAGCAAATGGCTCTGTCTATTTTTCACCGGGTCGTATCAACTTAATTGGTGAACATACCGACTACAACGGAGGCTTCGTACTTCCAGGAGCGGTTGACAAAGGAATGCTTGCCGAAATCAAACTCAACGGAACTGATAAAATCAACGTCTATTCGATCGACTTGAACGAAAGCACAACTTTTGGCTTAAACGAAGAAGATCTACCCGCTCAAGGCTGGGCTAAATACATCTTCGGTGTAGCACGCGAACTCATCAAACGTGGCGGGAAACTACAAGGCTTCGACACCGTTTTCACAGGCGATGTGCCTTTGGGTGCTGGAATGTCTTCTTCTGCCGCTTTAGAGAGCACCTATGCCTTTGCACTCAACGAAATGCTCAACTTGGGCTTCGACAAAAAAGAGCTCGTGAAAGTGGGTCAAATGACAGAGCACAACTACGTGGGTGTAAAATGCGGAATCATGGATCAGTTTGCCTCCATTTTCGGCAAAGCAGGTCACTTGATTAAGCTCGATTGTAGTAACATGGAATACGAATATATCCCCTTCAACCCAAAAGGCTATAAAGTAGTACTGGTGGACTCGGTAGTAAAACATGCCTTGGTCGGCTCACCATACAACGAACGTCGATTGTCGTGCGAAAGAGTAGCGAAAGCGATCAACAAAAATTACGCTGAAGTGGAGTTTATGTGCCAAGCAAACTTCGATCAACTCAATGAAGTGAAAACCGAGGTGAGTGCAGAGGACTTCAAACGCGCAGAATATGCTGTGGGAGAAGCAGAACGCCTACGCACCGCTTGTGCTGCAATGACCAACGACGACTACGAAACAGTCGGCAAAATGATGTATGGCACACACTGGGGAATGAGCAAACTCTATGAAGTGAGCTGCGACGAACTCGACTTTTTGGCAACAGTAGCCGAAGAGGCTGGCGTGACTGGTAGCCGCATCATGGGTGGCGGTTTTGGTGGTTGCACCATCAATGTGGTGAAAGAAGAACTCTACGACTCGTTTGTAGCTAAAGTTAAAAAAGAGTACTCAGCGAAATATGGCATCCAACCCAAAATATACGATGTAGTGATTGGCGACGGATCACGAAAAATCTGCTGATTAACAATACAATAACCTTTATAGCCACAACTCCACATCGAGGTTGTGGCTTTTTTATTTATCAATATACAAAAGTTTACACCAAAAACTATTTGAAAAAAATTCTTTTAGATACATTTGCATTTCAAGCTTATCACTATAAAGGGTTTTGATCAGATTAAAAATCCATTAGATAAACTCGACATTTAAGATTATTAACAAATTGGATATGTGCGACAACAAAGATTTATTACAAAAAACACATTTAACTAAATATCAACATATTAATAAAAATCGAGTAGACTGCCCCACTACTTTCCAGTAGTGGGGAGAGCCTCTCACACCACCGTACGTACGAGCTACGCTCATTCCTTTCGTTCATAATGCCCATAGGGTTCGCTCAGAAACGTATACGGCGGTTCGTTAAGAAAAGGAACAGTTTCGCCACAGGTCAAGTGATTGATTTGTGGCGTTTTCGTAAATGTCGAGCATCGATTGATAACCTCGCTTTCGTAAACGTGATAGCGTGATGGTCGTTCGAAGAATTGGACTTTACTCATAGAAAATTTATTTTTTTGGTATTCGTGATACGCATAGCTTAATTGAGCCACTGCCCAGCTGCCCATTCGGGTTCTACTCCCTCGTCACCTCTGATATAAAACCTTAGAAAGTTGATGTTGGTTGGCGGGAAACAGAGTTTAGCGGGGCTAATTGTATTCCCGCCTTCTTAATATTATGAGCATTTGTAATGCGACAGACAGAATTCTCATTCTAAAGCAATATATTTGTAGTCGGAACACAGTTCCTTATAACATTAAAAAAGCGAGATTACAATTGCCTCTGGTGAACGCTGTTTCTCGCTAACGGACACCGACATTCTAGGGAAAATCCGTGGGAACGTGAGGTGAGGACAAGACATCAACCAACCCAGTAATACTAAATCATGAAAATATTTATTATCTCTACAATAATTTTGATTTGGCTAACAAGCTTGCTAATCTTGGCGATTGCTTTAACCGATATTTACCCAAATAATATATTTAAGGAAAATAGATATATGGTAGGAATAGCATTCATTACAATAACCGGATTTATGAAAATAGCTTATAATAAAGTTGTGAAATAGCGAGAATCCGACTATTTCTCACTCATCATACTCGGTTTTCCATCCAATTGTGCAGATGCATCTACGCTGAAGGTTCCGTTGGTCACGATTTCATCGCCTTCGTGAAGACCTTCGAGCACCACATACGAGTTGCTCAAAGCTGGACCTAAAACAATCTCCCGCATGCGGAATTCGGGCATTTTTGCCCCTTTCGTTTTCACATACACGACAGAGCGTTCACCGGTCCACAGCACAGCCGATTGAGGAATTACGATGCCATTGTTGTATTTGGGCAAAGCGGATGAAACAACGCCATTGACAAACATATCGGGTTTGAGTTGATTGCCTTTATTCGCCACCTCCACACGCACTTGAGCCACACGGGTAGATGGGTTGATCACCGGATCGACAAACGATACCGTTCCCGAGAATCGCTGTCCGGGCAACGATTCCAACGAAAAAGAGACGGCACTTCCCTTCTTGATCCACGGCAAATCGCTCTCGTACGCATCGAAAAGCACCCACACACTCGACAAATCAGCTACCTCATACAGCGAAACACCTTGCTGTACATAATCACCCTGATTCACTCGCTTAGCAATCACTACCCCCGATACATTGGCCGTAACATCGAATACACTTTGCACTTTTCCACTCTGTTCTACCGCCGCAATCTGTCGGTTGGTCAGCTTCCATTGCAGCAACTTTTCACGAGCCGCTTGCACCAACGTGGGTTGCGCTGGATTCAGATGTTTGGCTTGCAACAGCTCCTCTTGTGCTGCAATGAGCGATGGCGAATAGATGCGTGCAATCACCTGTCCTTTGATCACCGTCTCACCAACAAAACCCACCAACAACTCCTCCACCCTTCCGCCATAATGTGCCGATTGGGTTTTGATTCGTCGTTCATCGGCAGCTATCTTTCCATAGAGATGAATCGTCTTTTGAGCATTTCCTTTTGTAATAACGGTAGTCTCCACTTCAGCCAGTTTTATTCCCGCTTCGGTCATCTGCACGGCATAGGGATCCACCTCGCCATCCGACGATCTTAGCGGAATCAACTCCATGGCGCAAATGGGACACAAACCGGGCTTATTCTCCCGAATCTGTGGATGCATGGCACATGTCCAGATAGCATGAACTTCCTGAGCTGTCAACTCTTTGATTTCGCTTTTGGAAGTTGTAGTTTGATGAAAGAGCAACCACCCCAGAAAGAGACCGCCGACCAACCACAAGAGCGGTTTGATCCACATTTTTTGAAAAATAGAATATGTTTTCATCTGTTTATAATTTTGATTTTAATTGTCAGATGGAACTCACACATAAACATTTCCTTGTGTGTCAATATTTATTTGGCGTGTTCGTTTCATTATAATTCTGTTTTTAATCTCAATAAATATTTCTCTCAATTTCCTACGATATATTCCAATTCTGCATTGAAAATACGACTATCGGTCAACGCATTCAGCTCCTTCAAACGATACTCGAGCAACTGAGTCTGCATACGAAGCACCTCTTCAAAGTCTGCATTCGAAGTAGAAAAGGAGTTCGTGAGCAGATCAACACTCGTCTGTGCTAGCGCCGATTGATGGTGATACAACACCAAACGGCGATTGGCATCGTTGAGCTGTTGCACCTTTTCGAGAAAAGAGAACATCAATTTGTTTTGAATATTTTCATACGATTTATCAGAAGCCTCCATTTTAAAGGTGGCTTCATGCGCCATCGCTTTGTATTTCTTGCTAAAAAATGGAAGTGTAAACGATACCATCGGCATCACCATATCATTTCCATTCATCATTGACGGATTTCCGGCACGTTTTTCGATCAACATATAATTCACTCCAATTCCAATCATCGGTTTTCCCATTTTTCTCGCCATGAGTCGTTGTGCTTCGCCGGCTGCTTTTTCGGCAAGTTTCATTCGCAACATCGGGTTATTCTTCAAACTATCTATTTCTGGTAAAACGGGTATGATAGCCGAAAGCTCCTCGGGAACTGAAACAGATGTTTCGGAAGGGCGGTTGAGCAAACTATTGAATCGCACCTCCTCGATTCTGAGTAAATCGTTGGTGAGTTTCAAACGGTTGTCGAGTTCAGCAATTTCCATCTGAATTCGGAGCACATCCACCATACCCGAACCTTTCGAATTCATGGTCGAATTTCCGCCTCCCATACTGTTCATCCCAGCGGAAGAAGGAGGTGCTGACTGATTCGAAGAACCATTTTGCATACCTCCCATTCCACCTGAACCAGATACAGTACTCGGAGCCGAAACACTAATTGATGGAATGGACGCAGAGGCTCCAACTCCTTTTGGATAAGTATATTTAGTCATCGAAATCTTCTCCAACGATTGCAACAAAGTAATATTATCCGTCAGAATTATCCGTTCCTGTTTTTTCTGATAAATCCGATACCACGCCGATTTCACTTCACTATAAAGCAAATTACGAGCATCACGCGCCTCCTCAAACTTCATCGCTGCCATTTGCGACGCCTCATCTTTAGCCGCTTTCAACGAACCAAACCACGGAAACATTTGCATCAACTGCACACTACCCAACTGATTTCCGCCGATCAACTCCATCGGTTGCAGAAAAAATCCCATCTGAACCGTTGGATCAGGTAATGCGCCGGCTTGTGGCGTTTTTTGCAACGCAGCCGAATATTCGAGGTACTTTGCCTGCAAACCGGGATTATTCTTCCCCGCCATTTCCATATAGAAATACAAAGAGTCTTGCGCAAATGAGTTTCCGGCAACCAACAGAAACAATAAAATGCTCGTCCAAAGTTTCAATTTATCAATTTTCATCGTTTTCCTCCTCTCCTACAGCTAACCTTTTTTGCTCTTTTTTAATCTCTCCTTCGCGCCAAATAGATTGCAAAATAGGAACGACAAACATGGTCATAATTTGAATAATCATCCCTCCAAAAGTTGGAATTGCCATGGGCACCATAATGTCTGCACCTTTTCCTGTCGAGGTCATCACGGGCAACAGCGCAATAATGGCTACCGCGGCGGTCATCATGGCGGGTCGCACCCGTTTTTTTCCTGCCATAATAACGGCTTCGCGCACAGCAAACACCGTTTTGGGTTTTTCTTTTTCGAATACCTGATGAATGTAGGTTCCCATAATCACACCATCATTGGTAGAAATTCCGAACAAAGCAATGAATCCGACCCACACCGCCACACTCAGGTTGATGGTGTGCATCTGAAACAGATCGCGCATATTGACTCCAGCTATGGTGAAATCGAGAAACCACGATTGTCCGTACAACCAAATCATGATAAATCCACCGGCAAACGCCACAAACACACCCGAAAAGTGGATCGACGATGCTGTAAATGTCTTGAATTGAAAAAACAGAAGTAGAAAGACCAACAACAAACTGATTGGCATAACAATCGCTAGTCGCTTGGTTGCGCGCACCTGTTGTTCGTAGTTTCCGGCAAATTTATAAGAGACACCGGCTGGCAATTTCAATTCACCCGATTCAATTTTTGCTTTAATCCATTGTTCCGTTTTTTCTACCACATCGACCTCCGCCATGCCAGGCTGTTTATCGAAAATAACATAACCAGTCAGAAACGTATTCTCACTTCGAATCATTTGGGGTCCTTTGGTATAATGGAAATCGGCTAATTCACCCAACGGAATCTGCACACCCGTCATCGAAGGAATGAGTATTCGTTTCAAATCCTCGGGTGTGGCACGCAACTCACGGGCATAGCGCAGTCGAACAGGGAACCGCTCACGACCTTCCACGGTGGTAGTCAATGTCATGCCTCCCACGGCCGATTGAAGCACCTCTTGTATATCACTGATTTTCATTCCATAACGAGCAATCGCCGGTCTATTGAGTTTCACTTCAATATAAGGTGCTCCCACCGAACGGTCGTAAAAAACGGAAGATGGAATCACGCCATTTGCCTCTTTGATAATGCGTTCGAAATCGAGTCCGGCCTTTTCGATAGACTCCAAATCGGGACCATATACTTTCAATCCCATGGGTGCGCGCATCCCTGTAGAGAGCATCACCAAACGTGCCTCAATGGGTTGAAGTTTCGGTGCAGAGGTCAATCCGGGCAGATTGGTCACCTTCACAATCTCGTTCCAAATGTCTTTTGGCTTCTTAATCTCCGGACGCCATTGTCTGAAATAATCGCCGTTTTCATCCGGTATCAACAGCTTCGTATCCAACTCATTCAATTTATCTTTATTCGGATGAAAAACAGAACCATTCGACAACATATAATTTCCGTCATGGTCAGTTTTAAACTGCATTCGGTGACCATCCTGATCGAGAATATATTCGGATTTATAGTTAATCGTGTTCTCAAACATCTGTACCGGTGCGGGATCAAGAGCTGAATTCACGCGACCCCATTTGCCTACCGCCACATCAATTTCAGGGATTGCCGAAAGTCGTTTATCCAATATTTTGATGTACTCTTTGTTTTGCTCAATGCCTGCATGCGGCATGCTCGTTGGCATTAACAGAAACGAACCTTCATCGAGCGACGGCATAAACTCTTTTCCAATGCCGGGGAAAGTATTCGAAGTCGATTGCCAAAATGCAGTTTGTTCGATTTTAAAACCAACCTTGTCGAATCCTTTTGCGACAAACCCAAAAATGGAATTGAACCCAAGCCAAATAGTGATTCCCAACAAAACAGTGACGATGGGCAACGAAAGAAATTTCCATTTATTGACCAAACACCAACGCAAAATAAGTTCGTAATAATGCACCATCAGCATCAATAACCCAATCACGAAGCCAACGATGCCGGCCACAAACAAGAGATTGACGATGTATGGATTGTGTGCTCCCAACGGTAACCATTCGTGTGCCAAATAATAGACTGCCACCAACACTGTGATTCCTATATTAATAAGATTAGTTCTGCTTTGTCCGTTCTCTTTCCATCTATTTGAAAGCAAATTATTCAACCCAATGAGAGACAGCGCCAAAGCTGGCCAGGTGCCCCACAGGATTGTAAAGAGAATTCCTGCGACAAGAAGGGCAGTGTTCCAGATTCGACTCACTCTTCGTTTATCCAAATTGATAGAGAACACAAAATGCGCCAACATGGGCAACACCACAATTCCCAACACAAAGGAGGATATCAACGCAAATGACTTGGTGTAAGCCAACGGTTGAAAAAGTTTTCCTTCGGCAGCTTGCATGGCAAACACAGGCAGAAAACTCACAATCGTAGTGGCAAGTGCAGTAATAACCGCAGACGAAACTTCAATGGTGGCATCGTAAATCACGCTCCGCAATGCCAATCCTTTTACTCCTTTATTTTCAGGTTTTTCGAGGTGCCGGATAATATTCTCCACAAAAATAATGCCGACATCGACCATCACACCAATGGCAATGGCAATACCCGACAAAGCTACAATATTGGCTTCCACACCGGTAATACTCATAACGATGAATGTCATCAAAACCCCTATGGGCAGCAATCCCGAAATGATGATGGAGGCTCTAAGATTGAAAACCAATAGGATAATAACGATAATACTGATCAGAATTTCGTGCGAAAGTGCCGATTCGAGTGTACCAATGGTCTCTTGAATCAAACCGGTGCGATCATAAAACGGCACAATGGTGACCTTTGAAACCGTACCATCTGCTAATTTCTTGCTCGGCAATCCGGGTGCAAGCTCTTTGATTTTAGCTTTCACATTGCTAATCACTTCCATCGGATTCGAACCATAACGCGCCACAACGACGGCTCCGGCTGCTTCTGCCCCGCTTTTGTCCAATCCACCCCGACGGGTAGCGGGTCCAAAAGAGACACGAGCCACATCACCCACGCGAACCGGCACATTGTTGCGAACCGTTATCACCGCTTGGCGCAAATCGTCTAAGTTTTTGAGATAACCCAATCCGCGAATCACATATTCTACCTTATTGAGTTCGATGGTTTCGGCACCAATGTCGAGGTTGCTTTTTTTCACCGCTTCCATCACCTCCATCACACTCACGCCAGAAGCTTTCATGGCATCGGGATTGAGATCGACTTGATACTCTTTTACAAATCCACCAATGGATGCGACCTCCGAAACGCCTTCGGCTGTGGCAAGGGAGTATTTCACATAATAATCCTGAATGGTGCGAAGTTCTTGCGGATCCCATCCTCCAGTCGGTTTTCCCGTTTTCGGATCTCGCCCTTCGAGCGTGTACCAAAACACCTGACCCAACGCCGTAGCATCAGGACCAAGCAAAGGTTGCACACCTTTGGGCAACGTACCCGATGGCAACGAGTTGAGTTTCTCCAGAATACGGGATCGGCTCCAATAAAACTCTACATTATCCTTGAAGATGATGTAGATAAACGACATACCAAACATCGATGTACTTCGAATGGTTTTCACACCCGGCACGCCCAACAGCGCCGAAGTCAAAGGATAAGTAATCTGATCCTCAATATCTCGGGGAGAACGACCCATCCACTCGGTTGCGATAATCTGTTGATTGTCACCAATATCGGGAATGGCATCGACCGCAACCGGATTTCGCGGAAGGAAATTGATATTCCAGTCGAAGGGTGCAGTAACAATTCCCCATACGATGATTACGAACATAAGAAGTGTAGTAATCAAGCGATTATGAAGGAAATATTTTATGATTGCATGAACCATAATTCATAAAGAATAACGTAAAATGAAACGAAACGAGCACGATGATAGACATTTCATCGTAGTGATGGCGACGAAATGTAAGTGAGATTGAATAGCGAAACCTCCCCGACTGGAAGATCCAGTCAGGGAAAAGTTTCGAAAATAGCTTTCAATTCTTATTTTCTTCTCTCGTATTTGCAACAAGCGGGAAGATTGTCATACACCTTAGCATCGGCTTTGAAGCGATTTGTGTCGTGACCAACTGCTGCTACTGTTTGATGAATCTGTTTGATGGTTATTTTTTCCGGATGATAAGTTACAGTCAACAGTTTGCTAGCCACATCCCAGTTTGCTTTGCTGACTCCGTCTATTTTCATGGCACCTTCAATACGCGCCTGGCAACTTTCGCAGTTGCCATACACCTTTATCATCACTGTTTTTGCAACTGGTTGGCTGCTTGTGGTTTGAGCAGTTACACTTATAGTTGTAAATAATGCGATTATCGCTACGATACAAATTTTTATTGCTTTCATAATAAATGAGTTTTGTTGAATGAATAAATTAATATCACTCCATCTACGAAAATAGTTAATTTTCATAGAGTAAGTAAATTGAAAATTTTTCTTTTGTTTTTGAATAAAAGAGACTCGATTCGAAATCAATGGATATACCTTTTCACATCAATTCGGAAATACAAATACAACGACTTGATAAATCGAACCAAAAATGTGGATTCAACAACGAAAAACTTGTAAGAAAGCGGATGGGTTGTCGTAATAGAGAGGAGGACCCTCAAAATTTGAGAGCGCAATAGAATGTTGAGGTAATGTTTCTATGGCAAATGTACGTACAGAAGGAGATAGCAACCAATCGAGCGTGAAAGTTTTCACAATCGGTAATTGCGCTTGATCAGATGAAACGAAGTCATCGTTTACAATCAAATGAATGGATTCATTGTGACAACAACTGCTAGCATCGCCACAACAAGAGGTGGGTTCTGTCACCAAATTCACAGAAATGAGCTTCTCACCACAATAATGCCGAGTCACCGAAACACCTGCCGTAGCGAGTATCAGGGTGAAAATAAGTGCAATATGGAATATTTTCTTGCTCATATCTGATTAGTAATAGTTGCAAATATAGATGTTTATGGAGAAATTTGCTCTTCATTAAGTTAATTTATGATTAATGATAAGTCTTTGATCATTTCATGAAGAAAACTATTCCGAACACATTTTGTTTTACTGCTGTTTGTAGTTTTTAAAATCAAATT
Organism: Bacteroidales bacterium; assembly: GCA_028687995.1. GTDB lineage: Bacteria > Bacteroidota > Bacteroidia > Bacteroidales > UBA7332 > CAXXIC01. The sequence continues at coordinate 24,612 of JAQTZA010000017.1, forward strand.
CAAAAAAATGCTTGGTAAAAATTATTATTCAAAATAAAAATTATGGATGTAAAGCGTAAACTGATTTTATACATCTCTATGAGTTTAGACGGATACATTGCTGATTGCAACGACGATTTACACTTTTTATCTGTTGTAGAACAAGATGGTGAAGATTATGGTTATTCAGAATTTATCAACTCCGTTGATACCGTGATCATCGGACGAAAAACGTTTGACAAGGTGAAATCGATGGGATTCGAATACCCTCACACCGATAAAGAGGTGTACATAATATCACGTTCGAAACAATCAATGGAAGGTTCATTCCAATATTACAACGGTAATTTATCTGATTTGGTGACGCGTTTAAAAACAAAATCAGGAAAAAATATTTACTGTGATGGAGGTGCAGAAATTGCAAACTACCTGTTATCCAATTATTTGGTAGATGAAATGATTATCTCAATAATTCCAGTTCTATTAGGCGATGGAATTCGTCTATTTAAAGAAAGGAATGACACAGCCAACCTCACACTTTTATCATCCAAGCAATTTCCAAAAGGTCTTGTGCAGCTTCATTATAGCAGTTGATTAAATCATTGCTTCTAAATTTACAAAGTTTCACAGCATACACCCGAATTTTAAAGTTTATCCACAACCTGTCGTCTTTCGTAATTTGTAACTTTGCGAAATCAATTTTTAGAACCAATCTAAGTAATGGCAAGAAAAGAAAAGAAATCAAAAAAAGAGAAGAAGCCTAGAAAACCGAGCGTCTTTGCGGTATTAAAACCGTATAAAAAGATGGTTTATGGGTTGATTGGGTTTGCATTATTGGCCAATTCGGTCAATTTGGTTATACCAAAACTCATCTCCCGCAGCATCGATGATTTCACTCGAGGCAATTTCTCTTACGAAACTGTAATCATTGAGTTTTTGGTAGCCGCTACGGTTATTTTCATATTCACATTTTTGCAAGGCATTCTGCAAACTTATGCTTCTGAACGAGTGGCTCGTGACCTGCGCACACAGTTGACCGACAAAATTTCGAGACAAAGTTACGCCTTTATTCAAGAGGCTAATCCATCGAAACTACTCACCAATCTGACCGCAGATATTGATTCAATCAAACAATTTGTTTCGATGGCGGTTGTTGCGACTGCGTCATCCCTCTTTGTAATCATTGGCGCCAGCATTTTGTTGATCTCTATCGATTGGAAATTGGCAATGGCAGTGCTGACTATCATTCCAATCATCATTGGTTCGTTTATATTTGTCTTTCGCAAAGTCGGTGTACTCTTCAAGAAAAGTCGTGAAGTGGTTGATTGGCTCAATAAGGTGATCAACGAAAGCATTATGGGAGCCGCCATTGTGCGTGTGTTGAATGCTCAAACATCGGAATACAACAAATTTCTAGATGCCAGCACACAGTCTCGCAATATCGGGATCTCCATACTAAGCCTTTTTGCTACGTTGATTCCCATTGTGGTGTTTGTAGGCAATCTAGCTTCGCTCACCATTCTGGCATTGGGAGGTCATTTTGTGATTACCGGGGCGATGTCAATCGGCGATTTTGCAGCATTTAGCTCTTATCTTGTCATCCTTATTTTCCCCATTATGGTGATGGGATTCATTGGAAATTTCATCACCCAAGCATCGGTTTCGTATGGTCGTATTCACGCTATTTTGCATGCAGAAGATACACGCGATACGGGAACGATTGATACGCCGCTCAAAGGAAATATCGAACTGAAGAACATCACCGTGATGTTTGGTGATAAACCCGCGCTGAAGGATGTGTCTCTAAAAATTGAGGCTGGATCACGTACAGCAATTATCGGACCAACGGCTGCCGGTAAAACGCAACTTCTTTATCTGCTAACCGGATTACTTAAGCAAACGGGAGGTGAAATTCTTTTCGATGGAATCGATATCAACGAATATAACAAAGAGACCTTTCAACATCAAATTGGATTCGTGTTTCAAGATAGTGTCATTTTCAACATGAGTCTCCGCGAGAATATTGCGTTCAACGAAAAAGTCACCGACGAATTGATGGCGAAAGCAATTGAAACGGCTGAACTAAAGGATTTCATCGACACATTACCTAACGGAATAGAGACCATCGTGAGCGAACGGGGAACCAGTCTTTCGGGTGGACAAAAACAGCGCATCATGCTGGCACGGGCTTTAGCAATCAATCCTAAAATATTGTTGCTGGACGATTTCACCGCTCGAGTAGATACACAAACCGAGCAGAAGATTTTGGATAATGTAGCCAAAAATTACCCCAACATCACACTACTTTCTGTTACGCAAAAAGTGGCTTCTGTGATGAATTACGGACAAATTATTCTTTTAGAAGAGGGTGAAATATTAGCCGGAGGAACACACAAATCGCTGATGGAAAGCAGTCCAGAATACGTTCAAATTTTCAATTCACAACGCAGCACCAATCACTATGAATTATAATCTCAATCTCAAAAAAGAGGCAAAAGCTATCGAAAGAGTAAGTGCTTCCACCACGTTCAAACGGCTGATGGCATTGATAGGCAACGAACGCCGAAACCTCTATATCGCCATGATTTTTATCCTTGTAAACTCAGGTCTCAACCTCATTGGTCCCTATTTGATCGGGCATGCGGTGGATAACTTTATCGTGACCAAGGAGTACGAAGGTGTCATCAAATATTCCATTATTTTGTTGGTTATTTTCTGCATGGCGGTAGTCAGTGGATACACACAAACGCAATTGATGGGACGAGTTGCTCAACGAACGCTTTTCAATCTTCGAAACAAAGTTTTCGCCAAATTGCAAGAGTTACCGATTGATTTTTTCAATCAAAACAAAGCCGGTGATTTGATTTCTCGCATCAACAACGATACAGAGAAAATCAACACATTTTTTGCTCAGTCGTTGGTTCAATTCATCAGTAGCATTTTCACGATGATTGGCGCAGGCATTTTCTTGTTTACCATTAATCCAAAACTAGCCGCAGCGGCATTGGCACCCGCATTGGTACTTCTAATTTTCACACAAGCCATTTCTCCTTGGGTGAAAAATAGAAATGCAGGCAATATGAAAAGTACCGGCATGCTTAGTTCCGAAATTCAGGAAAGTCTCAGCAATTTCAAAGTCATCGTCGCCTTCAATCGTCGCGACTATTTCCGCAAACGCTTCGAAGAGGTGAACAACGAAAACTACAACACCGCAATAAAAGCGGGAGTTGCCAACAACCTGTTTTTGCCGGTTTATAGCTTTTCGTCGAGCGTAGGGCAAATGGCTGTATTGGCGTATGGTATCTACCTAATAACGATTGGCGAATTTTCGATTGGTCTATTAATCAGCTTTCTAGCTTACATTGCTCAGTTCTACAATCCACTTCGTCAGATTGCATCCTTGTGGTCAAACTTTCAAGTGGCATTGGCGGGTTGGGATCGTATTTCTCAAATTTTGGCGATGGAAAGCAATCTCGAACAGAAGAAATCGGATGCTAAACAGAACTCTTCTGCCCTATTATCGTTTCAAAACGTCTCCTTCTCCTACATTCCCGAGACGGAGATTCTGACCAATATTAGTTTTGATTTAGAGAGTGGAAAAACGTACGCGTTCGTAGGTCCAACCGGTGGTGGTAAAACCACTACCGCCTCGTTGATGGCGAGATTATACGACCCTACTGCCGGACAAATCTTACTCGATGGAGAAGATATCAGAACGATTGATGCAGATACACGAACCTCCAAAATCGGATTTATTTTGCAAGAACCGTTCCTTTTTAGTGGAACCATTCGCGACAATATTTTATACGGAAATAGCGAATATCAGATCATTTCGAACGACGAATTATTGAAAGTTCTAACTGATGCCGGTCTGAATAAATTAGTTGAACGTTTTAGTGGTGGACTCGATGCTATAATATCTACCTCCAGCGATGGAATAAGCTTGGGACAAAAACAGCTCATCGCCTTTATCCGTGCGGTACTTCGCAAACCAAAACTGCTTATACTCGATGAAGCAACGGCCAACATCGACACCGTAACGGAACAATTGCTCGACGAAATTCTGAAGAAACTACCCGCCTCAACCACCAAAATCATCATTGCGCACCGCCTCAACACCATTGAGAATGCCGATGAGATCTACTTTATCAACTCTGGCGCTGTCACCAAAGCGGGATCACTCAACGATGCGGTAAATCTTTTGCTGCATGGAAAAAGGGAGAGTTGAAATACTTAGCATTGCCGCTTTGCGGCTTAGTAATTGCATCAGCCACAGATTTTAAGAGTCTGTGGTTTTTTGTTGCACAACATCAAAATAACTCCGATACATTCTAATATATAATCAAACTTTTTGATAGCTTTGTGAAACAATAATTATCTACAACATAAACTAATTATTAAATTGGACAGGTGCGCCAGACAATTATTTATCAAATTATCTCAACCCATTAATAAGCAATAAATTGATAGAATAATACAATAACATAAGTGCGAAATAAGTGTGACGGTGTTGGACAGACACAAATGTTATGGGCCATTTTATAAGACTATGAGAATCATCATATTGACCATATTTCTTCTGACAATTCAGACAACTTTCGGACAGACTTTTGTCTCGGATTGGACAGATTTTTCTAACTTGAAATGGAGAATAGAATTTCGTAGTGATTCAAAACCATATTTTAGCAAAACGACTCAAGGACAGCTGATTTTTGTTAACAAACAGAATCCTAATTTGAAAGTAGTATATAATGTTTTGTTAAAATCGGACTTCGACAGTCTGTTAAAAAGGGAAATTTATAGCTGGAATTTTGTTCAATCCTGTTTGACAATGACAAATGACAAATTGACTTTTGAATCTTTCTTTATGGACCAGTACTACTATGACTTGAAACCTTGTCATGATTGTCATACCGCAACTAACCAGGACTGCGCAGAACTTGCAGAACAACTGAATAAATACGTTTTCAGAAAGAACGACTCAGACAATCAAGAAAAGTAAAGACGGCTCATAACAACCGTTTTAGCAAATGCAGATATGCGTGATCGTTGAAACATTCGGAATCTGTACTTACATCTGTACTGACAGATAGTTGAGCAACAATTTAATCCCGCACTTGTTATAGCGTAATTCGTTATGGCCAATTATAAAAAATGGAAATGAAGAAATTAAAAGGACTATTCCTAACAGCAATTTTATTGATTTGTTTTACTTCATTCGCTCAGACAACAGAAGACAAAATTAACAAGATTATAGAATTGACTAAATATCTGACTGAGAATGAAAACAACAGACAGATTTATAGAACTATTTATACTGACGGACAGATAAATCAAAAGAAAGACATATTGAATCTTTTCAAAAAAAGATTAGTGGTTGGTGGCTTTGCTGAAAAATTTGTGCTTAAAGACAGTGCTCTATGTAAACTATGGATTGGTGAAAGAGAATTTCTCAGAGATAGTATTAACATTAGCACAAACAAAGTAAAGACATTTATTTATGACAATGAAAGATTGTGCTATTATACTGAGACAAAACACATAGAAAGAAAAGATAAAACTAAGACTTTACTCTACAAAATCGAATATTTTATTGACAACGAAAACATATTAAATACAGCTTTAGAGGGTGAATTCAAATTAGACAAAAATGAATATCTGAAAAAGGTTATTAAAATATCGAATGAAAAGATTAAAGAAAAAAAAATGAAATAAAAAAAATAACTGACCATACCCCTTTTTGGCACGAGTTTAGCGCAGCGTAACTTGCGTCTATCATTTGAGCAGTTTTTAACTACGACTGCGAAGCAAGAAAGAACTTGAAGTTTTCAACTTTAAAAACAGCTATAAGCTGCTCGAATTTCCAGCACAGCTTGTCCCGCTTTGCGGCAAGTTACGCTGCGCTAAACTTGGGCTATAGAATATTGAACAACTTGCTTTGAAAGAGACTTCGGACAACAGAGGAACACACATCAATATCATATGTAGTAATAATTTATAAAATAAATGAAAAGACGGATTTTTCTATTATTGATTGGACTTATTTTTATATTCGACTGCTTTGCTGACGAACAGAGATCTCAATCAAAATTTGAAAGCAAAAACGGAGAATATTCCATTAAATATCAGAAGAAGAAATGGATTCTAACAGATAAGAAAGGCTCTGTTAGATACAAATTAAAGGATTTCGGATTTACCAGCATGACAATTCTAGTTTCTGATAATGGACAAAATATCGTTGTTATTAATGATTACATTGAAGGACATAAAATTGGTAAAAAAAATGCCTTATGGTTGTACCAGAAAGGGAAATTATTAAAGTCGTATAAGTTGACAGAACTAATTAATGATACATGTAACGTTGCACAATCCATTTGGCATACAAACTGGAGTTATGGAAACTTTGAATTTACAGACAATCTGAATCATTTTTCTCTCACGACTTACGAACTATCTGAAATTCTATTTGATTTGACAACTGGACAAATCATTAGTAACAGAAAACCGACTGGATTTGACTCAAATTGCCTAATTGTATTTGGAGAATTTAGAAAAGGAAAAGAAAATTATGCCACTATGAAAATTTTAAAATACATTGCTGGCGTAATACAGGAAAATAACAAAGTCTCATTTAGAACAAGAACTTACGGTGCAGGTTTATGGAGAGAACTTCTTATGATTAAAAACGGAATTGACATAACTCCAGACAAATACCGTGGTAATATATATTTGAATACGTGCTTAAATGAATAAAAAAAGAAACGCTAACATTGGCTGTCTGATGTACATTTAGCGTATTTTTCTCCCTCATTCACCTTGTTATTTGAGACAATAAATGTTTACTAAAACTGCCAATGCCCATTGCTTCGGTCGTTGGGCGTTGGCAGTCATAATAAAATCACAGCAAAATGAGACGATATGTTTTTATATTATTAGTTAATCTGATTGCGATTAATTCATTCTCTAATGTATTGATTGGATTGTCAGGAAATATAATATTTAATGAGACCTATGAGAAATTGTCTAATATTAGTATTAATATTACGTCCCTGGATTTATCACATGATTCAACAATATACTCTGATAATACTGGATTTTATAAAGTTATCCTACCTAAAAACAAATACATTCTGACAATAACTAATGATAGTTTAATCAGTGTATCATTAATTGATTTAAAGGAGACAAAATCCATAGACTTGACTGTTTACTATAATTATATGCACGATTATAAGATATTTAAGAATGGATTTGAAAAAATTTTTACTAGCAAAAACTCCATTACTTTGGGATTAGAAAGTAATGGAAAATTTAGGCGGACTACATTTGTAGGAATTTATGCTGCATATTCCTTTACGGAAAATGGATTGTTTGAGATTAAAGGCGATACTTTAATAACTAAAACTCAGAGTATTGATTGTTATAATAATATGAATATGAACTTGATTGGACATATTGATTATTATACAACAAAGCAAGATTCAATTGATTATTTGATTGATAAAAACAACATAAGGTATAATTTGATTCAATTTAAAGCTTTAGAAAAAGATTGTAACAAACAATAAAATTACGAACGTCCAATCGAGTAGACGGCTCTGCCAGTAAGAACTGACAGAGTGCGCCTCTAGGTCGTAGTAGCGAGCCAAATCAGTAGCGCGGTCGTTGAGAGATCTCAATAACTATCGTGGACTGACTTCGTCCGTTCTAAAAAAATTTTCTGCTATGCAAACGTAAGAAAGCAGGAGCTTTAAAAGAGTCCGAAACTCTACTCTAGGCATTAGTAGCATTAGTCAGAGCTTCCAAAACTCACCGCAATGCATCCGAAGATATAGTTTACACATCCGAAGATATGCACTGCATGACCGTAGCTCTTCCTTGTGCGTCCGAAGATTAACGATAAGCGTCCGAAGCTCAACGATAGGTGTCCGAAGCTCAACACAGAGTGTTCGAAGTATAACGCTTTGTATTAGAATCAAACAATTATCGATAATCTGTTGTTTAATTACAAAAATCACAAACCAAAATCAGACAACCCATGAATAAAGGAGCTTTATTAGTAAATCTCGGATCGCCTGACAGCCCCACACCAAAAGATGTAAAACGCTACCTTGGTGAATTTTTAATGGATAAATTTGTGATTGATATGCCCTACATTCCTCGTGCACTGCTGGTGAAGGGCATTATTCTAAATACACGTCCGAAGAAATCGGCCGCCAACTACCAAAAAATTTGGTGGGAAGAAGGTTCACCGTTGGTGGTGTTGTCGAAACGGATGCACAATAAAGTGGCTCTTCAAAGCAAAATACCCGTTGCATTGGCGATGCGTTATGGCAATCCATCCATTTTAGCCGGCTTACAAGAGCTTCATCACCAAGGCGTTGACGAGGTGATATTGCTCCCACTCTATCCGCAGCACGCCATGGCCACTACGGTTACCATCTTGGAAAAGGCAAAAGAGTTGCAGCAAAAACATTTTCCAACCATGAAGCTGACTTCATTGCCAGCATTCTACAATCGCCCTGATTACATCGCATCGGTGGCGAACACCATTCGAGGAAAGTTTGAGTTTGATCACCTACTTTTCTCCTATCACGGCATTCCAGAGCGACACATCCTAAAAAGTGATGTCACTCATTCGCATTGCAAAATAGACGGATCGTGCTGCCAAACACCGTCAATGGCTCATGAATTTTGCTATCGTCATCAGTGCTACGAAACCACCAAAGCAGTCACTAAAGCGCTCGGATTGAAAGAAGATCAATACAGCACATCGTTCCAATCCCGATTGGGACGTGCGGCATGGCTTCAACCCTACACCACCGACACCGTGCAACGATTAGCAGAGCAAGGAGTGAAACGATTGGTAGTAATCACGCCAGCGTTTGTAGCCGATTGCCTCGAAACCCTCGAAGAGATTGGTATGGAAGCCAAAGAGCAGTTCTTATCACTCGGTGGCGAATCGTTTGTGAATGTACCTTGTTTGAATGACAACGACGATTGGTGCGAGGTTATCAGTTCTTGGATTAACGATTTCTCGCAAACCTAAAGAAATACTTTTCGCATTTTCTTTCTGATTTTTTAGCAATTTCCTACTATCGTTTCACCTGAAATATTCGCTATATTTGTGCGTTCAAAAAACGAAACAGGTTATGTCAAAAAAAGGTGTATTAGTGATTATCAATCCGAACTCGGGATCCAGACTGAAACCCAATATATCCAGACTTTCTCGTTCCATCCTGGACGAAAATAAATTCGACATTCGCATAGTCACCACTGAATATGCTGGTCACGCCACCCTGCTGGCGCAAAAAGCCATTGAAGAGAAATTCCAATATGTGATAGCAGTTGGTGGTGATGGCACCATCAACGAGATTGCCAAAGCCCTCACCCATTCTGATATTGCGCTGGGAATTATCCCCATCGGCTCTGGAAACGGACTGGCGCGACATTTGAATATTCCGATGGACATTCGCAGTGCGTTGGAAATCATTAATCTTGAATTGGTCGAAAAAATCGATTTTTGTGTGGCAAACGAACAACTCTTCTTCACCACCTGTGGTGTTGGTTTTGATGCCCGTGTGAGTTACCAATTTTCGAAAAGCAAGCTTCGAGGCGGATTCAACTACCTGCGCAGTATGATGATCGAATACCTCAGCTATCGCCCCGAAACGTATGAAATTTTGATTGATGGCGAAACTACCACCGAGAAAGCATTTCTCATTACTTGCGCCAATGCTTCTCAATACGGCAATAACGCCTTTATAGCACCGCAAGCAGACCTCAAAGATGGCAAGATGGATGTAGCAATTTTAAGCCCTTTCACACCGTTTGATATTGCAACAATCGGGTTGCAACTCTTCACCAAACAGATTGACAAAAATAGCAAAATCAAGATTATCGAGACTGATAACATCACCATTCTACGTCAGCAGCCGGGTGAAATTCACCTCGATGGCGAACCTATGTGGATGGATAGCAACATCAAGGTTTACACCGTTGCAGGAGGTTTGAGGGTATTGGTGCCTGATGGTGAGAAAAAGAAAGAGAGCCCAATTCAATTGCTGTTCGAATTGCTATTCCAACAAATCCGCTCGTTAAGAAACTACATGGAAATTCCCATGCAGTTAAAATAATAAATTTAGGACTTATTCCATGTTTTTTATTTTGAAAATGTATTTAATCGTTTTCATTCTTTTATATACGCGTATTAAAATACAGGTGCTTGTTATCTGAAAAAAAAAATTTATCTATCGGATAAAAAAAACAAACACAACTGATTAATCGATAGACCCAGTGGGGAAAAACAAAAATACCAAACTATCGAAAAGCTGTAGAGTGAGTAGCCCATCAACGAATTTATGCAAAGCAAACAAATGCCATATGGGCGAACGAGCGAGTTCTTTTCGATGAAGCATTTTTTGCTTACTTTTTTTTGCGTGAAAAAAAGTAAGTCCCGCGGAAGGCGAAATAAATAATCATTGAACAAATCTAATTTTCAGAAAGGGTTTTTAAAGTAGACTCTACTCACATATTCAAATAGAAATCTTTTGTAAGTTTAATATAATCGTCGGAATAAGAATGACGCGATTTCTCAATTATAAGATCAGTAATTTCATATGCCATACATTTCAATGAAAACTCAATCAATAATCGTTTCGAGGTAGAATTTGGTGTTGGATATACGTTGCATTTTCGAGTTGTAAAGAGCTTATTTTTCGCAGCCAATTCTCTCAACAAATCCTCCTTGTCGCTCGGCACAATCAAACAGATTCGACCATTTTCATTCAACAGCGATACCGATTTCTCAATCAACATTTCGTAAGTCAAAGATTGCGTGTGTCTAGCTGTGGTTCGACCCACATTGGGAGAGAGTAACGATTGTTCAAAATATGGAGGATTGGAAACAATCAAGTCAAACGAAAGAGCAGGCTGAAATTGAGAAAAATCGGCACAGATTACCTCAATCCTATTTTCCCAAGGAGAAGCCAACACATTCTCACTAGCTTGATTTGCAGCCATCTCATCAAGCTCTATTGCCATCAAATGAGCATCCGAACGTTGCGCTAGCATCAATGCAATTAAACCAGTACCAGTACCAATATCCAGTATCGTTTTTGTCCCTTCTACTCGACTCCACGCACCCAACAAAACACCATCCGTACCAACTTTCATAGCACAGCGATCGTGACTGACAGAAAATTGCTTAAATTGGAACGAGGAATTCGACATGGATTGATTTTGAATAGATTGAAGTGACAAAATTACTAAAAAAGAGAAAATCAGAGCATTGAAACTTCATTTCGCAGCAATTTTATTAATTTTGGCACAGATATTGATAATCTATTTGTCAAGGATTTGACAAAACAAATACAACTATGCAAATTTACAACGACATATTTTCTGCACATTCCGATGAGGATAGCGATCAATTAGTTCCCGTTTTCACCGAAATCGAAATCAACAACGACGACGAAAACGTGAAAGTCCCTACCGAAGGTGTGCCTATTCTCACCCTACGCAACATGGTGATGTTTCCAACAATTGCCCTTCCGGTAACTGTTGGGCGCTCTCGTTCGCTGAAACTTATCAAAGAAGCGCATGCTAAAAAACGCCTCATTGGTGTGGTGTGTCAAATTGATGAAGATGTAGAAGATCCCGAACAAAAAGATCTTTTCAAAATTGGTGTCATTGCCGAGATTCTGCGTATCATTGAATTACCTGACAAATCGACGACTGTTATTTTGCAAGGGAAACGCCGATTTGAATTGGAGGAATTGACCCAAACAGAACCCTATTTTAAAGGAAAGATAAGCCTTCTAGAGGAGATTAGTCCTGCAGAAGACGATCGTGAATTTCAAGCACTTACTTCTACTGTCAGAGAGATGACAATGAAGTATATGCAGGTTCAAAACGAGATTCCTCGCGAAGCCATGATGTTGGTCAAAAACATGATTCATCCAAAGTTTTTGATTCACTTTATCTGCTCGAATCTACCCATCTCGATTGACGAAAAGCAGTCGATGCTGGAGATGAGCGACCTGAAAGAGCGGGCTTACCATCTTATTCGTATTCTATCTCGCGAAACACAATTGGAGGAGATCAAGAGCAATATACAAACCAAAGCACGAGAAGATCTTAGCCAACAACAGAAAGAATATTTCCTTCAACAACAGATAAAAACCATTCAAGACGAATTGGGTGGCAGCAACAACGAAAACGAAATTCGTGAATTGCGCCAAAAGGCTTCGAAGTTGAAATGGTCGGAACAAGTGGCCGAAACATTCGAAAAAGAGCTAAAGAAATTGGAACGTACGCATCCCCAATCGCCCGACTATTCGATGCAGGCAAACTATCTGCAAACATTTGTCAATCTGCCTTGGGGAAAATTCACACCCGATCATTTCAATTTGAAACGGGCACAAAAAGTGCTCGACAAAGATCATTTCGGCATGGAAAAGGTGAAAGAGCGCATTTTGGAACATCTCGCTGTACTGCAACTGAAAGGTGACATGAAATCACCTATTATTTGTCTATATGGCCCTCCTGGAGTAGGAAAAACTTCTTTGGGAAAATCAATAGCGGAAGCCTTGAAACGCAAATACATTCGTGTTTCGTTGGGTGGATTGCACGACGAAGCAGAAATTCGTGGTCATCGCCGCACTTATATCGGAGCAATGCCGGGACGCATTATTCAAGGCGTTCAAAAAGCTGGATCCTCCAATCCAGTTTTTGTACTCGACGAAGTAGATAAACTTGGTCGCGATTTCAAAGGCGATCCTTCAGCTGCATTACTCGAAGTCCTCGATCCTGAGCAAAACAATGCATTTCACGATAATTTCCTCGATGTAGATTACGACTTATCAAAAGTTCTCTTTATCGCCACGGCGAATAATGTGAACGACATTCCTCGTCCTCTGCTAGATCGCATGGAAATGATCGAAATCAGCGGTTACATCCTTGAAGAGAAAATCGAAATTGCTCGTAAACATTTGGTTCCAAAAGAGATCATCAATCATGGTCTTAAGAAAGAACAAATCAAATTTTCGAAAGGTGCAATTGAGAAGATTATTGATGGATACACCCGTGAATCTGGTGTGCGTGAGTTAGACAAGAAGATTGCAAAAATAATGCGTAAAACGGCTTGCAAATTACTCAACGAGGAGATTTCTGAAGCCAATCTCACACCCGAAACGTTATACGACTACCTCGGCATGGTAGAATACACTCACGACAAATACCAAACGAATGAATATGCTGGTGTTGTCACTGGATTGGCTTGGACTGCTGTGGGTGGAGAAATTCTTTTTGTAGAGTCAAGCCTAAGCAAAGGAAAAGGCGGCAAACTTACGCTGACAGGCAATCTCGGCGATGTGATGAAAGAGTCTGCCATTTTGGCATTAGAATATATAAAAGCTCACGCAACTTTATTCGAAATACCAGATACTGCTTTCGAAAATTGGAATGTACATGTACATGTGCCCGAAGGAGCCATCCCGAAAGATGGTCCATCGGCAGGAGTCACCATGGTCACATCATTAGTATCTTCATTTACTCAGCGCAAGGTGAAAAAGAATCTTGCCATGACTGGAGAAATCACGCTTCGTGGCAAAGTGCTTCCGGTGGGTGGTATCAAGGAAAAGATTCTAGCTGCCAAACGTGCCGGAATAAAAGAAATTATCTTATCGCAAGAGAATGAAAAAGATATCCGTGAAATCAATAACATCTACCTCGACGGATTAAAATTCCATTTTGTGAAAGACATTCGCGAAGTTATCGCCATTGCCTTAACAAATGAAAAGGTAACAAATACAATCATTCAATAATATTTGAGCCAGATTCCTTTAAGATTCTGGCTCAAATATTATTGAAGTTTTTTAAACATTTTTCGTTCAACAATCGCGGGCCTTCTTTGTTTATTTGTGTAGAATAAATCCAGAAACTGATTCAATAAAATGAAATTGATAAAAATATTTTTTACAGGATTACTGGCAACACTATTGTTATGCAGTGCCACACCCGATAAATACGCCAAACGATTATACACCCCTACTACTTCTGATGCTACAGCAAATGCCTCGCTTAAGGAGTTAGAACAAGGCAGAATGATCTATATCAATCGTTGCAAACAGTGTCATGGATTAGCAAATCCTGATAAATATACCCGAAACGATTGGCAAATCATTGTTGGCAAAATGAGCTTAAGGGCAAAGCTAACAGTCAATGAATCAACGTTGTTGTTCAAATACGCTACTAGAGGGAAATGATCATTTACAGTAAAAACCACACACTAAATGAAAAAGATTATTAATTGGTTAGCGGTAACATTCTGTACCACATTATTATTGAGTTCGTGCTCACAAAGCAAAAGTTCTGGTAATTTGTATACCCCTTCGGCTTCGGATGTTACAGCCACAGCAACATTGTCGGAATTGCAACAAGGACGCTCACTCTACATAAATAATTGCGGCAGTTGTCACTCTCTTTACTCTCCAGATGATTATGCAGCAGCCAATTGGCGTGTAATAGTAACCAATATGAAAGCAAACACAACACTCACTCAACCCCAAGCAGATTTGGTTACAAAATATGTGAGCAGAGGGAAATGATTTAGAAAAGGTCGGAATTGAATTAGTTCCGACCTTTTTTTGTCAGTTTTCTCCTTCAATACCGAAATTTTGTCAGTAATAATTTTTGGCACAGCGTTTGAATAATGTTGTTCGGTGCGACTACGCATCCATTACAACATTCATATTCAAAACCTAAAAAATAAACAACTATGCAAAAAGGAAACATTGGGGTTACGACCGACAACATTTTCCCCATTATCAAGAAGTTTTTGTACAGCGACCACGAGATTTTCGTGCGCGAATTAGTTTCGAATGCCGTAGATGCTACGCAAAAGTTGAAAACGTTTGCTTCGGTGGGCGAATTCAAAGGCGAGTTGGGCGAACTGAAAGTCTCTGTCAGCATCGACAAAGAGAAAGGCACACTCACCTTCAGCGACCGCGGTATCGGTATGACGGCGGAAGAAATCGAAAAATACATCAACCAAATCGCATTTTCGGGTGCAGAAGAGTTTTTGGACAAATACAAAAACGACGCAGCAGCCATCATCGGTCACTTCGGGCTCGGATTCTACTCTTCGTTTATGGTATCGAAAAAGGTAGAAATCGTCACCCTTTCGCACAAAGAGGGCGCAGAAGCAGTGAAATGGTCATGCGAAGGCAACCCCGAATACACACTTGAACCAGCCACTCGCGACAGCCGCGGAACAGACATTATCCTTTATATTGACGACGAAAATCAAGATTTCCTCGAAACATCGCGCATCGAAGGATTGCTGACCAAATATTGCAAATTCTTACCGATTGATGTCGTTTTCGGCAAAGAGCAAGAGTGGAAAGATGGCAAATACGTCGATACCGACAAAGATAAACTGATCAACGAAACCGCTCCGGCTTGGACTAAAAAACCTGCCGATCTGAAAGAGGAAGATTACAAAAAATTCTACTCTACACTCTATCCGATGAGCGACGAACCGTTGTTCTGGATTCACCTCAACGTAGATTTCCCGTTCAAACTGACTGGAATTCTCTATTTTCCAAAACTAAAAGCGAACATCGAACCAACGCGCAACAAAATTCAGTTGTACAGCAATCAGGTGTTTGTGACCGACTCGGTAGAAGGTATTGTTCCTGAATTCCTCACGCTGATGCACGGTGTGATTGACTCGCCGGATATTCCGCTGAACGTGTCGCGCTCATACCTGCAAAGCGATGGTAACGTGAAGAAAATTTCGAGCCACATCACCAAAAAGGTGGCCGACCGTCTGCAAGAGATCTTCAAAGAAGACCGCAAACAGTTCGAAGAGAAGTGGGACAGCCTCAACATCATCATCCAATACGGAATGCTGACCGACGAGAAATTCTACGAACGTGCCGAGAAATTCGTATTACTGAAAAACAGCGACAACCAATATTTCACCATCGAAGAGTACAAAACGTTGATCGAAAGCAGTCAGAAAGACAAAGACGACACCCTCGTTTACCTCTACTCGACCGACCGCGAGCACCAATACAGCTACATCGACGCAGCGAAATCGAAAGGCTACGATGTGTTGATGATGGACGGACAACTCGACGTTCACTTCCTGGGTAAACTGGAGCAAAAATTCGAGAAATCGCGCTTCGTTCGTGTAGATTCGGATGTGGTGGAAAAATTGATTCCAAAAGATACACACAAGCAAGTTGAACTTTCGGAAGACGAGAGAACGGCTATTCAACAAGTATTCAGCTCGCAATTGCCAAAAGATGAGAAGAAAAACTTCATCGTCACCTTCGAAGCATTGGGCGAATCGGCTCAACCGGTAATGGTTACCCAAAGCGAATACATCCGCCGCATGAAAGAGATGTCGGCCATGCAACCGGGCATGAATTTCTACGGCGAACTGCCCGACAGCTTCAACCTCGTGCTCAACACCGAACACGCTTTGGTGAAACGCATCCTCGAAGATGAAAAATCGGCTTGCGGCGAGAAACTTGCACCTGTATTGGCAAACATCGACGCCGCCAAAAGCAAACGCGATGCACTGAAAAAAGCGCACGAAAAACTGAAAGCGGAAGAAATTCCAACCGCGGAGAAAGAGGAAATCGACAACAGCAACACCCAAATCACCGAACTGGAAGCGCAACGCAACTCCATTTTAGCTGATTATGCAACGAGCAACAAACTCGTGAGCCAGCTGATCGACATCGCACTCCTCTCCAACGGAATGCTGAAAGGCGAATCGTTGAGCAACTTTATCAAGAGAAGCGTAGAGATGTTGTGATTAAAAACTTCGATATGCTAATGTAATAATTTCGCTTATTAATTTTCATATCTACAACTGACATAATGCTACGTCAAAAAGTGGAATTTTCTATTTCACAATTTGTCACAGCATTATGTCATTATTATTTCTAAGAGCAAACGTATTTTCTGCTTTTCACAATCAAGAAATTATTTCAATCTTTTGGTCATAAACAATTCTCTATTGTAGTCTGGCGATTCAATCATCTACAAAAAATCATTACCTTTGCGACTTCCAACGCACAAAGCAAAAAAAATATGATTGATTTCAACAAAATGGGAGGTTTAGTTCCCGCTATTATACAAGACAACCAGACAGCCAAAGTGTTGATGCTTGGCTTTATGAACGAAGATGCTTACAAAAAAACGGTCGAACTGGGCAAGGTAACATTCTTTAGCCGTACAAAAAACCGCCTTTGGACAAAAGGTGAAGAGAGTGGCCACTTTTTGTTGGTAAAAAGCATCACCATCGATTGCGATAGTGACACACTGCTCATCAAGGTCAATCCAGTAGGTCCCGTTTGCCACACTGGTAGCGATACCTGCTTCAACGAAAGCAACGAAGACCCGATTCAATTCCTGAAATATTTGCAAGATTTCATCGACAAACGATACAAAGAGATGCCCGAAGGTTCATACACAACCTCCCTTTTCAAAAAAGGAATCAACCGTATGGCGCAAAAAGTGGGTGAAGAGGCTGTCGAAACAGTTATCGAAGCTACTAATGGCACCGAAGAGGGATTCCTATACGAAGCATCCGATTTGGTCTATCACCTCATTGTATTGCTTTCGAGCAAAGGTTATCGCCTCGAAGATCTATCCAACGAGCTCAAAAAACGTCACAAAGAATAGTTTATTCAATGGAGAATTTGAAATTACGACTTCGTCAAAGTCGTCTCGTAATTTTTAATTCGTAATCGAAGAAAAAAGATGGAAATATTAATTCATTACCAAGGTGTGAATATCACATTGCAGGAAAACATAATTTTGCAAAACATTGAGCTTGAATTACGCAAAGGCGAATTTTTATACGTCATTGGCAAAGTAGGTTCAGGCAAAAGCACATTACTTAAAACGATGTATGCCGAAGTAGATATAGAAGACGGAACTGCCAATGTGTTAGGGTACAATATGCATCATATCAAGCAAAAAGAGATTCCATTTCTACGCCGCAAAATAGGTATCGTTTTTCAAGATTTCCAACTTTTATCTGATCGCACCGTGCACGACAATCTATTGTTTGTACTGAAAGCCACGGGATGGAAAGATAAATCTGAAATTAAAGATCAAATAGATCATGTTTTGAGTCAGGTAAACATGGCAAATAAAGGGTATAAAATGCCTCATGAATTGTCTGGTGGAGAAAAACAACGCATTGTTATAGCGCGTGCATTGCTCAACTCACCAGAGATTATACTCGCTGACGAACCCACTGGTAACCTCGATCCCGAAACGGGAGATCAGATTGTGCAATTGCTCCAAAGCATTTGCCAAACAGGTACTTCGGTCATTATGAGCACACACAACATGCGTTTCATCAAGCAATTCCCTGGAAAAGTGATGATTTGCGAAAACGAAGAGCTCAATATCTCAGAGCATTCCTCTTTATAAATCAATAATTTGTTTTAAATTTGCGTGATTTTTTTCAGGACCATTTTCCTGCAACAGACACAACGGGAATCATACACACTGACTGTTGGCAACCCAACGACCCGAATCCTGCTCTGCCTGCTTGGGCGAAGATATGAAAAAGTCTAAATCCTCTTAAATTACAACGAAAGATGAAAGTATTAAAGTTTGGTGGCACTTCTGTAGGCTCAGCACAGAGAATGAAAGACGTAGCCAAATTAATTTGCGACGGTGAAAACAAAATTGTAGTACTCTCAGCTATGTCAGGTACCACAAATACACTCATTGAAATTTCGGACTATCTCTACAAAAAGAATCCGGATGGTGCTAACGAGACAATCAACAATCTGGAGAAAAAGTACAAAATGATTGTCAATGAATTATTTAGCAAAGAGGAATACAAAGCAAAAACATTGGCCGTTCACAAAGTAATTTTCAATGATATACGTGCACTCACACTTGATTTATTTACATCCTTCGAAGAAAAGGTTGTTTTAGCTCAAGGAGAATTATTGTCAACTGTTATGGTTAATAATTACCTAAACGAAATTGGCGTTAAGTCGGTATTGCTACCTGCACTCGATTTCATGAAAACCGATAAAAATGCTGAACCAGATTATGTCTTTATCAAAGAACATCTTACAGCAACTCTAAATGCCAATAAAGATGCAGAGCTTTATATTACTCAAGGATTCATTTGCAAAAATGCCTACAACGAGATAGATAATTTGCAACGTGGAGGCAGTGACTACACAGCATCCATTATTGGTGCAGCTATTTTGGCTAGCGAAGTTCAGATTTGGACTGATATTGATGGTATGCACAACAACGATCCACGTTTTGTAGAAAAAACAGCACCTGTGCGTGTTTTGAATTTCGACGAAGCGGCTGAGTTAGCCTATTTCGGAGCAAAAATTCTACACCCAACGTGTATTTTGCCTACTAAATTGGCAAATATTCCAGTCAGACTACTCAACACAATGGAACCACAAGCACCAGGCACACTGATTTGTGGAGAATCTGAACCAAAGAAAATAAAAGCAGTAGCTGCCAAAGATGGTATAACCGCTATCAAAATTAAATCAGGTCGAATGTTATTGGCTTATGGGTTCTTACGTAAAGTATTCGAAATTTTTGAAAGCTACCAAACATCGATCGATATGGTCACCACTTCCGAAGTAGGAGTTTCGCTGACAATCGACAACACCAATCATCTGAAAGATATACTCGATGATTTGAAGAAATTCGGAACAGTATCCGTTGACAAAGATATGGTGATTGTCTGTGTTACAGGAGATTTAGAGTGGACAAACATTGGCTTCGAAGCAAAAGTTGTAGATGCACTCAAAGAGATTCCTGTGCGTATGATAGCTTATGGCGGAAGCAATCACAACATTTCATTCTTAATAAAAGCTGAAGACAAAAAACGTTCATTGCAAGCTTTGAGTACTCACCTCTTCAACTAGGAAGAGAACACACTGTATGAACGCGAAGGCGCTAACTGAAAGTAATGAACTTACTATCAGTCGATGCGACATCGCGTTTCATTATTATAATTTAATCAACCACACAATGATTACAAAAGGTACATTTCCAACAGACATTTTAGAAGAGTTTAGAACTCCTTTGTATTACTACAATACAGAATTATTGCGCGACACATTGGATGTTGTGAATAACGAATCGAAGAAATACGACCACTATCATGTGCATTATGCCATCAAAGCGAATGCGAATAACAACCTACTTAAAATCGTTCGTGAGAGCGGTTTAGGAGTCGATTGCGTGAGTGGTGGTGAAATACAAGCTGCTCTTAAAGCTGGTTTTTCATCCGATAAAATCGTCTTCGCAGGAGTTGGCAAATCAGATTGGGAAATCAATCTCGGTTTAGACAACAATATTTTCTGCTTCAATGCAGAATCTATTCCGGAATTGGAGGTTATCAACGAATTAGCCATTGCTAAAGGCAAAACAGCGGCAATTGCACTTCGTATCAATCCAAATGTAGCTGCCAATACGCATCACTATATTACCACTGGTCTCAAAGAGAATAAGTTTGGCATCGACTTATCGCACCTCGATCATGTGATTGATGTGATGACAACGTTGAAAAACCTGAAACTGATTGGATTGCATTTCCACATCGGTTCTCAGATTTTGGATATGTCTGATTTCGAAGCACTGTGTGCTCGCATCAATGAGCTGCAAGATCAACTAGATGCAAAAGGGGTAAAACTTGAATTAATCAATGTGGGTGGTGGCCTAGGAATAGATTACGAGCAACCGGATCAAAATCCAATTCCAAATTTCGCACCCTATTTCGAGACATTCCACAAGAATCTCAAAATGAGAGCGGGACAAAGTCTTCACTTTGAGTTAGGTCGCTCAATCATTTGCCAATGCGGAAGTTTGATTACCAAAGTTTTATACGTAAAAGAGGGCGTGAACAAGAAATTCGCTATTGTAGATGCGGGAATGACTGATTTAATTCGTCCAGCGCTTTATCAAGCATATCATAAAATCGAAAACATCACATCAGAAGCTGAAGCAGAGGTGTATGATGTCGTCGGTCCAATCTGTGAGTCTTCAGATATTTTTGGTAAAGATATAGAATTGAATAAAACCAAACGAGGAGATATCATCGCTCTACGTTCTGCTGGTGCGTATGGTGAAATTATGGCGTCGCAATACAATTGCCGCACGCTTCCTGCCGCCTATTACTCAGAAGATTTCTTGTAAATTGGAATTTCATATCATTGAAAGGTGCTTCTATTCTATATTGAATTGGAGCACCTTTTTTAATTCTAGCAAACTCAATTCCTTAATTAAACAAAACCGTTTGCACATATAAACAAAAATTTATACTTTCATCGCGAATTTAATTACACACGCTATGAATAAAATACAATGCTTGCTTATGGCAACAACAATTACACTGGCTGCCTGCAATTCAGGCAAAGAAGACAAAAATGCTGATATCATTGGCAAAAACAGTCCCAAAATCGAAAATGGAATTTTAACACCTGAAATTTTAAACAGTTTTGGACGAATAACTGATTTACAAATCTCGCCCGATGGAAAGAAACTGATGTATGGTGTATCGTATGTCAGCGTACAAAAAAACAAAAGTAATCGCGATCTTTTCATTATGAATAGCGATGGATCAGACATTCAACAGATTACAAAAACAGCAAAAAGCGAAAACAACGCACGTTGGATCCAAAATGGAGAAAAGATTGCATTTTTATCCAGTGAAAGTGGCTCCGCTCAAATATGGGAAATGAAATCCGATGGAAGTGAAAGAGTCCAAGTAAGTGATGTGAAAGGTGGAGTTGAAGGATTTATCTACTCACCAGATAGCAAAAAAGTGCTTTTC
This sequence comes from Bacteroidales bacterium, assembly GCA_028687995.1. Lineage (GTDB taxonomy): Bacteria > Bacteroidota > Bacteroidia > Bacteroidales > UBA7332 > CAXXIC01. The sequence continues at coordinate 46,447 of JAQTZA010000017.1, forward strand.
GTCAATCAAATTAAATTTGGGAAACGCGCCTCAGACCTTTATACTGACCTACCAGAAGCCACTGGTCGTGTGGTGGACGATTTGATGTATAAGCATTGGGACGAATGGGTAGAACAAATTCCTCATCCTTTCGTGGCCGATATTGACGGTGGAAAGTTAACAAACCTAATCGATCTAATGGAAGGAGAACCCTACGAATGCCCAACCAAACCAGATGTAGATCTCACAAATATTGCATGGAGTCCAGATAGCAAGTCGGTAGTTTATTCTGCACGTAAAAAACAAGGTATTGATTATGCAAAATCTACCAATACAGATATTTACCTCTATAATTTAGAGAGTAAAAAAACTCAAAATCTGACCGAAGGAATGATGGGTTACGATACCAACCCCCAATTCTCACCCGATGGCAAATCAATTGCTTGGATTAGTATGGCTCGTGATGGATACGAATCGGATTTGAAGAGACTTTTCACTATTAGTTTAGCTGATAATTCAAAAACATACGTCAGCGAAGGATTTGATTTCAATTGCGAAAGCTTCGAATGGAAAGCCAACTCAACTGGAATCTATATGATTTCAGGCAAAATGGGAACCGTTCAACTGTTCGATATCAATCTGGCAAATAAGAATATCCGTCAAATCACCACAGATATTTGCGATTATCAAGAGGTAAAGGAAGCTGGTGGCTCATTGGTTGCTGTTCGTCACTCTATGTCTAAGCCCAATGAAATATATTCCGTCAATATTCAAACTGGAGAAACCAAAGAACTAAGTTTCGAAAATAAGGCCATTCTCGATCAACTCAAAATGGGAAAAGTGGAGGAACGATGGCTAAAAACGACAGACGGTAAACAGATGCTTACTTGGGTTGTTTATCCGCCAAACTTTGACGCTAAAAAGAGATATCCTACCATTTTATATTGTCAAGGAGGTCCACAAAGTACCGTGAGTCAATTCTTCTCCTACCGATGGAATCTTCAACTGATGGCTGCCAACGGTTACATCATCGTTGCACCAAATCGTCGAGGAGTTCCAGGTTTCGGACAAGCGTGGAACGAACAAATCAGTGGAGATTACGGCGGACAAAACATGAAAGATTACCTGACAGCTATTGACGAATTATGTAAAGAACCGTTCGTAAACAAAGATAAATTAGGAGCTGTTGGAGCCAGTTACGGTGGATTTTCGGTCTATTGGTTGGCCGGTCATCACAACAAACGATTCAAAGCATTCATTGCTCATGCTGGAATATTCAACTTAGAACAACAATACCTCGAAACCGAAGAACTTTGGTTTGCCGATTGGGATTTGGGTGGTCCATTCTGGGATAAAAATAATGCAATTGCTCAACGTTCTTTTGCTAATTCACCTCATAAATTCGTAGATAAATGGGACACTCCAATCTTAGTTTCTCATGGTGAAAAAGATTATCGTATTTTAGCAGGGCAAGGAATGTCAGCCTTCAATGCTGCAAAACTTCGGGGTATTCCTGCTGAAATGCTTATTTTTCCTGACGAAAATCATTGGGTAATGCAACCACAAAATAGCATTTTGTGGCACAGAACATTCTACAAATGGTTAGATAAATGGTTGAAATAATATAAAGTAACACAAAAGAGGCTGATTCAAATTTCACTTTGAATCAGCCTCTTTTAATTGATTTGAGAAAATATCTTACTCCTCGTTATATCTTTCGATGGTTTGCTCACGATCTGGACCAACAGAAACAATTACAATTGGCACTTCCAATTCCTCTTCAAGAAATGAAAGATACGCATTGAATTCTTCTGGAAATTCATTTTCACTTTGCATCTTTGTCATATCAATTTCCCAACCCGCCAATTCAACATAAATAGGTTCCACTTCACCTTCGAGACTATAAGGAAAAACAGTAATCTCTTCTCCGTCAATCTTGTAGGCAACGCATGCTTTGATGGTATCAAATGTATCGAGTACATCACTTTTCATCATAATTAGCTTGGTCACGCCATTTACCATAATGGCATATTTAAGCGCAACTAAATCTACCCAGCCGCAACGACGAGGACGACCTGTTGTAGAACCAAACTCACGACCTTTAGCGCGAATATCATCTCCCACTGCATCAAATAATTCTGTAGGGAAAGGGCCACTACCTACACGTGTACAATATGCTTTGAAAATACCAAAAACTTCTCCAATTTTATTTGGAGCAATTCCTAAACCAGTACAAGCTCCTGCACAAACAGTATTTGACGAAGTGACAAATGGATAAGATCCAAAATCGATATCCAACATGGTGCCTTGTGCACCTTCTGCTAATACTGATTTGTCAGCCTTCATAGCATCATTCACATATTGTTCCGAATCGATAAACTCAAAACGTTTCAATACTTCAAGACCATAAAACCACTCTTTTTCAATTTCTTCTAAATTATATTCAAAATCGAATTGTTTCAATATTTGTTCGTGACGAGCAACAGCAGCTTTGTATTTTTCGTCAAAGTTATGTAGAATATCACCCACGCGCAATCCGTTTCTACTAGTTTTATCAGTATAAGTCGGTCCAATTCCCTTCAAAGTAGAACCAATTTTAGAAGCGCCTTTAGCTGCTTCGTAAGCGGCATCGAGCAGACGATGTGTTGGCAAAATTAGATGCGCTTTCTTCGAAATCAACAATTTCTTAGTAAGGTCGTAGCCTGTAGTTTCGAGTTTCTCAATCTCTTTTTTGAATACTGATGGATCAAGAACAACTCCATTTCCAATCACATTCATTTTATCTCCTTGAAAAATTCCGGAAGGAATGGTGTGTAATACGAATTTCTCACCATTAAATTCTAATGTATGACCCGCATTCGGACCGCCTTGAAAACGAGTAACAAGGTCGTATCTCGGGGTTAACACATCCACTACTTTCCCTTTGCCTTCATCGCCCCATTGCAACCCTAATAAAACATCTACTTTCATTTGATTATGATTATTTTCATTCACGTTTAGGCATAAAATAAGCCGCCAGAAGCGGCTTAGTAGATTTTAAACGCAAAATTTGTTATTTTTTTACTGCTGCAGTTTTCTTTTTGTTTGCTGTTCTAGCACATTTGGTACACAATCCGTAAATATATAGACTGTAGTGTGTTAACGCAAATTTCGATAATTTTTTCCCTTGAATAACGCTCTTGATATCGTGGTCTTTGATTTCCTTTATATCACCACATGAGCTACAAATTAAATGAAGATGGCTCTCGCTATTGTACGCCTTTTCATAATGAGCCATATTCGACCCAAAACTGTGTTTGATAACCAAATTGCTATCAACTAACAATTCTATCGTATTGTATAGTGTAGCACGACTCACCATCGGTCGGTCAGCATTTATAGAATTAAATAGATAATCTATATCGAAATGAGTATCAAGGGTATAGATGTGTTTTAGTATCATATACCGTTCAGGCGTTTTACGATGTCCTTTCGCAACAAGGTAGGTGGTGAACTCCTGTTTGACCTTTTCAAAAATATCTTCTTCAGCCATCAATTCAAAAAATTTTCTCCGCCAAAATTATATAATATAATCCGAACTACAAAGAAGTTTGTCTGTAATATTCAAATTCAAACTTCAAATCGTCACAAATTTGTAATCTGACATTTTCATCCAGAAGTGAATACCCATTTACTTCATTAATTATTTGTTCAGAATATCTTTTTTCAACTCTTCCTACCCTCTTCAACCCTAGTAATGCTCCATTGAAAAGTGTTGATTTACCTCTTTGAATGTCTGCTTTGGCATTTTTCAAAATAAATAGAATTTCGTCTTCACTCAGTGGATATAATTTATTTGCAACACGTGCCAATAGTAACCAGGCAGTTAAACGAACCATCTCTTCATCTCGTTCTAACCAATTCATGATAAGTTTTTTTGCGAATGATACATGTTGAAGTAAATTTATACATATTTGTTCAGACTGTTCACTTTGGGTGATACGTTCTATCCAAGAATTTGCAATTTCGACAGTAAATGTTTCAAATGGTTGAACAAAAGTTGCCAAAATATTTAACTCGCGAACATTTTCACACCACATGAGTTGAGCCAATTCGTGATTCTTCTCATATTTTTCTGCCATACTTTTAAGAATAACGAATGGCACACCATAATTCACTTTATATGATAACCCTTTCTCATTCATGCTTGTAGAAGCTACTCCGTTCATAACAGAACGTATTTGCCTCTTTATTTCTTTTATTTTGAGTTTCAAAACATCATCATTCAAACTTTCGTTGAGGTAAAGAAGTTGATTCGGTTCAAAGCCTTGACATTTATGAGAAATTTTATTTTTGATCATCGCAATTAAATTTATTTGTTGATTGCGGGTAATGTATTATATGATTTTGAATAACGGAGCATCTGTTCCGAATAACCTTCGTTATAAGTTATTTGAATGTCAACGATTTTTCCGTTTACATTCAATAGCGGATTCATTACTGGATTCACAAAACCACGAAAGGGAGCAATGTTCAGTTTAGAATAACGTAGCAAAATTTCATTATGTAAAGTTGCATCTACTTTTACAGCATACGTTTCAATCATCTCTTTTGCCGAATTCCAATCACCCTCAGATTTAATACGTTGTACTTCAGCTAAAAGTTGACCGATAAGCTCACGCATCTTCACGTAGTCATTGATCACCACAAATGTTTTTCCATCACGTATCTTTAATTCGATAACATTTTGTGCATTTCCTTTTTCAAGTAACCAACGTGCTATCAGTGAACGATTACGCATGTGTGCTTGCTCTATACTTCTTCCAGGCTTTATTCGCGTCAATTGAGTCAACAAGCCATTCATTACATATTTATAATATTCAGCTTTATAAGCTTCGTCATTAGGAAGAAGTCCTAATTCTACAATTTTAGAATCGCCCATATAATATAGTGCAAAAAGATCGGCTCGAGCCTCCTCCATCGGCGATCCATACGCTTTTAAAGCATCTGGATCAGTATCCGAAAGCAATTTTCCAGAACCATGTCCAAGGCATTCATGCAAATCAGTATGAAGATTATCTGTTTGAAATCCATATTTTTTCATTCTATTTCGCTCTTCATCACTCCACACAAATTCGTCAAGAAAACCATTTCCCAAAGAGGCTTTATCGTAAGCTTCAGTGATATTTTCAATTGTCACCGATTTGGAACCATGATCGCGCCTAATCCAATTAGAATTGGGCAAATTAATACCAATGGGCGTTGATGGATAGCAATCGCCACCCAAGGCAGCTACAGTTATCACCTTTGCAGAAACGCCTTTCACGACCTCTTTCTTGAATCTTGGATCTACGGGTGAATGATTTTCGAACCATTGTGCATTATCGCTTATCAACTTGGTTCGTTTTGTCGCTTCTACATTGGTGAAATTCACATTGGCTTCCCAACTGCCTTTCAGTCCGAGCGGATCACCATACGATTCGGTAAATCCATTTACAAAATCCACGTTCGAATCTAAATCCTTAACCCACAATACTGAATATTCGTCATACTCTTTCAGATTACCCGTTTTATAGAATGAGATAAGTTTCTCTATTGCTAATTTTTGCTGCGGATTTTCTGCTACTGAAACTGCTTTTTCCAACCAATAAATAATCTTCTCAATAGCAGTGGAATACATGCCTCCTACTTTCCATACTTTTTCAACGATTATACCATTTTCCTTTATCAATCTACTATTCAATCCATAAGATATAGGCGTATTATCTGTCGAATCTTTCATCTTAGAGTAAAACTCCTCCGCTTCGGCTTGAGATACGCCATCATAATAATTGTTTGCAGAAGTTGTGACTAAATCTTCTCCTTCAGCTTGATTTACTCTTTTAGGTAAAATAGTTGGATTAAAGATGATAGGTAAGATGGTTTTTAAGAAATCGGTTTTTGATTGCCCTTTCGATAATGGCAATTGTGAAGAGTTAATGTTATTAATTTGCTCAACGAAAAAAGATTCCTTAAAGTTAGGCAGTATTTTATCAGAAGAATAATCGTGATGAATACCATTATTGTACCATACCAGTTTGAGATATTCTTCGAAAGCGATATAATCTGCTATTTTTTTATTGCCCTTATAATTTTCGAAAATAGCCTCGAGAGAACGTCGTATAGACAAATTCCATTTACAATTTTGATCGAATAAAATATCGCGACCCACATGCGATGCTTCTGAAAGAAAGTATATTAATTCCTTTTGCTGCAAAGGCAAATTATCAAATCCTGGCACTTGATAGCGGATAATTTCTATGTCAGCAAAACGATCTACTGAATAGTTAAATGAATTATTTTCTGTAGCGATTATATTCTCTGTTACCATAAATAAGGTTACTATTGTCATTAAAATTCGAAAGCTTTTCATTGGATGAAATTAATAAAGTAATACTCCTTTTCCTATTCTTGTCATTTCCGGTTCACCATCGCTACAATCAACCACAGTAGATGCCAGAATCCCGCCATAACCGCCATCAATCACTAAATCAACAAGATTTTCATATCGTTCGTGAAGCAATTCTGGATCGGTAACATACTCCAATATTTCATCATCGTGATGAACGGAAGTAGTCAAGAGTGGATGTCCTAATTGACGAATAATTTCTCGCGCAATATTATTTTCTGGAACCCGAATACCAACCGTTTTTCGATTCCTATAAATTTTTGGAAGATTGGTATTTGCTTGAAGAATAAATGTAAATGGACCCGGTAGATTCTTTTTCATCAGCTTGAATGTGGTATTATCCACTTTTGCAAATTCGCTGATATTGCTTAAATCGTAACAAACTATGGAGAGATTTTCTTTTCGAGGATCGATACCTTTGATTTTGCAAATTCGCTCTACAGCCTTCACATTAAGCGCATCACAGCCCATTGCATACACTGTATCAGTCGGATAGATTAGTAGACCTCCATCACGTAAAACCTCAACAGCCTTATCAATTTCCCTAAGATTAGGGTTTTCAGGATATATTTTAATCAACATATTCCCACAAAATTAAAAAAAAATCAACGGAATCTTAAAACAGACTCCGTTGAATATTTGATAGAAAGCTTATCCTAAAATTTCATTTCCTTCGTCATCAAAACTCTTTTCATACTGACTCATCGCACGAAGACTCATACCCATACTTGAGAATCCACCGTCGTGGAAAAGATTTTGCATGGTTACTTTTTTGGTCAAGTCTGAAAATAAAGTAATGCAATATCCAGCACATTCATCAGCCGAAGCATTACCAAGTGGAGACATACGTTCTGAGAAATCGAGTAGTTTATCCATTCCCTTTACTCCGCTACCAGCAGTTGTCATGGTAGGAGATTGAGAAATGGTATTCACACGAACACGTTTCTCACGACCATAAATATATCCAAAACTGCGTGCAATTGATTCCAACATCGATTTAGCATCTGCCATATCATTGTAGCCATACAAAGTACGTTGTGCTGCAACGTAAGATAATGCAACAATTGAACCTCCTTCAGATATGGCGTCCATTTTCTTCGCCACTTGAATCATCTTATGAAATGATATTGCTGAAATATCCAATGTTTTATTCAACAAATCGTAATCTAAATCATCATACGTACGCTTCTTACGCACATTTGGCGACATACCAATTGAGTGAAGTACAAAATCTATTTTACCACCCAAAATCTCCATTGATTTGGCAAAAACCTCTTCCAAATCCTCAACACTTGTGGCATCAGCCGGTATCACTTCAGCATTAAGTTTTTGGCTTAATTCTGAAACATCTCCCATTCGCACTGCAATCGGAGTATTCGTCAATGTTATTATTGCGCCTTCTTCTACCGCTCTTTCAGCAACCTTCCATGCGATAGACATATCATTTAATGCACCAAAAATAATACCTCTTTTTCCTTTTAATAAATTGTAACTCATCTGTTTAGTTATTAAGTTAAAACCTGCTTGTGATAAATCCTGAAAACAATATGCACAAAAAAGTAAATTATGCGCAAAGATAACATTTTTTTGCCAATCTGGAAAGGTTCTAAGTATTCATCAGATTAAAAAGAGAAAGCCAACTAATTTAATTAGTTGGCTTTGTTGTAAGTTCAAAATAGAAACTTATTTTTTATAATATAATTTTTTATTACTGTTTCGATTTCCATTATTAAAAATAGAGCTTTTTCCACCCGATTTACCGAAATTGCCGAAATTCAAAACTATTCCAATAGTATGTTTAAGGAAGTTATCCCCTACACCATTCACAAATATCTCTGGTTTATATTTTCCAATCTCAGAATTCTTCAACTGATCCACTTTATCATCAGTATTGACAGTATACAACAGCTGATACTGGAATGAAAGAAACGGTGAAAGTTTCATTTTTAACCCAATGCCAATCGGCAAAATAAAACTAGGTGGCACTGCATTTTCATATTTCGAATATGTTGCCATTCCTAAACCAATTGTTGCAAACGGCGAAAGAAAAGCATCCTCAGACAGGATTCTACCATTATTCAATTTATATCGAATCAAAAAACTAAAGTCTGTTTTGGTACCCGAAATATTGTATGCGTCAGACCAAAAAATTCCATAATCACCCCTAGAAAATTGAAAATTTGCATCGAAACTTGAATTCAAATAACGAGTAGCACCAAATTCAATAAAAGTCGGTGATATACCAAGACCAGCATATGTATTTACTTTATGCTCATTTCTAAAATAGCCATTACCTCTTTCGCCTCTATACTCGTTTTTTCCTGTCGATAATTCAAATGCCCAAGGGCTATATTCATCTTGTGAAAATAAAGATCTACTAAATAAAATAAAAAGCGTAAATATTAAAATTCTGTTGTTCATCGAAAAAATTACTTATTAAATTTTCTATTTTTATTTCTATAAACATTATCAAAAATTGAAATCCGACCCGAAGACTTTCCTAGATTTCCAAAATTCAGAACTAATCCAAAAGTCTGTTTCAAAAAATTATCACCCTTTCCATCTACATAGCCATTATTTGATTTTGGTGTAGTTTCCGATTGTCTTAACTGATCAGATTTATCATCTCCACTAAAGTTATATAATAATTGATATTGCAAAGAGAGAGCTGCAGATAACCTAATCTTAATACCAACCCCGATTGGAAGTATAAAACTACTTGGTACAATATTTTCGTATCGTGAATAAGTAGCAAGTCCAAACCCTACTGTAGCGAATGGTGCAATAAAGGCTTCTCTTGAGAAAAGTCTACCATTATTTGATTTTACTCTCAACATGAGGCTATAATCAGATTTTGTTCCAGAAAAATGATTGTTGATATTATTGTAAAATCCATATTCTCCATTTGTGTATTGAAAATTGACATCAAAATTTGGAGTCAAATATCGAGTTACACCAATTTCAAAAAAGTCCTTATTTACACCAATACCAGAGATACCAGATAAATTTTCTACTCCTTTAAAGAATTGAATTCCTCTGTCACCACGATATTCATTCTTACCAGTTGATAATTCAAATGTCCAAGGACTATATTGGTCTTGTGAATATATATTACAATTAAAAAAAACTAAAAACAATAATAAAAATAAACTTTTATTCATCAGAAAATAAGACAACAATTTTAGAATTGCACTAATGTAAATTTGATTTAATTATTTGAACATTAATTCAATAATATATGATTCAATACTAAATCAATTCAAAAATTTTGAAAATGCAAAACTAATTCATTTCAACCAAGATATTGTTACAAATCATTATAAATAACAATTTTCAGTTAATAATCTAACTTGTTTTAACAAATTTATAGAATCTCTACTCCAAACTTCTTAATGTTGGAATTGATATATGATATTTAACTGCCAAAAAACGAGAAACTATAACTCCTAATGCAGATAATAACTGAATTAAAAATATATTGACATTTAAAATTGTACAGATATAATAAATTAAGCCACCCAAAACACAAGCTAATGCATAAAATTCCTTACGAAAAATAAGAGGTACTTCGTTAATCAGAATATCTCTCAATATTCCACCAAAAGAGCCTGTAATGGTACCCATAATTATTGCGACCCACATTGGAAATCCACAATCTAGTGTTTTGCTAATTCCAACTACTACAAAAAGGCCTAACCCGATCGTATCAAAAACAAAGAATGTGTTTTTAAAACGAATCAACTTTTCACCAAATATTATCACAAAAAGGAGCGCAAATCCAGTGCATACAAAATAGGAAGCCTGATTCATCCAAAAAGGAGTCGAATTCAGCAGCAAATCTCGGATTGTTCCTCCACCAATTGCCGTGACTAAGCCAACAACATAAGCTCCAAATAAATCAAATTTTTTAAGCGCTGCAAAGCGAATACCACTCACTGCGAAAGCAAATGTGCCGGCAAAATCAAGAATGGTGATAAAGCTAAACATTCTGTTTAATCGATTAAATCAAGTTCGTTTTTCATTGCCAAGAGATCTTCTTTAACAGCCAAAAGACGAGTGATTACATCATGAGTTTTCGAAACTCCATCTTTATTTTCTTTGAGTTTTTTCTTCGCACCTTCCAGTGTCAACCCTTTTTCTTTTACCAAGTGATAGATTAAACCTATATTTTCCACGTCTTCATTGCGATAAGAACGAGTTCCCTTCAAATTCTTTTTTGGTTTAATAATATCAAATTCCTTCTCCCAATAGCGCAACAAGGATTCATTGACTCCAAATTTTTCCGCAACTTCGCCTATTGAATAATAGAGCTTAAACGATTTCTTCGTATTCAGTGCCATAATGTCTATCTTATTTTATATCAATAATGTATTAGTCAAATATTTGTCCTCGGGTTTCAGACAACAAAATCATGCGATCATACTCCTTGGGCGATAAGTCCATAAAATAGTAAAGCGCTGGATTTACCGGTTTTCCATTTACATGCACTTCGTAATGAAGATGCGGCGCAGTTGATTTTCCTGTTGTACCTACATACCCAATCACCTCTCCCCTTTTCACCTTTTGTCCAGTTTTGGACTTGATTCGACTCATGTGTGCATATTTAGTTTGATACCCAAAACCATGATTTATCAAAACTGCATTCCCATATCCCTGATCCCAACCAGCACTTTGCACACGACCATCGCCAGTTGCATAAATTGGAGTTCCAATTCTTGCCGTAAAATCCATACCAGAGTGCATTTTTGCTCTGCCATAAATTGGATCAACTCTAATACCAAATCCAGATGAAAGTTGTTTGAGATCTTTGTTCAATATAGGTTGAATGGCTGGTGTACACAACAAACGCTCTTCTCTCGTGCCCAGTAAATGAATTAAATCGTCGAATGATTTCGATTGCAAATAGAGTTGTTTTGCCAAAACATCCATTTTCAACGCAGTAGATTTTATCAGCGCTTCGTTCGACAATCCTTTTAACTCATCGTAGCGACTCGAATTGAGAATACCGGTGTTTCGTGAGTTTTTGGTACTTGGGTCTGATTGTAGGATCACTCTGTAAAGATTATCGTCTCTTTCTTGCATTGTACCCATCACATCGAGCGCTTTATCCAGTCTATCTGATATCAATCTATTTTGCGTAGAAAGAACATCGATTTCGCGTTTCATCATTTTATCCGAAGGGGTGTCAAAATAAAATGAATACAAAGCGTAGGCAATTATACCAACAACTATCCCGCTAATGGAGTTCTGCAACACCCCAATAAAACGTTCTTTAGCTGTCAAATAAACCCTTTCGTAAGTAAGAGTAGATGGATTATATCTGAAATAGACTTTCTTGCTCATTAAAAAATGACTACCATTTAGGAAGATTTACCACAAAGAATATGGCAAAAATAATATTTTAAGCTATTTTTGCAAACTGTTTTTCATATTATTAACTCATTTGTTTCAATAATGTTTATTAAAATATTGATAATGAATTATTTAATAATTTAAAACTTCAATCTAAAACAAATCAAATTTATCCAATATGTTGACTTCGAAAGAGATTCGCGAATCATTCAAAACCTTCTTTGCTTCAAAACAGCACCTCATTGTTCCATCTGCTCCGATGGTCATCAAAGACGATCCGACACTGATGTTTACCAATGCCGGAATGAACCAATTCAAGGACATTATTTTGGGAAATGCGGCTGCCAAAAGCAAACGCGTGGCTGATTCTCAAAAATGCCTTCGTGTGAGCGGTAAACACAACGATTTAGAGGAAGTAGGAATCGACACCTATCACCACACGATGTTCGAAATGTTGGGTAACTGGTCGTTTGGCGATTATTTCAAGAAAGAAGCCATCGAGTGGGCGTGGGAATATTTGACCGAAGTGTTGAAATTAGATAAAGACCGCCTGTACGTAACCGTTTTCGAAGGATATGCTCCCGAGGGACTTGAGCGAGACGACGAAGCTGCAAAAATCTGGGAACAATTTCTTCCTGCAAGCCGCATCATCAACGGAAACAAAAAAGATAATTTCTGGGAAATGGGTGATACCGGTCCGTGCGGTCCATGCTCCGAAATTCACATCGATATTCGCGACAATGAAGAACGTGCTAAAATCGACGGTTTGACCTTGGTGAACGGAAGTCATCCGCAAGTGATAGAGATTTGGAACAACGTATTTATGCAATACAACCGCAAAGCAGACGGTTCACTCGAAGGATTACCAGCGAAAGTGATCGACACCGGTATGGGATTTGAGCGTTTGTGTATGGCTTTGCAAGGCGTTCAGTCGAACTACGATACGGACGTTTTTCAACCTATCATTCAAGCAATTGCTAAATTATCGGGCAAATCTTACCGCGATAACGAGCAAACCGATATTGCTATGCGCGTGATTTCGGATCACATTCGCACTATTGCATTCTCAATAACAGATGGACAATTGCCATCGAATGCCAAGGCTGGTTATGTGATTCGTCGTATTTTGCGCCGTGCGGTTCGTTATGGATACACTTTCTTGGGTCAGCAAAAGCCGTTTATGCACAAATTGCTTCCAGCTTTGATTGACACGATGGGCGATGCGTATCCAGAATTGATTTCGCAACAAGATTTGATTCAAAAAGTCATCAAAGAAGAAGAAGAATCGTTCCTTCGCACGCTCGAAACAGGTATTCGCTTGTTAGATAAAGTGATGGCTGACACCAAAGCTGCTGGAAATTCGGTAGTTGAAGGCAAAGTCGCATTCGTATTGTACGATACGTATGGCTTCCCTCTCGATTTGACGGAGTTGATTTTGAAAGAAAACAACCTATCGACCGACATCGAGGGCTTCAATGTGGAGATGCAAAAACAAAAAGAACGTGCTCGCAACGCAGCCGCAGTAGAAACTGGCGACTGGGTGGTCATAAAAGAGGGAGATCCAGTTTTTGTTGGATACGACTTCACCGATTGCGATGCAGAAATCCTCCGCTACCGCAAAATGAAGCAAAAAAATCAAGAGCTGTTCCAATTGGTTTTAGATAAAACGCCTTTCTATGCCGAAAGTGGCGGTCAGGTGGGCGATAGTGGTTGGTTGATTGGAGACGATGAGAAAATCGAAATCACGAATACAAAAAAAGAGAACAATCTCTCTGTTCATTATAGTACGACATTACCAAAAGACCTTACGCAAGCATTTAAGGCGCAAATCAACACTTCAGACAGACAAGCGACAGCTTGCAACCACTCAGCAACGCACTTGCTGCACGAGGCGTTGCGTGAAGTGTTGGGCACACACGTTGAGCAAAAAGGATCATTGGTTTCGCCTGATAGCTTGCGTTTCGACTTTTCTCACTTCCAAAAAGTAAGCGAAGAGGAGTTACGCCAAATTGAAAAACTGGCAAACGAAAAAGTTCGTGGCAATTTTGGGTTAGAAGAGCATCGTGCTATGCCTATCCAACAAGCTCGCGATTTAGGCGCAATGGCATTGTTTGGCGAAAAATACGGTGATGAAGTTCGTGTTATCCAATTCGGTTCGTCTGTGGAACTTTGCGGAGGAACACACGTCGCTTCAACTGGAAACATTGGAATGATTAAAATCACCTCTGAAAGTTCGATTGCCGCTGGTATTCGACGTATAGAAGCTGTAACAGGAGCAAAAACAGAAGAGTTGGTTAATTCACAACAGGAATTATTGAAAGAGCTTCGTGGTCTGTTCAACAATGTACCCAACGTGGCAATTGCCGCTCAAAAGGCATTAGACGAAAATTCAGTTCTGAAAAAGCAAATAGAAGAGTACATGAATCAACGTGTAGCTTCGTTGAAAGAAGAATTGCTGAAGCAAGTTGAGGTGCGTGCAAACGGTGTTCAACTCATTCGACTTTCTGCTGATCTTTCTGCCGAAGCGGTTAAAAACATTGCGTTCCAACTTCGTGGGCAAGTGACTGAGAAATTGTTCTTCATGGCAGGAACTGTCGCAGATGGAAAACCATTATTGACAGTGGTATTAAGCGATGATTTGGTGAAAGAGGGCGTGAATGCTTCGAATCTAGTTCGTGAAGCTGCGAAATTAATTCAAGGCGGCGGCGGTGGTCAACCTCATTTTGCAACAGCTGGTGGAAAAAACAGTGATGGGCTAAAAGCTGCTCTCGACAAATTAATTGAACTATCCGGATTATAAGCCAAGAAGTCAAATCACTTTGTTTTTATACTAAAAACTCCCGCCTTCAAAATAGAAAGCGGGAGTTTTTGCATTTTATAGATTCAGAATTATTGTTGTCCGATAAAAACTTAAGTTGATTAAAATTATCCCGTATTTGGTTGAAAATCAGATACGGGTTTATTATTTTATAAAACCAAGCCCCCTATGTTGGAAAGATGCTTAATTGCATATCTC
>JAQTZA010000001.1 GCA_028687995.1 Bacteroidales bacterium
CTAATTTTTAAAGCTAATTTTTCGTATCCAAAATAAGCATGCAAATAATGGCTCCTATACAAGTCCCTCGAACGTAATTTTTACTATTTTTGGGGAATGAAGAGGGTTTTTGCGCAGACTCTCGTTAGGGGCAAGTGTAAAAAATGAAAAAAGACATGATAACTTTATGAAAAAGACGATATTATTAGTTGGTTTAATTGCGCTTATTATTGTTGGCGGACTTTATGCCAAACGAAAATATTACGACCCAAGACATAGACTTGACAACGCAAAAAATGAAGTAAGAAATCTGACAGGCAACCATGAATTAAGAGACGGAGACTTAATATTTCAAACTTCACTTTCACGACAAAGTCAAGCAATACAACTTGCGACAAAATCAAAATATTCTCATTGTGGTCTAATTTACAAAGACGGTAAAGATTATTATGTTTTTGAAGCAGTTCAACCAGTTAAGCGAACTCCTCTTGACAAATGGATTGCAAGAGGAAAAGACGGAAAATATGTAATAAAGCGACTTAAAAACGCTGACCAAGTATTAACTCCAGCGACTTTAGCAAAGATGAAACAAATTGGCGACAAATTTAAAGGTAAAAACTATGACCTGACTTTTGAGTGGTCAGATGACAAAATATATTGTTCAGAATTAATCTGGAAAATCTATCAACGAGCTACCGGACTGGAAATCGGAAAACTTGAAAAGCTTAGCGACTTCGACTTGACAAACGAAGCTGTAAAAGAGAAAATGAAAGAAAGATATGGAGACAAGATTCCTATGAATGAAAATGTAATTTCACCTGTAGCAATCTTCGACAGTGAACTATTAAAAGCCGTGAAATCAAATTAAATATAAATGAAATCATTTTTATTGTTTTTGACATTTTTCATGTTAACTTTATGCCAATCGGTTGTAAATGGACAAAATATCATTTCAAAAAATGATACGACAATTTATCTTTTAGTTGACACATTTCCTATTTTAATCGCAAACAATAAGCATTATAAAATTGATGATATTAAGGAATTTATCCAAGAAAACACATATTATCCAAACAACGATGCTGACTGTCAAGGTAGTGTTATAATTTCGATTGTTGTTGAAAAAGATGGAACGGTAAAGCATAAGGAATTTGTAAGAAAACTCTGTGAGGGTTATGACGAAAATGCGATGAAAGTCATTAATTTAATGGTGAAGTGGAAACCAGGAATCAAAAATGGCGTGACAGTGAGAACAAAACTGAACTTAAAAGTAAAATGGAAACTTGAATAAACACCTAGCCCCTAACACACGCCTAAGCACATTGGCTGGCTGACGCTCATTTAGCGGTCTTTGCTCCCACATTCACTTTGTCGCAGCGCGACAGTGAACACTCCCGCAAACCGCCAATCGGCATAGTCTCAGCCGTTATGGCTCATTATAAAAAAAATAAAGCTCGTTCGCGGTGAAATTTGAGCCGTATTTCATATATTTGTGAGCTAAAACATAAAATTATGACAGAAACGAGACAAATAGAAATTATAAATTTCATTCAGAACCACGCAAGCTGCTCCTCAGGCGAGATTCACAAAGAATTTGCGACTTTAATAAGCTATGCGACTGTTAAACGAATTCTAACCCAACTACTGACCGAGAAATACATAATCTCAGAAGGAAAAGGAAAAGGAACAAGGTATTTTATTTCACCGTCTTATGAATTATTATATTCGATTGACTTAGACAGTTATTACGAAAAGGAAATTGACGAAAGACGGATTAAAGAAGAATTCAACTTAAATATTTTTGAATTATTGAACAAGACTGAGATTCTGAATGAAACTGAACTTTCAAAACTAGCTGACTTACAAGCAAAATACACTGAGAACATTTCGCAATTATCAGATTCTGAATATAAAAAAGAACTTGAACGACTTGCCATTGACTTAAGTTGGAAATCGTCACAGATTGAGGGAAACACATATTCGTTACTAGAAACTGAAAGACTACTAAAAGACAAAGAAACTGCCGCTGGAAAAACAAAAGAAGAAGCAATAATGCTTCTGAATCACAAAGATGCACTAGATTTCATTGTCGAAAATCCAGACTACTTAATTCCGTTGAAAATTTCAAAAGTAGAAGATATTCATAGTTTGCTTATTAAAGAATTGGCGGTTGACAAGAATCTAAGGAAACGAAGAGTTGGTATTTCTGGAACAAATTATCGTCCACTCGACAACGAATTTCAAATACGTGAAGCATTGGAATCCGCCTGTAAACTTGTGAATAAGAAAGAAAATATATTTGAAAAGGCACTGCTGATTTTAGTATTGATTTCATACATTCAACCTTTTATGGACGGAAATAAGAGAACAGCAAGAATTGTAAGTAATGCAATTCTAATGAATTACAAACATTGTCCCATTTCATTCAGGACAGTTGACTCCATAGACTACAAGAAAGCAATGTTACTGTTTTACGAACAAAACAATATCTCGCGGTTTAAAGAAATATTTATCAGCCAGTTTGAATTTGCGGTTAAGACATATTTTTGAGACGAAAAAAGAAAATAACGAAGCCATAATCGAGTAGAAGGCTCTGCCAGTAGGAACTGACAGAGTGCGCCTCTCACACCACCGTACGTCCCGCCATAGCGGGATAGGCGGTTCGTTAAGAAAAGGAACAGTTTCGCCACAGGTCAAGTGATTGATTTGTGGCGTTTTCGTAAATGTCGAGCATCGATTGATAACCTCGCTTTCGTAAACGTGATAGCGTGATGGTCGTTCCTAACTGGCGCCAGTTTGTAACCTGTGACTTTTATTTATACAGTTTGTCCCGATAGCTATCGGGGCATATTGTAGTTGTAAATCTTGGATACCGTACAGCGGTGCTGCAAAAAACAGAATCACAAGTTGCAACCTTGCGATAAAAGACGAAGCATTAAAATAAAGAACCCCAATTAAGTGTAAGTCACTCAATCGGGGTTTTTGATCATTTTCAAAAGAGAAAATATGCGTTGTGATTAATCTCTTTTGTTTGCTTTTTTAAGCAGTTTCTCCGCTTTCTTTTCCTTCGCTGTTTTCAAAGGTTCTTTCTTAGCTTCTTTCTTAGCATCTGTCGATTTTGCCATTGCTTATAATTTTAATGAGTTAAGGGATATTTTTCTTTCTGTAAAAGTAGTTTTTATTCTATAAAACTACATCTAAAACGATCAAATTTTTATGCGAATAGTTAAAAAAAAGACCTCCTACGAAGGAAGTCTTTTCTGAGATAGCATTAATTTGATGATTAAAATTCACAATTCTTAGGCGTGCGAGGGAAAGGAATCACATCGCGAATGTTGGTCATACCCGTAACGAACAAAACCAAACGCTCAAACCCAAGACCAAAGCCAGCGTGTGGCGCCGAACCAAAGCGACGAGTATCGAGATACCAGCTCATCTCTTTCGTTGGCACGTGCATTTGCTCCATACGCTCAAACAGTTTTTCGTAATTCTCTTCACGCTGCGATCCACCGATGATCTCTCCGATTTTTGGGAAAAGAACGTCCATTGCACGAACCGTTTTTCCATCTTCGTTGAGTTTCATGTAGAATGCTTTGATGTCCTTTGGATAATCAGTCAAAATAACCGGTTTTTTGAAGTGTTTCTCTACCAAATAACGTTCGTGTTCCGACTGCAAATCAGCTCCCCAGAATACAGGGAATTCAAATTTATGACCACTTGCTTCTAGAATTTTCACCCCTTCGGTGTATGGCAAACGAACGAAATCGTTTTCAGTCACAAATTTGAGACGCTCAACCAACTCCTTGTCGTACATCTCATTGAGGAAAGCTAAATCATCAGCGCAATTTTCTAACGCATAGGTGATTAGGTATTTGAGGAAATCTTCCGCCAAATCCATGTTGTCACCAATCTCGTTGAAGGCAACTTCAGGCTCAATCATCCAAAACTCAGCCAAGTGGCGTGGAGTATTCGAATTCTCAGCGCGGAAAGTCGGTCCGAAAGTATAAACCGAACCCAATGCCATAGCACCCAGTTCGCCTTCGAGCTGTCCCGAAACGGTCAAATTAGCACTTTTGCCAAAGAAATCCTGATCGTAATCAATTTTTCCTTCAGCATTGCGTGGCAATTTATCCAAATCAAGCGTCGTTACCTGAAACATAGCACCAGCACCTTCGGCATCCGAAGCCGTGATGATAGGTGTATGTAGGTAAAAATAGCCGCGATCGTTGAAATATTTATGAATTGCATACGCCAAATGGTGACGAACACGCAACACCGCACCAAAGGTATTGGTACGAGGACGAAGATGAGCAATTTCACGCAAAAACTCCAAGGTGTGACCCTTCTTTTGCAACGGGAAAGTAGTTGCATCGGCTTCACCCAAAATCTCAATCTCTTTAGCTTGAATTTCGGCACGTTGACCTTTACCTTGCGACTCTACCAACACACCATTCACGCTAATACAAGCACCAGTAGTGATTGCCTTTAGAGCCTCTTCGCCAAACAAATCAACATCCACAACTATTTGCACATTATTGATTGTAGAACCGTCATTCAGGGCAATAAAGTTCACCTGTTTGCTACCGCGGCGAGTTCTCACCCACCCTTTTACATTCACAAATGTGCCAAAATCTTCACGTTTCAACACCTCTACAATTTTTGTTCTTTTGAGGATATCCATACCTTTTATTCATTGTAAATTGAAAGTCAAATAACCTATGACTATCAAATATTTTAAACAATATTCTCTATTCAAATGCACCCATACGAAGCATATTCACCTCTACTTGAGTCAAATATCTCCAGTGTCCACGTTGTACACTCTTTTTGGTTAATCCTGCAAAATAGACACGATCGAGTTTAATTACACGGTAACCTAAATGTTCGAAAATACGACGAACAATACGATTACGACCCGAGTGAATCTCGACTCCAATTTGATTCATATCTACTTCGTTAGCATAGCTAATCGCATCTGCATGAATTTCACCATCTTCGAGTTCAATTCCTTCAGCGATTTTCTCCAAATCTTCTTTCGGAATATCTTTATCTAACCAAACGTGATAAATCTTCTTTTTCGAGAATTTCGGATGCATCAATTTTGAAGCCAAATCACCATCGTTGGTCAAAAGCAGCACGCCGGTTGTATTTTTATCTAAACGACCTACAGGATAGATACGCTCATTGCATGCATTTTTCACTAAATCCATCACGGTCAATCGAGCTTGTGGATCATCAGAAGTGGTCACACAATCTTTCGGTTTGTTAAGCAAAACATACACTTTGCTCTCTAATTTCACCAATTGATCGTGGAAATGAATCTGATCCATGCGGCTTACTTTTGTTCCCAATTCAGAAACAACTTCGCCATTTACTTTCACTACTCCAGCTTGAATGTACTCATCTGCCTCACGACGAGAGCAAGTACCTGCATTAGCCAAATATTTATTTAAGCGAATAGGTGCATTCGGATCGGTAACGGTATCTTTGTATTCTGCTGGACGAACCGGACGCTCCTGAAAATCATTACGTGAAGGTCTGTCTCCACCTTGACGACTATTTCCGCCACGGTTGTAACCACCTTGTCCGCCAGAGCGCTCACGGTTGAAACCACCGCCATTGCTTGGGCGATAAGATCTGTCACCACCTTCACGATTGAAGCCACCGCCACTGCTTGGACGATCAAAACTACGTCCACCTTCACGCGGTTTGAAATCTCCCTCACGATTGAAGCCACCTTCACGGGGTTTGAATCCACCTTCGCGAGCACCTTGTCCCTCGTTATCGAATGTTCTACGAGGTTTGTCAAAGCCTCCACTGCGATTTTCATCATGGCTACGTTCTCTATTGAAACCACTATTATTTGAACGATCGAAACCACGACCTCCGTCACGATTTCCTCCTTCACGCGGTTTAAAACCACCTTCGCGATTAAATCCGCTATTATTTGGACGATCAAAACCACGACCTCCGTCACGGTTGAAACCTCCCTCACGATTAAAGCTTCCGCCTTCGCGTGATGGACGACTAAAGCCGCCTTCGCGATTACCATTTCCTTCACGGTTAAATCCGCCACCAGTGGATGGTCTTCTGTCGAAGCTGTTTGGTCTGTCTGAATTATTGCTGAATCCACCACCATTGCCACGATCGAAACTTCTGTTTCCATCACGTTCTGGACGGTTATTATCTCGGTTGAATCCACCTTGTGGACGATCGAAACGATTTCCGTTTCTTTCTCCTCCGGCATTATTATCTCTGTTAAAACCACCTTCACGGGGTTTGAATCCACCTTCGCGGTTAAACCCGCCATCACGTTTTTCGTAAGGTCGTCCACTTGAAAAATTAGAATCTCTTTTTTCAAAACTGTTACCATCGCGGCTTCCGCCCTTATTGGCAGACGACATGCTGATTCTCGGACGTTTGTTTTCTCTTTCTGTTCCCATTTGAATTTTTAGTTATTAAGTTGAGGCCTCTCGGCTTAAATAGTGGTCAAACAACGTTGACCCGTTTGTATTTATGAAATTAAATTCCTGTATAATTTTGTGGTGTGATCGCTTTCAACTCCATTTTAATTTTATCATTTACATTCAATGTATCGATAAAACGGTGAATCGATTGTTCGTTGATTGCTTCATTGGTGCGGGTCAATCCTTTCAATGCCTCATAAGGCTGTGGATAACCTTCGCGACGTAAAATAGTTTGAATACCTTCGGCTACAACGCTCCAAGTATTTTCCAAATCTGCATTCAACGCCTTTTCGTTAATAAGCAATTTGCCCAATCCTTTCAACGAACTTTGAAATGCAATAATGGTGTGAGCAAAAGGCACTCCCACATTTCTCAACACGGTAGAATCGGTTAAGTCGCGTTGCAATCTCGAAATTGGCAATTTTGCCGCCAAATGTTCAAAAATAGCATTGGCAAGGCCTAAATTTCCTTCCGAATTTTCGAAATCAATTGGATTTACTTTGTGTGGCATCGCCGATGAGCCTACCTCACCTGCTTTGATTTTTTGTTTGAAATATTCCATCGACACATATTGCCAGAAGTCGCGATCCAAATCAATCAGAATGGTGTTCACACGCTTCATTGCATCAAAAAGTGCCGCTAAATTATCGTAATTCGAAATCTGTGTTGTAAATTCTTCTCGTTCAATTCCTAATTTTTCAATCAAGAATTTTTCGCCAAACTCTTTCCAATTGATGGATGGATAAGCAATTCGATGCGCATTAAAGTTACCGGTAGCTCCTCCAAATTTTCCGCTCAAAGACACATTTTTCACCTGAGCCAATTGTTTCTCCAAACGATAAACGAAAACCATAATTTCTTTTCCCAAACGAGTAGGAGAAGCGGGTTGACCGTGAGTTTTGGCTAACATCGGAATATCTTTCCAATCAGCAGCGTATCCTTTCAGCACTTCGATAATTTTCTCGGCGTAGGGATAGTATGAATTTTCGAGCGCCTCTTTAATAGAAAGCGGCACAGATGTGTTGTTTATGTCTTGTGAAGTAAGTCCGAAGTGAATGAACTCTTTGTAAGATTCGAGTCCCAACAAATCGAATTTTTCCTTAATAAAATATTCGACTGCTTTCACATCGTGATTGGTAACCGCTTCAATCGATTTGATATGAAGGGCATCTTCCTCGGAAAAGTCTTTGTAGATGGTTCGCAACTGTTGAATTTGTTCAACTTTCACAGTTGAAAGTTCAGGCAATGGAATCTCGCACAATGCGATAAAATATTCAACCTCAACTAATACTCGATAACGAATAAGTGCAAACTCTGAAAAATAAATATCTAAAGCCTCGGCTTTGTCTCTGTATCGCCCATCAACGGGTGAAATTGCAGTAAGTGAATTCAACTTCATTATATAATATTGTATTACGGCACAAATTTAATGCTATTTTGTGGATAAACGAGTTTAGAAAAACTTTTTATTGAAAAAAGATAGAAATATATTTGCAGTTTTAATCAAAAGACCTATCTTTGCATCGCTTTTGAGAAAGCACATACAGGGGATCATAGCTCAGCTGGTTCAGAGCATTCCGTCTTAAAACGGAAGAGTCATCAGTTCGAATCCTATTGATAACTGAAATACAGAATATTAAACAATTAAAATAAGGGATCATAGCTCAGCTGGTTCAGAGCATTCCGTCTTAAAACGGAAGAGTCATCAGTTCGAATCCTATTGATAACCGAAATACAGAATATTAAACAATTAAAATAAGGGATCATAGCTCAGCTGGTTCAGAGCATTCCGTCTTAAAACGGAAGAGTCATCAGTTCGAATCCTATTGATAACCGAAATACAAAATATTGAACTTTTAAAATAAGGGATCATAGCTCAGCTGGTTCAGAGCATCTGCCTTACAAGCAGAGGGTCATAGGTTCGAATCCTATTGGTCCCACTTATTACAAAACAGAAGTCGCTTCTGTAACAAAAAAAAACATTTTGGGATCATAGCTCAGCTGGTTCAGAGCATTCCGTCTTAAAACGGAAGAATCATCAGTTCGAATCCGCCAGGAACTCCAAAAGGTTAAACAAAAATATTAAGGGATCATAGCTCAGCTGGTTCAGAGCATCTGCCTTACAAGCAGAGGGTCATAGGTTCGAATCCTATTGGTCCCACAAACAAAAAAAAGTCTTGCAAGAAATTGTGAGACTTTTCTATTTAATCCACATTATGTTCTTCACTTACATACTATATTCAGAAAAAACATTGCGATTCTATATTGGATCTACAGGAAATATTGACGATAGAATAAAACGCCATAATCAAGGGAGAAGCACCTACACTAAAACTGGAATTCCTTGGAAATTAGTTTACACCGAACCTTTTAAAACAAAAGCTGAAGCTTACCAAAGAGAAATGGAGTTAAAATCTTGGAAAAGCCACGAAAGAATTCTGAAACTTATTGAAAATAGCAACACAAAATAAGCTAATCTGCTGGTTCAAAGCATTCCGTCTTAAAACGGAAGGGTCATAGGTTCGAATCCTATTGGTCCCACTTATTACAAAACAGAAGTCGCTTCTGTAACAAAAAAAAACATTTTGGGATCATAGCTCAGCTGGTTCAGAGCATTCCGTCTTAAAACGAAAGAGTCATCAGTTCGAATCCTATTGGTCCCACTTATTACAAAACAGAAGTCGATTCTGTAACAAAAAAAACATTTTGGGATCATAGCTCAGCTGGTTCAGAGCATTCCGTCTTAAAACGGAAGGGTCATAGGTTCGAATCCTATTGGTCCCACAAACAAAAAAAAGTCTTGCAAGAAATTGTGAGACTTTTCTATTTAATCCACATTATGTTCTTCACTTACATACTATATTCAGAAAAGACATTGCGATTCTATATTGGATCTACAGGAAATATTGACGATAGAATAAAACGCCATAATCAAGGGAGAAGCACCTACACTAAAACTGGAATTCCTTGGAAATTAGTTTACACCGAACCTTTTAAAACAAAAGCTGAAGCTTACCAAAGAGAAATGGAGTTAAAATCTTGGAAAAGCCACGAAAGAATTCTGAAACTTATTGAAAATAGCAACACAAAATAAGCGAATCTGCTGGTTCAAAGCATTCCGTCTTAAAAACGAAAGAGTCATCAGTTCGAATCCTATTGGTCCCACTTATTACAAAACAGAAGTCGATTCTGTAACAAAAAAAAACATTTTGGGATCATAGCTCAGCTGATTCAGAGCATTCCGTCTTAAAACGGAAGGGTCATAGGTTCGAATCCTATTGATCACAAACAAAAAAAAAGTCTTGCAAGAAATTGTGAGACTTTTTCTTTTATCTACACGACTAAACAATTTCATCAAAATAAGTGTTTTGTATTTTAATTCAAAATAATTAATAGCATAACATTAACTCTCTAAAGATGATAAGATTACCACACGCACACAAAATCATACTTCTCTTAATCATTATTTTTTGCCAGCCTTTATATAGTCAAATGATTACAACGGTCACGCATATAGACAACACTTTACCGGATCTTGAACCGACTCCCTATACCTACAATTTTGACTATCCTATCCACTCAGATATCCTGACAAATGTTCCTACAAAACCATCGTTGAGTAAGCGGTATCAAACTTCATTATTTGGACCCAGATACAAAACAACATCTGGATCTAATACCACAACTTACGATTTTCATCAAGGAGAAGACATTTCGGGAGACTTCACATACGGAGGCAAAACATACACGACGGACACCACTCTAATTCTGCCTGATTCATCAAACATAGCTAGAGAGTATTGCATGTGCGACGGCGTGGTTGACAATGTGATAGATGGTACAAATGCCGCTATGAATCTCATTGAAACTGGACGAAGTGTACGTATAAAATGCAATGAGCAATTTAACGGAAACACGCATAATCCTGCTTGGGAAAACATTTACATAGCCTATCGTCATTTGAGTAAAATAGTAGTGGCTCTGGGCGATTCTATTAGAAAAGGTGATTCTATTGGATGGATGGGAAATAGCGGATACACCACAAATATACATCTTCATTTGAGCTTACAGCGTAAGATTGGCTATTCCTTCGAAAACATTCATCCTATGCGTATTTTCAGTCCAACAGCAATTACACACTTACACCAACCACTACAAACAGCATACATCGAGCACATTCATTCCTGGACAGACAGTGCTGCATTTCGCATCTCCATACCACGTACGCAAATGTGCATCAAGAGAATACGAGTAAGATATAGCAATATTATTGATTATACTTTTGATTTCGAATCAGTTAGCATGGATAATAACAGAGATAATCATAATTTAATTCCCGGATTATCTGTTTTAGCCTATAACTTAAACAGAGCCGCGAGCGCTTATTCTAGATTTAACGCCACTTCAGCAGCGATGCCTGTCTTTTATCCAGCTTCACCCAATAGAAATTTAGCGGATGGAATCTTTCCCATCACCAATTCATCTCCCTACAACGATCAACAGGTTGTTGCTACATTCGATCTCATTGTTCGATCTTTGCCTCTTAATTTTGACTACAACAATGTTTTGATCGACATCAGCGATATCTATGGCAATGTAGTTTCCACTTCAAACATCACCACCGAGATCAACAAACCAATAGCTTCGCCTCAAATTTCGATATTCCCAAATCCATTTAAAACTACAACTACGTTGAAATTAGATGCAGAAATGAGCGACGCACAACTCCGTCTGTATTCAATTTATGGACAATCTGTTAAAGAAACAACACCTAACAACCCAATCCTTTTATCTCGCGACAATTTACCAGCAGGAATTTATCTCCTTCGAGTTGCAAAAGAAGATCAAACATTAATCACGAAAAAGATTATTATTGAAGATTAATCAGATAAATAGATCCACTCTTTCCTTTCAAGAATACTTTTCGTAACCTTTTTATGATTAAAATGTCATAATTTAGAAACACAAATTACATTCCTTTGCACATTCATTGTAGAGAAATAGAAATGACATATTCAAAAAGTGACTTTGGCGAAGATTTCAAATGGGGTGTAGCAATCTCTTCGTATCAGGTAGAAGGTGCGCACGACATAGATGGCAAAGGCCCATCAATATGGGATAAATTTTCGCACAAAGGAAAAAGAATTGAAGATGGTTCGGACGGAAAAATTGCCTGCGATTTCTACAATCGCTATCCCGAAGACATCGACCTTATCAAAGAATTAAATATTGACAACTTTCGGTTTTCACTCTCGTGGCCACGCATTTTACCCGATGGCACAGGCAGAATTAACCAAGCCGGAATCGATTACTACAACCGAGTAATAGATAATTGCCTCGAAAAAGGAATCACGCCTTGGCTGACTCTCTATCATTGGGATTTACCACTTATTCTGGAGCAAAAAGGAGGCTGGACAAAACGAATGATTGTGAATGCATTCATCGAATACGCCGACGTCTGTTCCCGTCATTTTGGCGATCGGGTAAAAAATTGGATCGTGATGAACGAGCCGCACACCTTCACCGGATTGGGGTATTTGTTGGGATTTTATGCGCCGGGACGATATGGACTCAAGAATTACATTCCTGCCGTCCACCACGCCACCCTTTGTCAGGCAGAAGGAGCTCGGGTGCTTCGCCGAAACATTCCCGACGCAAACATTGGCACGTCCATATCGTGTGCTCACGTCTCTCCTGCCAGCAATGCTCCAAGACATATCGAGGCAGCAAAAAAAGTAGATGTCCTCTTCAATCGCTTACATATCGAACCTTTGCTGGGAATGGATTATCCCATTCGTGATTTACCAGTGCTCGAACGCATCGAACAATACATTCAACCCTATGATCCGGAATTGATCAAATTCGATTTTGATTTTATTGGATTACAAAACTACTACTCACTCGTTGCCTACAACAATCGCCTCGTACCCTACCTGAATGCGTTCGTGATGCCATTCCGGAAACTCAATCGTCCATTAACATCCAACGGATGGGAAGTTTATCCCGAAGGGATGTATAAAATTCTGAAGCAATTCGGTCAATATCCGATCAAAAAAATTATCGTAACCGAGAATGGTGCCGCCTATCACGACAAAGTAGTAAAAGGAAGAGTAAACGATACGGCACGGATGAATTATATACAAACCTACCTTGAGCAGGTGCTGCGCGCCAAAAATGATGGTATCAACATCGGCGGATATATGATTTGGTCGCTGATGGATAATTTTGAATGGCGCGCCGGTTTCAAATCGCGCTTTGGTATTGTGCATACCGATTTCAACACCCAAAAACGAATCATCAAAGACAGTGGATTGTGGGTAAAGGAGTTTTTGAAATGAAAAAGCGCCTTCATTTCTGAAAGCGCTTTCTGCTATTTGAGTATTTTCTTTCGAAATTAATATCTGCTGCTACCACCACGGCTACTTCCAGAGTTACCGCCAGAATTGCTTCCGCTATAACCACCACGGTTTCCGCCTGCGTTGCCGCCACCGTAACCACCGCCACGATTGCCACCACCACCGAATCCGCCGGTGCGAGCTGGACGCTCTTCACGTGGACGAGCTTCTGTTACGGCAATCTCTTTGCCGTCGAATTCGCATTGATTCAACTCGTCAATTGCCTTTTGAGCAGCTGCGTCGTCAGACATCTCAACAAAGCCGTAGCCTTTTGATTTTCCAGTAAATTTATCACTAATAACTCTGGCTGAAGTAATCTCGCCATACTCTACAAAAAGTTCTTTCAAGTCTGCGTCGTTGACGTCAAAACTCAAATTTGCTACAAAAATGTTCATTTGATAAGGGTTTAATAAATAATTAAATGATTGAAGAGGAAAGGCAGAGTACGTGTAATTACTGTTATATGCCCTTTCGAAATGAACTGGATAGAATAGTGGATGAGCCCGGACTTATTTTCAATTGTCGATGGTAAAGGTACTGCTATTAATTGGATATTGAGGAGGAAAAGTTAAAAACTTACTGAAAATCAGATAAATAAGTTTTCATAACAATAAAAAAACCGTTGCAAGTTGATAACTTACAACGGTTTAACCACTGGTACCCAGAATGAGATTCGAACTCACACAACCTTTCGGCCACTACCCCCTCAAAGTAGCGCGTCTACCAATTTCGCCATCTGGGTGTTGTTTTTTTTTTCGATTGCCCTAACGTGCCCAAAACAGGACTCGAACCTGCACGTACTTACATACACTAGTCCCTGAAACTAACGCGTCTACCAATTCCGCCATTTGGGCAATCATATTAAATAAAAAAAATTGCAACCGCTGTTGCAATTTTGAGCGAAAGACGGGACTCGAACCCGCGACCCTGACCTTGGCAAGGTCATGCTCTACCAACTGAGCTACTTTCGCATTTTGCGAGTGCAAATATACACCGAGTTTTCGAAACTGCAAAAGCAGACTTCACTTTTTTTGTTAAAAAAGCCAACTCATTCACCCTAAAATCAATACAATCCAATCTTCAAACACTTCATCTGTCTGATAGTAAAGTTTATCTCTGTTTTTAATCTTTTTGCCTTATCCATCGAAAAAAAACACTATTTTTGTCAAAATACATTTACAAACAAACTGTTTGAACACTCCTCTCGAAACCACACAAAAAAAAATACAACATAACATGAAAACGCTTAAACTGATTGAAAATGACCCTTGGCTAAAACCATTCGAAAATGCGATAAATGGTCGATATGAGTTTGTCACTGCCAAAACAAAGGAGTTGACTAACAACGGTAAAGAGTCACTATCAGATTTTGCAAGTGGTTATCTATGGTATGGTATGCACCGCACCGAAACGGAATGGATTTTTCGCGAATGGGCACCCAATGCCACTCAAATATATTTGATTGGTGAATTCAACAACTGGAAAGAAGAGGGACAGTATGCTCTCAGACCTTTGCCCAATGGCAATTGGGAAATAAAATTACCCCTTGATAAACTAACTCACGGCAGTCTATATAAACTTTCTGTTCATTGGAATGGTGGCCAAGGAGAACGCATTCCAGCGTGGGCAAACCGTGTAGTACAAGATGAAGAGACTAAAATATTCTGTTCTCAGATTTGGAATCCTGAGAAACCTTATAAATTCAACAAAAAGACATTCAAACCCTCTACCTCTCCCCTTTTGATTTACGAATGCCACATCGGAATGGCACAACCGGAAGCTAAAGTGGGAACATACAACGAGTTTAGAGAGAAAATCTTACCTCGTGTTGCCAAAGCTGGCTACAATTGCATTCAGATAATGGCCATTCAAGAACACCCTTACTACGGGTCATTCGGGTATCACGTTTCGAGTTTCTTTGCCCCTTCGTCTCGTTTTGGCACGCCAGAAGAGTTGAAAATGCTAATTGACGAAGCACACCGCCTTGGAATCGCCGTGATTATGGATATTGTACATTCTCATGCGGTGAAAAATGAACTTGAAGGTCTTGGACGATTCGATGGCTCTTACGATCAATATTTTTATGGAGATCATAAACGAGAGCATCCTGCATGGGATTCTCTCTGCTTTGATTATGGTAAGAATCAAGTGATTCACTTCCTTCTTTCGAATTGTAAATATTGGATTGATGAATTCAAATTCGATGGATATCGATTCGATGGTGTAACATCCATGCTCTACTATTCGCATGGACTGGGAGAAGCCTTTGGAGGTTACGACGATTACTATAATGGAGGTCAAGATGGCAATGCGATTAGCTACCTCACGCTAGCGAATAAACTGATTCACGAAGTAAATCCTAATGCAATCACTATAGCAGAAGAGGTGAGTGGAATGCCTGGACTTGCTACAAAAGTGGAAGAGGGTGGCATCGGATTTGATTACCGCATGGCAATGGGAATTCCAGACTATTGGATCAAAATGATCAAGGAGAAAGAGGATCGCGATTGGCACCCATCGTCTATTTGGTGGGAATTGACAAACCGCCGAGCAGACGAAAAAACAATTAGCTATGCCGAAAGTCACGATCAAGCTTTGGTAGGCGACAAAACAATTATTTTCCGACTAATCGATGCCGACATGTACTGGTTTATGTCGAAACTCGGCAATACTTCGTTTACGGTAGATCGCGGATTGGCGTTACACAAAATCATTCGCTTGGTGACGGCTTCGACCATCAATGGAGGTTACCTCAACTTTATGGGAAATGAGTTCGGACACCCCGAATGGATCGACTTCCCGCGCGAAGGAAACGGTTGGTCGTGCCAACATGCACGCCGTCAGTGGAATTTGTTTGACGACGAAAACTTGAAATATCACTACCTTGGCGATTTCGATCGCAAAATGATAGAGGTAATCAAAAGCACCAAGAAATTCGAAACAACAGACATCCTCAAAGTGTGGGACAACGACGGTGATCAAACTCTCGCCTATCGTAGAGCCGATTTGCTTTTTGTATTTAACTTTCATCCAGAAAAATCATATACTGACTACGGGTTACTTGTTCCCGAGGGAGAATACGAAATCGTGCTCAATTCGGATGATGCTCAATTCGGTGGTTTTAATCGCGTGGACGATAATCTAAAACACTTCACTCTCCACGATCCGCTTTATTCTTCTGAGAAAAAAGGGTGGTTAAGATTGTATATTCCATCGAGAATGGCGATGGTACTTAGGAAGAAATAAAAATACGATGCTTAAACCAGACACCATAGACGAATACATTGCTACTTTCCCGCATGAGATTCAAATGCTGCTTTTGCAAATGCGCACAACAATTCGAGAAGCTGCGCCTCAAGCGGAGGAGGTAATTAGCTATGGAATGCCAGCTTTCAAACAAAATGGAATGTTGGTCTATTTTGCTGCTTTTTCTAAACACATTGGCTTTTATCCAACATCATCTGGAATAGAAGTGTTTCAAGAAGAATTATCGAATTATGTGGGTGGTAAAGGTTCCGTTCAATTTCCATTCAATCAGCCTCTCCCACTCGATTTGGTGAAGAAAATTGTGGCGTTTCGGGTGAATGAAAATTTGGAGATAGTTCTACAGAAAAAGGACAAAAAGAAAATCCGCTAAAACATATTATTTTAACGGATTTTCATTCTATACATCCGAAAAATTAAGGAATAAACGCATCCATCGCTTTTGTCGGTCTACCGTCTGCACCCCATGCACTAAGCGCATAGCCACTCCAACTGCGAGCGCCTTCTGGCTCCCAGTAGAAAACGCCCAAACCTTTGTTATTAGGGACTGCATTCACTTTTTGTTGCACCGCCACCAGCATATCGTAGGTATTTTGAACTTGCGTATCCACTCCACCAACCTCTACCACCATCACCTCTTTGCCATAGCGCGATGCCATGTCGTTGAGATTATTTGCCAAATCATTGATAGAAAGTGTATAATCAGGGCTTCCAGAGAGCCAATAAGGATAGTATGACAAGCCGATGATATCGTATTTTGCACCATTCGCCTTGGCTGCATCGAACCACCAGCGAAACAGTCCATTATTATTTCCTCGATCGAGGTGGAGAATCACTTTAGAAGTAGGGCTGACTGCTTTTATAGCATCATATCCTTTGTTTATAAGTTGAGCTAATTGGCCCCAATTGTTTGTGCTGCCTTCGGGTAGAATCATCCCACTGGGAGTTTCGTTGCCCACTTGCACCCATTCAGGAGTAACACCAGCAGTTTTCAATGCAGTCATCACATCGGCAGTATAGTCGTACACATCAGTCAGTAATTGGGTAAACGAATGCCCTACCCACGCCGCAGGTTTCACCTGTTTCGAGGGATCTGCCCACGAGTCGGAATAGTGGAAATCAATCATCACACGCATACCCCACTGCTTGGCTCGCACCGCCATTTCTACCGTTTCTACTTTGCTACAGTGACCACTTGCCTTGTCGTTCGACGGATTTACCCAGGTACGCAATCGGATGGAGTTGATACCGTGATCTTTCAAAATCTTGAAACAATCTTCCTGCACTCCGTTATCGTTGTAGAATTTATATCCCGTTGCCTCCATTTGTTGCAACCAACCAATGTCGGCACCTTTCGCAAAACTACCTTTCTGCGAAATCATAGAGGTACGAAAACTAACTTCATTGCCATAAGCAACACCAGTAGTATTAGAAGCATACGCCCTTACATAATAGGTTGTATCGGCTATGAGAGAAGGCATGATGGATGAAAATTGACCTACGCCTTTTCCATTCGAAGTGCGTTGTTGAATAATCGTAGGTTTTGGAGTAAGACTCCAGCAAACACCTCGTGCAAAGACTTCTGAGCCACCATCGGATGTAACTATTCCACCAGAAACAGCACTATCGCTTTTGATTTTACTAACGGGAAGTGTGGAGAGTGTTGGAACAACTTTTACTTCACTTTTGCAACTAGCAAAAGAAGATAGGAATAAAACGAGAATCAAAAATGGTGTGTGTTTGGGTGTTTTCATGGCTATGTAGTTGGGTTACTAAAAAAATCGAAGAAGATGCTAACAGAACAATATCAATGTAGCTATCTTTATGCCCCGCTTTTTCTGAAAATATTGATCGAAAAACTAACCAATGAAACGAGTATAACTGAATACACAATCATTGGAGACAAATCTGGCACACGAGCAAGAGCAAGGTCTCTACCAAAGAGGGCTAAAGAGCCTAGCACCCTAAAGAATGCTCCAGACAAAACGGCAATAGCCAAGCCAACTAATCCAAATCCCCAAACGATTACAGAATGGGTATTTCGCTCTTGACGAGGAATCTGTTTCATCACTCGTTTCGAAAATCCATTATCAGGGATTTGTTCTTTCTTTGCTTTATCAAAGAAATTTCTGATTTCTTTATCCGAAATTGTACTCATATCCTGTATTTTTAAAATATTCAGCTAATTTTTCTCTTCCTCGCGAAAGGTGCGATTTGACAGTACCGGTGGGGCAATTCATAATTTTCGAAATCTTCTCCACCGGATGATCTTCCATATAAAATAGCGTGACTGCCGTTCGTTCATCAGGCTTTAGCACCTTCATCGACTCATACACATCCATCTGAAAATCGCTATTGGGTCTTTCACTCTCGACATGTGCACCCACCTCTTCGTAACCCGTTTCGCGATTTACTTTACTGCTGCGAATATAATCATAATATACATTGTATGCAACCCGAAACAGCCAGGTGGAAAACCCGGCCGTTCCTTTGAAGGATTGCAAATGAAGATATACTTTGATGAAGGTCTCTTGCGCTAAGTCGTCGCTTAGTGAGTCATTTCCAAAAGTCAGGTTGAGAAAAAACCGCCTCACCGCACTTTGGTATTTATTCACCAGTTGTTCAAAAGCCTTGTGACTGTTAAACAAAACCACTTGCGAAACCAACAATATGTCATCCGACTTGTTGATCATCTTCAGTAGGCTTTGACACTTTCTCCTTTTGTTCCAAACGATAGGCTATAAACTTACCCAAACCGATCATAAACGGAATCGCACCAATAAATGATAGAGTTAATTCTCCTTTCAAGAACCAAAACATCAGGAACAAACCTAATCCAACACCCATCAAACCAAATGCACTTTGGAGCGGAGATTTATTAGATTTTGAACTTTTCACTTCATCAAAAAAGGTAGACGGAATCTCTTTTCCAGCATCAATCGCTTTGGCCATCAATTCATATTTTGCTTTTTTGTTGCGGTGATTAAAAATCAAGACAATCAAAACAATCAAAAATGCTGCAATGAAAGGAGACGTAATCGCTGCAAATCCAACAACATCCCAATGATCGCCGCCTTCACTATCTTGTTTTACGAGACCTGATTCTCCGAGAGCCTTCATCACAATTTTTAATTTTGCAATCTCTGGATCAGTTGATGCATCCTCGTCCGTTGAATCCACTTTTGCACTGTCAATAGGTACTGTCACTGCAGCTGGTGCCGCAGGAGCCACTGTTTTACTTGCATTTGCGCTTATCAAAGCCAATGCCATCACTAATACTAATAGGATCTTTTTCATAATTGTAAGGGTTTAATTGTTTATTCTGTCTGTTAGACGAGGTGATGGTTGCGTTTGGTTGCAGAAAGGCTAAAATTATTTCATTTTTTTGATAATTCTGCATTTTGTTGTGAATAAATGATGACAAAAATCACATTTTCAACCATTTAGAATTTTATATCAAAAAAACAGCGTACTTTTGCGAAAAATTTGATTACAAGATGATTAAACGCGAAGAACTTATTTCTATCGGTCAATTCAACAAGCCGCACGGAATTAACGGAGAACTATCTTTTACATTTACCGATGATGTATTCGATCGCACCCATTCCCCCTATTTTGTATGCGAAATGGATGGTATTTTCGTGCCATTTTTTATAGAAGAGTATCGCTTTCGTTCAGAAAATGGGGCGCTAATCAAACTCAAAAACATCACCACCGAAGAGCAAGCAAAGCAATTTATCAAGAAAGAGATATTTTTTCCGAAATCGTTTCTGCCCGAAGATGAAGAACCAGAAACTGCCAGCGACTACTTTATCGGTTACACGATTATCGACAAAAATCACGGCGAAATTGGCGTTATCAAAGAGATTGAAGATTCAACGATCAATGTGCTTTTCGTGGTAAAACGCAAGAAAGAGGAGTTTCTGATACCTGCTAGCAACGAATATGTGTGTGAGATTGACGATGTAGAAAAAACCATTTTGATGGATATTCCTGAAGGTTTGCTAGAGATGCAAAACGACCAACCATCAGACGATTCTTACAATTCTGAAGACTAAACAATTTGACCGTGCAATAAAAAAGGTATATTTGCTGTTAATTGTAAAAACAGTCATTTAATGATATTGCTAATTGCCATTCTGAAAAATAGTCCCAATGAATTTTAGATTCGTTCATCCTATACTCACTTTATTGCTTCTTTTCGCGCTTTTTTCGTGCAAAACTGCCTCCATAAAAAAAGCCGATGCGCATTTCGAAACTGGAAATTATGATGCCGCACTGGCAATGTATCAAAAGAAGGTTTTGGATATCCCTTACACCAAACCAGCGCTAAAATCTGAGATTTATCTCAAAATGGGAATTTGTGCGGAGGTGCTTCAACGGATGAAACCGGCAGAAACGAATTTCAATAACGCACTACGCCTAAAATCTCAAGATCCACAACTCCGACTTCACCTTGGCCAGCTTTACCACCGACAAGGTCGATATGCCGAAGCAATTAAACAATACAAAAGCTATTTAGAGAAAGATTCTGCCAATCAGTTGGCACTGAATGGAATTATAGGATGCCAACTAGCTGATTCGCTCAAGAAACATGTTTCACGAATTGTTGTGAAACCTGAACCCAAACTAAACTCGAAACAGGGTGAGTACTCCCCCATGCTTTTTGGCAAAGAGTTCGATCAGATATTCTTCACCACCTACCGCGACAAAGCCACTGGAAAACAGAAAAGTGAAATTACAGGTTCTAAAAACGGAGATATCTTTTTCTCGAAAAAGAACAACATTGGTCAATGGGAAGAGCCAAAACCAGCTGCTGGATCCATCAACAGTGAAAATGACGAAGGAGCAGTGAGTTTCAATGCTGACAATAACTTGATGTATGTGACTCGTTGCAAAACGAGCGACGCCGCCTCCCCTGCTGATATTTATCAAACCAAACGTAGTGATGCCACGTGGGGCGAATTGCAAAAAGTAAAGATTCTGCGCGACTCATCAGAAATGAGTGCTCATGCTGCTATCTCACCCAAAAGCGATTGGCTCTATTTTGTTTCAGATAGAAAAGGTGGATTTGGCGGAAACGATATTTGGAGAGTCGCTCTGGATAACGGAAAGGTGACCGCCCTCGAAAATCTGGGCGCAGACATTAATACTGCAGGGAACGAAATGTTCCCGTACATTCGTGAAAATGGAGAACTCTATTTTGCCTCGAATGGACTACCGGGGTTGGGTGGATTAGATTTATTTCGAGCTATTGAAAATTCCGACGGACATTGGTCTGTGGAAAATCTCGGCATACCGATAAACTCCAACGGAGATGATTTTGGGATTACATTTGCAGGATTAGACGAAAATGGATATTTTAGCACAAATCGTGCCGATGGCAAAGGATTTGATCACATCTACTCATTCGAATTGCCAAGCATAAAGTTATTCGCCGAATTCAGTGTGAAAAGTGGAAAAGAGATTCTACCTGAAGCGGGACTTCACATCGTGAGTGACAACGGCCTCAACAGCAAGGTTACCACCAAAAAAGATGGTACGTTTAAAATGAAGGTGGAGAAAGGGCACAAATATCAAATCTTAGCTTCGTACAAAGGATATATAAACGCCACAAAAATCATTGAAGTGGCAACGGTGGAGAAAGATGCAACCTACAAAAACGATTTCGATTTAATCCCCATTGCCAAACCGATTCAAATTAACAACATTTTCTATGATGTGAATCAGGCGACATTGAGATCTGAATCGACTCAATCGCTCAACGAACTGGTGAAACTGCTCAGAGAAAATGCACACATCACCATTGAGCTTAGTGCTCACACAGATATGAACGGTAGTGACGAGTACAATCAACGGCTTTCGGATGAACGAGCAGCATCAGTTGTTAATTTTCTCATAGCAGCAGGCATAGAAAAAGATCGTCTCACACCCAAAGGATATGGCAAAAGCACACCCAAAGTGGTGAATGCTACGATTGCAGCACAATATAAATTCTTGAATGAAGGCGATGAATTGACTGAAGAGTTTATTTTAAAGCTAAATCCAGCAGAACAAGAAATTGCTAATCAAATCAATCGACGCACAGAGTTTAGAGTATTAAAAACGACATATAATCTCTTTTAATTGACAATATTATAAATAAATATTTCGGCAATACCCATTCAATAGACTAATAATCTGATTATTAGTCTATTTTTATGTCAATATGTCTCTCTATGAAAATTCCAATAAAAATGTTAAAATATTCTTTTATTAAAAAAGTATTTATACTTTTGTGACCATATTTGAACAATGCGATAAGAGTATCGTATTGTCGTGTACTTGATTAACCACGTAAAAAACAAGAATGTAATGAACAAACAAGTCTCTGTTATCTTTATGGTAACTGGCATACTTTTTACGGTATGCCTCATTGTAGCAAACATCGTTGAGTCGAAATTGATTAACGTGTTTGGAGTTACTGCTACAGCAGGTCTAATTATTTTCCCAGTCTCCTACATCCTAAATGATGTAATCGCTGAAGTCTGGGGCTATCAAAAAGCAAGGCTGATTATCTGGATTGGATTTGCAATGAATTTTCTGGCTGTTACTGTTTTCAACATCAGCATTATTCTACCCGCATCCCCCTTTTTCGAAAATCAACACGCATTTCAAACTATTCTAGGCAACACACAACGCATTGCAACAGCCAGTTTTATTGCATTTCTTTGTGGTTCGTTCCTCAATGCATTTATCATGAGTCGGATGAAAATGGCCACTCAAGGACGAGGATTCTCGGTGCGAGCTGTGGTTTCTACCCTCTTTGGCGAAAGTCTCGATTCACTAGTATTTTTCACCATTGCGTTTTATGGAGTGTTACCAAATTCTGAATTATTGATTCTGATTGGAACACAAACTGCCATGAAAACAGGTTATGAAGTAATTGCACTACCCATCACAAATGTGGTCGTAAAATGGGTAAAAAAAGTGGAAAACACGGATGTTTACGACCAAAACATATCTTACAATCCATTAAAAATCGGAGAAATATAATGAAAAGCGAAGAATCTGCATTGGTGCTTTTTTCTGGAGGTCAAGACTCCACAACTTGTCTATTTTGGGCGAAAAAAGAGTTTAAAGAGGTAAGAACGGTAGGTTTTAACTACGGTCAACGACATAATTACGAAGTGGAAGTGGCAAAAACAATTGCTAAAATTGCGGACGTTCCTTTTGAATTGATCACCATAGACATTCTGAGTAAAACGATTGATAATTCGTTGACGAATCTAGCGATCGAGGTGCAACCAAAGCCCGAAAACGCACTTCCCAATACGTTTGTACCGGGTAGAAATTTGATTCTTCTCACTTATGCATCTATTCTTGCACGTAGCTTTGGCATCAAGCACATCGTGACAGGTATTTCTCAAACCGATTTTAGTGGATATCCCGATTGTAGAGAGAAATTCGTAAAATCTGCCCAGAAAACCATCAATTTGGCTTTGGAGACAGATATCGAAATCCACACACCATTAATGTTCAAAAACAAAGAGGTTATTTGGCAATTGTCGGATGAACTGGGCGTTTTTGACTTGGTACGTCACAATACGCTGACTTGCTACAACGGCATCATGGCGGATGGATGTGGAAAATGCCCTTCTTGTTTATTGAGAAATAATGGGCTGACACGTTATCTAAAAAAACGTGAGAAACTTTTACGTCAAAAGGGATGAGCCTCGATTTAAACTTATTAGGGAATAAAACGGAATATCCGTCTGAATATACTCCTCACATTCTTGAAGCTTTCGACAACAAACACCCCGATAACGATTATTGGGTACGATTTGATTGCCCAGAATTCACAAGTCTCTGCCCAATTACCGGACAGCCCGATTTTGCTACTATTCTGATTGATTACATTCCTGCACAACGGATGGTCGAAAGTAAAAGTCTGAAAATATACTTGTTTAGTTTTCGCAATCACGGTGGCTTTCACGAAGATTGTGTGAATCTGATTATGAAAGATCTCATCGCATTGATGAATCCGAAATACATCGAAGTGACAGGTATTTTCACTCCGCGAGGAGGAATCAGTATTCATCCTTTCGCCAACTGGGGACAACCCTGTACTAAGTTTGAAGAGATGGCCTACCATCGTTTACTCAACAAAGAGTTGAAGTAAACTCATTTTCAATTTACTTATTTTAAACTAATTTAATTCATAACACATTATGAAACAACTTGTTATTGCCATTATTGCAGTGGTAACACTCACGGCTAATGCTCAAAATATTCAATTGCATTACGATACTCGTCACACGATGAATCAAAACAGGGAATCGAGAAACTATATGACTGCTACTTACGAAATGTTGAAATTCGACAAATTGGGTTCGTGGTTTATGTTTATCGATGCTGATTTTAATCAGAAAAACAATAATGTAGGCACAATCTACACAGAGATTTCACGTACTTTTCAATTAGGCAAATGTCCTGTTCAAGCACACATCGAATTCAATGGTGGATTGTTTACAACGCCTCAATTTAGTAATTCGATTGAGAATGCGTACTTATTGGGTGGAGAATATCCGTTTCGTCTGGGTGGATTCAACCTATCGACTTATGTGGCATACAAGTACAATAATTTCGCAAAAGCGAGCCACGATGCACAATGGACTGCAGTATGGGAGGGAAATATCTTGAATGATCAAATCACAATCAGTGGTTTTTTGGATGTGTGGAGTGAGAATAAAGATAAAATAGCTGCTCAAGGAGGCAAAAAAATTATCTTAATGACGGAACCTCAGATTTGGTATAACGTAGTTCCGAAGAAATTTAGCATCGGTTCTGAAGTGGAAATTTCTTCCAATTTTTATCCTTATTCTACTGATAATAATCATGTGTTTGTCTATCCAACATTGGCTGTGAAATATATTATTGAATAACATTTTTAAAACCTGCCGTCTGAAAAACTCCGCAGAAGTTGAATGTAAATAACCCCCAGTAAGCGAAGCGCAACTGGGGAGGATAGAAAATCCTTTAAGAATCAACCCCGTAGTGGGTTGGATATCTAAGAATAAACTAGAGTCTACCGAAAAATTCAGCGGCACTAATGAAAAATCGTACACTGATTTTTTATTTCGCCTTCCGCGGGACTTACTTTTTTTCACGCAAAAAAAAGTAAGCAAAAAATGCTTCATCGAAAAGAACTCACTCGTTCGCCCATAGGGCATTTGTTTGCTTTAAGTAAATTTGTTGATGGGCTACTCACTCGGCAGCTTTTCGATAGTCTGGTATTTGTATTTGTCCCCACTGGGACTTGCGATTAAACATTTCTTTCAATTGGAATTCTTTTTAATCAAAATACTTACTTAAAAAAGTACGCACAATATACATTATAGAGCTATAATATTCAATATTGTAGTTTTTTTTCTGAAATCGCTAAATAGAACAATGCAGTTATGGTAATATTATCCTTTGTATTATTCTTATTGTAAAAATGTCGTGATGCGTTGTTTCCACCCAAAAAGAACCATTTTCAAAAATATTCTCTATCTTTGAAACTCACAACACTACCCTTAAAATCTGGATAAGCCGTGAATTCGAAGATGCTTAAACACTTCTTTCAGCGAGATACCTCTTTTGCCAATTTGATGCAAGACAGAATCTACAATATTTTGCTGATTGCCCGAAAATATGAGGCATTTATGCTCGAAGATGATGGGCGTATTGATGAAAATATCTTCAACGAATATGTCTCTCTCAATTTGCGATACCCTCCCCGATTCACTGAAGTGGTGAATGTAGAAGATGCCACCGAAGAGCTTCGTTTGCGTAACTATGATTTGGTAATCGTAATGCCCGGTGCAGACAATTTCGATGTGTTTGACGAAGCCAAATTGATAAAATCTGAATTCCCCAAAATACCAATAGTTGTACTCACGCCTTTTTTTCGAGAGGTCGCGCTAAAACTAGCCAAGGAGGATTTGAGTGCAATCGACTATGTGTTTTGTTGGTTAGGCAATGCCGATTTGCTGCTGGCGATCATCAAACTATTGGAAGATAAACTGAATGTGGAAGCCGATATGAAGTCGGTGGGCGTGCAAACAATCTTAGTGGTAGAAGATAGCATCAGATTCTACTCGTCGATGTTGCCTCAACTATACAAAGTCATCTTAAAACAGTCTCAGAAATTCTCGACCGAAGCGCTCAACGAGCACGAAAAGATGCTCCGAATGAGAGGTCGACCTAAAATACAACTGGCTCGATCCTATGAAGAAGCGATTGAGATTTACGACAAATTCAGGCATAACATTCTAGGAATTATATCAGATGTGAGCTTTATGCGGGAGAACATCAAGGACAAAAAAGCAGGTATTCACTTCTGTGAATATATTCGCAAAAAGGATCCTTTCATTCCCATTATCATGCAATCGTCGGAGTCGGAGAATATACTTGAAGCGAGAAAGCTAAATGCCATATTTCTGGATAAAAATTCGGAAAACTTACCTGTAGAATTGCGTAAATCAGTCATTCGTAACTTCGGCTTTGGTGATTTTGAATTTATCGACCCCGAGAGTGACGAAGTAATTGCGACTGTTTCCAATTTGAATGAGTTTCAGCGGACGATGTTTGAGATTCCGCAAAAATCGCTTCTGTATCATGCCTCGCGCAATCACTTTTCTCGCTGGTTCTTCTCTCGTGCCATGTTTCCACTGGGAGCATATACCCAACAACATCGTTTCTCGAACTACGATACGTTTGAAGAAGGGCGTCAAGCACTGTTCAACGCCATTGTAGAATATCGCAAGATGAAAAATCGTGGTGTGGTTGCCATCTTTCAGAAAGAGAGATTCGACAAATACAGCCATTTCGCCCGCATTGGGAATGGATCGTTGGGAGGCAAAGGACGTGGTTTGGCATTTATAGACAGCATATTGAAGCGAAGAAGTGAGATTGATGGGTTTGAACCAGTTTCTATTCGGATACCGAAGACGTTGATTTTGTGCAGCGATTTGTTTGACGAGTTTATGGAACACAATCACCTCTATCCATTGGCCATGTCGAATAAATCGGATGAAGAGATATTGACTGAATTTACCAATTCGGAACTACCAGACTCGTTGCACGACGATTGTATGCAATTTATCGATGTTGTAGATTCTCCCGTAGCCATTCGTTCCTCGAGCACGTTAGAAGATTCGCATTATCAGCCATTCGCAGGAGTATATTCTACGTATATGATTCCGAAATCGGAGAAAGAGAATATGCTCATTATGCTGAGTGTAGCCATTAAGTCGGTATATGCATCGGTCTTTTTCAAAGAGAGCAAAGCTTATCTGCAAGCTACGCAAAATATGGTGGACGAAGAGAAAATGTCTATCATTCTACAAGAAGTCGTGGGTAGTGATCACGACAATCGCTATTATCCTTCGTTTTCGGGTGTGGCTCGCTCACTCAACTTCTACCCTATTCTTCACGAAAAACCCGAAGAGGGCATTGCTCAGGTGGCTCTTGGTTTGGGAAAATACATTGTAGATGGCGGCTTGTCGTTACGATTCTCGCCTTCGCACCCCAATCATGTGTTGCAATTGAGCAGCATGGAGATGACGCTGCGCGAAACGCAGAAACAGTTTTATGCACTCGATACTTCGCAAATAGAAAAGATTTTATCGGTAGATGATGGATTTAACTTGCTGCACTTACCCATTAAACAGGCGGAAGAAGATGGTACATTGCAACACATTGCATCGACTTTCGACCTACAAAATCAGCAATTGCTAGATGGACTTTATGATGGCGGACGCAAGATTATCACCTTTAGCCATATACTAAACCACAACAAGTTTCCGCTTGCCGATATTCTGAAACAGGTATTGAGAATTGGTGAAGAAGAGATGGGATGCCCCGTAGAGATTGAGTTTGCGGTGAATTTGCATGAACCTGACATGCCGAAAGGTGTGTTTTATTGGCTTCAAATACGTCCGATTGTGAATATCACCAAGCTAATTGACGAAGATTTGAGCCAAGCCGATGCAGCGGAGTGCCTTATCTATTCATCAAATGCTATGGGACACGCTATGATCTCGGATGTGCAAGATATTATTTATGTAAAATCAAAATCGTTTGATGCGGCTAACAATCCCAAAATAGCGCGTGAGATTGA
This sequence comes from Bacteroidales bacterium, assembly GCA_028687995.1. Classification (GTDB taxonomy): domain Bacteria; phylum Bacteroidota; class Bacteroidia; order Bacteroidales; family UBA7332; genus CAXXIC01. The sequence continues at coordinate 28,251 of JAQTZA010000001.1, forward strand.
AGAGTTGAATAAAGAGCTTGTAGCCAACGAAAGAGGTTTTGTATTGGTGGGACCTGGTAGATGGGGATCGGCTGACCCCTGGTTGGGTATCCCTGTGAAATGGTCAGACATCTCAGGAGCCAGAGTGATTGTGGAGACAGTGCTCGAACACTACAGAATTGAACCAAGTCAAGGAACACATTTCTTTCAGAATCTGACTTCGTTTGGCGTTGGTTATTTTACGATTAACTCCTTCTTGCTAAGTGGATCTTTAGACGAACAATTTTTAGATGAACAACCGGCTATTTACGAATCAGAAACGGTAAGACATGTGCGTTTTTCAACTCCTTTTACCATAAAGATTGATGGAAAAAAAGGCATCGGATTAGTTCGCAAACCAAATGATAAATAATGCATATCAAATAAACAGGTTTAATTTAACTTTTTATACATTACCTTTGCAACAACTAAAATATAGAATTATGAAAAAAAGAGACGTGTTGAGTATAGCCATTCTAATAGCAGCAATGGCATTTCCAGCGATAAGTAATGCACAAGAGCAAATCTCTACCACTTCGAAAATAGACTCTATCTATTCTCTTCAAAAGAAGATGTATGTAGAGAGTAAAACAGGTCCATTGGCAGACAAAAAGTACGGTATAGAGGTAAATCTCTTTCGCTTACTGATGATCGATGAGGTAAGAAGTTTTAGCGGAAGTTTCTCTCTTTTCAATGTTGACAGAAAAGCCGAGATTGCATTTCCTATTTATTATCAAAACCCTAAAAGTGAAACTGACTTAACAGAGTTCACCGCAGATTGTCATTACCGTTATTTTTTGGGTAAAACGCAAAATGGTTTTTACTTGAGTGCATTTGCTCGCTTTGCCCATCTGAATGGTACCTTGGGTGATAATAATTATATTTTGTATGATGGATTTGGGAATCCAATTACCACAAACCTCAAGAAAGATACTGAAAACAAAATTGGTATTGGTTTCGGATTGGGTTACAGGATTTTTTCTTACAGAGGTCTCTATTGGGGTACTAGTATGAGCATTGGTCGCTACATTATTGGTAAAAACGACCGCTTTATGGGCAGTTTTCTCACATTGGATGATGACTCTCCACTGATTTATGATGTCGAACTCTTAAAATTTGGTTGGGCATTTTAAGGATTTGTCAAATTATCGGATATTGATTTTTAAATCTTTTATTTAGAGGCAGCTGAGTGCAGTTTTACTGTGTCAGCTGCTTTTTTTGTATCTCGATGTTTGTAAATGATTGTGGTAAGTTTATACTTCGGAATGCAAAGTTTATAAATCATTTGTTAAAAGGCATTAATCACATTGCAAAAGTTATTTATTATCGGTTAATAGTTATTAATCATTATGCAAAAGTTATTTATTATCGGTTAATAGTTATTAATCACTCTGGTTCAGTTGTTAATCATCCGTTAAGAGATATAAATGAGAATGGAAGAGTTATTAATCATTGTGGGAAAGTTATCATTCATTGTGCAAAAGTTATAAATAATCTTGCTTAAGTTATCATTCATTGTGCTTGAGTCATCACTCATTGTGGGATAGTTATCACTCATTGTGGAAAAGTTATCATTCATTGTGTATCAGGTATAATTTACTCTGCAAAAGTGATGGATCATTCTGAGAAAGTGATGATTCCTTGTGATAGCGTGTGAATGTGTGTGTGTTCATTGCTGTCCCATTTCATTGCCGTCCCATTTATGGGACGGAGAATTGGAAATATAGTATGTGTGGCTTTAGCCAAATATCCTTGTTATTGTTTGGCTAAAGCCATGATTGGAGATGTTTTATATTTCTTGTTTATTTTTCTTTTTCATTTTCCTTTCCGTTGCCTAAAGGCAAACGGCAATGATTGGCAAATGGCAATGATTGGGAAATGTGAATGATTGGCAAATGCAATACTATTGATTGTTATTGTTCATCTTCTTAATCATTCTCTCCATTCATTGTTAATCAATTTATAAGGATATATAATTGATGTTTTGTGTGTGTTTCATTGCCGTCCCATTTATGGGACGGAGAATTGGAATAGCATATTGGGCTTTAGCCAAATATCCTCTCTTTCAGAAGAGAATAAAAAAACCTCTACCGATGATCGATAGAGGAATTGATTGATGAGTTGTGAGTTATGGGTTGTGATTGGGAATCAGACGATAAATACCACTAACGGGAATGTTTCTATTTATCTTTTGACAAATCGGATGCCGCTGACTAATTTGTATTCAGAAGAACCTGTGCCATATACCGATTTCAAATAGAGCTTTACATCAGAAGCCACGTCAACTAATCCGGTGACGGGTGTGAAGAGGAACTTATCGCGAGCGATGCGGGCAGAGGTAAGAGCGGCTTCGGCAGTTACCACTGCTTCGTTGGCTTGTCGTTGCGCTTCGAGACGTGAAGCAAGAGATTCGCATTTCAAATCATCTTCATTCGGTTTATACTCAGCAATAGTACTTAGTAGATTTACAAACTTGCTAAGGTTTTCTACTTTCTTGTCGAAAGACTTGTTGTGAATGGTGTTTTGAGTGATTTCTTCTCCATTTTCTTTGGCTGCTGCTATATCTTCGGCAGTGAGTTTGTCGGATGCTCTGATTCCTTTTATATCTCTTACCATTCCTTCGGCTTGAGCAATGGTTTGTGATTGTGCTCCTGATACTTTTAATGAGTTTATCACTCGTGTCATAAACTTATCGTTGTTGTCGAATGCAATCAATCGAGCAGCGATAGAATTCTTGTAAGAAGTTTCACAAGTAGTTAGTGTAGCAATCAGCGCATCGCCAGCTATTTTCATTGCATTTAGTTGTTCGATGGCCAAGTCTTGTCGCGATGGATTGTAGCCTGATAGTGTGGTAATACGAGCTATTAATGTATTAAAATTGACAATGTTCTGCTCGTTTCCTGTCTGATTTGTTCCCATAGTGTTCATTGTTTTTTGAAGTTAGTAATTGGTTATTGTTAATAATTAGATTGTATTATTAGTTATAGTAAAACATTATAAGTTTCTATTTATTGTGTCAAAAATAGTAATTTATTAAACATTAGATAAGTAACTTCTTCAATTTAATTATTTTTAATACAATCGGTATAGATGTACGAATATTTCCTATTCTCGATTAAACAAATCTCATTCATAGTTATTTTTGAAACTAAATATCTATTACACAATTATATAAATATGCTATTCACCAAGCTTAAAAGCAGAAAAATTGTAATCTTACTACAATTTTTCTGCAAATCGTATCAGATAAGTTATTTATAGTTTTTATCTTTGGGGATTGAATTATATAAGAAAACTAATACCAAATGGATAGATAAGTATGTATAGTCTATTTGTTATTAAATAAATTTCCGCGATAGCAACAAGTAAAAAAAATTATAAAGCAATAACTTATGGAAGAGAAATGCATTTTTTGTCTATCTACATTACAAATTAATTCAAAAATTTATTTTTGTCCTTTTTGTTTAACTCAAATTAAATGCAAAAACTGTGACGAATTGCTTCTCAAAGGAGCTAAAGGCTGCATCTCTTGTGGAACACCAATAGGAAATTTTCAAGATAAAAACCAAACTGAATTAAATCAAATTGAATTTGAACAAAAAGGTGAATTTAGAAAATTTAAAGCAACATTTACAGACACCGTTGGACAGGATTTAGTTGCTACATTTGGAGTTATTGTAGGAGTTGGGGCTCAAGTACATAAAAGAAAACTAACACAGATGAATTTCTTAAAAACGAACTCAACTACAATACTTCAAGAAAACGGACAGTTTCAAGAATCTGAAATATTGGAAGAAGATGAAGAGCTCGTTGAAGCATTGAGATCCATATTTAAAATTGATGGGGAAAATTTAATCTTTCAAACATCAAATTTGAAAGATCGAAGCAAATTGGATAAAGAAATAAGAATGTCATTACTTGTTCTTCTCGGCTACAAATACTTGCATAACTCAGATGAAATCAAAAGACAGACTTTAACTGATACTTTAAAAAAATCAAAACTCAATAGTAGCAACTTTAGGAGATGGATCTCTAAATGTGATGAGATTGTTCAACTTAAAGGAGGATTAATATCGTTGACTCCAACAGGAAACACAAACGCCTTAAAAATTTTAAATGAAATTATTGACTCGAACATTACAAAAGGCAGTGTAAGTTTTAGCAAATCAACTGGTGGCACACGAAAATCAAAAATCACCTTAGGTGAAGCAAGCAATTCTAGCAACAGAAGCTCTAAGTCTCCCAAAACATATCTTTTAAGAATAATTGAAGAGGGATTTTTTAGTCAAATGAGAAGCTTATCTGACATTACGGAACACTTAAAAAATGATCATGCGGTAACTTTTAGAACTTCTGACATTTCCGGACACATGGGAAAGTTTGTAAATAATAAAACACTTAAGAGAGAAAAAAAACCTACAGGTTATGAATATTACGTTTAATCGAGACAAATTAGATGCTGCTCTATTTGGTATAAATAATGAATTTAGAGAAGAAATACTTAATTCATATATTGAACTAAAAAAAAGATATGCTAAGTCAAATTACAACAATGAATATGATTCAGTAGGTATTTCATCAGGTAAGTTTTGTGAAATCGTGTTTAGATGCCTTGAATTTGAGGTTTTTAAATCATATACGCCGTTTGAAAAACACATTTCAAACTTTCCAAATGAGCTTACTAAACTGGCACAATCACCTTCTACTGCATCTAATGAATCAATTAGAATAATAATTCCTAGGGCATTACTACTAATTTACACTCTGCGAAACAAGAGAGGTATTGGACATATCGGAGGAGATGTTCAAGCAAATTCTATTGATATAGGAACCATTGTAAAAATATCTGATTGGGTTATATGTGAGTTAATAAGAATTTATCATAATCTACCCTTATCTGAAGCTCAATTGATTGTTGATTCTCTAAATATGAAAACTCTTCCGGATATTTGGTCTCCGTCAGACATGAAGAGAGTATTGCGCGATGGATTGAATTTTAGTGAGAAGACACTATTGCTTTTATATAATGAATTAGAAAATAAGGCTACTTTAAAAAAACTTTTTGAATGGACGGAATACAGTAGTTTCTCAATGTATAAATCAAAAGTAATAGTTCCACTTCATAAAGCAAATTTGATTGAATTTAACACCAAAACTTTAGTCATTGAGATTTCACCAAAAGGAATAGTAAAAGTTGAAGATTTAATCAAAAAAAACATAAAAAAGCAATACATACCGCCATACAACACACTCCTAAATTTGCAATGTGAAATAAATTTGAACAAATAGAGAATTTAGTCAAACAATGTGAGAATATTTGGCTAAAGCCAAATTTCTTTTTCTTTTCTTATTCCGTCCCATAAATGGGACGGCAATGATAAATGGGATGGCAATGAAAATGTGACAGCAATGATGAATGGGATGGCAATGATATTGGGATGCAATAAAACTGGGACAGTAATGAAACATGAGCAACAATGAAAATAAGACGACAATAATGGGCAGCAGATAAAATGAACAAACTCATTCGCAAGAGAAAATATTGATAGCAGCTGATTCATTGCCGTTCGCCTTTAGGCAACGGAAAGAAAAGGAAAAGGAAGAGAGAGAAGAGAGAGAAGATTTTGGCTAAAGCCTAGGGCTGTTATTCTCAATTCAAATTCCGTCCCATAAATGGGACGGAAAGGATGAATGGGACGGCAATGAATAATCGAAAAGTGGTTAAGGAACTAAGTAGAAAAATGAGATCAATTTATCTGTTAAATAGTTTAAGCCGAGAATATGTTTTTGAAGAGATTTTTCTGTGGCGACAAACATTAGACTTTAGATGACTTCTCAACAACATACAATTTTTCACATATCATAAAAATGTATAACACGATTCAAATTAAAAACAAATAAAAAAAACTTTCATGAACCATATCAAACTAGGTTTAACGATAGAGAAAACTTTTTTCATACTTGTATTGATATTTCTTTCTTCTTGCATATATGAACCTTTCGGAATATATGAAAACCCTATCAATAGCAACTCTACTACAGCTGAAATAACCAATCTCGAATTAAGTGTCAATGCTGACACTTTATGGGTGTATGGAGATCAGACCCTGAAATATCATTTTAAAAGTTCTAATGAAAAGCAAAACACTCTTGGCTTAAAAATATATATTGATGGCGTAATTCGTGACTCTATCTCGTCTAGCAATGGTGAATTTCATTTTCAACAATCAGCCTTTAGTGAAGGTAAACATTTAATGAAAATATTGTTGTATGTAAAATCAGCAACTGGAAGTGTTGCTGACCGTTTAAATGCTGAAGCAATACTATTAACTAAAGAATGGGTGGTGATGGCAGATTATTCTAAGAGAAATATAACATACTCTATTGAAAATGGATATCTGAAATTACATTGGGACATATATAAAAACCTCGATTTGAAATTCTACAGAGTTCAATATTCAGGCACAACTCAAAATAATTACTATGTCGATTCTTTATACTATGGAGCACAAAGAACATTTACTATAACCGTTGAAAAAACAAATGGCGACATTATCACATGGGGTACTTTGAATATGGCGCAAAATATTGCGCAACCTGAATTAAAAATAACCAACGACAATAGGTATTACATCTCTTGGCATAAAAGTCCATACTATAGTACTATAAAATATAGATATGAATTTCATAATAGTGATGATAACAGCCCATCTTATGGAGATTATGGATTTAAAAACGCTAATGATACAGTATATATCAGCAACTTACATTTTAGTGACTATTTTAATTTTTCTCTTTACACTGTACCTAAAAAGACGAATGAAATCACGAATGATTATATGATATATCCTAGTGGCTATATGTTAAAATATGCAGGTCAGTCAGTTGATATAAAAAGCAATACCTCATATACTTCGGCAGATACCCTTACTTCGTTTGATGCGAAAAATGTATATAAATATCTTTTAAGTGGAGAAACCGTGTATAGCGAGTCTATTCTACCTGTAAGTTCATCTGAATTTAATGCTTTGCAACTTTCTCCGCGAGGCAAGTTTCTACTTGGGGTATCTTATGCCTCAAATAGCACTGGGATGAGGTACTTTGCTAAAGATTTATCTACTAATCGGGTCTATTATATGGATTATATCGAACCTGGAGCCTACGAACTTAATTACAATTTAAGTATGCATATATCTGACAATGGTATTGGAATTTTCGAATCAGCAACTCAAGAATTCCTTTTTGACTTCAAGAATAATACAAAAATAGCATCCCGCACACTTTCTTCACCTCAGTCGGATTTATTTCTTTTTAAAATTTCTCCAGATGGAAAACATGTTATATCGTCGGTTTATTCTGAAAACGTAGTAGCTGATGTCTTTAAAATTAATGGATCAAATCTGGAAAAATTGTATAATATTGAAAGTACGTATACAAAATGGCAATTCAACCCTACAGATCCTAATATGATAATTTCAGTAAAAAATACAACATTGTCTGTAATTCAATGTGACCCTTATGTTTTACTCAGAAGTTTTGAATTTGCTAGCGATGAAGCATTTATGAACATTGACTATTTTAACAATGAAATACTTACAATAAATGCCAATGAATTTATAATTAGAAGTCTAAATACAGGCAATGTGATAAAAAGAATTGCAAAGCGAACAGAGCAATATTATCTGTATGATGATTTTATACTTCACAATCACCACATCATAAAAAATAATGTGATGCTTAAAACCCAATGATATATGAATCGTAAATATTTAATTTTATTTTTTTCGATAATAGTACTACTGAATAATATCACTGCTCAGAAAACATATTTTGGGTTCGAAACAGGTTATGGAACTTATAGTATGACTCAAATCAAACAGATTCTTGAAAATTCAATGAATACAAATGAAATACAACCTCATCGTGTCAGTAATTTTCCCGGATATTTGTTATTTAGACCTTATTTAGAAATTGAATATCAATATTTTAATCTAGGAGTTGCCTATACACTTTTGTCTACGGGTTCAAGGTACTCGATTCATGATTATAGTGGTGAATATAAGCTTAACGCACAAATTGTAGGGAATGCAGTAGGAATGTTTGCAGAAATACCAATATCTTCCTTTAAAAATTTCAAATTTCTAATTTCGGCAGAAGGGGGTATAATTTTCAATAAAATTAAATTAAATGAAAATATTCAATTAACAGATATATATCATCAACAAGATGGTTACAATCTTACATCAATTAATATTTTTGTAAAACCATATTTGAAGTTAGAATATCAAATTTGGAAAAATATAAGCACAAATATTGTAATTGGTTATCACAAAGATGTGATTGCAAAAAAAATGCATTTAGAAGATGATAATTCGAGAGAATCTGATTTTAATGCTAATTGGGATGGTCTTCGAACAAGCATAGGGGTATCTTATCTATTTGAATGAACTACTTCGCAATAAGCTGACGAAGTATTAAAAAGTTATATTATTTTCCTAAAGAAGAAAAGTATCGGGGAATCAAACCAATGGAGATTAAATATCTGACAATAAACATGTAATAAATTCTCTCCTTCGATCGTAGCGTGCGATAATCTTTGGTGTCGCTTTGCAGTGGTCTTGCCCTCAGTAATAGGAGAGTTATTGTTTTTAGCCTTTCATTGCCGTTCGCCTTTAGGCAACGGATTAGAATTAAGCAAATGAGGTCTTTAGCCAAACAATTAGGAAAATATTTGGCTAAAGCTCAAATTGAAATATACAATTCCTATTCCTATTCCGTCCCATGAATGGGACGGCAATAAATAATCGAAAAGAATTGTTTTGATTGTTCATTGCCGTTCGCCTTTAGGCAACGGAAAAAGAGATTTTAAAATATAAAAAGTAAATCAATTATGTCTTATGTAAAAATTTGGGTTCATTTGGTTTTTTCAACAAAAAACAGAGAACCGCTTCTCAATAAGGAGATTAGACCTAAAGTTTACAAACACATCATCGAAAACTGTAAACAGAAAAAAATATTTCTTCAGGCAATAAATGGGTATTCAGAACACTTGCATTGTCTTATTTCATTAGGAAAAGACCAAACCATTGCGCAAGTGGCGCAACTGATAAAAGGAGAATCTTCTTATTGGATTAATAATAATGATCTAACAGAGAATAAATTTGCTTGGCAAGATGACTATTTTGCTGTTTCGGTGAGTGAATCTAAAGTAGATGTTGTTGTAAATTACATCAAGAATCAAGAAAATCATCACTCTCAAAAAACATTCAATGATGAGGTTGATGAGTTTGTAACAAAATATGGATTCAGTGTTGTGAAGGATTAAAAAACTTTTATTCCGTCCCATAAATGGGACGGCAATGAATAGTCGGTATAACATTGTTTATATACCCATAAATGGGACGGCAATGAATAGTCGGTATGACATTGTTTATATACTCATAAATGGGACGGCAATGAATAGTCGGTATGACATTGTTTATATACCCATAAATGGGACGGCAATGATAAATAGGACGGCAATGAATAATGGGGCACGTAATGAATAGTCGAAGAGAATTGTTTTGATTTTTCATTATTGATGATTCTTGCATTTCCTAAAACACTGATCCATAAAGAGCATTTGATAAAGAACTGAGTTACGCCAATAATTCCAGTTGTGAGCTCCGGGGCGCTCCACATAATCGTGATCAATTTTCATATTCAGCAGTTTATCGTGCAAATCACGGTTAATTTGATGGAAGTTGTCTGACACTCCACAATCTATCATGATATCAAACTCACCATTTTTAAGAGAATCTACCAAAAACACGGCAGAGCGATTGTTCCACTCCTCGGGATGTTCCTCTCTCGATCCAATTCGTTTTGTTAAAGCCGGCTTTTGACCAGATCCATTCAAATTGACCACACCGCTCATGCTCCCGATGTGACCAAACAGATTTTTGTGTCTGAGAGCCAAGTAAAAAGCGCCATGACCGCCCATGCTCAAGCCAAGTATGGCTCTCGATTCGCGTTTGGTTATGGTTGAAAAGCGACCGTCAATATATGGAACTAAATCATTGATAATGTACGATTCGTATCGAAAGGTAGAATCTACCGGACTATCGAGATAAAAGCTGCTATAGCCTCCATCGGGACAAACCAATACCATTTGATAATTGGTTGCAAGCTCTTTCAGTATGGGAAAATCTTTGATATAACTGGCATAATTTCCGCTGTAACCATGCAACAAATACACCACCGGATAATGTTTCTTTTTGGAATAATTTTTCGGTACGATGACTACATTTTTCACCTCTTTGTTCATCTTTACTGAATGAACAGAAATGGTATCCACTTGATTGACAGAATAAGAGAGTTGAAAAGAAAAACAGAGGATAAGAATAAATGTCAGGCGTCTCATATTGCAATTAATTTATAAATAGTAGAGTGAACAAAGATAGCTATTCTCTTTAAATCGCTGTTTGTCTTACAATCCAATAGAGTCAATTAAATTCTTATATATTTGATTTTTATTCAGTATTTCTGGATTCCCGAGAATGAAAAGTTGCTTTTTGGCGCGAGTAAGAGCGACATTGAGCTTACGATCTATTTCGATGCCGTCTTCTAGGGTGATGTTTGGCAAAGAATCGAGTTGGTGCAAGCGATTGACGCAAAACGAATAGACAATCACATCGCGCTGCCCACCTTGAAACCGCTCTACAGTATCGACCAAAAGGGTTTGTAGCTCGGGAATACCAGTCTTCAACAATTCACGCTTGATGGCAGAAATCTGACTGCGGTAAGGTGTTATAACTCCTATCGATTCGTTTGCCAAAAACGGAAGTTCATTTAACTTGTGTAGTTCGAAAATCGATTGGCAAATTTTGGCTGTAAGCTCCGCCTCCATCGTGTTAACTTTGAACGATTTATCGCCAGCGACCGAATGAGTCGAGAAGAAATGAATCCGTTTTTCTGCTAAAAATTTAGTAAAATCGTATTCGCCTTTATTTATGTAGGGTAACTCTTCGCTCTGATGTGCCGTGGGAACAGTCTCCAAGAGGTTTTGGTAAAAAGCACGGTTTGCAAAATCCGCCACATCGGCGTGCATTCGCCCTTGACGCGACAACATATCGTAGCAATTTGTCTGCCCACTCTCTTTTGCCTGTCGGAAAAGCCTTTCGAACAATGCTTCACGGAGATTCGTCAGACCGATGTTTCGCAACGATTCTTCGTGTACTTCCGATTCTGCAGGCGACTGAACGACAACTGCAGGGAGCTGTTTGTGATCGCCAATTAATATGAATTTTCCCAACGCATTATCTCCGTTTCTGTCCTTGGCGCAAAGCAGCCACAGCAGTTGCGGTTCGATAATTTGGCTCGCTTCATCGACGATGGCAACATCGAATTTCTTCAAGCGGAATAATCCGGTTTTGCTGCCCATCATGGTCGTGGTGGAGACATACACCCGACAGCGTTGCAAATGCGCACGCACCTCGGTGCGGTTGTTGCAAGCGGTCAGTTGGTTTTCCATCAATCGTTTTTGGAAATCCTCTTCGCACGACCATTTATTCCCCAAACGGATGTAGTCAATCTCGGGAGAAATGGATTCCAACGCACGGCAAATCTCGTCAACCGCTTTGTTGGTGTATGCTAAAAGTAGAATATTCGTTGTTGGTTCTGCATAAAATTGCTCCACCATCATGCGAAGAGCCTGAGAGGTTTTTCCTGTTCCTGGAGGTCCCAGCAGCAAGAAATAGTCTTTCGCAGCTTTGGCTTTTTCTACAACCCGCTCGAAATCATCTTCATCGCCTTTGAGCGTTTGCAAATGTGATTCGTCGAACTCAGGCGGACGTTGGTTTAGCAACAAATCACGACGCTCGAGATTCGCTTGCATAAACGCCGCCAAACTCTTGTACATGGCCGTAAAGCCAATATCCATATAGTCGTGCTCGATGGCGAAACGGCTTTTTTCGGGCAAAACAGAAGCGTTGCGTTGCGGACAACGGAGCTGTAGACCAACTTCATCAGCAGTTATAGAAATGATGGAAGCCTTGATTACTTGGCGATTAGTTACATTATCCTGCGAACCGTTTCGCTCATAAAGCAACACGATATCGCCCATTCGGAAATTGGACAGAAAATCTATTTCGTATTGAGGAATTGAAAGGGTCAAACGATGTCCGTCATTATCAATAATAGAAGAGGTCAGCGACAGATTATAGAGAATTTCGCCAGCTTCCATTTTCTCCTGCAACGAGGCGTTCCAAAGGGTGAAGATGCCACGTTGAGAATCATAATCGCTGCCACTACCCGTTTTCGAAACGAACTGTTCTTTGGTGATAAAGTTGTAAAGTCGTGCAAAATACTCCTTTTCGAGCGAAGAAAGTCCATTCATCCGCTTGCCAAACAGATCAATCGACGGACGAAGGTAGGTTTCCCAAAACATCCCCGACAGCTTGTTTTCGTTCAGTACCGTAGCATTTATATTTTGCAAAAATGAAAGGGTGTGCTCGGTACTGTTTTGCCGTTGCACTTCGTAGTCGTTCCACACAATGCGGTTGCGCAGCTCTATCGAGGCTTTCACCAAACCCCAATAGGGTCGCTCGGGATAGAGCATCGGATATTTCGAATACATCAGATAGGCCTGCGAGCGGTGCACATCGATGCCCATATTGTAGTGCAGCACAGCAAAATAGAGCATCATCTGCACGTAGTGATTCTCTTTGTGGGTCGTAGGTGGCGGAAACTCTTTTGCCTTTCCAGATTTTAGTTCCACAAAACGCGAATAATCTTGCACCATCAAATCCAAACGCCCTTGCAGACCGAGTGTTTCGCATAGGAAACCGGGCTCAAGCACGACTTTATCGGTATCGATTCCATAGACCTCTTTCGGGAAATACTCCTTCACCAACGTGCGAATATTCTCGAATTGCAATTTGCAATCGGCAAAGAATTTGGCTTCGCTCTCAGCATCTTCCAGGTCGGGACAAGTGGCAATGTCGTATGGATTTTGATTGAAAAGCTGCTTCATCAACACACCGTATTGAACCTCTTCGTCGGGCAATTCGTTGACAAAGGCATCGAGAAAACCGTTAGCTAGATTCCCCAGCACGAGGTATTTGTTGTTCATCGGCGATTCGAGACGCGAGAGCAGATAGTTGAGCGGATGCTTGCCATAGTCGCGAAAACACTCCGAAACAGCACTGATATCAATCAGGAAATCGGGTTCGAATACCACGATCTCTGGTAAATAAGCCGATGCCTCTTCGTCGAACGCCACATCAACGAGATTGAGCGTAACGCCTTTGTGTAATTTTGGCAGAAAACCGGCGAAATAAAGCGTTTCATCGTAATCAGGAGTCAGCTTCACTTTTACTGGTTCATCGGGGTCTTCGTCTGTCCAGACGTAAAACGAATCTGCACTCGTTTGATGTGAAAAGTGGCAACGTATTTTGGGAATTCGCTCGCCTTTGAAGCGACTTTTGGTGGCAAATCGAATCTTTCCCGATGGAAAAATATCGAACAATGCTTGCGGTGTTGGCTCTTGAGAAACTTCATACACCAAATCAGCTAGTAGTTTTACACCCCACTCCACTTCGCTGCCCTTCACTTTCTGATCTCGATGCGCAGGATTGGTACGAATGCGCAGGGCATTCAGTCCTTGATTCAAAGCAGAAGTCAAGCTGTATTGCTTACTCACAAAATCGAGTCTAGAGAAAAAATTGGGGAAAGTCAGATTCTCCTCTTTGGTCAATTGGCGACAAAACCGCTCCAACAACTGCCGCAAACGAAGTAATTTTTCTTCGGACTTCGACTTAGAAGCATGTAGTTCGAGTAATTCGGTGTAGTATTCGGAGGGAGAGAAATTCGCCATGTGATGTAAAGAGATTATGTTTTACAAAAATAGATAAAAGTTTGGTGTAAAGAATATATTATTGATTTCACTTTTACAATTTATATGAAATTAATTAGTACTTATCAGATTGAAAGTTTATTTTTGCATGAGAATAAAATCAAACTAAATCAATATTTTTGCAAATGAAAAAGACATTTATCATTATCCTTTTTATCGCATCTATTCAAAATTCAAAAAGCCAGAATAACAATAGTGATCATCAGTTATTAAAGGAATTATCAGAAAATGGCTGTAAATGTATTGACACAATCGTCACGGCGAACAAAACCCAAAAAGAATTAGCAATAGAGGCTAATAAATGCATTGGCCAACAGGCAGGCGCTTATCAAATGGGTTGTAAATTGATGGGAATTGATTTGTCGAACGATAAAAAAAACAAAAAGAAGAAGATTGATCTTGTCATCAATACGAATGTAAATTCTGACGAATACAAAAAATATTTCAATAAGATAGAGCGCTATATGTTGGATAGTTGTAAATCAATGAGGCGAATAATGAGTGCTTCTGACTTTGTTCGAGAGAAGTCTGCGTCAAGCAATTTGACGGCACTTCAATATTACAACCTAGGACTTGATGAATTACAAAAAAATAAATATAGTAATGCCAGAACCTATTTCGAAATGTCACTCAGGATAGATTCGGTGTTTGCATTCGCATGGGATAATCTCGGTATCAGTTGTCGAAAACTGAATGATTACGATGGAGCCATTTATGCCTACAAAAGATCGTTAGAACTCGACCCTTTGGGTATCATGCCACTTCAAAATATTGCAGTTGCTTATAGCTTTAAAAAGGAATATGATAATGCTATCAATGCTTATCAGAAGCTAGCAGAACTTGATAAAAACAATCCTGAAGTCTTCTATGGCATGGGAGAAAACTATGTTTATAAAGATGATCTCGAGAAAGGGCTGGATAATATGTGTAAAGCTTATAATCTTTATATCGAGAATAAATCTCCTTACAGAAGTGATGCTGAAAAAATAATCAGCAATATATACGCCAAAATGAAAGAGCAAGGCAAAGAGCAACGATTTATCGAAATACTCAAAGAGAATAACATATCAATGAAGTAAAATCCTCCCAATACAAAAAACTCCCGATTTCGCTCTTGAAATCGGGAGTTTTTATGTATCCACAAATCATCTATTTTTTGACCGTTGTCTTTTTACTAGTCGGCTTTCTGGCAGTCGTTTTAGTGGTCTTTTTGGTAGTCGCTTTCCCTTTTTTTACTGTTGCCTTGGGTTTAGTAGCAGCAATCGTTGTAACTGATTGTGGTGTTTTCAACGTTGGAGCAGCAAGTTCTACCACCAACGGCACAACAGCTATTTGATCTACAACTGGAACTACTTGATTCAATGTATCCATTACTGCTTTCACCGAAGTAGTGTCTTTCGATAATGAATCACCGACAACCATAAGGGCAGAATCAACAGGAGCAATCACTAATGTATCAGGTATTGCAGGAGCAGCCAATGAATCATCAACGGGAACAACAGTCATAGAATCAATAGGTGCAATAGGCATCTCGACAGGTGCAGGAGGTGGCGGAGGTGGCAACAATACAGCAGGTGCTTTAGCAACTTTTCGTCTGCTCTTGCCAAAAGGGATAGAGAAGCCAGTCTCGAAATTTAGATTGAATGCATCAATCGGAATAAATTGATGATTGACGTTGGGAGTTACAAAATCAGATGCAATATAGAAGTTAAACCAACAAGGTGAGAAGCTCAAAGCAAAACCATATCGGTTGTAATCTTTGGTTAACATGGCAGCAGTACCTGAAACCATTAACCATGACAATGGTCTCAAATTTAAAGCACCCACCATCTCTTGATTGGAGTACAATTTGCTACTATAATTTTGATACATTACACCAACAGAAATATCGTGTTTTGGATTTCCAAACAAACTATACTCTGCGCCTACTCTTGTAATCGTCGGTAAATCATAGGTGTAAGATTCTGTCACAGGCGTTTCTTTGAATTGCATCAATCCCTTTGCATCTTCTTTCATTTGATCCAACTGAGCTTGAATATCCACATTTGTTGCATCGATATCATTAAAACCGGCAAACACCACTCCACCAGCTGCAACACCATGTTTCACTGCTGCTGAGTTCCACTTCAATGATCCAAGATCGTTGACTGATGCAGAAATCGTTAGTTTTTTAATAGGATTGTATGTAATACCTAAATCGAATGCAGCTCCGTAACCAGCTGGTTTTATTTTTGAGGTATTCAAATTATAGTCACCAAATTTGAAGTTGCCTTTTTCATCCAACGGAAAGGATATTGCATCAGAAATAAGAACTGCATCGCCAGTAGCATCCACTTTAAACTGATTTTGATCAAACAACACATCAAATTTCTCGTACTTAATTCGCGCAGAGGTGAGCCCAACGAGAAGTTTGGCATTCAAACCGACTCTAAATTTTGAGCCAATTTTACGTGAATATCCAAGCGTTACATCTGCTATATTATTTTGCTCCATACGGATACTTTTCAAGTCATACAAACTGCTACTGCTACTCATCCCTTTTTTCGCCATTGCAAAGAAATCATAAGGCAAATTGAGATGCAGATTTTCGCGGTATCCAATACCGAAAGACCAAAAACTATTTCTTTTTGTAAAGAATCCAAATGAAAGAATATCGAACTGCAACGTCTGATTAATGGTTGTGTTTGGGTCGAGTCGACTCAGAAAGTCATTGGCATCTACCGCTTTGTTCATAAACAAGGCGTATTTTCCATTCAATGGAAATAGAAAATCAGATAATCCCGAAGTAGAATGAATTGAGCCACCAAACTGTCCGAGAACAGGCAGCGAATAATAGCCATATTCAGGTACGAAAGCAGCATTTATTTTATTATTACCGCTCATTTCGTTTAAGAAGTATTTGCTCACCAACGGTTGAGCCAATGCATGTTGCTGCATCATCATCAAGACAACAAAAACAAGTAAACTGCTCTTAACGAGAATTCCGATTGAATATATTTTGTTTCGCATAACGATTGACTTATTAGATTTAAAAATATTATTTTAGCAACTTTCTATTTCACCGTTAATCCCTCTGGAATACGAACCTTCAAAGAGATAGTGACGGACTGATTCGCATTTAATGGCAATCCGGCAACTGTGCTATTCTTCTTGGCTGATATTTTGAACGAGAAAGTATCCAATAGATCTAACGCACCTACCGTGGTCTCCTTTAACCCTAGATTAAGATTAGTTCTTTGAGCAGTACCATCTAAGTTACACGATTTGATGGTATTGATTTGAGTGATTGAAATACCACTAATTACTTGTTTCTGAGCATCCAATGGAATGAGTTCAAGACCCAAATCGAGTGGAATCTCATTATCAATCAAAGCGATTAAATCAAGTGCACGTGTATATTTTGTAACATCTTTCAGCTTAGCTTGCAAATCAGACACTGAATCAGTGTATTGAATTTCGAAGTCCTTGCCAAAATCAAGTGGAATATGAAAATTATATTTCACTTTCATCTGATTGACCAACGATTGCAAATCAACCTTTTGTTTGGTTCCCACCACTACAGGTGTAACTTTAATTTCTACCTCATCGGGAACTGTCTTCAGTAGTTCTGGCAAATTAGGTACAATAATTGCTGTATAACCAGCAGATACACCTGCGTCTGTTGGTGCTATCCAGAATTTACTCCATGTCGGTTTTCCTAATTCACTCGCGGCTGCAATTGACATTGATGTAGTGATTTTTCCGGCTGCAATCACAGAACCATTCCGTTTTGGAATTAATTCAAGATTCAAATCAACACCAATACCAGTAGTATTGCCAACTTCTAATGAAATAACCGGGTTGGTTATATCCATTTTAGTTCCAGCTTGTTTCAAGAATGCGGGTAAATCAAGGATGACGACTTTAGAAATAGCATCGATTGTTGGTGATACATAACCTTCGACGTAACCAATGGTCATATCCCCTATTTCAATAGTTGGTTTAACTGTTATCGATCCCATATCTGTGGCTTTAAGGTCTTTCCCTTTCACGTAAACAGAACCACTCAGAGTCACACTCTCGTTGAAGTTGAAGTTACCATTTACCAATGCCAATCCATCCGTTCCGAAATCGAATCCTTCAATACTCATTGTTTTCAAGAATCCCTGACTCACTTTAAACCCTCTGTTCAAAATGATTTCATTTTGGGAGTTAACAGTTCCAGCTGCAAATTTCAAACTTTGAGGAAACTTGATTTTGAAATTGTAAAAGAAGAGCGAATCGTAAACCAATGGTAAATCTGTCACACTCAATTTTATATTGAGTGCTGCTGGATTTACAAGATTAGCCAAATACAACTTCTTTACATCTTTAGATACAAAATGATTCACACTTATAGTCGATGTTTTGTCAGGTAACACAGCAGAAATTTTACGTGTAATTACTGAAGCGTCTTTCACCTTGAAGTTGAAAAAATCCCCACTAAAATTGACACTCTTTGTACCCAAACCTTGCACAGATGAAAGCATTGTACGAATGCCTCCGATGGCTAAATTATTAGCGCTGTAAGACAATGACTCACTCAAAGTGAAAGCACCGACTCCTTCATCAATATTTTGATTCACAATAATCGATGCTACATCAATTTGTTTTGTACCAAACATATCATTATAGGGTAAAGTCAAAACATTTGTAGATGTATTTAAACCAGCCATAGGTTTGAATACAAAAGATTTAGGTAGGCTAATTTCGATATTGCCATTTGACAAAGAAAAAGGAGAGATATTGGGATCCGTAATTTTAAGTTGGATGTAAGCACCTGGTTCTAATGTTACTTCTTTCAAAAATGAAACTTCTGATGGGATGCCGGTGATTTGTTTATCAAAGCTTTCATTGCCTGCATTCATCGAAATGGCTGTAGAGTTAGATTCAAGTTCCAAATCGGATACAGCAGGAGCAGTTTGAATCGTTAATCCTAAATCTATCACTTTTCCATCTACATCTGAAGCAGAAGATACATCACCCGATATTTGATATTGCAACGAATAAGGGACAGTTCGCGACATCGAAAGTGAGCCATTTTGTGTGATATTCTCGACATCCAAATAATCCAATTTAAAACTATATTCGACAATATCAACCGTAGGATTTAAGGCTGCATTTTCTATAATAAACGAATTTCCTTCGATTCTGGAATTGGCACCTTGTGCTCCCGAAATATGGTATTCTGCAGGAAAATCAATTCTAAAAGATTGTACTACCTCCGACCTAGACGTAAAAGGCAAAGCATTCACTTTGGCTTTATCAAAATGTATGGTAACGGTATTGTTTTTCACGTAAATTTTGTCAACTTTCTTCAATTCAGTTGGATAGGTGGAAATGTCAATCACTTGGGTAAAATCACCACTACCTGCAACTACAAACGGACCTACCGTGATTTGATCTTTTGCACTTCTATTTCCTTTGATACGTCTAGGTGCATTAACTTTAATGGAAGAGGTAATATCGGTAGAGACATTGACCGGATCAATTCCTTTATCGACAGCAAAAGAAGGAGTTGATATAGAAGTTTGAGAATTAACAGGATCTATAATAAATTCAGGAAATTGTAGATCGGCAAAATTAATAACAGTGGGATTGACAACAATTGGATTGATTGAAAATGAAACTGGGTTGATAGACTGAACATCCACTTTCAACGAATCTCCTTTGCTTAATGAGTAGGCTCCATCAGCTGATTTTTTGAGGAGTGAAATATCTTTTTCCTTGATCATACTGTCTAGTCGGATAGGCTTCGTTTTGCCTATTTGAATAAGTAGGGAATCCCCACCTACCGTAACTTCGGTAATTATACCGTTGTCAAGATTATACTCATCTTTCACACAGTTGGTGAACATAAGTTGAAAAAAAGCTATGGAAATTAATCCTAGCAGAAAAAATTTGCCACTAAATTGCAGAAAAAATTTACGTTTCATAGTTTCTTAGTTTAAGGTACTACTAAAAAAGGTTATCTGAAGAACATGAGTTAGGTGATCTTTGCGCTAACAAAAAAAATGCGAAGATTGCATAAGAATCTACTATAAATGCGAAAGTACAATACAGAAACAAATTAACCTAATTTTATATATAATATTTTCGTAAACATAGCAAATCTAACAAATATTTATAAATAATACAAATATTTGTCGAAAAAGTTAAGAGAAAATGTATCGATATTTTTCTTATTTCGACAAAATTCGAAACGTTCGCCTCATCAAATTTCCGGCTTCGTCTTCGACCACCAGCGTATGTTTACCTATCGATGGAGAAATCTCGATTTTGTGAATGCCTTTGGTAGAGGTAATGTAGTTGCCATCGACATGCCAGAAAAGCGTGGCATCGGGATTGCGGTGCACAGCTTCAAAAATGAGCATGCCCTCAGTCCCATCCAATCCTTTGGGAATATAGATCGCGCTGTTATTGTCTGGCTCCAGAATGTCGAGCACGTGTTCTCTGGGTGGAGCGCAGCCCTCAAGGTATGGTGGAAGCTGCCGGTATTCAGGATGATTACGCTTGAAGAAGTACTCCTGCGCAGGAGGCAATACAAACCACGGCACAATGTGCATCGAGCTCACGGGATAGCAATTTCCGGTCACACGATGTGTTTCCGTTTCGTCCAGAAAGACCGACTGATGAAAAGGACACGCCTTCACCTTCACTCCCTGACGAGGAACCCAACGATTTTCAGCCTCACAATTATCGGTGGCCCGATAACCACTCTGTTTGCAGACGGCGACTCTGACCAAATCGGATATCGGCTGCCGAAACCACGCATTTAGGTTCAGCGATTTAAACAGCTCGAACATCACTGGAGCGGCATAGCTCACGCCCGTCAGTCCCGGACGACCTTCGCCGGTAGAATTGCCCACCCACACGCCAATCGTATATTGCGGCGTAACGCCCACCGACCAAGCATCGCGCTGTCCAAAGCTGGTTCCGGTTTTCCAGGCAATTTTGTGCATCGAAGCAAAATAGTCCCAGCCAATTTCACCCCACGGACGGTTGACGGTCGAAAGTGCCTCCATCGTGTACCACAATGCACCGGCACTCAGCATCGAATGCTCGAGTAACTCGGGCGACTTCGCCAACCGATAAGGAAAATAAGTTGCTGGCCGATAATCATCAGACGAGTATTTTCCCGAATTTGAATTATACGTCATCAGCGAACGACCTAACGAAGCATACATCGCCGTGGTTTCCCACAAACTCACCTCTGCCCCACCCAAAATCAACGATAATCCATAATAATCAGACGATTGATTGATAGTGGTAAATCCAACATTGTGTAACAAATTATAGAACCGATCGACCCCAAACTGCTGTAATTCTCGCACCGCGGGGATGTTGAGCGAATGCGCCAACGCCAAGTCGGCAGGAACTGCTCCGTCGTAAGTCTTCTCAAAATTTTCAGGAGCATAACTTCCAATGCGCGTTGGTATGTCGGAAACTAGCGACGAAGGTAGTAACTCCCCTTCATGCAGCATGGCGGCATACAAAAATGGCTTCAGAATGCTGCCCGAACTACGCTTCGACACCACATTATCGACGTATTGATTCGTATTTCTGTCCGGAATCTGCGCATTCCCTACATAAGCTTTGATCTCTCCCGTCTTAGTATCAATCACCATCACGGCAATGTTGTTCACATAATTGGAAGCATAATAACGTGCATACTTTGTGGCAATGGCAGTGGCTCGTTGTTGAATGCGACTATCGACTGTGGTGCGAATGCGTTTGCCCTGATTGCCATCGTTCAGGCATTTCTCGAGCAAATGCGGTGCATAGTTGGGCAATGGGCGGGGTTTCAACGGCAGCGGTTCCGATTTGGCCAATTCGCAGGTGTTTTGGTCGATGATTTTCGAGCGATACAATTTATCGAGCAAACGATTCCGCTTTTTCAGATAGGCATCGTGATTCTTGCCGGGAAAAATCAACGCCGGAGCATTGGGTAACACCGCCAAAGCTGCCGTTTCGCCCCACGAAAGCCGATCGGCCGAACGACCAAAATAGCGCCAAGAAGCAGCTTCCAATCCCACCACATTGCCGCCAAACGGAGCGTGCGAGGCATACAAATTCAGAATCTCTTCTTTACTGTAGCTCAACTCCAATCGGAAGGCCAGTACCATCTCAATCATCTTATTGAAAATGTTTCGGGAGCGGTTTCCTCGACTCAAACGGATCACCTGCATCGTAAGTGTACTTCCTCCACTCACTACTTTATGTCGTGTACTATTTTGCCATAATGCGCGCGACATCGATGCCGGATTGATGCCCAAATGGTAGTAGAAATATTCGTCCTCGAAACAACGAATAGCCTCTTCAAATTTATAAGGAATGGTATCCGATTGCGGGAATCGCCACTGATAATCCGATGCTATTTTGGCAGACAAGAAATTTCCGTTCGCATCTTCGATCACCGTGGAATAAGAACTTTGAAACAATGGTTTCGGCAGCGAAGAATAGAAACCGATGATCAAAACCGACACCATCGAAATTATCCAAAACCGAGGCTTTGGATAATTCAGACGATGTTTGAGACAGAAAGATATAATCGTTTGTTTATTGAACTTCATGTGTAAAATTTATCATCTACCCATTTTGCTGGATTGTTGATGATGTATTGTTGAATTCTTTGATATTCCTCATTGTCTCGAATGATATGGTCGTGAAAACTGGGTTGCCACGAAAATTCCAAACCTAATCGATGGGAATGTTTGGTAACGGCAGATTTATATGACCCAATGATTGATGAAATGGAATTTTTACCAATATTCTGAAACCGTTGTTGTCCGATGGTTTTTGGTGGTTGGGATGGTGATGATGATGTGGATGGCGACGTGGATTGTAGAGACAGGGCATGCCCTGTCTCTACGTTTGTACCGTCCGTACCATTCGTATCGTTCGTATCGTTTATCCCGTCATTGCCATTTAATATCAATATCCCATGAATATGATTTGGCATTACCTGAAATGCGTCCAATTCAATATTTTGTGCATGGTTTTTTATTTCATACCACAAAACATCGGCTATTACACCGATGTGCGACAATTGCATTTCACCGTCGGTGATATTTCCCAAATAATGGATTCGGGTTTGTGTACAAATGGTGATAAAATATGCCGCATCCCAGCTGTAATTCCAATTTTGCAACCGTGCCGACGGAATGCGATATTTATTCTGATATTTTTCCATTTTTTTTTGGGGGGGTGGTTTTATTTGCGAATTCGTTTATTGGTAATATAGACAGGGCATGCCCTGTCTATACGTTGTTATCAGACAGGGCATGCCCTGTCTCTACCGTTATTATTATTTAACCACCTCAACCCATTGGCCTTTGGTGCGGGCATAAATTGTGTTGTCGTACATCGCTTCGCACTGAACAGACGGCATATAGAATGTGCCCAGATATGCTGCTTGTAGCAGAATGCGGAACACCTTTTTCTGTCCCCGATCGAGGTTGAAATAGCTATACACACGGTCGTCGCGAATATCCTGATAACGTGGCACATCGGTATTCAGCTTGGCACTCTTCACCTCATCCATGCGGGAATTCATAATCTCCCAACCGGATGGAAATATCTGATTAATCGCCAAATCGTCGTATTTCATTCTCACTCCCGGATGCGTTACCGTCACTTCTGCGTAAAACTGTGTTCCCTGCTTCATCTTTATAGGATTTACCGCTTTGCCTTTCATATCGAAATAGTTCACTGTCATACCGAGGTTCGACTGCTTGGCTTCGGTCGATTTCATGACCGGAATGCCTACCTGAGTGACGCGCAGATAGAGGTTTTGTTTCGAATTGTTGCGGACAATCAACTGCTTACTCAATCCGGTTTGGTAGTTGATGGCTGTCTGACAAATAGCCTTAGGTGTTTTGATCGCCGATTTCTTTCCATCGAGCGTGATTTCATAATTCAACGCATCCCCGTTGGATGCACTGCCAATGTATTTCGAAATGGCCAACAACATATAAGCCGTAGATTGCGTGCTCAACCATTCGTCCGAAGCCAGCAATTTCGCCATATCCTGCACCAGCGGAGTTGCCTTCGCCTGACGTTTGAGCAACACCTGCGTTTCGAGCATCATTGCCTGATCACGTTCGAAGCTGCCATAAGTATCAGCATACATATCGGTCGTTTTGGGTAAAACGCCAATGCCGTTGAGAATTCCCGAAGCGATATCTGGTTTTCCGGCCACGGCATAAGCCGCCGCCAAACGCCATTTTGCACTCACCGAAATTCCTGCTGTTTCGCGCATACGGTTCATCGCACTTAGCACAGGTCTTTTGGCCAATGCCAACGTGTAGAGACGGTATGCCTGAATGAGATCAGAACCATAATTATTAGTTTTCGATTGCCAATTATTAGCTTCGGTGGTTTGGTAATTCACCCACGGTTCGAGCAATCCGACGGGCAATTGGTAGCCCAACGCTTGTGCTTCGAGCATAAAGTGTCCGGCATAGTTCGTTCCCCAATCGCACGCGGTGGACGATTCGCCCGGCCAATAGGTGAAACCTCCGTTGGAGAGCTGATAGGATTTGATTTTGGTAAGTGTCGCTTTCACATTGGTTTCAATAGATTGTTTGCGGGCATCGCTCAAATCCATCACTTTATGCAAAAATAACTGTGGAAAAGCTGCCGATGTAATCTGCTCTATACAGCCGTGCGGATATTGAATCAGGTAGTCGAGTCGTTTGCTCAAGTTGATGGAGTAGAAACGCGAAACTTCGACTGTTCCGAAGTTTGTGCCTGCGATTCCCACTGCATTGATGGCTTGCGACCACGTTTCGCCCGGCTTGATAGTGCTAGCGACGGAAGTAGTGACTGGTGGATTTGGCATTCTGATTTTCAGGTTAGTTTCAGAAGTAGAACGATTAGCGCCTGAAGTCGCCGTTACCACAATTTTACCCTGAGCAGTATGATCTTTCACCTTTACCTTAAATTCGACCAACTGATCGCCTATTTGATTGAAGGTAATTTGTCGTGTGGCACCATCTAACACCTCAAAATTTTTATCAACAGAGATGTTTACGTTTACATTCTTAATGCCTTTGTCCATCGCAAAGACGGTGACCGGCACTTTGATCACTTCCGTCGGACTCACCACGCGCGGCAAGGTGGATAACACCATCAACGATTGCTTCACCGGAACGGTCTTTTCGGCAGAACCATAAGCACCATTTTGCCCAGCAACCACCATCACACGCACCGAACCCACGTAGTTAGGCATCGTGAAAGTATGCGTTTTCGATTCCCCCGCCCCTACTGAGAACGGTCCCTGATAGAGCACGACAGGTTTGAATCGGTTGTTGTTCTCTTTTCCTTTTTTATTCAAAAATTCGTCGCCACCGATGGCATAGAGTCCGGCTAATTTTCCAGTGAATGCTCCCGAAACGTATTTGTACAAATCCCATGTGCGAACACCCAGCGCTTCGTGCGCATAGAAAATATCCCACGGATTGGGCGTTTTGAAACGGGTGAGATCCAGCAATCCATCGTCGACAATGGCAATGGTGTAGGTCATTGGTTTGCCTTTTGCCTCCTTCACATTGACGGTAAATTTCTCCATCGGTTTCAATACGTTTTTCATGCTCACGACGGGTGTCAAGTGCGTGGCAGGATCTTCGACTTTGATCGCCTGAACGCCATACATCCGAATCGGGAAATCATTCTTGCCGTGGTTGTGTGGCTGAATGTACGAAATATGAATGTAGGCATTGGGCGACATTTCGGGAGTGACATCGAACGTAAATTTCGTTTTCCCTGCTGATGGCTCAAACCAGAATGTACGCAACACTTTGCTGCCGGTTTCGATGCTGATGAGCGCACGACCTTTGTGCGAAACGGGCAATTCGACAGAGACTTGTTCGCCTACTTTGTACTCTTTCTTGTTGGTTTGGAACATCAACATCTCGGCTCCACCCGGATTTTCGCTACCGGCATTGCTCCACCAGCCTTTATAAGTGGTGTAGAAAACGGCTGCCGTGCTGTGACCGCCATTTTCATCGGTGATCTTGATCAGTTTACGTCCCCACGATTCGCTGCCGAGGTTCATCTCGTAGAGTGCGCGACCGTTGTTTGTTTTTACATAATCGGTCTTTATCAAGTTGGTGTGTTGATTGGAAACGTAATCGGCCAAATTCTCTTCTGCAGAAAGATCCCACCACCAACGCCAGTAGACGTTGTAGATTTCGACCTTCACTACGCCCGTGAGCGGACGACCGTTTTCGTCCACCAACGCGATTGGAATAATGTTCTTTTCGTCGGAATAAAGTGCACCATTCCACCCTTTTCCTTCGGGAATTTTGACCCCCACATACGCTTTGTAGGGCGAATATTTGAACACCGCGCGGTCGATACTGAAATCTCCTCCGGCATCATACGCCATTGTTTTCATCTGCACCGCCACCATGCCGGGTGAGTTGGCGGCGATGTTGAATTTCGCCTGAACAGTAGCTGCTCCTTCGGCATTCAGATTGCCCTTGAAGAGCGTCATATCTTGTGGCACGAAAGGTTTCGTTGGATCGTCGAACACATATCCTTGGAGACCCGTAAACTCCGTTTTGGCAGGTGCAATGGTCGCATCAATCGTCACTTTCGCATTGCGGGCCGGTGCTCCGTGCAGCCAATTCACCTGAAGTTTTCCGGTTTCGGTAACGCCATTATGGAGAATATTAGAAGGGAAATTGAGGTTGATTTTCATGCGGTTGGGTTTCACCGTTTCGATACGAAGGTTGCGTGCGAAGGTTGATCCGCCAACTAATACTTTAGCCGACCAGTTGCCGGTAGGTGCATCGCTTTGGGTTTTCACCTGAAATGTGTAAAAGCCATTCAGGTGCATCGTTTTCACGGTTCGTTGCGCCAACTGACCCGAGGGGTTGTAGAGCTCCAACACCACGGGATGGTTGAAGGGTAAGGCGTTGTTTTTATCTTCCAATACGAAAGTAAGGTACATCATATCGCCCGGTCGCCATACGCCACGTTCGCCATAGAGAAAACCTTTCACCCCTTTTTTCAGCTCTTCGCCTTTCACGTCGAACATGCTCAACGACAACGACGAAGCATCGTCTAACCGCAAGTAACCGCGTTGCGTCTCTTTTTTGGCAATCAACACAAATGGTTTGTCGCTCAGCTTCACATTGCAAAGTCCGTCGGAGTTTGTTTTCACGGTGGTCATCAACTGATTTTGGAGGTTGCGAAATTCTACCTCTACGTCCTCGATGGGATCGGTGGTACGCAAATCGGTGATGGCTACGTGGTACTCTGAGTTGGTGCCGGCTTTGGCGATAATTCCGAAATTGGAGGCCAACACGTTGCGCGCCACGCGGTGACTGCCGTCGATGTAATACGACGCTTTGCAAGGATCGTCTTTTTCGTTCCAGTTGTAATCGGGATTGCTGTAGGCTTCGTCTTCGTAGTAGTCCCAGTATTCGTTGGGATCGTTGTAGCTTTCGTTGGGATCTTTGGCTTCGACAAACGAATCGTCGGACGAACTGTCGGTGCAGGGATAGAGCGAATGTTTCTTGCGGAAGCTAATCTCGATGCGGTAAATCGCACCTGGTTCGGGATTGATGAGCTTCGAGAGATCGAGGGAGAAGACGTTCCACTGGGTGTAGTCGATCGGATCGGACGAGGTGAGTTTCACCTCTTCGTTATACACCACACGACCGACGCGCTTCACTTCTTGATTGCCGTTTAACTGATTAGACTGGAGGAACTGCACAATATTATTCTCAAAAATGCGGATAATCTTTACATCCACGGCATTCAGACTGACGGCTTTGAACGGAAAGAGAATGCCGTCGGTGCTGGGCACAATCACACCTTCGCCAATGAGTGCGACTTGTGGTTTAAGTTCTACGAAGCGCTCGCTGGTGGTAAAATCTCTACCTAACGCGACACCATAAACGTTTTTTACGCCAGCATAAACATTTACTGCCACATCGCCGGCAACGGTGCTGCCGGGGACAATGTGCGCGATATTTCCGTTGATGATCACACTTTCTTCTGCTCCAGGCGTGAGGGCGATGAGTCCGGTGATGTCTTGCGTTTTGCTCAGCGGATCGGAGAAATAGACATCTATCGCGGTTTTGGGGCTGGTGAGAGTCTTAACTTGCATCACCTTGAAATCGTTCAAGCCCGGAATTTCAAGATCGACTTTTCCCGATTGGTCTGCCTCTATTTTACTTCCATCCCACTCTATTTGGAGTTTGACGGGTGATTCTTTGCGTTCTACGCTGTCGATAGTTAAGGTATGGGTGCGACCGTCTTTGCTGTGTTCCCACTTCAGCTTATAATCGGATTGATCGCCCGAAACGTCGATCGCTTTTTCGAAGTCGGCAGGTTCGGCATAGTCTGCGGTGTAGAAGACGTTGTGCACCTGCTGCCACTGTTTGTCCATCAACCGACAGGGCGAAATGCCTTCGAACTCGTGATTGATGGCCTGTGTCATCACCTGAAAGCGAAATTGCAACGTTTGCAGATTGGACGGAACAGTAAGGAATTTGCTCAAGGCAAAATCAACCGTGTAGATTTCCCCTGCCGGAAGGTGCTGCTCGGGCACGAATTCGATGGTCTGTTTATCTACCCAATGCGCTTCGCCCTTGATGTTGGTACTGAACGAGAAGGGGTTGAAGTCAAGCGGTTTGCCCGGCAATGCGTTGGGTATCTCCTGCACCAACCGCACCCGAATGTGCGTAGAGTTGGACACCACTCCCGAAGTGAAGGAGATGACATACGCCGCAAATGCGGGGTCTATCTTAAGTGGCTCGAGCTGTTTTTTGCCACACGACTGGAATGAAAATAGCATAACAATCGCAACTAGCGTGTGGCTAATCAGCCGACGAAAGATAATGGAGGCTTTCATAATGGTTTTGGATAAAATTCAGACTTATTTTAGCAAATTGGTGTGTTGAGTTAATTTTCCGTAAACTTAGTCGGTTATTTGGTAATATCCAATAGCGTTATGAAAAAAAAATTACGGTTCTATATCGTTTGAGGCGCGTAACTTCGAAATATAATAATCTGAATGAGACAGTACTTGGTATTTCTACCATAAACATAGAGGTTGAATAATTTTGTGATATTTGTATTGCCTTCCGCAGGACTTACTTTTTTTGGCGCAAAAAAAGTAAGCAAAAAAACATTGACAAAATAAACTCGCTCGCTCGCCCAAACAGCATTCTACTTTAATTTTCAGATTTTCCAGTTGGGCTTCTCTCCTCAAACAGTATTTTGTCAGTCTGGTATTTGTGTCTTCCCTTTGGGCCTTTGATTTAACTTAAATCTGGTTTAGGAAAGATTCTCGGAAAATCAATACTGATGGTACTCTGGTTCTGGCTTTTCGTGACTATATATTACTAATCTTATTCAGTAAGAATAGTAATTAAAGGGTGCAGGTCGCTGTTTTAGTTTTGCAGGAGCGAGATGTAAAGTTGCAGGTGCAAGATTTAATTTCGCAGGGGCGAGTTTTAAAATCGCAGGGGCAAGATTTAAAGTCGCAGGTGTGAGATTATAAGTCGCAGGTCATTGTTTTAGTTTTGCAGGTGCGAGAATGAAAGTCGCAGGTGGGAGATTTAATGTTGCAGGAGGGAGAATGTAAAACGCTGGAGGCTCATCGGATTTTGCAGGAGGGGCTGGGAAAAATTCACCCCCTGACCCCGATAGCTATCGTGGGAGTCAGAGGGTGAAAGAGAATAGATTAAAAAAAAATCATGAAATAGCTAAATTTATTAAGCGAGTTAATTTCTTCTTGTCATGCTTTTCTTTCATAAGAGCTATAAATTTCAAGAACTCCTTCTTATCCGTTTGAGTACTCATTTTTTGTAAAATTTCAGTAGATTCCTTAAAATTGAATATTTTAGAAAGAGATCTATCTTTCTTGTCTGGTTTGTTATAATCTTCCAAAATTCTATAAATATTAATTGTTGTTTTTAAGTAACCCTCCTTTTCACGGTAATTTAAAAGAGTAATACCTTTTACACTTGGATGTGTAAATAGTTCATTCAGAATAAGTCTATCAGAAACTCCACAAGAATGACCTAAAATATATACATCAACATCATATCTTGTAAAATCAAGGATTTTCTTCAACTTTATCTCATTGTCGGATAATAAATAGCGAAGTCTTTTTATGTTCTTCATCAGATATTCGTCATTCTTATCTGATAACACCTTAACCTCTTCATCATTTGCAGCATATCCAAAAATGATTGGATTATCATCACTACTTAATTCTCCATGAATTTTAATATGTTTAGCCAGCGATCCAATTCCATTAAGATATTTATACACAGTATTTGTATAATTGAAGTCCAATATCATAGTATTCTCATCATTAAAAGTAGAAAATAGTTTGGAATATTCAGTTATCAACTTTAATTCTTCTTGTTCTTTAAAAAGATAATTTTCCAATAATTGTTTGAGCATTTCAAAATTATCATCTAATTCTTTTGAGCTGTCAAAAGAATTTTCATATCTAAACCCTTTAATTCCTCTAATATTATCATAGAAATTTAAAAATCTAAAATAAGTATACTCAATATCAGACCAAAGATTTAGGCTATTATTTTTTAACAATGTTAACAATTTATTTTTCGATGGTATCACATAGTATGATTCTAAAAAATCAGAGTAAGATGTCTTTAGCCCATGTGCTAAGTCAAATCCATTGCCAATTACAAATATTGTCTTCATATAGAGTTGTGATTTTTAATTATTTAAGAAGGAAAACCATTAGACATATTCTCTCTTCATTTATTTGCAAAGATTATTAAAAAACGCATCACACGCAATAGCAAACTAGAGTAGTTATTAACACATTACACTAAACAGCGTATACAATCTATCCACCCCACAACAATTCACTCCCTGACTTGGAGTCAGAGGGTGAAAGTGGGGTGATTGTGAGTCGATAAGTTCAACACTTGTATCGAGGCTTATTTAGGTATTGATTTAAACTTCAACTTCGAGACTTGCTTAAACTGCGGGCTCGACGCATCGAAAATAGATTTGATGTAAACTTTGGCATCGAAAGCGATATAGACCAATCCGTTATTTGGGGTGTAGAGAATTTGGTCGCGGGCGATGCGGGCGTTGCTCAATTGAATTTCGGTTGCTTTCACTGCCGAATTCTTAGTGCTCAAATCGGTGTGAAGCGCGGTAAGGGTGGCAACTTTGAGCTCCTCTTCGTTAGGAGTGTATTGAGGAATAGCAGTAAGTTGCTTAATCAGTTTGTCGAGATTCTCTAGGCGAAGGTCGAAACTCAATTGAGAAGTAGAAATCTGATTTACCTCTTTGCCTTCTGCCTCTAATGCTTTTTTCTCATCGTCGGTGAGGGTAGCTGTGGCACGAATTCCTTTCAATTTGCGAAGAATGGCTTGCACGCTGTCGTCGACTTGCTCGGTGGTGTCGGTGGCTTTCACTGCATTGCCCACGCGTGTAAAGAGTTTGTTAATCGGACTAAATGCTTCGGATCGAGCTGCCACAGCACTTGCATTGGCCGAAAGGGCTGCATTCACATCACCAAGAGCGCCGACTGCCGAGGCATAAAGCGCCTGCAACGCGGCTGGTTTGAGCGTCTCTTTCGAGGGATTATAGGCTGTGCCAAAGCCAGTTACTGATAAAATTAAAGACTCGAAGTTCGCCACATTTTTTGCGTGGCCTGTTTCACTAATACTTGCCATAATGGTTTGTTTTGAGAATTAATAATTATTTTATTTGTTATAATACAGTTGATTTCTCAAAAGTATAAATAAATAATTAAAAGCAAATAGTGAAACACACTATTTTTTGAAAATTATTTCATAGTTCTTTTATAAAATTGAAATTATACTATAAACATTGACAAACGGTTTAGTTTTTAGAAATTTGATAAGCGATATCAGTCAGTTGATTGTACCTATTCTAAATAATTTAAAACATAGTGTAATAAAATTCACAAAAACATATATCGTCCTCAACAATTGGGAATAAGAAATAACTCTCATCCTAAAATGGTAAACAAAAAAACTCCCACCTTGCACTTAAGCAAAGTCGGGAGTTTTTAAATTAATTGATCAGGAACGACTCTATTGATTTTTCTTTAGACTGAATAGAAATTCTAATCCACCTTCAGTACGATTTTTTGCAGAGATTTCACCTTTATGGAAAAGAACGGCGTTTTTCACAATTGCCAATCCTAATCCTGTGCCGCCAATTTTCCGAGAGCGACCTTTGTCCACACGATAGAAACGCTCAAACAATCGGTTAAGATGTTCGTCGGCGACTCCTACCCCTGTGTCAGAAAAAGTGAAGTAGTAATAATTTGCATCTTGGCGATAGCAGTTGATTACGACTCGCACATTTTCACCGGCATAGGTTCCAGCATTATCAATTAGATTTCTAAATATAGAATATATCAGTGACGTATTTCCTTCTACTAAAGCTTTTTGAGGAATATCTATCAAATCCACAGTAATCGATTTTTTTTCTAATTCATGCTGTGTTTCGCTTACAATCTCACGAATAATATGCGAAACGTCCACCGAATCAATGTCAAACAAAGTATTCGATTCATCCATTCTATTGAGCAACGAAATATCGCTCAACAAATAAGCTAACCGTTTGCTCTGAGCAAAACATCGTTCGAGAAAAAGATTGCGTTTATTAGCATCCAAATCAGGCATCGTGAGTATAGTTTCCAAATATCCCTGAATACTACTAACAGGCGTTTTCAATTCGTGCGAAATATTCTGCGTCAGTTGTCTTTTTAGTCGATTTTCTTCATCCTGTCCGGTATTGTCGTAAATAGAGATTTCATACGTTTTATCTTCAAACACAATGCAGGCAATTTCAAATGCTCGACCACTTTTTCGTATACTGAACTTATGCGAAGTAACTTCTTCATCTCGCTCTAAAGAAGCATTAGCTGTATCTATGAAAGATATAATAGATTGAAATTCAGCGATCTCAAATACCTGTTCTGGAGCATCTACATGTAGATCTGAAATAAGGTTTAGTTGTTGGATAAACAGGCTATTAGAGAAGATTTCCTGATTTTTTTGCGAGAAAATCGCTAATCCTTCTCGCGAAAAACGAAAGTGCATGTAAAGTTTCTCTTGCTCAATGGTGAGGGCTGTTTTAGTCGTTTTCAATCGTTTATATAGATTGACAAGCTTGTTCGAAATCTCACCTATATCGTCGTTCGAAAAGACAATTTGATTATCAATAGGCAGATTCTCTTCAGCTTTAGTCACAAATTCTCTGAGTCGCGAGATACTTTTACCCAAGATTTGAGAATATCGAAACAGCGTAAATACAATGATGAAAAACAAGACAATCAAAAAATAGATAAACTGCCTGTCAACCTCCAACATCCTGATTGTATTGGTATTATACGGTAACGAGGTTCGAATAAATAGATTTCCATATTTTTGCGCAGAATAGAAATATTCCCTTTCAATGGTATCTGAAAAACGAATAGAATAACCCGATCCATTTTTTATTGCATCAACGATTTCGGGGCGCGTGAGGTGATTTGTCATGTGACTTACATCGTGTTTGCGATTATCATAAATCACTGTACCACCGCTATTTATGATCGTTAATCTTAAGTCAGGAAGATCAACTACCTGTGTAATATCATTGAAAAGAGAATCGGAAATACCTCGTTTTTTAATTTCGAAAATGACTAAAGTGTTGTATTTACTCAAGGTTGAGTTTAGCATTTGCTCACGAAAGAATTTTTCGCGTTGATATTGGAAGGCATAAATAATGACTACAAAAAGAAGAGCAAGAATAAAGATGGAATAGAATAACCGTTTATGAAAAGGTATATTTGATAATCTTCTTTTGAGCAGTTGATTCATAATTAATAATAGCTAAAGGCGACAACAATCCCTATTAAGAAAAATGTTGTCGCAAATTTATGTTTGAGCGGGTCAGTTATTTTCGAAACAATAACCGAATCCTAAGCGTGTCACAATATTTTTTCCGTATGGACCTATCTTTTTACGCAGTCGAGTAATATTTACGTCGATTGTGCGATCCAATACATACACCTCATCTGTCCAAACACGAGTTAAAATCTCTTCTCTGGAAAATACTCGTTCGCGCTGACTGAGTAATAATTTTAGAATTTCGAACTCCTTTTTGGTTAATGAAATTTCCTCACCATCTACCAATGTTTTTTTATGGTTTACATTGATTATCAGCGTTTCAAACTGTACAATCTCATCTTTCGGTTTAGCGGCTTTCACCGCATCGCGACGTCGAACAACGGCCTTAACCCGGGCAACGACTTCACGAATCGAAAATGGTTTTGAAATGTAGTCGTCTGCTCCAATATTGAAACCTGTCAACATATCGTTTTCTGTATCACGAGCTGTTAAGAAAATTATAGGAATATTGGCCGTTTTTTCCTCTTTCTTAAGCATATTGGCCATTTTGAAACCTGAAATCTCACCCATCATTACATCGAGTAGAAGCAGTTCGTATTTGGTCAAATCGAGCTTCATAGCCTCCTCGGCAGAATTTGCAACATCTACGTCAAACCCCTCATTTTCAAGGTTAAACTGTAGAATCTCACACAAATCTTCTTCATCATCAACCACTAAAATTCGTTGATTATCCATAATTGTAATACATTTTAAATTTTCATTACAAAACTAATGATTATCGACCACAATGGTATTGCTATTATATAAATATTTCATTACAAAACTGTTTCAAAACGCATGAATCGCATTTTTTTGCTAAATTGCGGGAAAAATAAGGAAATCCAATGAAACCCTTTTTATATAAAGTAGCAGAAGCAACTCTTTCTCATTTCAAAGACAAAATCAGCGACCAAACCTTCGTATTTCCGAATCGAAGAGCAGGTATTTTCTTTCAAAAACACCTTGCCGATTGCGCTTCAAAACCTATCTTTTCGCCTAAAATAGTAACTGTCAATGAGCTTTTCCGTTCGTTCACAGGCTATACCGTGATGGATCGCACCAATCTGTTGTTTACACTTTATCGTCATTATCACAAAATTTCTGCCAACGACGAAAGTTTTGATGATTTTGTCTTTTGGGGTGAGATGATTCTGAATGACTTCGATGATGTCGATAAATACGTAGCTGATGCACGTCAGCTTTTCTCAAACATAAAAGATTTGAAAGAGATTGAATCTGATTTTGCCGGGCTCACCGACGAACAAATCAATTCCATTCGTGAGTTTTGGTTCAATTTTCAACCACAGAAACAGGGAAAAACCAAAGATGAATTTCTGGCCACGTGGAAAATTCTATATCCACTCTACCAATCGTTCAGAGAAGAGCTGCAACAGCAAAGTTCCGTTTACGAAGGAATGATTTTCAGAGAAGTGGCAGAGAATATTCTTCAGAAAATTCCTTTAAATTTACCCAAAGGAAAGTACATTTTTGTTGGACTGAATGCTTTGTCTCGTTCCGAAGAGATATTACTAGAGCATCTTCACTCCCACCAATCTGCTGAGTTCTTTTGGGACACAGAATCCGAAAAAACAACCGACCCAGATAACCGTGCTTCGCATTTTATCAATCGTTATTGCAAAATATTTC
This sequence comes from Bacteroidales bacterium, assembly GCA_028687995.1. Classification (GTDB taxonomy): domain Bacteria; phylum Bacteroidota; class Bacteroidia; order Bacteroidales; family UBA7332; genus CAXXIC01. Next base: position 63,747 of record JAQTZA010000001.1, read on the forward strand.
CCTCAAACATCGAGCTGGAACAAGAACTATCGCAGCCAGCACCACACATCGAATTGATCGGCATCTCTTCTGCCACTGGACAAGCCAAACAGGTATATTCTATATTAAACAAATGGTTAGCCGAAAAAGCTATAACAGACTCTGACAAAGCGATTAACACGGCCATTGTATTGCCTGATGAACAACTTTTGATGCCAACTCTCTATTCCATTCCGGAAGTGATATCGACCATTAATGTTACCATGGGTTATCCTTTAAGTTCATCTCCAATCGCCGGATTGATGGAGCATATATTCGCTATGCAAACCCATTGGAGAACCGTTTTTCAACAGCCTGCTTTTTACTATAGATTCCTTTTACCGGTACTCAATCATCGTTACATTGCTAGCCTTGCACCACAGTTGATAAAAGATATCTATAAACAAACACTGAATCAAAACAAGGTCTTTATTGCCGCATCAGAATTCGCCGAAAACAAAGAGTTAGCACAAATATTTTTGCCTCTGGATGATAAAATCGGTTTTACTGATTATTTATTAAACATCATTCAACTTATTCAGAAACAGATAGATACAGAAATTTCAAAAGAAGAAACCGAAAAGCATAATTTGGTGCATTTAGAAAAGGAATTTATCTATCAGTACTACATCACAGTCAACCGCATGAAAGAGATAATGCAGCAGACTGATATGCAGATGAGTATGGAGACGCTGTTTCGGTTGTTACGAAAAATGATTGCCGGCATCAGTATTCCCTTCCAAGGAGAGCCACTCTCGGGACTGCAAGTAATGGGCGTTCTCGAAACCCGAGCGCTCGATTTCGACAATCTGATTATTCTATCGATGAACGAGGGCGTTTTTCCACTCAAAGGTGCTACCAATTCGTTTATTCCCTACAATCTCCGAAAAGGGTTTGGATTATCAACCTACGAACATCAAGACAGTGTGTATGCCTACCACTTCTACCGTATGATTCATCGTGCAAAAAACATCTATTTGCTCTATGACACTCGAAGTGAAGGAATGCAAACGGGCGAAGTGAGCCGATACGTATATCAAATGAAATACCACTATCGGATGAATATTGTCGAAAAATTACTCACATTTGATGTCTCATTACAAAAGAATATTCCGATTGTTATTCCTAAAAATGAACGTATTCTGAAAGCACTTTCCAATTTTCTGGAAGGTGGTGAGCGTGCTCTTTCGGCAAGTTCTATCAATACTTACCTCGACTGTTCATTGAAATTCTATTTCCGAGAAATCGAAAAAATGAGCGAAGAGGAGGAGATTTCGGAAGAGTTAGAGGCGAGTCAGTTCGGTACGATTTTTCATCAGGTAATGGAACGGCTTTACTACGATTACAAAAATACAGTTGTTACCGATGAAGTTATTTCTGGAATTCAAAAAAACAATGTTCGTATCAAAAATGAAATTGAAGAAGCATTTCGAACAGTCGTTTTTCACTCCGAAAAATCACAACACTTAACAGGACATAACTATCTGATTGGAAATGTCATACAGCGTTATGTTAAACAAGTTTTGGAAATTGATCGTAAACTTACGCCTTTCGTTTATCGCGAATCAGAGGAGAAAATGGAAGATCAAATAACAGCACGCAACGGATTGAAAATCAGATTAAAAGGATCGATTGATAGAATTGACGAAGTAGGAAATAAAACCAGAATTATCGATTACAAAACGGGTACAGGAAAATCAAATTTTTCGTCGATAGAAGAACTTTTTGATTCAACACAAAAAAATAGACCCAAAGCCGTGATGCAGGTCTTTTTCTATTCGTGGCTTTACGACCGCAAACACCACTCACCAACCATAGCTCCAGGCATATATTATCTACGCGAAATGTTTAGCGATTTCAAATCAACTGTGATCTACAATCCAGAACCCAAAAAGAAAGAATTTGTGGAAAATTTTGCTGAATTTCGAACACAATTTGAAGACCAGTTGTTTACGCTAATGGAATCTATCTTCGATCCCGTTCACCCATTCAAACAAACAGAAATTGTGGAGCACTGCCAGTATTGTGAGTTCAAAGATATTTGTAGAAAAGAGTAGTTTAACCAGCTTATTACAAGCCTGTTGATATTAAAATTCAAAAAATTGGTTGAGATTTTCTCAGGAATATCACTTTCTTTATTATGTGATAATATTGAAGAAAATGCCCTGAAATAGCAATTTTTTGATACTTTTAAGCCAAAAAAAATATCCATCTGATATTAATATATTATATTTGCACCCGATCTAAAAAATAATTTGTAATTAGGAAGCATTATGTGTGGAATTGTAGGAGCATTTGAATTAAAACAAGACGAAAAAGTACTTCGCCCCCAGATATTAAAGATGGCAAAAAAAATTCGCCATCGTGGACCAGATTGGTCTGGAATATATTGCGGAAATAAAGCGATTTTGGCTCACGAAAGACTTTCGATTGTGGATCCAGAATCAGGAGGTCAACCTCTGTATAGCAAAGATAAAAAATTAGTGCTTGCTGTAAATGGTGAAATCTACAATCACCAAATCATGCGTGATGAAATGGCAAGCGAATATGAGTTTTTAACTCATTCAGATTGTGAAATCATTTTGGCTCTTTACCGCAAAAAGGGAATTAATTTTCTAGAAGATTTGAATGGTATTTTTGCATTTGCACTCTACGATATCGAAAACGACTGCTACCTGATTGCTCGTGACCACATGGGTATCATTCCATTGTATATTGGTTGGGACGCTGAAGGCATGTTTTATGTAGCCTCTGAGCTCAAAGCATTGGAAGGCGTTTGCACCAAAATTGAAGCATTTCCTCCGGGACACTATATTTACAGCAAAAATGGACAAGAACCAGTGCGTTGGTACAACCGCGAATGGACAGAGTTCGATGCAGTAAAAGACAATATATCTGATATTGATGTGTTGCGTCAAGCATTGGAAGATGCAGTACAGCGTCAGTTGATGTCAGATGTACCTTATGGAGTACTTCTATCTGGCGGTCTCGACTCTTCTATAATCTCTGCTGTTGCAAAGAAATTTGCTTCTCAACGAATTGAAAACGGAAGTGTCAGCGAAGCATGGTATCCACAACTTCACTCATTTGCAGTAGGTTTAGAAGGAGCTCCTGATTTAATCGCTGCCCGCAAAGTAGCCGATCATATCGGAACAGTTCACCACGAAATTCACTACACTGTGCAAGAAGGATTAGATGCCGTTCGCGACGTGATCTATTTCCTCGAAACGTATGATGTAACAACTGTTCGTGCTTCCACACCGATGTATCTTCTTTCGCGTGTAATCAAATCGATGGGAATTAAAATGGTCCTTTCGGGTGAAGGTGCTGATGAGATTTTCGGAGGTTACTTATATTTCCACAAAGCTCCAAATGCACGTGCTTTCCACGAGGAGACTGTGCGTAAACTGAATAAACTCTACCTTTACGATTGCCTTCGTGCCAACAAATCATTGGCTGCTTGGGGCGTTGAAGGTCGTGTGCCATTCCTCGACAAAGAATTTATGGATGTGGCTATGCGCCTCAATCCAGAAGATAAAATGGCAAAAAATGGCAAAATGGAGAAATGGATTATCCGTAAAGCATTTGAACATCTGTTGCCAGAATCGATTGCATGGCGTCAAAAAGAACAATTCTCTGATGGCGTTGGTTACAATTGGATTGATTCGTTGAAAGCATTGACACTTGATAAAGTAAGTGACGAAGATATGCTTCACTCAGCTGAACGTTTCCCTGTGAATCCACCGATGAACAAAGAGGAATACTTCTACCGCAGTATTTTCGAAGAGCATTTCCCTTCAGAAACAGCTGCAAGCACCGTACCCTCTGTGCCTTCTGTTGCCTGTAGCACACCTACTGCATTGGAGTGGGACGAGTCATTCAAAAATGCAAATGACCCATCTGGACGTGCCGTAAAAAGCATTCACAACGAAAGCTATAAATAATCTAACTTCCCATTATTGGGTTGAAGGACAAAATAATCCAGAATCTCCTTGTTCATTTTCGTTCAAGGAGATTTTTTTTATTTACGTATGCAACTATTTCACACTTGATTACGTCAATAAAGAATAAACGATTATTCAACAAATATCCAATATTATGAGACAATTTATTCTCTTCACTCTTACAGTCCTTACTCTTTTCAGTTGTTCGACCACCGCCCCTCTTGTCAAACTCACCCCCTCGACACTAGAAAACAAAGATTATTGGAATTTGGGACAGCAATTTGTCTATTCTTCGAATAAAAATATTTGGTTCGACTGTGCCTTCAATCGAGTAGAAGGCAATACATTGGTTTACGATGTAAAAATCAGTAATCATACCGATTCTACGATTTTGGTAGATCCAATCTTTTTCCATCAAAAAGTATATGTAAATGATTCCACCATTTTGGCACACGACTATGCATCAGACCCCGAAATGATTTTAAACAAACTGAAAATGGAGGAAAATATGGCGATAGCAAATCGAAATAACGCTACAATCTTCGGCATCACATCCGCCATTCTCACTATGGGAGCATTGGTGGCTGTGGCAGCATCTGACAAAGATGTGGAAAAGAAGATCGATCAACTAAATCTAGTAGGCGTAGCACACGATGTGGCACAAACTACCGCGGGAGTGGTCGCTCAAGAGTCTGACATTCGAGCAGAGAATAGCTGGGTGAATCATCGGAATCTTTCAGAAGCTCTCTTGAGAAAAACAACTTTACCCAAAGGATATTTCATTGAGGGCGAAGTGCATTTCCCCTATCAAAGTGGCGCTAAATGGTATGATTTGATTCTATCTGTCAATGGAATTAACACCTATTTCTATTTCAAACAAGACTTTATACGAGCCAGTGCGTTGATGCATTGAGTTGATTTGAAAATCTATCTGAAACCTAAACATGTATTCGAAAGAAGAGCTCAAACAACTCAAAACTGAATTTTGGGAGAGTTTCGCTGCATTTTGCGAAGTTCAGCCCAATCTCCGAAATCGCAAGCCCTTGTGGATACTCTACGATACCAAAATAAAAGGGGTAGAATTGAAATTCGACCTTTCGAGAAACAATGTATTGGTGGCTTTGGAGATTAATCATCGTGCCGAGGATGAACGAATCGAGATGTTTGAACGAATCATTTGGCACAAAGAGACCTTGGAGAAAGGGTTTGCAAAAGGAACAATTGAATGGAAAATCTTAGAAGAATTGGCATACGGCAAGCAAGTCTCTCGAATTATTATCGCAAAAGAGGGACTCGATTTTCACAAAAGAGCAGATTGGGGTGAGCTTTTCAGATTTATGTCAGACAATATGCTGCAACTCGAAACTAATTTTCTCGAAATCAAAGATTTTTTGATGGATTGAATAATAGAACCAATATATCATATTGTTAATTCAAAAGCTCCTAAATCTGTTAATCTTAGATTTAGGAGCTTTGAATTAAATAAGTTCCTGAAAATTTCAAATCCACAGGAACAGATTTGAGATATTACGCCAACTGATGTTCCAATGTTTGACGAACTACAATTGGTGTCACCAAACCACGATCGCCAATGGCCTTCCATTGACGTTGTTCGAAACGGGTCACAATCTTATCAATAGTAATAGAAGTCACACCGTAATCTCCTAATTTTGTTGGCAGACCCAATGATTGAAAGAACTCTTCGGTTTTTGCAATGGCTGCCAACACACGTTCCTCTTCCGTTCCCTCGGTAATACCCCACACGCGCGCTCCGTATTGCAACAATTTCGCCCGTTTCTCTTCTTTGAGCACCGTCCACAAACCGGGCAAAACAATCGCCAAGGTACGTGCATGATCAATGCCATGAAAAGCAGTCAGTTCGTGACCAATCATGTGCGTTGCCCAATCCTGAGGAACTCCACAACCGATCAATCCATTCAGCGCCATGGTGGCACTCCACATCAAGTTCGACATCGCTTCGTAGTCGTCGGGTTTAGCATATACTTTTGGTCCCTCTTCAATCAATGTTTGAAGAATCGATTCTGCGAAACGATCGTTCAACGGTGCTCCGGCAGGATAATTCATATATTGCTCCATCACGTGAACAAATGCATCTACGACACCATTCGCCACCTGTTTTTTTGGCAACGAACCTGCAGCGTCGGGCAACAAAAATGAGAATTTAGGAAACGAATGCACCGACATAAAGGCAAATTTTTCTTCGGTTGCCGCTTTGGTAATCACCGAACCGCTATTCATTTCAGAGCCAGTGGCGGGTAATGTAAGTACTGCACCAAAAGGCAATGCCGCTTTCACCTCTACTCCTTTCGCCAGAATATCCCATGCATCGGTTCCTTCATACAACGCAGCCGAAACGATAAACTTTACCGCATCAATCACAGAACCGCCACCAATGGCCAATACAAAATCAACCTTTTCAGCTTTGATAATCTCAACAACCTTCATTGCTGTCTCGAAGTGTGGATTGGGTTCAATTCCACCAAATTCGAGCACGGTGTGATTCACTAAGGCGCTTTTCACGCCGTCGTAAACACCGTTTTTAAAGATGCTACCACCGCCATACACCAACAATACTTTTTGCGATTTGTCGACCAAAGTCGCAAGTTTACTTAACTCATCTTTTTTTCCGAAAATAATCTTTACCGGATTGTGGAATTCAAAATTCTGCATTGTTTATTGTTTGTTATTAAATTATTGTTTACTGTACTCAACTTTCTTCAATGAGAATGTATCTTCATCTATTATCATTTTATAAATTCTAATGGATGGCATTTTAAATCCTCCATCTTTTATTGCTTTCAAAGCTAAGTCTATTTCATTATTCGAGATTTTACAACCAAATATAATTTCTACGACATCTTCCTTTTCATATTTTACATATTCAACGCTATTCAATTCTTTTGCCTTTGTAATTGCTCTTATCTCTGCCTCATATCCCCAAAACTTAGATTTTGTTGTTAACCAATATAATATTGTACTTGGGACATCAGATGAACCGTCTAAAGGTATAATTTTCTCAATATATTTCACTACAGCTAATACGAATCTATCACGATAAACAGGAGAAAATTTAAATCCAATACAAATACCCTTGTGCTTATCTGCATAATGAGACCACATTAATACATTTTTATAAGATTCAGAAAAACAAGACATTTTAAACCTCTTTTTCTCTCTATCTATTAATTGTTCGTAATTTTCTTTTTTAGATAACAATCGCTTTGCTTTTCTTCTATCACCTCTATTCGTAAATTTATTTTTCAACTCATTATCTACAAGAACATGATCAAAATCAAATCTCAACAATGAATTATGACAATCAAAAGGATCATTAAATTCTTTTGGGGAAGAAAACTTCAATGACTGTTTCAAAAGTATAAGATTTATACCATCGGTGTAATTCGAATATTTATAAACTACGTCCGTATCAAGAAGACGATCTAACGATTTATATAAAATTCCTTTAATATCTTGATAAGATAACGTATTATCCATAAGATCTATTTTTTTAATTTTAATCTTCTGAAATTCCCATTCAAATTCGCCTCTTCATCTGACAAAACTATCAAATCGGTCGTGCCAACAATGTGGTAAATATCGCGTGTGATGTCTGAAAAGAGAAAATTAGTCAAAAGGTTGAGCAGTTTACGTTTGTAGGATAACTTTCTTCCTTTGCGTACCAACTTATCGAACACGGCAATCTCTCCGCCGGGTTTTAATACGCGCTCCACTTCTTTGATACACGACACCGGATCGGGAATTACTGCTAATATCAGGTGCAAAATCACCTTATCGAACGATGCGTCGGGAAACCGCAATCGCTGCCCGTCCATCACCATCGTCTCCAAATTGAGTTGATACTCTTTGTTACGAAGCTTGATGCGCTCCACCATCGACGGTGTAATGTCGGTAGCCACTACTTCACAATCCTGGGGCAAAAACTCCAAATCGAGACCAGTCCCAGCTCCTACAATCAACACTCGTTCGCCTTTCTGGATATTGAGATTCTCAATTGACAGCTTACGCGAATGATAGAAATGCTTCGCCACCGAATCGTACACCGGCGTGTAAATGGTATAGCGGATTTTGTTCCAAAGATTGGTGTTGATTTTCATAATAAGTATATTTATTTCCCGCAGATTACACAAATTACGCAGACTTCTATTGTTTTGGTTTAAAAAAAGTTCGATTAATAACACTCAGAAAAAGATTTGCGTTATCTGCGGGAATTGCAAAAAAAACACGCTTCGCGTCTTAGTCCCTTCGCGTTTAATTTTAATAAAAAACCTCACACAAACCCTCCATTACCGCATCACTCACCATAATCTGCGAGAGAATATCGTGCAAATCTGCAGCAGTGATTTTCTCAAAATCCTTCTCCTGTGGTGTAATGAAAACACCCGCCAAATCAACAGAAGCTGGACTGAGCAGAATATTTGCATCGCCTTCGACAAAAAACTGTGACGGGCGGTGCAAACGACGAGGAAACAGGACTAAACAATAGCGATCACCCACCATCCACGACAGTAGATTGAGCATCGGCTCCAGTTCGTCTGGAGATAGCAACGCTAAATGATAATAAGCCTTTTCAAATGCGCGTTCTACTTCAATCGGATCTTCTGACAAGATAAAAATAGCATTCGCTCCAAACGGTTTTGAACGGAAGATTTGCAAAGATTGGTTATCGACTACAGATTGTGATTGATTAAGAATCGTCTCTAGCTCCGTCTCCAACGGCACAAAACCTTTATTTCCTGCCTGAAAGTGGAAATGATCGGGTGCCGACGCACCACATTTTGGACCGTTGTAGAACACCACAAAATCGGACAACTCTTTCGAAAGCGCCAACATATCACCCATTCTACCCAAAATACGTTGATCGGTGTGTTGCACATGCGGAATCGTAAGATGTTCGGGGAAAATCAGAAACGGATTGCTCAACATCAAATAATTTTCGCCAAACGGAAGCGCACGTTGCTCCACAGGCAAGTTGGCTTCGCAAAGGAAACACTTCCGCTCGCTGATGCTTTTGGCATCCACTTTCGCCGCCGAAGAAACAATACGTGCCGAATTAAACTGAACTCTCACCGTTAGTCCATCAAGTACAACCTGTTTCTCACGCACACCGCTTAACGCATCGTGATTGCTCTTTGCTATCGGAAAGTGCTCCCATTGATGTGCTAGCAAGGCTCGAACCTTGCCCGACGGTGTTAATTGTGTTTGATAAAGTGCTAATTCGGAGGCAGATAAAATGCGGTTCATTTCAATATAGTTAGTTCTATTTGTGTATGCAAATATACACTTTTCCGGTTGAAAGCGAATTCAACAAAGAGTGAAAAAAATGGCTTTATCAGCAACTTACAACCATAGATCTACATACATAAGTATTAATAAGCTACACAACATCGAAAACTTAAATAATACCATTCAATATCCAATCAAATATTTTTGATAGATTTGTAGAGAAATAGATTTTGAAAAGTTAAATAAGTGCCATAAGCTGACCCTTCACTTACAGTATAGACAATTGAATATTAGACGATTATCATTTAAATAAGACTGATGCGTGAGTCATAATATATTGAATACACATTGAGAGTGCCCTATATATTGATGTTAGCTATCATTTAAAAATGAAGAAAATATCTACGATACTGATAATTTTGACAATGATAATCTTATCGACTTTTAAAACAGTAGAGCAAACTTATTTGACAAATTCAATCAACTAAAATACATGAAAATTCTACTCACTGGCGTCACTGGTTATATAGCGCAAAGATTGCTTCCCGTTTTACTGGAAAATGGGCATGAGGTAATTTGCTGTGTAAGGGACAAAAATAGATTTAATAGAAAAAATTACTCGACTTCTAATCTATCAGTCATTGAGGTAGATTTTTTAGACAAAGAGAGTTTACGACAAATTCCCAATAATATAGATATCGCCTATTATCTCATCCATTCTATGTCAACACATAGTGGAGACTTTGAAAATATGGAGGAAATATGTGCTACAAATTTCAAAAATAGAGTTGCGCAAACAAGTGCCAAACAGGTAATCTATTTGAGCGGAATAAGCAATGCTGATGAACTATCGAAGCATTTGACGTCACGCAAAAATGTGGAAACCATATTATCCGATTCTCGTTTTGCACTGACTACTCTCAAAGCTGGGATTATTGTCGGTTCAGGAAGTGCATCTTTTGAAATCATACGAGATTTAGTTGAAAAATTACCTTTTATGATTACGCCACGCTGGCTAAAAACAAGATGTCAACCCATCGCAATTCGCAATGTGGTAGAATTTTCTGTTGGTGTAATCGGCAAAACCGAAACCTACAACAAAAGTTATGATATCGGAGGGCCCGATATACTAAGCTACAAAGAAATGCTCTTGAGATTTGCAAATATTCGTGGCTTAAAAAGACGAATTGTAATTGTCCCTGTAATGACGCCCAAAATATCCTCATATTGGTTATATTTTGTGACGGCTACCTCTTATGCTCTAGCGAAAAACTTGGTTACTAGCATGAAAATTGAAGTAATTTGTAAACCCAATAATTTAGCGGAGATGCTTGGCATTAATCTCATTGATTACGACACGTCAATCAAACTTGCCTTTGATAAAATAGAACAAAATCAGGTGCTATCAAGTTGGAAAGATGCACAAACAAGTGAAAATATTAGCAAAAACTTCTCTAAATTCATTGAGGTTCCCGTAAACGGTTGTTACAAAGACATACGGTCAATCAAGGTAGAAAATAGCTCTATCTCCTTAGCCAAAATATGGGCTATTGGTGGAAATACAGGTTGGTATTGGGGCAACTGGCTTTGGGAAATCAGAGGAATTCTCGATCAAATGGTTGGTGGCGTAGGCATGCGAAGAGGACGAAGGAGTGACATTGAAATATCGACTGGCGATGCATTGGATTTTTGGCGCGTGCTTTTGGCAGACAAAGAAGAAAAGCGGCTTTTATTGTACGCAGAAATGAAACTACCAGGCGAAGCATGGCTCGAATTTAAAATTGATTCGAACAATGTACTTACTCAATCCGCTACCTTCAGACCACTTGGATTATTAGGTAGAGTGTATTGGTATTCGGTACTTCCGTTCCATGGAATTATCTTTAAAGGAATGATTACTAAAATTGCAAAAGCTAAATAGATTAACGATCAATTTGTAAATTCAATGAAATTCGATTTTCGTTCAATATTAATATTTGTATGGTTAGTTAATGTCAACAATCTTTTTGCGAATATAAGTAGCAACTTAGGATTTTCCAACTTTAACGTGTATGTTTTTAAAGGAGCTAGTGCAGGTGAACACGGACTATCGTTGATGATTTATGGATATGCTATTTTGACCCTATTCTTAGTGCTTGGAATCTACTATATCGGCAAAGTTTATTCAGCCTATAGAAAAGCGTCGAAAACAGAGAAAATATTGGATGTAATCAGTAAAGCTGATTCTTTTTGGGATGTGGGTGAAATGAAATCACACACTTTCGATCTTTATCATAAAATGCAAACGGCGTGGACAAAAAGGGATCTTGACCCTGTAAAATCTGAATTGACACCTGAGCTAATAGTAAATTTGCAAAATTTACTTGATGATATGAAGGCTAAAAATGAAATCAACATGCTATACTTTGTATATATTGATGAAGTAAAGATTATTGGATGTGAGGACTATCTTGACAATAATCGGGACTCTTTTACTGCATTAATTACTGGCACAGTACAAGATTACATTATAAATGAAGTAACACAGAAGTTGATAACTAATGTGAATAAAAAATTAGAGGAATACAACGAAACTTATCACTTTATCCGAAAAGACAATAAATGGTTATTGAATGAGATGCATAATCATGTAGGAATAAGGAATATATTGAGAGCAAAGGATTTTACTGAGAAATAGATGCCTACAATTCAATTTTATATAGAAAGGATTATGAATAAAATTTTAATTTCAATCGTATTTTTAGCCTTGCAGGTAAATTTACTAACATCTAATGCTCAAACAATTGATACACAAATTTATCAAAATACAGGTACAAATAGAAATGCAGATATTGTAAAGAAGCACATCAATATTGATGTATTGAAGAGTAATGAAATATGTCTGAATGGTAAACTTGTAACAATTGATAAAATTGTGAGTAAAATAAAGAATGTTACTTTTGATTACTCAGTTGCTGACAAAGCAACGTTTATAATAAATCTGACAATTGATAAAGATATTAAAATGGGAGTGATTGCGGACATAAAAGCACAATTGAAAAAGGCAAACGCATCGAGAGTAGTTTTACAAATTAAATAATTAAACTGTAAGATTTACAAACCCCAAAGAATCAAATTACGCTTACAAAAAAACCAAAAATTCCATGAATGATTTAAACAAAAAAGATTTAATTCCTGTTAAGAAGTGGTATAAAAGAATATGGCTCGTAATCATTTTATGTATCTTAGTTTATCCTTTGGGAATTTACGGATTATGGAAAACCGGCTCTATGAAAACTTTTTGGAAAGTTGTTATCGCAATCGTTTTGGGATGGCTTTCCCTTGTTTTTACAGCTATGTGGGTATTCATCATTTTGGATCTGCTAAATGCAGGATGAGCCAATCACATCCATTCGCTTAATTCGAGCCAATCACATCCATTCGCTTAATTCGAGCCAACGCATCGTCTTATCGTCCACTAATGAAATAATTTCGCTGATGCGTTTCGATTTAGTAATAAGTTCTTCCGTTGGTAGATTTCCTCTATTCAGTTCATTTTCGAGAGAAGCCTTCTCTGTCTCCAACTTAGGTAATAATTTTTCAATTTCGTCGAACTCTCTTTTCTCGTTGAAAGTTAGTTTTCGCTTTGGCTCAACAGGTTTAGTCGCCACAATTGGCTTTTTAATCTCCTCTTTTTGGCTCTGTGTCTGCCGCAGAGTCTTTTCCTCCCACTCTTTTATCTCTTTCCACTCCCTATAATCACTATAGTTTCCTGGAAAATCTTTCAATTTCGCATTGCCTTCAAAAACCATCAAGTGATCGACCACCTTATCCATAAAATAGCGGTCGTGCGACACCACCATTACACATCCACGAAAATTAGTCAAATACTCTTCGAGCACATTCAACGTCACAATATCAAGATCGTTCGTTGGCTCATCAAGCACCAGAAAATTTGGATTTCGCATCAAAACAGTGCAAAGATAGAGACGGCGTTTCTCACCTCCACTTAATTTATAAACGTAGTTGTACTGAGTTTCAGGCGCAAAGAGAAAATGTTGCAACAATTGAGAGGCTGAAAGTGTGTTACCATCGCCCAAATCAATCACTTCGGCCACATTGCGCACCACATCGATTACCTTCATTTGTTCGTCGAACTGCAATCCATCTTGGCTATAATAACCAAAACGAACCGTTTCGCCCACATCAACAGTTCCTTTATCAGCTGGTACTTCACCCAACAAGAGTTTTATAAAGGTTGATTTTCCTGTACCGTTGTTTCCCACGATACCCATTTTTTCATATCGCGAAAAAATATAATTGAAGTCTGCTACGATCTTTAAATCGCCAAAACTTTTGTACAAATGCTCAACTTCGAAGATTTTATTACCAATGTAAGATGCTTTTACAGAAAGTTTTACGTCACCTTCTACCCTACCTTGATTAGCTTTCTCTTCGAGTTTGTAGAATGCATCGATACGAGATTTTGATTTAGTGCCACGCGCCTTTGGCTGGCGACGCATCCATTCCAACTCTTTGCGTAAAAGATTTGAGGCACGATCAACTTCAGCATTTTGAGAGAGAAGTCGTTCTTCTCGCTTTTCTAGATAGTAGGTATAGTTTCCGCGGTAAGTATAGATTTGTTTGCGGTCAATTTCGATAATCTCGTTGCATACGCGATCTAGAAAATAGCGGTCGTGAGTCACCATCAACAGACTAAGTCGAGATCGATTGAGATACCCTTCGAGCCACTCTGTCATCTCCAAATCGAGGTGATTGGTGGGTTCATCAAGGATGAGTAATTCTGGCTCCGATATTAAAACATTAGCCAACGCTACCCGTTTAAGTTGTCCGCCCGATAGCTCACTGATTTTCTGCTCAAAATCTCGAATTTTCAGTTCCGAAAGAATCTGTTTAGCTTTTTGCTCATAATCCCAAGCTTTGAGATGATCCATTCTGGATAAAATATCTTCCAAATTAGAATGATCACCGCTTTCCATAGCATGTTCGTATTCTGCGATGACATTTACGGTCTCACTGTCGGAATGAAAACAAGCCTCTAGAACAGTGATTTCTGTGGGATATTGAGGATTCTGTTCTAAATACGCCACCCGTAAATCGCGTCGGAAAACAACCGCACCACTATCTTGACCCTCTTTGCCTGCAATGATATTGAGCAACGTTGTCTTGCCAGACCCATTCGGGGCAATTAGACCTATGCGTTCTCCTTCTGCTATTCCAAAACTAATCTTGTCGAGTAAAACCAAATCTCCAAACGACTTGGTGAGACTATCTATTTGCAAAAAACTTGCCATTTATCATCTATATTAATTCGAGTGCAAAAGTAGCAAATTAGATCACACGGTTTCTTTTAAATTTCCACACAAATCGAAATATCTATTAATTGCAAAATTTATGATCTTGATAATTTAATTTATAATGAATTCAATTTGGTACGTTTTATTTTATATTTTTGTATGCAAGATTTTCAAACTGTAACGAACACCTCACTAATCTCTTATTTTCAAGGCGCTATGCTATATCCACTAAAATTTACGCCCATACTAAAATCCACCATTTGGGGAGGTAAAGACATTTGTAAATTCAAACAAATTGAACCCCTGCAAAGCGGGATTGGTGAAAGTTGGGAAATTTCGCAAGTTCCAAACAGTGTTTCCGTTGTTTCGAATGGAGAATTTGAAGGAACAAAATTGACTGATCTAATTGATCAATTCAAATTTTCTTTGTTAGGAAAACGTGTTTATGTGCGATTTGGAAAAAAATTCCCTCTTCTAATCAAATTTATTGATGCCTGTGATGACCTTTCAATTCAGGTACATCCTAATGATGATTTAGCTGCCAAAAGACACAAATCATTTGGCAAAACGGAAATGTGGTACATTATTTCTGCAAAAAAGAACGCAGCACTATTTTCTGGATTCAAAAAGAAAATTACGCCAGAAGAATACGTAACATCAGTGAAAGATAACACATTTACTGGCTCACTACAAAGCCATTCCATAAAAGCGGGTGATGTGTTTTTTCTTCCAGCAGGTCGTGTTCATGCTATAGGAAAAGGCACTTTCTTGGCAGAAATTCAACAATCGTCGGATGTCACTTATCGTATTTTCGACTATAATCGCAAAGACGCTTATGGCCAATCGCGTGAGCTTCATACGGAACTTGCCAAGGACGCTATTGATTACGAATTGTATGATAATTTACAGACTAATTATACTAAAGTTGACAACTTCCCTGTAAATTTAGCTTCCTGTCAATATTTCGTATCAAATTTATTAGCCATCGATGAAAAAATTGCACGAAATAATATCGACAAAGATTCGTTTATTATTTACATGTGTATGAAGGGAAAAGTAAAAATTACAGATAGCAATGGCTTCTCCATTCAACTCAACAAAGGAGAAACAACGTTAATACCAGCATCTATTGCAAATGTAACGATTACGCCTGACATTCAAAGTGAACTTTTAGAGACCTATATTCCATAAATATTTTCACCTGAGTTCAGATTTTTGCTCCAGATTTATGAAATTTATTGATAAAATGACTCGAAAATTTGCGCAAATAACGTTGCTTTTTCGCATCTCCTTTTTGAGCCATTTTCCAACAAAAAAAATCATTATCTTTGCCGACTGAAACAAGCATTTATATATTCAAATTATAGAATATCAATTTATTCAAATGAAAAATGATTAGTGCATAAATTGTACTAATCATTTTTACGAAATACAAAACAATTTGGCACGCAAAAGCAAACCCATTACTATATTAGAAAACGTCACTATTACGGATGTGGCTGCAGAAGGAAAGGCAATAGCCCGTGTTGATGACTTGGTCGTTTTCATTCCATTTGTTGCTCCTGGAGATGTTGTAGATATTCAACTTACTCGCAAAAGAAAGCAATTTGCAGAAGGAAAAGCGATTCGATTTCATCACTATTCTGAGAAAAGAGCTACTCCCTTTTGTGAGCATTTTGGGATATGTGGGGGTTGCAAATGGCAACATCTTCCCTACTCAGAGCAATTGAAATTCAAACAACAACAAGTTATTGATAATCTTACCCGTATCGGAAAAATTGATTTGCCTTCTATTTCGCCAATTATTGGTTCAGAGAAAACAGATTTTTATCGAAACAAACTCGAATATACCTTCTCAAATAAGCGTTGGTTGACCGATGACGAACGGTTTTCTGAAACTAGATTTGATATGGATGCTTTGGGATTTCACATTCCGGGAATGTTCGACAAAGTTTTGGATATAAATAAATGTTGGTTGCAGGAGGATATTTCGAATCGAATTCGGTTATCTATAAAAGCTTTTTGCAAACAACATGATTACACCTTCTTCGATCTTCGCAATCAAATTGGGTTTATGCGAAATTTGATAATCCGCACTACATCCACTGGTGAATTGATGGTGATTGTGATATTCTATAAAGAGGATATTGACAAGAGAAAGAATTTGCTCAACCATTTGGTAAGTAGTTTTCCAGAAATCAGTTCGTTGCAATATGTCATCAACGGTAAAGCAAACGACACGATTACCGATCAGGAAGTGATTGTGTACAAAGGATCGGATTGCATATATGAAGAAATGGAAGGGTTAAAATTCAAAATTAGCCCTAAATCATTTTATCAAACGAATTCTGAACAAGCATACACTTTATACAAAGTTGCTCGTAATTTTGCAGCATTAACTGGAGATGAATTGGTGTACGACTTATATACAGGCACAGGAACGATTGCAAATTTTGTGGCGGCTCAATGCAAACAAGTGATTGGCATCGAATATGTGCCTGAAGCCATTGAAGATGCGAAAGTGAATGCCAAACTCAATAACATCGAGAATACCCAGTTTTTTGCTGGCGATATGAAAGATTTATTGACTGAAGACTTTATTAAACAGTATGGTCGCCCAGATGTTATAATTACCGATCCACCTCGTGCAGGTATGCACGACGATGTGATTAACACCATATTGAGTGCATCACCAAAAAAGATTGTCTATGTCAGTTGTAATCCTGCCACTCAGGCACGTGATTTAAGCTTATTAGATGTTAAATACAGTGTATTGAAAGTGCAACCGGTAGATATGTTTCCACATACACACCATGTTGAGAATGTAGTTTTACTAGAAAAAAGATAATTAGAGAATATGAAGAGATTTTTTGTAATAATACCCGTTCTGTGTTTTTTCTTTTGCAGCAGCATCGATGTTTTTGGATCTACGGCAGGTAGCATGGGGCGATTAGACAGCATTATTTATCAATTAAATAATGCAGGAAAAGTGCGCAAGGCGATATATCATTATGTAGATAATAAATTGGTTGATATTACCGACTATGAAGCAACCGACCTATCTTCGAATTGGAACCCATATCGGAAAACAATCTTTAGTCTGAATAACGGCATAGAAACAACCATCGTACAGGTTTTTGAAAATTTGCAGAATAGTTTTGTGAACTCCACTAAAAGTGAATTACAGTTCGACAGCCAAGGTAATCGCACCTTGGAAGCATATTACTTATGGAACGGAACAACTTCTGCTTGGAAAGGTTTTCGAAAAAAAATGCAACGTAATTACATTGACACTGGCGTTATTTCGTCCTACACATATTCGAATTGGGATTCAATTGCAAACAATTGGAAAGCATTTTCACAAGGTTCTATCAGCTATACGCTTTTTAAAAAACCTGATGTGATGCTCTATTCTGCACCCGATGCTAATGGCGTAATGATTTCAACTTCAAAAATCACGAACAGCTATCTGCCAAACAACAATCCTGAATATGAAACGACATACACCTATGATACAAATACAAGCTCGTTTCTACCTACTTTAAGAAGACATTTTGAATATGCGGATGTTGCACCACAATTTGTAGAAACGGTTGCTCAATATTCTTCGACTGCACAAAGTTGGAAAAACTTACAACTTACGACCAAAAGTTACACTCCGCAAGGAAATCTACTACAATTCATTGTTTCCGATAGAGACACTATCGGTCAAACATGGAAAGAGCGATATCGTCACGATTTTTCAATTTTAAGCAACACGACCGACTCAATCAATATCGCACAAACAGATGCTCCTGATGGAGTTTCACTTTACACTAAAAATTACAAACAAATTAATAACGGAACCGGAGATTCAAACGAAACCAACACTGTAGAACAAAATGGCACTTTAATCTCCACTCAAAATGTTCATACAAATACTGCAAGTGGTGACCTCACAGAGTATTCAAATCAAGACCAATTAGAGAATATTACACTTAGCTGGGTAATTGATTCGGCAAAAAGTACGTTAGCATGTAACTACTTTCAAGCCAACGATATTGAAATGAAAAGCAAAGAATTAATAAGCTCGATGACATTGTATTTCAATCCAAATCCTACAAAAATCCCAAAAGTATTAGAGGATAATAAACTAAATTTCTGGCCAAATCCAGTAACTGATTTATTAAACATCACTAACAATACCTCTTCATTAGTGACATACCGAATTTTTTCGCTTGAAGGAAAATCTTTATTGGGTGGAGAAGCTATAGAAACCACCACTAGCATTGGCGTTACCTCACTAAAAGCAGGAGCCTATATTTTACAATTGACAACAGATAAAAACAAAACAAAAACGAAAGTTTTTTTAAAGAAATAAAATTCTTATTCTATAACACACAAAACCCGAAGCCAATCACTTGACTTCGGGTTTTATATTTCGTAGTGAGGGCGTGACTTTGAGTCACACCCTCACTTTTGGGGAACAATTAATCTTCCAACAAAATTTCAAGAATCTGCACCGCAGCTTTCGCCACAGACGATCCTGGGCCAAAGATAGCAGAAACGCCCGCTTGGTAGAGGTAATCGTAGTCTTGCGCAGGAATTACCCCACCGGCAATCACGATGATATCCTCACGACCTAACGCCTTCAATTCCGCCATTACTTGTGGCACAAGCGTTTTGTGACCCGCTGCGAGTGACGAAACGCCCAACACGTGCACATCGTTTTCCACCGCTTGACGAGCTGCTTCGGCAGGCGTTTGGAACAAGGGTCCCATATCCACGTCGAATCCGCAGTCAGCATATCCGGTAGCCACTACTTTCGCACCACGGTCGTGACCGTCTTGACCCATTTTCGCAATCATAATACGCGGTTGACGGCCTTCTTTCTTAGCAAATTCGGCTGCCAGTTCGCAAGCTTTCTGAAAGTCTGCGTCGCCTTTAGTTTCTGATGAATACACGCCTGCTATAGTTCTAATAATTGCTTTATAACGTCCTGCCACTGCTTCGCAAGCATCGGAGATTTCACCCAAGGATGCACGAACACGCGCTGCTTCGACTGCCAATTCGAGCAAGTTGCCCTCTTTCGTCTCAGCACATTTGGTGATGGCTGCCAAAGCTGCTTTCACAGCATTTTCGTCGCGCGCGGCTTTCAATTCGCCGAGACGCTCGATTTGCTGTTTGCGTACTGCGGTGTTATCGACTTCGAGAATGTCGATCGGATCTTCTTTCTCCAAACGGTAGCGGTTTACACCCACAATGATTTGATTACCGGAGTCGATACGCGCTTGTGTGCGGGCAGCAGCCTCTTCGATGCGCAATTTAGGCACACCGGTTTCGATTGCTTTCGCCATTCCGCCGAGGCTTTCTACCTCTTCGATCAACGCCCACGCTTTTTGCGCCAACTCGTTGGTGAGGGTTTCTACGTAGTAAGAACCCGCCCATGGATCAACTTCTTTGCAAATATAAGTTTCTTCTTGGATATAAATCTGAGTATTACGTGCAATACGTGCAGAAAAATCGGTTGGCAATGCAATTGCTTCGTCCAATGCGTTGGTGTGGAGCGACTGGGTGTGACCCAATGCAGCAGCCATCGCCTCAATACAAGTACGACCGACGTTGTTGAACGGATCTTGCTCTGTTAGCGACCAGCCCGAAGTTTGCGAGTGCGTACGCAACGCCAACGATTTTGGGTTTTTCGGATTAAACTCTTTTACGATTTTCGCCCACAACATACGTGCAGCACGCATTTTGGCTATTTCCATAAAGTGGTTCATCCCGATCGCCCAGAAAAACGACAAACGAGGTGCAAACGCATCGATGTCCATTCCGGCATTCACTCCGGCACGAAGATACTCCAAACCATCGGCCAAGGTGTATGCCAACTCGATGTCAGCCGTTGCACCTGCCTCTTGCATGTGGTATCCCGAGATAGAGATAGAGTTGAATTTCGGCATCTTGTGTGAAGTAAATTCGAAGATGTCGGCAATAATTTTCATCGAAAATTCTGGTGGGTAAATGTAGGTATTACGCACCATAAACTCTTTCAAAATGTCATTTTGGATGGTTCCCGCCATCTCTTCGAGTTTTGCTCCTTGCTCGAGACCAGCGTTGATGTAGAATGCCAAAATAGGCAATACCGCACCGTTCATCGTCATCGAAACAGACATCTTGTTCAACGGAATACGGTCGAACAACACTTTCATATCCTCGATAGAACAAATAGAAACTCCGGCTTTACCTACGTCACCTACCACACGTTCGTGATTGGCATCGTATCCGCGGTGCGTTGGTAAATCGAATGCTACCGAAAGACCTTTCTGACCAGCAGCAAGGTTACGACGGTAGAATGCGTTCGACTCTTCTGCTGTAGAGAATCCTGCGTACTGACGCACTGTCCATGGTTGCATAGCGTACATACCACTATAAGGGCCACGCAGATAAGGAGGAAGTCCGGCAACATAGTTGAGGTGCTCCATTCCTTCGAGATCCGCTTTGGTGTAGGTACTCTTCACAGGAATCTGCTCAGGAGTCAACCAATTTGATTTTTCACTCATTGGTGCAACAGTCTGTGCCATGGCATAACTGTTGTTTATATCAATACTTTTAAAATTTGGTTTCATTTTCAGTTCCTCCTTATTATTTCAATAACCCCAACTGTTTGCTGTACGCGGTGAGCGTACCCAAAACATTTGTACGAACGTTGATAAACTCAGTGATGCCTTGCGCTTTCAGTTCATCGGCACAAGCTGGTGCTCCTGCTACAATAAGAATTGCTGAATCGCCGATAGCAGCTTTTGCATCTGGAGCGAAAGTTGCGTATTCGTCGTCGCTTGAGCAAAGAACAATGATGTCTGCACCGGCAGCTTTTGCAGCCTCTACTCCGGCAGCGACAGTCTCGAAACCAAGATTATCGACTACTTCGTATCCGGCACAAGCCAAGAAGTTGCACGAAAACTGAGCACGCGCCAAGCGCATATTCAGGTTACCGATGGTAAGCATAAACGCTTTCGGACGTTTCGCTGCTTTCTCAGTTGCCAAACGCAATGCTTCGAATTCGCTTGAAGCACGAGTGAAATCGAGCGTATTTGCTTTTGGAGAACTGCATCCACAACTGTCAGCTGCAAAATCTGCTTCGATTTTGGCAGCAGCCGTTTCGTTGAAGTTTGGATATTGGTTAGAACCGAGAAGAATCTCTTTGCGAGCAGAAACTGCAGCACGACGAGCAGTACCCGATTTATTGATAATTTCTGCAACATAACCCGATTTCACCGCTGCCAAGAAACCACCTTTTTCTTCGATGTCTAAGAAAAGTTCCCATGCTTGTTGAGATATCGCAGCTGTTAGGTTTTCGATATAGTATGAACCGGCTGATGGATCAACGATTTTGTCGAAATGCGCCTCTTCTTTCAACAACAGTTGTTGGTTGCGGGCAATACGTTCCGAAATATCGTCAGACTCTTTGTAAGCCGAATCGAACGTAAGAACCGTCAACGAATCTACGCCAGCCAATGCTGCCGACATGGCCTCTGTTTGTGAACGAAGCAAGTTGACGTGTGCATCAAACACCGTCATATTGAATTCAGAAGTCTCGGCGTGTGCATACATTTTAGCAGAACAACGACAGAGATTATCGGGTTGATTATTGTTGCAAGCTTTATAGCATTCTGGTTTGTAAGCCAATACGATGTTTGCCCATAACAGACGAGCGGCACGGAACTTGGCGATTTCCATAAAATAGTTGGAGCCTACGCCGAAATTGAATTTGATTTTTTTAGCGATTACATCGATAGTGAGACCAGTCTCTTTCACTTGAGCGAGCACCTCGTTACCCCACGCCAATGCCAAACCAAGCTCTTGGTAGCTGTATGCGCCGGCATTGTTCAGATAGACCGCATTCACGCCCACTACTCTGAATTTTGGCAACGCTTTTACCGCATCGATGATGTCGGCATACGCTTGTGTGGCATTTTCGAAATCTTTGCCACGAGCCAATTCACGACCAATGGGGTCGAAATTGATTGAACCAAAGATTTTAGAAACATCTAATTTTTGTGATTGGAAATAGTCGGCAAGGATTGTCGCCAGTTTCACCGATGCTTTCGCACAGGTTTTGAAGTTCAACTCTACGATTTCGGGGTGAATGCCGTTCAACAATGCTGCGATATTTTCTGCAGAAACGTCGTCGCGAGAAATCACGAAACCGAGCGAATCAATCCCTTTATTGAGGATGTCAAGTGCTTTTGCGTTAGCATCGACGATGTTCTCCACATCGATATCCTGACGAACGTACCACTTGTTACTGTTTTTTGTTCCACGAATGTAAGGGAACTGTCCAGGAAGTGAATCGGTTTGCACCATGCCTTCAATATCTTCGGCGCGGTACATGGGTTTCACCGAAAAACCTTCGTTGGTTTTCCAAACGAGCTTCTTATCATAGTCAGCCCCTTTCAGGTCAGCCGTCACTTTTTTCATCCAGTCCTCAGTGGTAACTGGAGGAAACTCAGTGAAGAGCTTTTTTTTACTATCTGCCATAAATAGTTTATTATTAATATATTAATACTAAAAAAGTTGATTCTATGTTGATGAAAAATCGCTTTTTATTCTTCTGTATATCAATTCTTAGTTCCTCGATTGCGCCCAATCGTTGGAAAAACGCTGCAAAGGTAAAATAATTACCCCAATAACGGAAATTTTTCTTTAATTAATCACCATTGAAACTATCATTAATTATAAAATAAAAAGTTTCGCAAAGATAACAGAATCAATCTTTGCGAAACTTAGGAAAATCAAACCGTATGTAACATTATTTCAGCACCAAAATTGGTGTATCGGTATGGAAAAGCATTTGATTAGCAATGCTTGGATAAAACAACGTGGCAAAAATATTTCGTTTGTGTGCTGTCATTGCAATAGCATCGATATCATATTTGCGAATATAGTCCTCCATGCTGCCAAAAACATCAGTGCCATCAATAATTCCGTAGGTTGCTTTCAGATTTGGATACATTTTTTGGAGATACTCTTGCATTCCAGTGAGTGAAACCTCATCCCAACGATCCATTTTATTTGAAATATGGAGAAAATGGACTTCAAAATTAACATCGCTGTTCATCCTCATCATTTTATCAAACGAAATCAAATCCTTTTGATTGAATTGTGCGATAAAAGCCATATTCTTAATATCTTCCATGCGTTTGATACGAGATGCTTCGGGTATAGCCAAAACAGGAATTTTACTTCTATCAATCACCTCGGCTGTTACACTACCCAAATAATCTATGTTTTTAGGGCTCTTACCTCTCGTTCCCATCACAATCATGGCGGGCTTGTAAGTTTTCGAATAACGAATAATCTCTTCCTCTGGAATTCCCTCCTGAATAATGGTTTTAAATTTCACTCGAGGTAGTTCATTATCTTGCATCCTTTTCTTTAAAGTGGCAACGAAATGAGCCATCTCTTTATTCATTTTTTGCTGAATGATATGCAAAGACTCTCCACTAAACAGCTCACCGGTGAAGGTCACCTCGATAGGCAAAACTCCGGAGGTTATTGGCACATAATAAGCATGAAAAAAAACTACTTCAGCATGATAAAGGGCTGCCATATTAATAGCCATATCGGTTGCTCTCAAAGAATAGGAAGAGAAGTCAATCGGAACCATAATCCGATTCAACTTAAAATTTTCAGGATCAGTAGAAGGCCACTCTTCTTCTTCGATTGACAGTTTTGCTTTATCAACTATTTGCAATGCTTTAGGCAAATCACCCTCTTTAATACGAATCCTCACACCGGATGATACCATGGGTTGAATCAAATTCACATTTTGAATATACGTTTCGATACCTTCATTTTCGAGAAGCGATTTCAAAATCAAAGCTTTCTCGTAGGTATGAATGGCCAGAGTAATCAGTTTATCTTCCATAATTGTGAAGTTTAGGAGAATGAAAAAAATCAGAATATGCTTGTCGAAAAACAAAAAAACCTCAAAGCAAAACATAAAACTGTCACGCTTCGAGGCTTATTTTATTTTCTTTGTTTTTTACTCTACATCCTGAAGTTCAAGACTTTCCCCTAGGATAGAAAGTGCTTTCTCCAGAATAGTAGTATCATCTAATGCAACAATTCCCCCGTCAGGTCCGGGTTCGATGTGAATACCGACGCTTTTGCCATCTTTGTAATGATCGCCACCGAAATAATTGCGCACTGTGTCAGCCGAAATATTCAGTTCATCAGCGATGTGCTGAGTGCTTCCCGATGGCAAATGTGTTTTGATGCGGCGAAGCTCGTTAAATGAAATTGTCTTTGTCATATCTTTCAGGTTTAAGTAAGGTTAGAAATCTATGTTTTAATCACGCAATAAATTTAAGAGATTAATCATATAACTCCAAATTTTTAGACGCTTTTTTTTCAAAATTATTTTCAAACACTCGTCAGAAAAATAACAAGCATACTTAGCAGATAGACAATCAACGGAATTAATATTTCTAGATTCGTAAAGCTTTTACTCAAAAGCTTCAATGAATATTTTTTATTCAAGGACAAAAGAGCTTTATACATAATTATTGCGGCAAATACGCCAACCAATGTTCCACAAACCACATCTCCTACAAAATGCACCCCCAAATAAACCCGCGAATAAGAGGTGAGAAGTGTCCACGATAACATCGCAAAGGTAATCCACCTGTTTCGTAACAGAAGCATTAAGAAGAGAGCAAAACCAGCAGTATTGGCAGCATGAGAAGAGACAAAACCAAATGCACCTCCAGCATAATCATTTACCAGATGAATTTTATCAATTAATAATGGATCGTGCGAGGGACGAAGTCGATGAACAAGAGGTTTGAAGATGGATGAAGAGATCTGATCACTCAACACAACGACTAATACCATCGCCAGAATAATCCAAAGACCCTTTGTACCCTCTTTTTTTATGATAATATAAATAAATGCCAGATAGAGCGGTATCCAAATTAGCTTATTGGAGATTAAGAAGAAAAATTGATCAAAAAATGAAGAATGAAATCCATTAACAAGAAGTGTCAAATAATAGTCGAGGTGAATGAGATTCTCCATAATGGATAAAATTGTTACAATGCAAATTTAGCATTAATCTGCCATTAAGCAACTTATTTCAATAATCCGATTACTTTATACGTATCGTTTTGAATCCAACCTACATTACCATCCTCGAGAGCCACTTGCGACCACTTATCTACACTATCCTTTAGTTCTACCTTTGCTCCTTGATGCATCAAAAACAAATCTGTTCCGCTATCATCCGGAGTACTTTTTGCAACAACAGACTCACTAAAAATGATAGCGTGACTCTGTTCTGCCAACGCTTGTTTTTGTGAATAAGCCGAATAGTTTGCAAAAAATGAAAGCAAAAGGACAAAAATTCCACCAAAGAAAGAGATTTTTTTCATCCACACTCTTCCCGAAAAGAAATAGACGAAAAGCGCCACAATGAAAAGCAGAAACAATACGATTGCACTTTTTGCCCATCCATTAGAACTCATTTGCATGTGAATGGTATGAATCCAATCGGTCAACAGAAATGTACCAACAGGAGTAATCTTATCAACGGTCTTTTGCTTTGCTATTTCAAGATTGACACGAATATCATCGTCTCCAGGAGCAAGAAGCAACGCTTTTTCGTAATTTAAAATGGCATCAGCCACACGATCGCTCTTGTAATACGCATTTCCCAAATTATAGTATAAATTGGCAGATTCGCCTTTTTCTTTGAGAATAGTCTCAAACAGCTCTGCTGCTTTAGCATAGTGCCCTTTTGTATATGCTTCCGTAGCCTGTTTCTGCAAATCCTGCGCAGTAACAGTAAATGCAGCAGCTATGATGCTAATAAATAGAATTATTTTTTTCATAATATCCAACTATAAACTGATCTATTTGTTAACAATTTTCTCCATGATACCGATAGCCTCCACCGTACGATCATAAGTTTGATGCATCGCATCGGAACTTTGAGCCGGTGCGTAGCGTGCAAATTCGCACGTATCGAGGATTTCTCTGAATTGATTAACCAACTCTTCTGACACACCATATTTCGCCAACTCCATAGCAATATTATCTTTTGTGAGTTCCGAAACCGGAATGCTCAACTTATCACTTAAATATCCCCATACCGCTTTCAACATTTCGTCGTAGAACGCATCCTGATTTTTGGATTGCAAATATTTATTGGCTTGTTTTAATCGTTTTGTAGCCACTTTATTGGCTTTTTTAGTGCGCATTAAAGCCAGATTCGCATTTTCACGTGCCTTCTTTCTGAAAATAATAAACAAAATTATAAACAAGAGCAATGGCAACCAGAATGACATCCAATAGATAGAAGTGCCGAACAGATAAGTGGTTTTCTTTTCCAACTGGAACGGTGACGTACGAATAAAACGAATATCCTGACCCAGAAGCTTCACGCTCTCTTTGTTTGTGAAATCGGATACTACTTGCGGAGATGTGCCCCCTACTCCTTTATCCACTTGAAGTTGATAACTTTCGGTCTGAATGGTCTTGTAACTTTTCGATTTTAAATCAAAGTAAGTAAATGCCACACCTGGAATGGTAAATTTTCCCGGATAGCGAGGAATCGCAAGGTATTCGATAGTTTTGGTTCCAACCACTCCAGCAAGAGTGGTTTTGAAATTATTATTCACTTTCGGATCATACGCCTCAAAATCTGCGGGAAAAGCTATGGTAGGATTTTTGAGAAGTTTGAGGTTTCCGTTTCCAGTAATATTCAACTTCACAGTTACTGCCTCATTGGCTTTCAAATGACGGGTTGAAATGGATGATTTAACATCGAATGAACCCACCGCTCCGGTAAATGAAGCAGGTTTGACCGACGGCAATGGCGTTACGTCCACCGAAGTAGGTGCAGTTGTCAATATTTTTTTGACGTCTTGATACGTTTCGAAGAAATCGTCGAAGAAGTTCTGAGATTGCTGTTTCGAACGAATGCGAACAACCAGATTGAACTTACAACTTCCAATTTTCAGATTTCCTGTTCTTTGTGGGAATAAGAGTGCTTTTTTGAGCAGCACGGTGCGATAATTTACCCCATTCACATTTTCGATGGTCCATTGTGGATCAACAATCGGAATATCTTCGGTAAGAAATCCATCAAATTCAGGAAGTTTGAAATTCTCCAAACCAACATCATAACGC
The DNA here is from genome assembly GCA_028687995.1 of Bacteroidales bacterium. Taxonomy (GTDB): domain Bacteria; phylum Bacteroidota; class Bacteroidia; order Bacteroidales; family UBA7332; genus CAXXIC01. The sequence continues at coordinate 91,441 of JAQTZA010000001.1, forward strand.
GAATAGAGTTTGATGGTCGCTACCACATACTCTTGTTCATAAACCTTGTGCGTGCTCAGATTGAGCCGCGCAAACAGATTGTCGCTCGAAATATTTCCGGAAGTTTCTGAGGAACTACCACCAGAATTACGAGTTGCACGTTGGCTTTGTTGCTGTTGTGAATTAGCTTGTGATGCTTTGTCAGGAGGAAGGACTTTGATCGTCAAGGCATTTGAAGTGTATTTTTTTCCTCCGATAGTGGCAGTAGCAGCTTGCACATTGAAAGTACCCTCTTTGTCTGCCATCAGGATGTAGGTAAACGAAGTAGAAACCTCCGTTGAAACTGAGCCATTAATCACCTGCATACTCGAATAAGAAGACTTTGACGGTCCCATCAACACCTGAAAATCGGGTATTTCGGGCACACGCAAATCGCGAGCATCGGCATTGATGCTGAAAACAAGACGAAACTGTTCCCCCTTAACAACGGCATTGGGTGCTGCAGCAGTGAATTTCACATCAGCCGCTTTCGTGAGCGAAAAGGCCGAAAACAGTATGACTAAAAATAAAACCAGTCTCTTCATTCTTCAACTATTGAATATCGTTTTTTTGCTTTGAGATAAACTACCAATCTTTTGATGAAACCCGTTTCTGACGTTCCTTCACCTGTTGCTGTTTCATCTTATTCTGAGTATTTTTTTCGTCTTGCATAAAGGCATCGAGCAGTTGCTGCGCATTTTGTTTCGACATTTGATTTGGATCTTGTTTTTGTTGTTGATCCTTTTTTTCCTGTTGGTCTTTCTTATTCTGATCTTGTTTTTGTTGATCTTTCTTATCCTGATCTTTTTTGTCTTTATCCTTCTTGTCTTTGTTTTTATCCTTATTATTATCTTTATTTTTAGGTTGATTCTTTAATAATGCTTGTGCCAAAGCCAGATTATATCGTGTTTCATTATCTGATGGATTTATCCTCAAAGCTTGCTTGTAACTCTCCACACTTTTGCCATAATCTTTTTGCTCCATCATGCAATTTCCCAAATTGTGAAAAGCAGCAAAAGCATGTTCAGGTTTTGTGATTGTTTTCAAAGCCACTTCGTATTGCTGCGCTGCCTCTTTGAATTTTTTCTGCTGATACATTGTATTCGCAAGGTTGTAATTAGCTTCTGGTGAATTCGGATTCAACTCCAACGCTTTGCGATACGCCACATCAGCTTCGCTATAACGCTCTTTTTCATACTGTTTATTTGCAGAACGAACTGCTTTTCTCACCTCTTTTTGAGCAGAGAGCAGCAGTGGTAAAAAGGCAAATAATATGATGATAATTCGTTTCATTTTATTCAATATTTCTTTCAGATTAAGATCAACTAAAGTCTATCGAAAAAGGATTACTCTTTGATTTTCTTTGTTTTAAACAAATGTATATTTTTCAAAAAACGATTTTTGCGTTCCAAAATAATAAATTCAACCAACAAAATTAACAAAACAATCAACGCGATACTTTGAAACTGCTCGTTGTATTCTGAATAAATGGTGCTTTCAACTTCCGATTTCTTGAGTTTACCCAATTCGTTTTCGATGGCTTTCAAAGCACCATTGGTGTTATCTGCACGCACATACAATCCTTTTCCTGCGGAGGCTATCTGACGACACATCTCTTCATTCAGTTTTGTGATGACCACATCTCCATTTTCATCTTTGCGAAAAGTTCCTAAATCATCAGGTATCGGAGAGCCGGAAGGAGTTCCCACTCCAATCACATTTACCCGAATACCTTTCTTCTTCGCCTCATCAGCTGCACCATTGGCATCATCTTCGTGATTCTCTCCATCAGTGATTAGTATAATTGCTTTCTCACTCTCTTCGTTCGGTGTAAAGGAACGCATGGCGGTGTGAATGGCTGCTCCAATAGCCGTTCCTTGAGAAGGAACCAATTTAGGATTCAATGTTGAAAAGAACATTTTGGCGGAAACATAATCAGATGTAATGGGTAATTGCACATAAGCATCCCCTGCGAAAACCACTAACCCAATTTTATCATTATCAAGTGCATCAACCAATTTCGAAAGAATTTGTTTCGATTTTTCCAAACGACTGGGGGCAACATCACGACTCATCATAGAATTGGAAAGGTCGAGGCAAATCATCACTTCAATTCCTTTTTTCTTCACATTGTCCACCTTTGCACCAAACTGCGGTCCGGCTAAAACAAAAACCAACACACCTACTGCACTTAGCAACAGCCAGAATTTTGCTATTTGACGTTTATTCGACACATTCGGCATCAACTGTTCCAAAAGAATAGGATTTCCAAATCGTCGCAAATCTTTGTACCGTACAATTTGCGTATAAACATAAAACGCAAAGATGGCGGGCAGTATAATCAAAACATATAAAAACTCGGGATGAGCAAATCTAAACATAATATTTTTTTTGAGCCCCCTAACCCCCAAAGGGGGAACTGGGAACATTATTTATACATACAATAATAAGCGGAGCGTCCTTAAAGTCCTCCTAATGGGGGATTTAGGGGACTTTAAGGAATTTTCCGTAACACAAAGTACCTCATCAAAAGCTCTGAGAGCAAAAAGAAAAATGCAATCCACGCAAGAAGAAGATACTCTTCGTGTTTTTTGTTCACTTCCTGCACATTCAGTTTTGTCTTTTCCAATTGATCAATTTCATTGTAAATTTCTTTCAGTTTCGAGTTACCAGTTGCTCTAAAATAGCTTCCTCCAGTCATTGAAGCTATTCGTTTCAAAATTCCTTCATCAATTTCGACCGGCATATTTTGGTAACGAATTCCATAAGGCGTTTGGACAGGATAAGGCGCCATTCCTTGTGTTCCCACACCAATCGTATAAACCCGAATGCCAAATGTTTTCGCTATTTCTGCAGCTGTAATGGGTGCTATGTTTCCCATATTATTCGATCCATCCGTCAAAAGAATGATTACTTTCGACTTCGCTTTACTCTCTTTCAGACGAGAAACGGAATTCGCTAATCCCAATCCGATGGCAGTTCCATCTTCCAACATTCCACTTTGAATTCCTGAGAAGAGATTCAACAACACGGCGTGATCAGTCGTCAACGGACATTGCGTAAAACTTTCACCCGAAAAAACGACCAATCCAATATTATCAGAAGGTCTGCCACTAATAAAGGTAGATGCGACCTCTTTGGCCGCTTCGATGCGGTTCGGTTTAAAGTCTCGCGCCAACATACTACTCGAAATATCGAGCGTCATCATGATGTCAATTCCTTCGGTAGAAGTATTTCGCCAGCTGTTTGACGATTGAGGGCGTGCCAAAATCAAAATCATCAGCAAAACAGTAATTACTCGAAAAATAAACGGCAAATGACGAAGTTTCACACGCCAACCTACAGGCAATTCAGAAAATGGATGAACGGTCGAAATCTGCATTCCAGCTTGTAGTGTGCGATGTTGCATCACATACCAAACCACCATGGCAACAGGTACGACTAATAAAATGAAATATATGGGATTTGCAAAATGAATCATAATCTCAGTTACAAGTTACGCGTTACAAGAAAAATAGTTTCAATAATAGGCAATACGCTACGACTCTTTTTTCGATTCTGTTTTTTCTACTTCTTCGGGCACAACCTCTTCAAGCTTGGTCGTATTGATAAAGAGTAATGCGTTCATCATGCTTTTTTCGTTCTCTTCGGCAGCAGGATGAAATTTTGCAAACTTCACAAAATCAGACAATTCCATTACATCTTTCATCTGATGATAAACCACAGTAGCTTCAGGAATCGAACGCAATACATCCAAAATCTCAGCCGAAGTCATCTCCAATGCGTTTAATCCAAAGCGATCGTGCAAATAAATTCGCAATACGTCTGTCAATCGAGTATGATAATCTTTTTCGCGCCCTTGTTGCCAAAGTTTTTCTTGCTTGATGTGATCGAGTTCCGACATCGCTTTGATGTGTGGCGGTAGAGCTGGTTCTGAACGGACAAAAAGTGGTCGATTATTTTTATGACGTAAATAGGCATATATTCCCCATGTAATAAAGAATAACAATAAGAGAATACTCATTGCAATAAAGTAATAATCAGACCAAACAATATCTGGTGTCAGAATCTTTTTAATCGGGAAAAATTGCTTTTTGACAGTATCGACAGAGAATGTCAATACCTTTAAACCAACACTATTCGAAGCAAAGGTATCTTTATCTAAAGCAGCTTTGAAAGGCGGAATGTAATATAATCCAGAATCGTATGAAGTTACGAGATAAGTTAAATCGATGCGGATTCGTCTATCATCAAGCTCAGTAGTGTCGGGTTTGGCAATTTGCAAAAGCTCAATTCCAGGAATTATAGTTTTATCAAATACCGGCAATTGCACTGTTTTTCCTTTGTCTTGCGAAAGTTCGAGGTGAATGTGCGTCTGCTCACCAATAAGAATCGATGATGAGTCAATTTTGGCACGCATGGTCACCTGCGAAAAGGCAAACAGTGGAAGTAAGAGTAAAATTGGAATTAGTGATTTATAGTTTATCATACATGTATTCTTGAAGAGACGCAAAATTTTGCGTCTGTACGACCTAATCATTCGCAATATCTATTATATCTGAATCAAGCTCGTCTTAAAAACAGAGCCATCAATGCTTTCACATAATCTTCATCAGTCGCCACAGAAACATAATCCACACGACTTTTTTTGAGCATGCTATTCATTTCAATCTGCTTTTTTGCCCACCAATTAGCATACGCATTTCTGGTCTGTGCCGATGATGTATCGACCCATTGCTCTGCACCAGTTTCAGCATCGCTCACTTTCATTAAGCCAACATTTGGCAATTCAGTTTCACGCTTGTCATAAACTTGCACCGCCACTACATCGTGTTTGTTATTGGCTATAGAAAGTGCATCTTTATACGATTTATTGTCGATAAAATCTGAAATCAAAAATGCAGTACATCTTTTCTTGATGGCACCTGTCATGTAACGCAACACCTGTGAAATATCAGTACTCGAATTTTGAGGTTCGAAATTGATCAATTCACGAATGATAAACAGAATATGCTTTCTTCCTTTTTTGGGAGGAATAAATTTTTCGATCTTATCGGAGAAGAAAATAACCCCGATTTTGTCTTTATTCTGAATGGCTGAAAAAGCAATGGTGGCAGCTATTTCTGTCATCATCTCCTTTTTCATCACATTAGCAGTACCAAAGTTGCGACTGCCTGACACATCAACTAGCAACATGACAGTCAGTTCGCGTTCCTCTTCAAACACTTTGATAAAAGGTTTGTTGTAGCGAGCCGTCACATTCCAGTCGATATCGCGCACATCGTCGCCATACTGATACTCACGCACTTCGGAAAAAGCCATACCTTTTCCTTTGAACGCCGTGTGGTATTCTCCTGCAAATATATTATTGGTCAAGCCACGTGTCTTGATCTCAATTTGACGTACTTTTTTTAATAAATCTACTGTTTCCATCTATTCAATGTGCCAATTGTTCAATGTGCCAATAATTTGCTCATCAAATCAATTATTCAGTTAATCAATTACTCAATGAACGGAGTATTCCCTCAATCCCTGACAAAATCAAGGCACCTCAACTTTATTCAAAATTTCGCTGATGATTTCTTCGGAAGTCATGTTGTTTGCTTCAGCCTCGTAGCTTAAACCAATACGGTGACGAAGCACATCGTGACACACGGCGCGCACATCTTCTGGAATAACGTAACCACGGCGTTTGATAAACGCATAGGCACGAGCAGCCAAAGCCAAATTGATAGAAGCACGAGGTGAACCCCCGAAAGCTATCATATCTTTCAAATTGCCAAGTCCGTATTCTTCTGGAAAACGAGTCGCAAATACGATATCAATAATGTATCGTTCGATTTTTTCATCGATATAGACTTCACGTACCACTTCGCGCGCTTCGATAATGTCTTTAGGAGTAAGAATAGGCTTCAAATCGGCTTTAGGAGCACCAATATTTTGACGAATAATCAATTTTTCTTCCTCTTTTTTAGGATAACCAATTACCACTTTCAACATAAAACGATCTACTTGCGCTTCAGGCAATGGATATGTTCCTTCTTGTTCTATCGGGTTTTGAGTTGCCAATACAAGGAATGGATCTTCGAGTTTGAAGGTATTCTCACTGATGGTGATTTGTCGTTCCTGCATCGCTTCGAGCAACGCACTTTGCACTTTTGCTGGAGCGCGGTTTATCTCATCTGCCAACACGAAGTTTGCAAAGATAGGACCTTTTTTCACCATAAACTCCTCTTTCTTTTGACTATAAATCATGGTACCGATTACGTCGGCTGGCAACAAATCGGGCGTGAACTGAATGCGGCTATACTTGGCATCAATCAACGATGCAAGTGATTTGATAGCCAATGTTTTTGCCAAACCGGGAACACCTTCGAGCAGTACGTGACCGTTCGACAAAAGTCCGATTAACAACGATTCCACCAAATGTTTTTGACCTACAATCGTATTTTCCATACCCATGTAGATCATATTCACAAAAGAACTTTTTGCTTCAATTTTTTCATTGAGCGCTCTGATATCAACGGATTGATTCATAATTTTGTATATTTTACTATTAATTATTATCTGAAAATGGGGTTTGAGAATGATTTTGCGAACAAAACCAATGCAAAAATATAAATGTATCGGCTTGTTTTAACACTCCAAGAGTTAAAAATTCAAAACCAGATGCTTAATAAATGATTAAATTATATTACATATCTGATTAATAGAACTTTACAATTTCACAATTGGATTTTCAAAATTAACAAATAGGTATTTGCTTTGAATGAAAGAAGAGAAATCAGTCTACAAAAAAATAGGTAGTATCCTACTTTGCCATATCAATCCACGCAGATTTGTATTTGAACTTCAGCACATCGTAGAGTTTTCTAGCTGCTGACATCGTATGACATCCGATTCCAACTCTATAAAAAGTTTGCATATCTACAACTTCTGCATTATAGCCTATTTTTTGAAGATTAGAGGTAAGTTTTTGAGCATCTATGTCATTTGGAAAAGAGGCTACATATAGATAATATCGGATAAGTTGATTGTTATTTTTCTCAGTAATTGACTTTAAATCAATCAATTCATTATAGACAATTTTGTTTTGAGAAGTTGTTTTTGAATGAATTACACTGTCGCTTAAGTTTTCAAATTCAGTTGAATCCTCTTCACTTCGCCCATAACCCGGAATCACAATCTCTGTTCTTCTATTCTGCATATTATCTTTCTCAGAACACTCTGCGCACACTTTTATCAATTCCGATTCACCTTTTCCAACCGATTTTATTCTCAATTTTGAAATTCCTTTATTCACAATAAATCTAGCAGCAGATTGTGCTCGTCGTTGAGATAATCTCATATTATAAAGCTCGGAACCTCGATTATCGGTATGTGCATATAGCTCAATCTTCAACGTTTTTTGTGATTTAAGCAATTTCGCAATACTTTCTAATTGAGTGATGGCTGAGGAACGTAAATCTGATCTATTAAATTCGTAATATAAGTGTTTTAATTCGATCGATTCCGCTTGTTCTAACTGTTCAGTCTGCTCTATTTTTCGAGAAGATCCTTCTTTCCCTTCTCCCAAATTGTGTGTTTTTCTTGTGTTTTTTTCTACTTGATTAATCTCTACAGATTTCATCGATAAATCACTACTACTATCAGTTACTGCTAAAGAAACTGGAACATTTGCAATGGAATCACTCTTTGTCGATATTTGAGCAGTAGGTATTATTGGAGAAAGCTCTATTTTTTGGATTACTTTAAATGAGTAAATATCATCATCACCCTTGCCTTCGGTTCTATTAGATGCAAAATACCCACTTTTCGAATTATTATCTATAATGAATGAAAAGTCGTCACTAATACTATTGACGGGCATTCCTAAATTTTCCACTTCACCTATCGAATCAGGAGAAATTTTAACTTTGAAAATGTCCAAACCGCCTAATCCTAAATGTCCACGAGATGCAAAATATAAAAGCTGGTTTTTTTGATCAAAAAATGGGAACATGTCATCATCCATTGTATTAATTTTATCGCCTAAATTTACAGGTTTAGTCCATTGATTAAATGAATCTTTCTGACTCCGATATATATCAACACCGCCATATCCTCCTGGGAAATTACTAGCGAAATAGAGTGTTTTTCCATCTTCAGTGATACAAGGATGACCCATAGAATGCTCTGAATCGTTATATTTAAAAGGAATAGGTTCGCTCCAATTATCTCCAATGTAATCTGAGAAAAAGAGCTGCAAATTTATTTCACCTGAGCCGCTTTTACCTTGATAATTATCGCGGGTGAAAACCATAGATCTATTTTTCATGTAAAAAGAAGCAGTTCCTTCGTGCCATTTTTTATTGATAGATTTATTAAATGGAATTGGGTCAATGAATTGACCTCGAAAAACTTTTGCTTGGTATAAGTTCAAAAATGGCTTTTGATTCCAATTATACACCTCTTTTAGTTGCAGTTTGCGCGAACGACTCGATGCAAAAACGACTGAACCACTGTAATATGTTGGTCCAAAATCAGCCTCTTTACTATTAAAATCAAGATTGGTAACAACATAAGATCCTCTATCTGTTGAAAAATCAGGGAATTTGAGAATTTCAGATTTAAAGTTACGCGCTCTCATATCTTCAGGATATAGAGCACAAAATTTTGTCATATATTGATTCGCTAGAGTCCATTCACCTTTCATTCTCAAAACAGATGAATAATTATAAAGGTCATCCTTGGAAGCCAAATCGCTATTGACCCATTGATCATAAGTTGCAATTGCCTTTTCGAAATTGGATGTTTTGCAATATGAATCAGCCAACCGCCGTTTGCCTTCCAAACTAATCGTTTTCAGTTTTTCATATTTCTCAATCGCTTTTGTATAGTTGAACGAATCGTAATATGGATCTATTTTTCTCTCTTGACGTGACCGTTGTCCCCACACTGTTATTGCAAGTAGAGACAAAATTGTAACGGCGAATAATTTGGTTCTCATATTAAATTGTTTTGATCAACATTACAAATATCATTAGAAAAAGCGTGGGGATCTAATTTTCTTTAATCCAAAATAGACAAAGTCGTATTGCAACACAACTTCATTGCTTCCAAAATTGTATTTCGAAGATTGCGAGCCAATCGACCAATCGTATGAATACCCAACAAACAAACGTGGGAACAATGTAACACCAGCTAATACACCAACCTCTTTAGAGGTACGATACATCACTCCGAGTTGAAATTTATCATCGAAAATTACGGTTGAAGTCACATCAATAATGGGCGAAAGACCTTTTGTAGCACGAGCAAATAATGTTGGTTTCAAATCAAAATCATTTGAAAGTGTAACAATTCCTCCTGAAATCAAAAAATACTGTCGCTGCTCTTTGAAAAACATATTTTTGTCTCCATCACCCAATCGATATTGCTGACTATCCTCCAAAAGTCTTGGAGATGAGAGACCAAAATAAAATTTATCTTGCGAAAAATAGATTCCAAATCCAAAATTAGGATAAACGCCACTCGTAAAATCATTAGCAAACAATGGGTCACTCTGCTGCTCTGTAGAAAGTGTTGACAAATCGGCACTCAGAGACTTCACTCCCACTTTTAAGCCCAATGCTAACTGACTGTATTTTGTCACATTAAACCGAAAAGCATAATCCACATGTACCGATCTTTCGTGGATAACACCCACCTTATCATCTACAATAGTAAGTCCCAGATTCACTTTACGATCGTAAACCGGAGAATGCAATATTAGAGTACTTGTAACGGGTGCTCCTTCGAATCCAATCCATTGATTTCGGTGTAATAGTGTGGCGGTCAAAGCATCACGACTTCCTGCATAAGCAGGATTCAATGACAACAGATTATACATTGTATAATTGTAAACAGCATCTTGTTGTGCTACAAGGCTATTTTCAAAAGGTACTGCAAGCGCAAAAATAAGCAACCACTTCAAAACAAATGCATTCGATTTGAATGGAAGAAAAGGTTTGATAATATGTAAAAATCTATTGCTCATTTTCTCAAATTGTTATCATCTATTCAAATAGAAAAATCCCTTTTTCAAAGGCTGTCCGTTTCCGAAGTCTAACACATAATAATAGATTCCTACAGGCAATTTTGACCCACCAAAAGAGTAATTTGATGTATTATCTCCATTCCATTTGTTACTATTCGTATAAGGCGACGCTTCAAAGACCGTACCTCCCCAACGAGAAAATATAGTCAAATGATTGTTTGGATATTTCTCGATTCCATCTATTGTAAAATAATCGTTGATCATATCTCCGTTTGGTGAAAACCCTTCAGGAACAGTTATTTTATCCATTACTTGTATCATTACTTTTGCCACAGAATAGTCTCCATCAATATCCTGCAAACGATAAAAGAATTGATCTACACCTGTAAAATTTGCTTGCGGTGTATAAGTAAATGCCCCATCAGAAGAAAATACTACATTCCCTTTAGACGGCTCTGTATCAATCGACCAGACATTGCCACCATCGATACTTAGTTGGTCATTTTCAGACACATTACCTGTGATTGAACCATTGATAGGGGATATAAATTCGTCGGCTTCTGCTTTTGGTATAAAGTCGATGATAGGAGTAACTGTCGATTCATTATTAGCTAAGTTGTTATCCGATTCACTCGACGAAACAATTGCTTTATTGGTATAATTTCCTTCTTTGAGAACATCACATTTGACTTTCAACAATGCCTTTTCACCACTTGGCAAAAAGCCAACAGCCCATTCTCCTGTAGTTTCAGAAAAAGCTCCAACCGTTGAGACAAAACTTTTGAATTTATATCCATTTGGCAATGCATCAAAAACCTTTACTCCATTTGCATTTTCGGGGCCATTGTTGGTTACAAAAATCGAAAACTCAATTTGATCTCCGTATTGAGGCGTTCCATTGTCAACGCTTTTGAGAATTTGTAGATCAGAATAGGTTAATGCCTGTTTAATGTTGGGGCGTAATGCGACAGTATTGTTACTTAAAATGGTATCCGATTGCAGACCTGATATGTGAGCAACATTAATATAGTCGTCTTTTGTGGTAATTATGCAATTGATTTTCAACGAATCTGCATGGTTCTTCTCAAAACTACCGATTTGCCATTCGCCTGTATAACGGTTATATGTTCCGGTGGAAACGGAGGAGTTAATAAACTGATATCCTGCAGGTAGCATATCCGAAACTACAACACCTGAGGCATTATCAGGTCCGATATTAGTAGCCAAAATGGTAAATTCAATTCTGCTTCCAACAATTGGAGCCTCATTATCTACACGTAGAGAGACCTTCAAGTCTGTGTTCAAAACCGGTATCGTAGGATTGACGGTGACTACTGAAATGTTGTTTTGGATTTGATTATCAGACTCAATACCCGATATATAAGCAATATTTTTGTAATCTCCATTCGAAAGAACGATTGCCTCCATTGAGAATCTTGCAATCGAATCCATCGACAATTCACCAACATACCATTTCCCTTCAGATTCATTAAAATTACCTTGAGAAGCTGTGGTGGACACCATTTGAAAACCTGACGGTAAAGCGTCATAAACTTCGACTCCTGACGCATTATTTGGCCCAGAATTTTTTGCTTCAATGGAAAATTTAATGCGACTGCCAATGGTAGGATTGATAATATCAACCGTTTTTTGAACCTGCAAATCGGTTATCAAGGTTGGAGAAACAGGGGTTGAAGTTACCGATGATTCATTGTTCGATAAATCACTATCAAACTCATTTCCAGTTATTGTCGCCCTATTCACAAAATTACCAGTAAATAAAACGATGCAGTTTATTTTAAGTGTTGCCTTGTCGTCTACTGACATTTGACCAATTAACCACACACCCGTTTGATCAACATATTCTCCTTGTGTAGCTATTGAGCTCACGAATTGATAACCAGAAGGCAATAAATCCATGACAGTCACGCCAGTTGCATTCCCTTTCCCTTTATTCATTGCTTCAATCGTAAATTCAACTCTACTGCCAATTTCAGGTGCAACTGAACTTATGATTTTCGAAATGGAGAGGTCTGCTATTGCAGCAGGTTGTTTTGGGATTGGCGTAACTTCCGATTCATTGTTTATAAGATCTTGATCAGCCTGAGTTCCTGTCACAAATGCTCTGTTGGTATAACTACCCTCTTTTAAAACCTCACATACAATTTTCAACGCGGCACTTTCTCCGATTTTCAAATTCCCAATTCCCCACTCGCCCATTGCCAAAGAGAAAGCTCCGTGAGTAGCGGTTTCAAATTTATGGTGATAACCAGATGGAATAAAATCATATATTTCAACTCCAGTCGCATCAACAGGTCCATTGTTTTTCACTACTAATGTAAATTCAACATCATTACCAATGATTGGATTGAGATTATTTACAGTTTTCACCATTTCTAGATCTGCAAAAAAGGAAGAAACAGTTGGTTCTGCATCAACTCTCGACTCATTGTTTTCGAGTATTGTATCTGACTCAAAACCAGCAATTTGCGCAATATTGGTATAATCACTATTGTTCATCACAATACACGAAACACGTAACGAAACAGTTGATCCACTTGCTAAATCTCCAATTGTCCATTTTCCATCAGAATTCGAATAATCGCCCTGAGTAGCAATGGAACTCACATATTTGAACCCTGAAGGTAAATTGTCCCAAACGACGACACCTGTTGCATCATCACTTCCATTGTTTTTTGCTTTAATTGTAAACTCCGATCGGCCACCAATGACAGGATTTAGATTATCAATAATTTTTTCCACACTTAAATCAGTAAATTTTGTAGCCGTTTTCGGAAGAATTGAGACGGTGGAAGTATTATTTAAAACGTTATCATCAGACTCGTTACCCGATACTTGGGCTATATTGGTATGACTGCCTGTAGGCAAGACAATGCAGTCGATTGTTAAAGATACTTCACTATGTCTATATAAATCACCAACAAACCATTTACCGCTATTATTCACAAAATAACCGGTGGTGGCAGATGCGGAAACGAATTGAAAACCATCTGGTAACAAATCTGATATTTCTACGCCAGTAGCATCATAATCACTTGTATTTGATGCCGTTATCATAAATTGTACCCTACTACCCACTATTGGATTGAGATTTGAAGCAGTTTTGACAACCTGCAAATCGATTTGAAAAGTTGGAAGAACAGGAATTGGAGTAATCGAAGCAAAATTATTCGTCAAATTATTGTCATTCTCTCCACCCGAAATAGAAGCATTGTTGATGTAATCCCCGTTCATCAAAATAATACAATCAATCCGTAGAATGGCACTTTCATTTGCCGATAAATCTCCTATAAACCATTTCCCAGTTTCATTCGAATAAACTCCTTGAGTAGCAGTAAAACCTAAGTAGTGGTAACCGGTTGGCAACAAATCGGACACCACTACTTGTGTAGCATCGCTTCCTCCGAAATTGCTAGCAAGCAAAGTAAATTGTACTCTGCTCCCTTTTGTAGGTGTCATTTTATCAATTGACTTTATGATAGATAAATCTGCAATTACATCTACTTTGGGTGTTACATAGGACTCATTATTAGCCAGGTTTGAATCAGACTCAATACTCGACACATTTGCCTTATTTTGATATTCACCCTTAGAATTCACTATACAGTCGATAGTTAATACTGAAGATGAACCTGTTTTTAAAACGCCAATCATCCATTTACCCGAAGTGCTTGAATATGTTCCTTGAGAGACCGATGAGCTTAAAAAGGTGTAACCATCAGGTAATTGATCATACACTTCAACGCCTGTTGCCGTTTTCTCACCTATATTCGCGACGAGGATGGTAAATCTGATTTTGTCACCTACTCTTGGTGTTTCATTATCTACACTCTTTTGTACTGCCAAATCAGTGGTTGAGGCAGTAGAATTAGGAATGGGAGTGGCTTCAGAATAGTTATTAGCTATGTCTGGATCATTTTGAATTCCAGTAATTGTTGCACTATTTTTATATTCACCCGTATTGAGTACTATGCAATCAAGTTTCAATATTGCATCAGTGTTGTTATTTAAATGCCCAATATCCCATTTCCCAGTAAGTAATGAATAGTTGCCTTGAGTAGCTGTAGATCCCAAATATTGATATCCACTGGGTAAAATATCAGAAACAGTAACACCAGTAGCATTATCAGGTCCTTGGTTTGAGGCAATTATCGAAAATTCTACTCGACTACCAAAAGCTGGAGAATCGTTATTAATGGTTTTCAATATCGACAAATCTGTTTTGAAAGATAAACTGAGCGGTAATAATGTCACTTCTGTGCTATTATTTTTCAGATCAACATCCGTTTCGAGTCCTGAAATAATGGCTTTGTTTATATATATTCCTACGGCAAGTACTTTACATTCAATTTGCAATGTGGCGCTATCCCCTGCTGTTAAATTGCCAATCATCCATTTGCCTGAGGTTTCAGAATACAATCCTCGTGTAGATGTGAATCCAATATATTGAAATCCCGAATTTAACAAATCCGATATCTCTACATTTGATGCATTATTTGGACCTAAATTTTTGGCCACAAGTATAAATTTAATGTGTGACCCAATTTTGGGTGTAATTGTATCCACCCACATTTTTATGTCTAAATTTGCCAGTTCGACTGCTGGGACAGGTTTTGCTGTTACTGTTGCAACATTGTTTTTCAAATCTAAATCTGACTCCAACCCTGAAATAGAAGCACTATTTGTATAGATGCCATCTGAAACAACAATGCACGTTATCTTCAAAGTTGCACTCTTTGTATTTGCCAGCTTCCCGACACTCCATTCTCCACTTTTTCCGTCGTAAGCTCCTTGCGAAGGTGTGGCAGTAACATAAGAGAACCCTGATGGTAATAAATCTGAAACCATAATACCTGTAGCGTCATCAGGTCCATTATTGGTTGCAATCAGTGTAAATTCTACCCGACTTCCAAATTGTGGATTTTTTTGGTTCAATAATTTCTGAATAGATAAATCCGCTTTATACACAGGATTTACTGGAATAAGTGATATTGTTGACGAGTTATTTAGTTTATCATAATCATTCTGTATTCCCTCAATTTTTGCTGAATTCACATAGTTACCCGTATCTTTCACAATACATGAAATTTGCAACATCGCATTGGCTCCGTTATTCATATCGCCAACCAACCACACTCCTGTGGCAGGTATAAATGTTCCCTGACTTACAGTGTAACTTGAAAATTGAAATCCTGATGGAAGAAGATCATTCACGTTGACTCCCGAAGCATCATTGGGTCCATTATTATGTGCAACTATTCTAAAATCGACTCGACTTCCTTTTGTTGGGCTTAGACTATTCGCAGTTTTCACAACGCTCAAATCTGAAATTTGAAGTGATTTTGGGGTTACAGTAGAGACGTTATTGGTAACAACATAATCTATTTGCTCACCGCTAATGGAGGCAGTGTTAATATAATGAAGCGTATCGGTTACAATACATTTTACAGCTAAAGTATCTGAGTTTGCCACAATAAGATTACCGATCGACCAATCTCCAGTCAACTGGTTGTAACTACCAGTAGTAGATTTTGCAGAAATAAAAGCATATCCATTCGGCAATTTATCTTTAATGACAACCATTGTTCCATCTAACGGACCATCATTAAAGGCAATGAGCTGAAAATTGATGGTATCTCCTACTATTGGAAATTGGTTATCTACTGTTTTTTTAATACTTAAATCACTTATAATTATGGGAATAGGAGTTACTGTTGATTGGTTATTAGCATCTATATTATCTGGTTTCAAGCCAGAAATAAAAGCAGTGTTGCTGTAATTTCCAGATTTTTTCACCTTGTAAGTTATATCCATACGAGCAGAATCGAGATTCGCCAAATGCCCTATTGACCAATTTCCATTAATCGGATTATACGTTCCTTGAGTGGCACTATACCCCACATAATCATAACCAGTAGGAATCATATCAATCACTTTTACCTCTTCGGCATCTACTACTCCATTATTTTTGGCCAATACGCTAAAAATAACCTCTTTATTAAATAAAGGAGCCATCATATTCACACCCTTCAGCACAGATAAATCTGCTTCAGGTGAAAAGGCAATTGCGACAGTGGCATCTTCTTCTCCTTCAGCAGATCCGTTGTCAATCACTTTAAATTTGAATTTGACCGAATCTTGAAACAATCCTATTGGATCTATTGAAATATCAGAATAAGAATAACCCAATAAATCACTCAAGAGATAAATTCCATCTTTCGGAAAAGTGGATTTCGTATATTTAAAATTATCAATTGATAGTGTTCTAACGTTGGTGGGAAATTCCGTTAAGCGAATAAAATAAACACTACCTCCATCGTAATCTACACCATAAAAAAGAGAATCTGGTAACAAAATAAGTTTGTCCCCAGCTGTTTTATCAATAATTATAGGGTTAGGTGTAGCAGCATACGGTTTTCGTTGAATTCCAAAATTAAAATTGGAAATATTCGTGTTGTGAGACTCAAAATATCGCTCCAAAGGAGTTGTATTTATCCAATCGTATGTCAAATGAGTTTGTGGAGCTTTCTCCTCAACATTCTTTAAGCTATCGCTGATAACAATTTTCAAATTATTTCTATCAGTTGGGCAACCCTTTAAAATAAAATTACCGCTTGGTAATACAGTTGTATAAGAAAGGATAGTATTTGAGGTAGTATCAACTAGATAAACAAATAAATCTGCATTAGCACCCGTTTCTCCCACAGATTGTATATTCGAAAAAGAGCCTGCAGCACTATTGTCAATATCATTCCATACAGTTCCAGAGATTGATATTTTTTTGGATCCGAAACTCACAGACTGTTGAGATTCAGAGGCATAAAACCATGTATTCAAAATCCGATTATTTCCAAAATCAGTAGCCTGAAGCCCATCATTTTCATTATTATTTACAACAGGCGCAGGCAAAGTAACGCCTAAATTCCCGTTACCACTCCATGCCCTTGCGGGAGAATAGGTGCCATAAATATCATTCTTCAACCCACTAAAAGTAACATTATTCTCGGGCGATGTTTTGTCAACTCCAATATTGGATAATTGGCTATCGTCCCAATAAAGTTTAAGATTCTGAACATAAGCTGGGGCTATACTACTGACCTCAAATCCGTTGGTATTAATTTCGGCATCATAAAGTGGAAAATTCACGCGATCTTCACGCGACAACAAAGTCAAAGTAAATAGCTGGTCTTTAACCAAATAATTACCTTCACCATCTTTCCCATCCCAAGTCCATTCGTTCAATCCAACTTCGCAATCCAATATCTCAGCACTTATATCTGCACCATTGGGCTGATAACCTACTGTTTCATCCAAATCTAGAATCAAATTACAATCTCCTTTCTTAAACCCATTGAATCGGATGGTATAAGGACCTGGATAATTCCCCACCAAAGTTGGAGTTGCAAAAAAAGGTGCTGGTACACTGCTCGCATAAGGGAATATAGATCGATCTGGTTGATTCAAAAAAATCTTATATCCAGTTTTAAATTGTGGTGGAACAAGAGAATTGATGGATTTTCGACTTTCTGTCCAATTTGAAGTTTCATTTACTCCAAAAGTATTGCAGTTGAGTGAAATTGATCCAGGTCGAAACCCGGACTGAAAAGTAATTTGAAAAACAGCACCTTCATCCGTATATGGAAAAATAATAGACTCCACACCTTCGTCTTGAGAAACAGTATGCAATGTAGCATCGACAGGTTGAAACGCCCAATTTTTACAGAAAACTCTCCCTTTCGACATTGATCCGGCTGCGGTAGATACGGTCAAATCAAAAAAGGGACTTATGCTCCAAGATGTAGAATCCGATGAAACATATTGTGAAACACCACCATCGTTGCTTTGGTAAATTTCGATAGCGTATTCGCCATTTGTTTGTGGCGAGAAAACCAAAGGTGAATATCCTGACAAATTAATAAGACCAATTCGTGGACCAATTACCGAACTTCCTTGACTACTGATAAATCCTGGACCACTTGAATTAAGTTTAATTGGACTACCTTCTTGCGATCCACTTGGGTTGAAAAACCGAAGGTACATGTTAGTGATGGGTTCAGCATTTTTCGCAGAATACGTTTTCCAATTAAAGCCATAATAGAGTTTTTCTGTAGAGAAATCTTTAATGACAAATCGAATTCGATTTTCGGATGGACAATGAAGGTAAGAGCCATAGGATAGATTAGGTTGTAATAAAAGAGCAGTCGCACTAGTAATAGTCGGGGAGATTGTCCGCGATCCTTCACTTCTAACAATCAAGCAAGCGAAAAATAGTGTTAGTACGGTAAAAACATTACGGAATTTTAGAATTTCAATTCTAAGGATTTTCATATTCCTAATCTAAAGTATAAAATAATTCAATTAAAAAAATTGATTACATTTTTAGGTTCTAGGTGGTAGAATAAACCCTATATTTCAATTCACTATTTTATAATTTGGCAATTACAATATAGCTTTCGATTGAAAGAACTAAATATCAGTCAAGAAGAAAAGATAGATGTGGTGGCAATTTTTAATTCACAAACGTAGTGTTTGTTTGATTACAAATATAATGAATAAAAATTCACATAACAGCGAAATGATTTTATTTTTTTAGCAAAAATAAAAATAAAAGTAAGTTTACTATAAATCATTAATTCATTCTTTTCCAACCAGTGAATTTACCTATATTGTAAGAAATATTGAATTGAACAAACTAAAATATGGACAACTTGAATTATGGAGTAATTGGAAATTGCAGAAGTGCTGCCCTCGTGTCACAAACAGGAAGCATCGATTGGTGTTGTCTTCCTGATTTCGATTCACCATCAGTTTTCGCTAAATTATTGGACTATGAAAAAGGCGGTTTTTTTAGTTTTCAAGTCTCTGACGATTATATTATTTCACAAAGCTATTTTCTTGAAACAAACATTCTCAAAACACTTTTTTGCTCTAATGAAGGTGATTTTGAGGTTATTGATTTTATGCCACGCTACAAAATCAACGATGTCGATTTTTTTTCACCGGCGGAGATTTATCGATTTATCAGAGTTGTGTCGGGCAGACCGTCTTTCAGTGTGAACTATTCGCCCAAACTAAACTATGCCAAAGATGATGTGATTCATAAGACTGAAAAAGATCATATTCTTACCACTTCGGTGAATAATAGCTCCGATTGCATTTATTTATATTCCAGTTTTAAAAATGAAGAAATTCTGAATCAAGAAGAAATTTTCCTCACTGAAAATCACTTTTTCCTGTTATCATATAACCAAAAACTAATCCATATCGATATAGATCGAGTTTATCTTGAGTATCAACGAACCAAAATTTATTGGTTGAATTGGAGCAACCATTCTAAACGATTTACTCATTACAATAACGAAATAATGCGTAGTTTGCTGGTTCTTAAGACGATGACGTATCACGTAACTGGTGCTGTGTTAGCCGCATTAACTACAAGTTTACCTGAAACAATAGGCGAAGTGCGTAATTGGGATTATCGTTTTTGTTGGCTACGAGATGCCTCCATGTCTATCGACACATTGCTCAAAATGGGGCATTTCTCGGGAGCAGAGCGCTTTTTGAAATTTATCACCGGAATATTGAAATCGAAACACGACACGTTTCAAATCATGTATGGTATTCGGGGAGAACGCGACTTAATTGAGGAAGATTTAGATCATCTTTCGGGTTACAAAAACTCAAAACCAGTGAGAACTGGAAATGCAGCCTATCATCAAAAACAAAATGATGTATTTGGCTATATGTTGAACGTAATTCATCAAAATTATCAACATTTTCCCGGCACACTCGATGAAATTGAAGATATGTGGGCTGTGGTTCTCAATGTCACCCAAACAGTTGCTAACGATTGGGAACAACCCGATCAAGGAATCTGGGAAATTCGTGGTACAGAGAAGCATTTTGTGCTGTCGAAAGTAATGAGTTGGGTCGCGATGGATCGTGCCTCCCTCATTGCCGAACTTTTACAAAAAATGGATTACTCTGCCAAATGGCGAACGATTGCTGATTTGATCAAAGAAGATATACTTAAATTTGGGTGGAACGACGAACTTCAAACATTTACCCAAACCTATAGCAATACACACGTTGATGCATCGTTGCTATTGATGATTGAGTATGGCTTTATTGAGCCTACCGACGAGCGTTTTGTGCAAACGGTGAGCGCTATCAAAAGAGATCTATTTCACGACGGATTAATGTATCGGTATGTGACCGACGACGACTTTGGGAAGCCAACTTCTTCATTTACAATCTGTACTTTTTGGCTAATTCAGGCACTTTTCAAAATCGGAGAAGTGGAGGAAGCCAGATCCATTTTCGAGAATCTTCTGAAATGTGGAAATCATGTCGGCCTTTTCAGCGAAGATATTGACTTCAAAAACAAACGATTACTTGGGAATTTCCCACAGGCTTATTCTCACTTGGCACTGATCAACACTGCCACTCTATTTTCGGAAGAACGGTTTATTTCAAAGTTTATCAAGCCATAAATTCATTAATCTGAGAATAAGATCGTCAAATTTCGGAAGTGGATTCAACCATATTTCCATTCGGGGCAATGCGCACTTTGGCAAACGATTCGGGATAATTGACATTGATAAAATTTATCATTTGTTCCCGAAGATAGACTTTCAAATCCCAATTTTTGGACGCATCGGCACTGCTCACCAAGATGCGCAACTCCATGTTTCGTTCGGTTGAATTTGTTACTTGCACATTCATGACACGCCCATCCCAATCTTCATTTCCAACGAGCAACGCTTTCAACTTCTCTCTGATTTTATCGACAGGAAGGCTATAATCGACAAATAGCGAAATAGTGCCCAAAATCTGCGATGCTGATCGCGTCCAGTTTTGAAACGGTTTGTCCAGAAACCAGGTAACTGGTAGAATAAGACGACGTTCATCCCAAATTTTCACCACAACATAAGTCAACGTAATTTCCTCAATCTTACCCCATTCACCTTCCACAATTACCACATCATCAAGTCTTATTGGCTGAGTAAAAGCCAACTGAATGCCAGACAAAATCATCCCGATGCTGTGTTGCGCTGCCAAACCAACAATCAAACCCAATACACCAGCTGAAGTAAGCATACTAATTCCTAAACTTCTCGCCTGTTCGAAAGTCATTAAACTCAACGCTATCACAAGTATGATAACAATCGTATTTGCTATACTTTTAAAAACGTTAATTTGCGTTAAACTTCGTCTGGCTTTCAGATTGTCACTACTTCCTACGTCGAGTTTACTTTGCAAAAAGTAGACTCCTGCTTTTACAAATTGAATGGAAATCCATCCAAATGAAAAAATAAGTAAGATGGAATTTACATGTTGTAAAATCGAGAAAAAAGAGAATTCACTGAGATAAATGTGTGAGAAAATTTTAAATAAAATCCAATAAATCATCCATAATGCAGGGATTTTAAATAAATCAAGAATAAAATCATCCAGCTTTCCAGGTGTGGCAGAAACTCTTTTTCGGAGAAATTTAAAAACGATGCGATACACAAAGAATAATATTAAAAGCAATACTGCAAAAGAAACTGATGCAATCATGAGTTTCAAATTCTCACGACCAAAGTATTCAATCATATCATTCATATTTAATTATTTAAGAGAGAAGTATTAATTCAACAGTGAATGCTGAAGGATATAAGTACCCAATCCGGACAGAAAACCAACTAAAGCTATCCAACTGATGTTCTTGAGATACCAGATAAAATTGATTTTTTCAATTCCCATTACAGCAATTCCAGCAGCTGAACCAATGATAATTGTACTTCCTCCAGTTCCACTCGACAACGCTACAAACTCCCAAAAGAAGTGATCCGTTGGATAAAGATCCATCGAAAACATCCCTTGAACGGCAGCGACCAAGGGAACATTATCAATAATAGCAGAAAATAGACCCATAAGTGTGCCCAGTAGATATTCGTTTTGAATATGTTCTCGAGTGATAGCAGCTAATTGAGGTAAAATACCTAACTCTTGCAAAGCAGATATAGAGAGTAATATACCTAGAAAAAATAAAATACTCGATGAATCGATTTTATGTAATGCGTATGTGACAGACAATTTATAACGTTCTTCTTCTTCTTTGTCTTGATCAAGCATACTACTCACATACCACATAATTCCAAGAGCAAGCAACATACCCATAAAAGGTGGCATGTGTGTAACGGTTTTAAAAGCTGGAACGAATAATAAAAGACCAATACCCGTAAAAAGCATGATATTACTCTCTTTTTTTATCTTCACCCTTTGACCTATATTTCCGTCAATATTTTGCCCTTTAAATTTTTTCATTAAAATTATCAGAGGTACAGCTGCCACTACCAAACTCGGTAAAAAGGTATTCTTAATAATATTCAAAGCTGTAACCTGACCGCCAATCCACAACATTGTGGTGGTGACATCACCCAACGGAGACCATGCACCTCCTGCATTCGCAGAAATCACAACCATCGATACAAACCATAATTTATCCTCCCGATGAGTCAATAATTTCCCGCAAAGTGAAGTCATTACAATGGCAGTTGTTAAATTGTCCAACAATGCTGAAAGGAAAAACGTGAGAACGGTCACAATCACCAATAGAGTTGTTTTCGATTTTGTTTGGATAGAATCCGTAATAAATTTAAACCCATTGTGAGAATCTACAATCTCAACAATGGTCATGGCTCCCAATAAGAAAAATAGAATAGACGCGATCTCTCCCAAATGATGCGTAAGCCTTCCTTCAGCTATATCTAGTGGCGCTCCATAAATAAAGAACATAAGCCAACATAAAACGCCAACAATCAATGCTGTTGCTGCTTTATCGATCATCAATTGATGCTCAAAAGCTATGGCCGCATAGCCGACAATGAATATAGTTAAAACAATAATACTTATCATAAAATCTATTTTTTAATCCTCAAAGCTACCGAAATTTTCGCTATATTTGGGAGAATCTGAATTTACTTTATGCTTAATAAAGGGATTTTTCAATATATTTCAAATTATTATGGCTTCAAAAAAACAGTTTGAAAGACTCGTAATCGCTGCCTACAGATTACCTTTCAAATTTACCAAAACAAAAAAAGGATATAAGGCAATTCAAAATTCCGGCGGATTAGTCTCTGCCATTCTTGCATTGTCAGAAAATTTCAAAAAGGGAGAATCTCTTGAAGATGACAACAAGATTGTGTGGGCTGGTACAGCAGATGATATGCCTCAGGATTTCAATGTAGAAAAGTTTGAGAATGAAAATTTCGAAATTGCTCCTGTTGTAATCTCTCCGGAGTTGAACGAATTGTTTTATGGCGGATTTTCGAACGATTTAATCTGGCCCCTTTTTCACTATTTTCCCAGTTACTGTGTTTACAACGAAGAGTATTACAAAGCGTTTATAGAAGCTAATGAACTATTTTGCGATGAATTGGTGAAAATAATCAAACCGGGAGATTTTATTTGGATTCACGATTATCAGTTGATGCTCGTACCCGAAATGCTTCGAAAACGAGTTCCCGACGCTACTATCGGATTTTTTCTGCACATTCCTTTTCCCTCATTTGAGATATTTCGTCTGCTGCCTCGTAAATGGCGTGAATCAATTATCCATGGATTATTAGGAGCTGATATTGTAGGATTTCATACGCACGATTACACACAGAATTTTATAAAATCGGTGAAACGAACAACGGGATTTGAGTGTCATCAAAATATTATCTACACACCCAATAAATTAGTGAAAGCCGATGCTTTCCCAATCGGTATTGATTATCAGAAATTTCATGATGCATGCACAAATAAATTAGTGAAATCAGAAAAGCAAAAAATCAAGAAAAATCTTGCTCATTTCAAACTCATCTTTTCTGTCGATAGACTCGATTATTCCAAAGGCCTACTGTTAAAATTACAAGGATTTGAAAACTTTCTAGAGAAATATCCTGAGTGGCATTCAAAAGTGGTTTTCAATATGGTGATTGTGCCTTCGCGCGATAATATTGAAAAATATAAGTCGATGAAAAACGAGATTGAATCGACTGTAGGTCGTATCAATGGAAAGTACAGTACGTTTGCATGGCAACCTATCATTTATCAATACAAATCACTATCATTCAATGCATTAATAGCGCTTTATGATATTAGTGATGTCGGATTAATCACCCCATTGAGAGATGGGATGAATCTGGTTGCCAAAGAGTACGTAGCTTGTCAGGTGGTGAATAAAGGTGTTTTGATTCTGAGCGAGATGGCAGGAGCAGCGACTGAACTGAATGAAGCAATTATCATTAATCCGGTTGACAAATCAGAAATGTCCGATGCTATTAAAATGGCTCTAGAGATGGGTGACGAAGAAAAGCAAATTCGCCTCAAAAGAATGCAAAAAAGGGTGGCTACCTATAACGTTTTTACTTGGGCATTCGACTTCTTCAACCAAACCTACGAAACTAAAATACAGCAAAACTTGATGAGAGTGAAATTCATTAACAAAACCATTTCAGAAGAGATAAAGACTAAGTACGACCAATCTTCTCATCGAATTTTCTTTATCGATTATGATGGCACATTGGTTGGGTTTCAAAAATATCCCGAACTTGCCACCATCGACAAAAATACGCTTCAAATTATCACTCAATTAGCAGATAATCCAAAGAATAGAGTGGTTATTATCAGTGGACGAGACAAGAACTTCTTAGAAAAACAATTTCGTCATGCAGATGTAACTCTGGTGGCTGAACACGGGTATTTTCTTAAATTGCCCAATGAAGATTGGATTTCGACAGTCATCACAGACGAGAATTGGAAAGAGTCGGTTTTACCTATTTTAGAAGAGTATGTAAATCGCTGTAACGGAACATTCATCGAAGAAAAGACTGGTAGTGTGGCATGGCATTATCGAAATGCAGATTCTGATTTTGCGCAACTTCGATTGCATGAATTACGGGACGATTTGTCTGAAATCATACGTCATAAAACAGATTTCGAGATATTGGAAGGTCACAAAGTTTTAGAAATTAAAAGCGGAAAATACGACAAAGGTCAAGCTGCCTTATCCTTGATGGAAAACGAAACATACGACTTTGTTTTAGGTGCAGGTGACGACAAAACAGACGAATTTCTTTTCAAGGCTTTACCCGAAACTGCATTTACCATTCGAATCGGTCTTAGTCCAACCATGGCAAAGTACAATATTTCAGACATACCACTATTTCTAAATTTAATTGATAGTTTTGAATAAAGATGTTATTCATTGTTGAAAAAAAAACGAGAACTGATTTTATTTCAATTCTCATTTTTGCTTCTAATTATATTTTATCATTTCAATCCAATCTCTTTGAGACGCTGCTGTAAAAATTCTCCAGCAGTTATATCTTCAAATTTCTGTGGGTGCTCATCATCAATGCAATTTGGCAAACAATCAAGCCTCATATCGCTCACAGGGTGCATAAAAAATGGTAATGAATAGCGAGTTTGACCCCACATTTCTCGGGGTGGATTTACTACCCGATGTATCGTCGAACGCAATTTATCATTCGTATGGCGAGAAAGCATATCACCCACATTGATAATAAGCTCTTCGGGTTTGGCAGTTGCAGCAATCCACTCGCCTTCTAGATTTTGAACCTGCAATCCCGGTCCTTGCGCTCCCATTAGCAGCGTTATAAGATTTATATCGGTATGCTCAGCCGAACGAACAGCATCTTTTGGATCCTCTGTTATGGGTGGATAGTGAATGGCGCGAAGAATACTATTGCCTTCTTCTACTTTTTTATCAAAATAAAATTCATCCAAGCCAAGATGTAAAGCCAATGCCCGAAGAACATAAACACCTGTTTTTTCAAGCATTTTATAAACCGTTTCACCAATGTGATTAAACTCTGGAAGTTCTTTCACCGACACATTTTCAGGATAAATTCCTTTGTATTTAGAGTTCTCACCTATTTGTTGTCCAAAATGCCAAAACTCTTTCAAATCTCCTACAGTTCTACCTTTCGCGTGCTCTTTGCTGAAAGAAGTAAATCCTCTTTGTCCGCCAATGCCTTCATTTTCATATTTTCGCTTATCTTCCACTGGCAATTGAAAAAACCGACGCACCTGATCATATAAAGATTCGGCTAATTTATCATCCAAAAAATGACCTCTCAGCGCCACGAACCCAATTTTTTCGTATGCATCGCCGAGCTCTTTTACGAAATTTGCCTTTTTTGCTTTATCTTCTGATAAAAAGTCTTGTAGATCAACTGATGGTATTGCTGAAATTTTTTCCATAATGATATTATATTTAGATGGTTAGATTAATTTAAAGACGAGAGCACAAAAACAGTTTATTAACTATTGTTCTGTATATTTTTCAAATATTTATTAAATATAATAATCAAACAACATTTATTGAAGTAGGAAAGTTTAATTCTAATCTTATTTTACAGATATATGATTTCATATTTTAATATTTTTAGATTTATTAGCACTTCCAACGTGAACCCAAGCTATTGCTTTTACGTTTGATAGACAAAGAAATTCACAAGATTAAACCAAATTAATAAACAAAAACTATGTCAGTATTAGTAGGCAAAAAAGCACCGCAATTTGCGGCAACAGCAGTAGTGAATGGTGGCGAATTCGTAGAAAACTATTCACTCGATCAATTTATCGGTAAAAAGTATGTTGTTCTTTACTTCTATCCAGCCGATTTCACATTCGTTTGTCCAACAGAAATTATCGCATTTCAAGATGCAATTGGTGAGTTTCAAGCTCGTAATGTAGAAGTGATCGGTGTTTCTACTGATTCTCAATTCTCGCACTGGAAATGGCTACAAACTGAACCTAAAGATGGTGGTATCAAAGGTGTTAAATATCCATTGATTGCTGATGCTACAATGAACATTTCTCGTGCTTATGATGTATTGGCTGGCGACTATAACTACACAGAAGATGGCGAAATTTTCTTCGACGGAAATCCACAAGCTTACCGTGGTCTTTTCTTAATCGACAAAGAAGGTCTTGTTCGCCACCAAGTAGTAAATGATATGCCATTGGGTCGTAGCATCGAAGAAGCACTTCGTATCGTTGATGCATTACAATTCTTCGAAGAAAATGGCGAAGTTTGTCCTGCAGGATGGCACAAAGGATCAAAAGGATTAGTAGCAACACAAGAAGGAATTGCTAAATATCTGGGAGAAAAATAATCTATAATTTATAGATCATCATATCTACAAGAGGCAATATTCATTGGAAACAGTGATTATTGCCTCTCTTTTTTTTCATAAATTTAATCAGTAAAATTATTGCCATTCATAAAATTGAGTACATTTGTGGTAATCAACGCACTACACAGTTACATTAAGAGATTATTTTATGATTGTATTAGAAAACGTCAACAAAACCTATAACAACGGCGCCCCACTACACGTACTCAAAGGCATCGATTTAACGATTGAAAAAGGTGATTTCGTCTCCATCATGGGATCTTCTGGATCCGGCAAGTCAACGCTACTTAATATTCTAGGTATTCTCGACAATTACGATACTGGTGATTATTGGTTGAATGGAAAATTGATAAAAAATCTATCAGAAACAAAATCGGCTGAGTACCGAAATAAAATGATTGGATTTATCTTTCAATCTTTCAACTTGATTTCATTCAAAAATGCGATGGAAAATGTAGCACTACCACTTTACTATCAAAACATTCCACGAAAAAAACGCAATGCAATTGCCCTAGAATACCTCGAGCGACTAGGTCTGAAAGATTGGGCTACTCACCTACCTAATCAACTTTCTGGCGGACAAAAACAACGAGTCGCCATTGCACGAGCACTCATTTCTCAACCTCAGATTATTCTTGCTGACGAGCCTACTGGTGCACTAGATAGCGTCACTTCAGAAGAGGTTATGAACATCCTACGAGAAGTGAATGGACAAGGAATGACCATGATTTTGGTAACCCACGAACCAGAGATTGCAGCTCAAACTCAGCGAATTATTCGCTTAAAAGATGGAGTAATAGAATAATGGATTTGTGGAACGAGATACTCGAAGCTTTAAAGAAAAATAAGCTACGCACATTCCTAACTGGATTTTCTGTAGCTTGGGGAATCTTTATGCTTATCGTACTTTTGGGCGCTGGTAATGGGCTCAAAAATGGTGTCATGCAAAATTTTGAAGGCGAATCAACCAATGCTGTTTTCATGTGGCCAGGAACAACCACCAAAACCTTCGAAGGGCTGCAAAAAGGAAGAAACATTAAATTTACGGATGCAGACCTTTTTTTACTTCAAAATCAGATGCCAAACATCGATAAGGCAGTAGCAGTGATCAACATCAACAATACGACCTTATCACACGGAAAAGAGTATGGTTCTTACACTCTTAAAGGAGTAAATGAAAGCTATATCTCCATCGAAAACATCAAGATGGTTCCTGGATTTGGTCGGTTTATCAATCAGCTCGATTTGAATGAGAATCGCAAAGTGATGATTATCTCAAAACGAATGAGCGAAGTGCTTTTTAAAGACATAAACCCTGTCGGACAATACATTAATGCAGGAAAAATTGTCTATCAAGTAGTAGGAGTATACACCTCTAAACGCGCCGAAGATAGTCGAGATGGATTGATTCCTTTTTCTACAGCTCAGTCTATCTACAACTTCGAAAAAGATGGGTATGGCAATCTCGAAATTACGGTATCGGGTCTGACTACCGAAAAAGAAAACAAAGATTACGAGCAATTAATTCGAAATAGAATGGGAAGATTGCATTCGTTTGATCCAACAGATAATCGAGCTCTTTGGATTTGGAATAAGCTTCAAAGTTTTATGCAAACTATGGGAATATTTAATGCCATCAATCTATTTTTGTGGATTATAGGTATTGGAACATTGATTGCTGGAATTGTAGGAGTTAGCAATATTATGCTCATCACCGTGAAAGAGCGCACCAAAGAGTTTGGAATACGCAAAGCCATCGGTGCATCACCACTCTCGATACTTAAATTGATTGTGTTAGAATCCATACTTATCACCTCATCGTTCGGATACATGGGCATGTCTGCCGGAATTTTACTAACAGAAGGAATTAATTACGCCATTGTTCAAAACACCCCACCAGATGCAGAAATGTCAATTTTCGCCAATCCGACAGTAGACATCGATATTGCAATCTATGCTACACTTTTATTGATTCTAGCAGGCGTATTAGCTGGCTATTTTCCTGCAAAAAAGGCTGTAAGCATTAAACCCATTGAAGCACTTCATTACGAATAGAAAAATTACTGATTCCAGACAAAGTGTCAATTTGCCAATAATTCTCCCACAAAGAAATTGGCAAATTGGCACTTTCTTTATTTATTAAGGTGATTATAAAATTTTTGGCAAACTTTTTGCTATCATATTTATCAGAAAATAATAAATAAAATTATATGAGCTTAAAGAAAGAACACAAACCCTCAGAAAACGTTCAAAACAAAGAGAATGAGGAACTTGAATCAGCAGCCGAGACTCAAAACGAAGAGACTCCAATAAGTGAATGTTGTTCGGAATCGGACAAATTGGCAGCAGAATTAGCTGAATTAAAAACAAAATATGCCGATTTATCCAATTCTCACCTTCGTTTGATGGCTGAATTTGATAATTTTCGCAAACGTACGCTGAAAGAGAAAAGCGAATTAATCAAAAATGGTGGCGAAAGCACTCTAATTCGCATCTTACCAGTTATCGATGATTTTGAGCGTGCAATGAGTGTATTAGGCACTGCCACCGATATCAAACCGGTAGTTGAAGGCATTGAGTTAATCTACGCGAAATTCACCGATTTTCTGAAGCAAAACAATGTAACGGTAATTGATACTGAAAATGGCGTGTTCGACACAGAATATCACGAAGCGATAATAACCATTCCAGCACCGTCGGAAGAGATGAAAGGCAAGATTATTGATTGCGTGCAAAAAGGGTATTTGTTGAATGAAAAAGTTATTCGTTTTTCTAAAGTCGTAGTAGGAGAATAATATATGTCAACAAAAAGAGATTTTTACGAAATATTAGGCGTTGCTAAAACAGCTTCGGCCGAAGAGATAAAAAAAGCGTATCGAAAAAAAGCCATCGAATATCACCCCGACAAAAATCCGGGTGACAAAGCTTCTGAAGAGAAATTCAAAGAGGCTGCTGAGGCGTATGAGGTGCTGAGTGACCAAGACAAACGCAGTCGTTACGATCGTTTCGGTCATCAAGGTCTTGGTGGTGCTGGTGGTGGCGGTGGATTCAGCGGACAGAATATGTCCATGGACGATATCTTCTCCCATTTTGGCGACATTTTCGGTGGTCACTTTGGTGGCGGCGGCGGTGGGTTTAGTGGGTTCGGCGGATTTGGTGGCGGCGGCGGTCGTCAAGTAAATCGTGGCAGCGACCTTCGAGTAAAAGTCAAACTGAATCTAAAAGAGATTGCAGCTGGAGTTGAAAAGAAAATCAAAGTAAAAAAATACATCTCTTGTGCCCATTGCAAAGGTACTGGTGCAGAAAACTCAACGGCATATACTACATGTGACACCTGTAAAGGAAGCGGAAGTGTGACCCGAATCCAGAACACTATTCTGGGAAGAATGCAAACCTCTGCTCCTTGTCCTTCATGTAATGGTGAAGGAAAGACCATCACAAAAAAATGTTCGCATTGCACTGGTGAAGGAATCACTCGCGATGAAGAGGTAATTACAATGAATATTCCTGCTGGTGTAGCCGAAGGAATGCAACTATCGATGAGTGGAAAAGGAAATGCTGCTCGACGGGGTGGTATGAATGGTGATTTGCTGATTGTAGTGGAAGAGGAAGATCACCCTGAATTGACTCGCGACGAACAAGATTTGATTTACAACTTGTTGCTCAGCGTACCAATGGCAACATTAGGCGCAAACATCGAAGTACCAACGGTAGATGGAAAAGTGAAAGTAAAAATTGACCCAGGAACTCAACCCGGTAAAGTGCTTCGATTGAGGGGCAAAGGGTTACCAAGTGTAAATCGTTATGGAACAGGAGATTTACTCGTAAACATTAGCGTTTACATTCCCGAAACATTAAGCAGCGAGGAGAGAAAAACGATGGAAAAACTGATTGACTCCTCGAACTTCGAACCTTCGACCGAAAAGAGAGAGAGCTTCTTCCGTAAATTCAAACATTTGTTCGATTAAGTTTCAATCAATCTGAGTAATTCAAAAATTGAAAATGAACCTGAGAAACCATGCGTTTTTCAGGTTTTTTTATTCCTATAAATCTTACTACATTTGCATTTCAACAACAGACCATCGTGCAAAACAAAATCAATCAATTCATCTCGAAACATCAACTCCTGACGAACGCTGCCAAAGTGATTGTTGGTGTGAGTGGTGGTGCAGACTCTGTGGCTTTGTTGCACTTTTTGTGGAATGCTGGTTATGCTTGTGTGGCAGCTCATTGCAATTTTCAACTAAGAGAAGAAGAGTCAAATAGAGACGAACAATTTGTGCGAGAATTTTGCAAGAAATGGAATATTCCGCTCGAAGTAATTGCTTTTGATACTAAACAAGTAGCTACACAACGCAAAATATCGATTGAAATGGCGGCTCGCGACTTGCGGTATGAGTGGTTCGAAGAACTTCGAATCAAACATGAGGCAGAATCGATTGCTGTGGCGCATCATCGAGATGACAATGTGGAAACGTTTCTCTTAAACGTCATTCGTGGAACTGGCATTCGTGGATTAAGTGGAATGGCACCAAAAAATGGCAATATTGTCCGACCGTTTCTGGATGTTGACAGAGAAGAGATTGATGCATATTTAGCTATAAATAGTTTGAATTTTGTAGATGACTCTTCAAATTTCGAGACCATCTATTTACGCAATAAAATTAGATTAGAACTATTGCCATGGATGGAGAAAATCAACCCTTCAGTGAAAGATGCGATCAATAGAACCAGCAAGAATTTGAACGATGTAGAGCAAATCTACCTATCAGAAATCGAAACGCAGCGCCATCAATTAATCCGAGAAAAAGAAGATGCAATACACATCTCGATCCCCAAACTTAAAGGGTTTGCTCAAACATCGACATTGTTATTTGAACTACTACAACCCTATGGATTCAACCGTATTGTTTGCGATGATATTTTCGAATCGTTAGATGGTATATCTGGAAAGAAGTTCTTTTCCCCAAACTTTGTGTTGGTAAAAGATCGTGAAGAATTAATTATCAAACAAATCTCCAAATCAGAAGGAGAAGAATACTTTATTTCCGCAGAAAAGACAAACATAGACTCCCCTATTTCACTCAAATTAAATCATGTAAGTTTAAACGATTTCACATTGACTAAAAGCAAAGACTTTGCATACTTCGATGCTGAAAAAGTAAAATTTCCTCTATCTCTTCGACACTGGGAGGAAGGAGATTGGTTTATTCCATTTGGGATGAAGGGGAAGCAAAAAGTGAGTGACTATTTCTCTGATCATAAATTCAATTTACACCAAAAAGAAGCGATCTGGCTGCTTTGCTCCGATACCAACATCATTTGGATAGTGGGTGAACGAAGCGATAATCGCTTTAGAATTGATGAGAATACAACTGAAGTGTTGGTTGTAAAACTAAATTAAACAAGTTTCTTCAGTTTCTAATTGACTATTTCCGACTTTCTCTATTCAGGGAATTGAGAAAAAAGATGATCTTAAATTATATTTTTCTTATCCCGAATTCAGGCTACTAAAAAATTCAGAAGATAACGTTGCTTTTATTTTTATAAAAACAAAACGTTAGTTACAAATCAAAAGATATATTCATCATTTTGAATAGAATTCTTAGGAATTTTCCGAAATTCTGACTAATATTGCAGCACTTTTCTAAAACAAAGCTATGATACGTACTACTGAACATACTGCAATTTTGACGACCACCCCTTGGGGGGTTCAGTAATTCTGCGTAATAGCACAGCAAAAACAATTTTTATCCTATTTTCGGGCACATGTCGCACATTAGCGATAAATCCCTAAATTCAAGCCGCAATTCTTTGCCACAATTGGCTCAAATTGCAAACATTATTATTCATAGCATTGTTAGGATGGGGTAAATGCTCAACATCTTACAATAAATAAAGAGATAAAACATGAAGGTATTAAAATTCGGAGGAACTTCAGTAGGCTCGGCAGCGAGCATCCGAAACGTAAAGCAAATTGTTGAGAGTCGCCAAGAACCAGTCGTGGTAGTTGTTTCTGCCTTGGGAGGAATCACCGATCAACTGTTGAAAACGGCCAATCTAGCGGTGCATGGCGATCAATCGTATCACCACGAAATAGATATCATCGTAAATCGTCACCTTCAAATGATCGAAGAGGTGGTGTTACCCAATAAACAAGCGGAAACAAAACAAAAAGTGACCGAATTGCTTGACGAGCTGACCAATATATACAAAGGTGTTTCGTTGATTCGTGATCTTTCGCCCAAAACCAACGATCTGATTGTTAGTTATGGCGAACGAATCTCTTCCGTGATCGTTGCACACGCCATTGTGGATGCAAAACGCTACGATGCCCGCGAATTTGTGAAAACTGAGACTCAATTTGGTAAGCATCATTGCAATTTCGACATCACCAATAAACTGATACAATCTACATTCGAGAATCTACCAAACATTGCGCTGGTTCCTGGTTTCATCTCTTCAGACTCAGTGACTGGCGAAACCACCAACTTAGGTCGTGGAGGTTCGGACTATACTGCAGCCATCATAGCAGCAGCACTCGATGCAGAGATTCTCGAAATCTGGACAGATGTTGACGGATTTTTAACAGCTGATCCTCGGATTATTAGTCATGCGTATGTGATTGATAAACTGAGCTATGTAGAAGCGATGGAGTTGTGTAACTTCGGCGCCAAGGTGATTTATCCACCGACCATCTACCCTATTTACCATAAAAATATTCCGATTGTCATCAAAAATACCTTCAATCCCGATGCACCTGGTACATTTATTACCCGTGACAAGATTGGTGACAAAAAAGCAATCAAAGGAATGTCTTCCATCAACGATGCATGCCTCATTACCGTGCAAGGATTGGGAATGGTGGGCGTTATTGGCGTCAATCACCGTATTTTTCGCGAATTGGCAAAATCGGGTGTAAGCGTCTTTCTTGTTTCGCAGGCTTCGTCTGAAAACACCACTTCCATTGGCGTAAAAAATGCAGATGCTGAACTAGCTGTCAAGGTTTTGAAAGAGGAGTTTAAGCACGAGATTTCTATCGGAGAAATCAACGATATCAAAGCAGAGAAAGATTTGGCGTGCGTAGCCATCGTGGGTGAAAACATGAAACACACACCGGGTATTGCAGGAAAACTGTTCGGCACATTGGGTCGCAACGGTATAAACGTAATCGCTTGTGCGCAAGGTGCTTCAGAAACGAATATATCGTTTGTCATACGATTAGACAGCCTTAAAAAAGCATTAAACGTGATTCACGACAGCTTCTTCTTATCAGATTATCAGGTATTGAATGTTTTTGTAGCGGGTGTGGGTCTTGTAGGTGGCAATTTATTGGAACAAATACAAAAGCAACAACCCAAACTACTCAAAGAGAAATCATTAAAACTCAATATTGTTGGTTTGACCAACTCCAGACATTCACTATTGAATCGGGATGGAATTGATTTAACGAATTACAAAGAAGATCTCTCCAAATCGAATGTTTCTGCCTCGCCAAAGGCTATTTTAGATGCCATTATCGAAATGAACATCTTCAATGCAGTCTTTGTTGATTGTACGGCGAGCTCAGAAATAGCAGGAATTTATAACGAATTGTTGAAACACAATGTTTCGGTGGTGACTGCCAATAAAATTGCGGCCTCTTCGTCTTACGAGAATTACGTTCTGCTGAAAGATACTGCTCGTCAGCGCGGCATCAAGTTTCTATTTGAAACCAATGTAGGAGCAGGTTTGCCAATCATCAATACGATGAATGCGTTGATTAACAGCGGCGACAGCATCATCAAACTTGAAGCAGTGGTTTCGGGTACGTTGAACTTTATTTTCAACAAACTGAGCGCAGATATTCCATTGAGCAAAACAATTGTTTTGGCAAAAGAGGCCGGATTTGCAGAACCGGATCCACGCATCGACTTGAGTGGTAAAGATGTGATTCGCAAATTGGTGATTCTTTCACGCGAAGCGGGTTATCCATTGGAGCAAGAAGATGTGAAGAAGAATCTCTTTATTCCGCAGAAATATTTCGATGGAAGTCTGGATGATTTCTGGAAAACAGTTTCGGAACTAGATGGAGAGTTTGAAGAGCGTCGCAAAGCGTTGGTTGCAGAAAACAAAAGGTATCGCTTCGTGGCAAAACTCGAAAACGGAGAAGGATCGGTCGGTTTGCAAGAGGTGGACGATAGCCATCCATTCTATCATTTGGAAGGAAGCAACAACATCATCATGATTACCACCGAGCGATACAACGAATACCCGATGATTATCAAAGGATACGGTGCTGGCGCAAGTGTAACTGCTGCTGGTCTTTTTGCCGATGTCATCAGCATTGCGAATATTAGATAATGTGCCAATTTCTCAATATGCCAATGTACCAATCTGCTAATGAACTTGGTACGCGCGGAAATAGTAAATTGTAAATGAATAACTAGTAAATAAACAAAATGAAATACATCATTATACTTGGCGACGGAATGGCAGATGAGCCTGCTGAGCAATTAGGTGGGAAAACCTGCCTACAAGCGGCCAACAAACCGTCGATTGACCGACTCGCAGCGATGGGCGTGAGCGGATTGTTCAAATCAGTTCCCGACGGATTCGCTCCGGGTAGCGAAATTGCCAACCTCACTGTGTTGGGCTACAATGTGGCGGAAGATTTTGAGGGACGCGGTTCGCTCGAAGCTGCCAGTATGGGTATCGACATCGAAGCCGGTGAAATGGCCATGCGTTGCAACCTGATTTGCATCGAAAACGATAAAATCAAGAATCACTCGGCCGGGCATATCTCGAATGCCGAAGCGGAAGAGTTGGTTCTTTTTTTGCAAAAGGAACTAGGCGGCGACATCGTCAACTTTTTCCCCGGTGTTTCGTACCGCCATTTGTTGAAAATGAAAGGCGGCAACAAACTCTTGAAGTGTACACCTCCTCATGATGTGCCTGGAACTCCCTTTCGCAACGTGATGATCAAGGCAGAATCGCCTGAAGCGGAAGAGACGGCTCGCATTCTAAACGAACTAACCCTCAAATCGCAAACGTTGTTGGCCAATCACCCTGTCAACCTGAAACGTGTGGCAGAAGGAAAAGACGCTGCCAACAGCATCTGGCTCTGGTCGCCGGGTTACAAACCAAAGATGAAAACGTTGATGGAAAATTACGGTATCAACAGCGGTTCGGTGATTTCGGCAGTCGATTTGATCAAAGGTATCGGACGTTATGCCGGTCTCGAATCCATCGAAGTGGAAGGCGCAACCGGACTTTACGACACCAACTACGAAGGCAAAACACAAGCGGCTCTCGAAGCGTTGAAGACGAAAGATTTCGTGTTTCTACACATCGAAGCAAGCGACGAAGCGGGTCACGAAGGGAACTTTGAACTTAAAACCAAAACCATCGAATACCTCGATAGCCGTTGTGTGAAAACCATTCTCGACGAAACTGCCAAATGGGACGAGCTGGTGACGATTGCCATCCTCCCCGACCATCCAACGCCTTGTCGCACCAAAACGCATACCAATGCACCTGTGCCTTTCGTCATCTTGAAACCGGGTCAAGCACCCGACAACGTTCAAGTTTACGACGAATTCAGTGTTGCCAAAGGTGGTTACGGACTGTTGCAACCGGATGAGTTTATGAAAGAGTTGTTTAAATAATGGTCCAATATGCCAATTAGCTAAGTTGCTAATGTGCTAATGAGAGAATGTAAAATGATTACAAATTCACTAATTTTGCCCCTAAATCCCCTGAAGGGGACTTTGAGATTCTACGGTTGATGAAGTGTTTATCAATGATCAACTTTTCAAAATTACGCCTCTGCAAAAGTCCCCTTCAGGG
Source organism: Bacteroidales bacterium (assembly GCA_028687995.1). GTDB lineage: Bacteria > Bacteroidota > Bacteroidia > Bacteroidales > UBA7332 > CAXXIC01. The sequence goes on from JAQTZA010000001.1 coordinate 128,527, forward strand.
GATTTAGGGGTAAAGACAATATTATTACATAGCATATCCAACAACAATAACTAAATCAATAAATGAGATTCTATAACTTCTCAGCGAAGCGATAACTCCTTAACTTCTTTAACTCCATATAAGCGAAGCGATAACTCCTTTAACTTCTATAACTTCTTATATAAAAGAATGAAATACTACAGCACCAACAAACAAGTCGCACCGGCCTCGCTGCAAGAAGCCGTTGTGAAAGGATTGGCCGCCGACCGTGGTCTGTTTATGCCCGAGAAGATCAAAACCCTTCCGGCTGAGTTTTACGAAAACATAGACAAACTCTCGTTTCAAGAGATTGCTTACACCGTGGCCGATGCGTTTTTCGGTGAAGACATCGATGCAGAAACGCTCAAAGCCATTGTGTATGACACACTTAACTTCGATGCGCCAGTTGTTCCCGTAAGCGAAGGAATTTATAGCCTTGAGTTGTACCACGGCCCTACCCTAGCCTTCAAAGATGTGGGCGGTCGCTTTATGGCGCGCTTGTTGGGTTATTTCATCAAAAAAGAGGGACAAACCGATGTCAACGTATTGGTAGCAACGTCGGGCGATACGGGCAGTGCCGTGGCCAACGGATTCCTCGGTGTGAAAGGCATTCACGTGTATGTGCTTTATCCAAAAGGTTTAGTGAGTCCGATTCAAGAGTGCCAGTTCACTACGTTGGGACAAAACATTACCGCTTTGGAAGTAGATGGCACGTTCGACGATTGTCAAGCATTGGTCAAATCAGCCTTTATGGACGAAGAGTTGAATGCAAAACTAAATCTTACCTCCGCCAACTCCATCAATGTAGCGCGATTCCTGCCACAAGCGTTCTACTACTTCTACGCTTATGCGCAATTGAAGAAGATGGGCAAAGAAAAAGAGATGGTCATCTGCGTACCGAGTGGCAACTTCGGCAACATCACTGCTGGACTGTTTGGCAAAAAAATGGGATTGCCGATCAAACGATTTATTGCAGCCAACAACCGCAACGATATTTTCCTGCAATACATCAACACTGGCGTTTATACTCCGAAACCTTCCGTTTCGACCATTGCCAATGCGATGGACGTGGGCGACCCGAGCAACTTTGCACGCGTTCTCGACCTTTACGACCACTCGTGGGAAGCTATCAAAAGTGAAATCAGCAGTTGCAGCTACACCGACGAACAAATCGCCGAAACAGTGGCCAACACCTACCGCGATACGAAATACTTGCTCGACCCACACGGCGCTGTAGGCTACCGAGCGCTGCAAGAGGGATTGAAACCCAACGAAACAGGCGTATTCCTCGAAACGGCACACCCTGCTAAATTCCTCGAAACGGTAGAACGCATCATCGGAGTGAGTGTGGAGATTCCACAAAAGCTACAAGAGTTTATGAAAGGTACGAAACAGAGCATCGAATTGGGCAAAGATTTCGCCGGATTCAAAGCGTATTTGATGAAGAAATAATTTACCGTACTCAAATGCACTAATCTCATACAAAAGGGAGGCTAAACATTGTTTGGCTTCCTTTTTTTTCGCACAGGGTTGAAACCCATGTGCTCCAAAATCTGCTCCCGCAAAGCGTGACAAGCTATACCTACGAAATTGCACAATCTCCATCAAACACACAAGTCCCACAGAACGAAGCTACTTAGCTGTTTAAGAAGTGTAAATGTACACATTCAATCATAAATCAAACAGTTAATCAAAATACCTATACATACTATATCAATAAAATAATAATATCATAAAATTCTACATATTACAATAATAGTATTTTGCATTGAATGCAAAGCCGTTTGTATTACACGCAAAGACAATCTCATAGAAGACAAAGGGCTTTGTATCACATACAATGTCGAATGCATGAAAGACAAAGCCAAAAAAAATACAAACAACGACAAACTCATAGAATGCAATGCCGTTTGCATGGAAGTAAATACGCTTTGTATAGAAGACAAAGTCCATTACATTCCACGCATTGTCGAAAACAAAAAATGCAAAGCCCTTTGCATTTCACACAAAGAGCTTTGCATGGAAGTAAATGCTCGTGACATTGCATACAAAGGTCATTTACATTCACACATCAAGCATTTCATTTCATACAATCATCGTTTCATTCCATACAATTGGCGATGTGTAGAATGCAATGCAAGAAGCATTGTGCGACCCGATCGCCTCATTACATCCGACAGACAAGTCTGAGACAAATCTCCTATCACATACACCTCAGGTCGCAATCAGCTTGAGACAGCTATTTCGCATTACTTCACGCTCTGCACTAGTGCATTATCCGCTTGCTGCATCCCACGCTTCACGATCTGATCTGCACTATTCGAAGATTTATTTTCTTTCACGAATTCAGTACTTGATTTGTTAAGTATTTATAAATATAGTATTTCTGAATACTATATACATACTAAAAACATATATTTGAAAGTTTTATCAAAAAAGATGGAAAGTAGTGGGTGAAACGAAACAATACAATCAACAATGTAAAATCAACACAAATGAACAACTCGAAAATTATTTTTGCATACGACAGGATGCCGGATGCAGAACTGAGCAACAAAGCTCAAAATCCTATTTCGGCAATGACCGAAAACCCCAGTTTCTCTGAGCCAACACCTTCGCTCGCTAGTGTACAGGCTATTTTAGACAGTTTTCGCACCGCACTGACGGCTGCACAGTCGGGCGACAGAACGAAAATCGCCATCAAAAACGAGAAAAGAGAAATCTTGATCGACACGTTGCACTCCTTGGGGCGCTATGCAGAGATGGCAGCCAATGGCAACCGCTCTATCTTGCTGAGCTCGGGCTTCGATATAAGCAAAGAGCGCTCATCGACCGTAGAGCTGGGACAACCCGAGAATGTGCGCCTTAGCGATGGTGGCAATATCGGCGAAATTATCGTTGCTTGCAGCAGTGTAGCTGGTGTGCGGTCGTACCTATTTCAGTACACCGCCGATCCACTCCTACCCGACAGCGTGTGGGTGAGCAATGCCTCCACCAAATCGGAGTATGTGATAAGAGGTTTGAAGTCGAGCACCAAATACTGGTGTCGTGTGGTAGCCATAGGCAGCAACGACCAACAAACAGTATCGAACCCTGTAGCACGCATCGTGCAATAGATACTTCGATACGCAACAAAACACCCTCCTACTTTCACGCTCTAAGACCTGCCGACGATATTCGGTGGGTCTTTTTGTATCTACTCATCGGCTTTACTATATAGAGACTAACCGCTGTGAGCCTCGCAAATAGAACGTTGCATAAAATAGTTGTAGTATTCACCTCAACTATTTTTTATTTTGTATGTAAATATTTAAGGTTTATTTGTAAGTTTGTGGGGTGGTGAAAGAGAGGTAAAATCAATCAGACATAATGCCTTCCGTTGGCGGGATCTGTGCTCACGTTTTCTATATCATATTAGCATTTATAATGCGAAAAGATAATAAATTTGTTATCGGAACACAGTTCCTTATAATCGCAAAAAGCGAGATTGCAAATTCTCGCTAACGGACACATATAATTTACGGTATAACTATCCGAAGGGACGAGAAAAAAGAATTGCAAGTTCACCAGTATTTCACTATAAATAAAACATATAATAACAAATATGCCTAAACTTCTTAAAAAAGACAGTATCAGACTAATTGAGGCAAGTATTGAAGCTCTTGCACTCGCTCAAATAGGAATTTGCACATTTCGTCGTGATGATTTAAAAGTTGAAAGTGTAAGATATGCTGCCGAAATTGGTCTAATTGGGTCTTCCATTGAATTAGCGATGAACTCAGTTTTAATACAAGCCTTTGGTAAACAAGTTATTTTTAAAGAGGAAAATGAAGAAGCAAAATACAAAACAGCTTCAGAGATATTGCACGATTTTAGAAATTTATTAAGACAATCCTCTGCCGTGACTGCTTTTTTAGTCAATGGTATAACTGATTATGAGAAACATATTACAGAGATATTAGACTTATCAAATAGATTTCAAATAATTATAACGAGTAGAGCTCACGGACTTCATAATGGTTTGGGGCTGTCCTATGAAATAACAGCTTCATTTTTTCAAGAAGTTAGCAAATTTCTTAAACTTATTGGCGAGTCAATAAATTTTAAACCGTATTTGCAAAAAGTACCCGAACTTATTGGTATAAAAATAGATAGGAATGTGCTTATTGATGATTTATACAATAGAGTAAACAATACTAATGATTTAAATGAACAAAAAACATTATTAACTTCTTTGTTTTTAATTCTACCGGAAATTCCAAGAGATCTGCCAGAATGGACAAAAAAATTTCAAAGTTTTAATATTGCTCCTAAAAAGAACGATGTTGTTTATCTTATCAATGCTCTTGAACAAGCAAATCCTGTATGCTTGAAGAAAGTAAATGATGGCGCAAATACACTTAATGTTAGAGTTGTAAGTAGTGATACACCAAACGCAATCCCAATCTCCCCTCAATTCCTAAGAACTGAATTTACTCAATATAAAGAACAATTCTATGCAGATATTGCTACTGCAAATGGACTTCTGACTTCAAAGCAGTTAGACTTACCAACAATCAAATCTGTTTACAATGCTTTTTCAATTGACTTTTACGATTTAAAGATCTTAGATAGAGGAACTCTTTTTACAGCTCACCAGTCGTGGTCATTTATCGTTAGTGCTTGGAATATACCAAAGAACAATACTAATGCACCATTTTGGTTTATGATAAGAAAAACACAAGATTTAGGACAGCTTAATGCACTTTTAAAAAAGGCTTCAAAATTAGGGAATGAATCTTTAAAAAACAATATTGATATTATTACAAAAGGAATTGAATCTATAGAGAAGACAGAGAGTGTAGACATCTCAAGTCCCTTATATAAATTGCTAATTGATAACACTCAAAAGTTCAATAAGCACCTAGAGAAATTTCAAGAATCTTACAAAAAGAATAAAAATCATGAATTGACGGGGGAGTATGTCGACTTACTAAATGAAGTATTTGAAGAAGAAATTCATGTTGGATTTTTCTTAAATAAAATTATACATGATGACTCTATATCACCTGAAAAGAAAAAATATTGGGTTTCGCAATTAACTCAAGTTATGCCTATGCAAGATGATATTGTTGTTTTAAATGAAATCTTAAACAACAAAGAATATAGCAACTCACATACAAACATTAGAAAATTATTGCGTGCATTTGATTTCTATTTATATGGTCCAAAGATTACACCTATTTAATCCGTCTCTCATTCATCGTAGCCTAAAAAAAACCGTAGCGCATTCGTTTGTCGTAGCGTCCTCGTACCGATACTAACGGTATCAGTGCTAAAAGCAAAGCCTGCCTGCGGCGGTCAGGCTCCTGCACCCGCTTCTCGGAATGTATCATTTGCAATCGTCGGTGATTGATAGGATAGAATAAACCTAACAGGTTTTTGAAACCTGTTAGGTTTGGCAAAACGAAACCTTCCATCGAGATTTAGCTCTGCTAATTCCCGTTTGACGAGTTTAAACACAAAGAGCCTCGCATTTATTTGCGAGGCTCTTTGTGAATTTATTCTTAGTACTAACTACGCTACTTCAATCCCTCTTTTGGCTTTCCGATACAAATATGAGTTGAAGATATTGCGTTTAGCAAATCGCAAAGGCTTATCAGCATTGATAAATTTAGTGTACACATTTTTGTTTACACCGAAATACTCATACTTTGAGCCGTCCATAAACAGAACTTCAAGGGTAATTCCTTTCAAGATAAAATTGTCAATCCCAGATTCTATCGTTGCGTTATACTCTTCGGCACTGGCAGAGATGGTTTCGGGTGCGATGCTGACCAAAAAATGATATCCATCAATAATTTGTCGGCTTTTCTTCTCAGCTTCCTCGCTCATGACAGGATCATTCGAGAATTTGTCGGGATGCCACTCTTTAACCAACGATCGATAGGTGGTTTTCAGTTGTTTCAAATCAGTATTCGATTCAACGTTAAATAGCTTCTTATATTCGTTAATACGTTTCATGTGTTACTCTCTGTTTTATGCAATTATCTGAAGACTTCTCGTAAAATCTCTTTTCGGTCTTTCCAAAAAGGCTGCAAAGGTAAGTAATATATTGGTCAATCTACAAATGAATAACTCACAACGCTTCATTTCGAACGAAATAATCGCTAAATAAAGAAATAATTCATCATTTCTATTGGTTTGCTCTTTTTTGTGTGAACAAATCGTCTGCCAATGTCGTTTCTAAAGCATTACTTATAAAACAAAAACTCACAATGAAAAATCTGACAATCTTTATCCAACCCAATTGTCCTTTCTGCAAAAATGCACTTCGATTTATCGATGAGATCAAAAAAGAAGATGCAAAATACAATCAAATAGAGATTGAATTGGTGAACGAATTAGTAGAAGTAGAGCGTGCCGATTCATTCGATTATTATTATGTACCTACCTTTTATGATGGCAATACCAAACTACACGAAGGGGGCATTTATAAGAATGAAATCAAAACTCTTTTTGACACTCTTCTTTAAAAAACAGACACAATCATTTCTGTTTTGGCTTTAGAATTAACCACTTACCTTATTTAGAAAATTCTTACACTAAAAACAGATGATAACGATTTATCTATTTTAAATGCCATTTTGCTACATTATTTGCCAAAAATAGCGCCAAAACATGTTATAAAATAGAGTATTTTTTCACTTTATAATTTAGAGCAATTATAATTTATACCTATCTTTGCGCCACATAAAAATAAAACTTACAAATCTTAACTGATATAAGAATGAGTTCAAACGAAGAAAAACCCACAAAAAAATCGAGGAGAGATTTTTTACAACAAATTGGAGTTGTAGGCTTGGGGTCGGTATTGGGTGGTTCTGCTATTATGGCAGGTATCAACTACGATCAAAAAAAGAAGGCTAGCGATCGTGTCAAGATTCTTACAGCTGAAAACGAGTTGATGGAAGTTGAGAAAAGTGCATTATCTGCCGTCAGTAAACCAAAAGCAGAAGATTTAGCTTATTTACAAAAACACGGAAGAGAAGGATTGGCTGGTAAACGTTGGGTAATGGTGATTGACCTTTCGAAATGTAGAAATGCCCGCAAATGTATGGCTGCATGTCAAGATGCTCACCACCTTCGTCCCGAACAACACCACATCAATGTATTGAAGATGCAGGAAACCAAAAATACGCCTGCTTACTATATGCCAAAACCTTGTCAACATTGCGACAATCCACCCTGTGTGCCAGTTTGTCCTGTTGATGCAACTTTCAAACGTCAAGATGGAATTGTATTGATCGACAACGAACGTTGCATCGGTTGTCGTTTCTGTGTGGCGGCTTGTCCTTATAGCTCTCGTATATTCAACTGGTCTGATCCTCTTCATGAAGAAGAAGACAAAGATTTGGTTTACAACGTAGAATTGAACGTTCCACAAAGAAAAGGGACAGTAAGCAAATGTCTTTTCAGCGCTGATAGATTACGCGAAGAAAAATTACCATATTGTGTTTCTGCTTGTCCAAATGGCGTTTACTATTTTGGAGATGAAAACGAAGATGCAGTAACGAACGGAACTACCAAAGAGACTGTACGTTTCAAAAAACTGTTGGAAGACAACGGTGGCTATACTTTGATGCCAGAATTGGGAACTAAACCTCGCGTTTACTACCTACCTCCAAAGGGCAAAGAATACCCATTTCAAGAGAAAGATAAAGAAGAAGCAGCCGAGCATTTAGGATAATGACTTCGATAAAATAGCAATGTTTAAAAGATAAATATATGTTAGATCATTCAAAAGCAGATAAAATCACCTCCGACCTTCTTCGTTCAATTCGTATGAACAAAAGTTTTGTGGTTTGGATGGGCATTTTAGGTATTTCATTGGTAATATGTCTTTATGCATATACAATTCAGTTACGTGAAGGTTTAGGTGTTACAGGATTGAGAGATTATGTCTCTTGGGGAATGTACATCGCCAACTTTGTATTCTTCGTGGCTGCAAGTTTAATTGGAATGTTAATCAGTGCTGTACTCGGTCTATCGGGGCAAAAATGGATTACACCCATTACCCGAATTGCCGAAATCATTGCATTGGCATTTGCTGCGGTAGCAGGTTTGGTAATTGTATCGGATATGGGACATCCCGAACGCCTATTAAATGTGTTCATGTATGGCAGAATACAATCGCCTATAATTTGGGACGTTACTGTGGTAACCGTGTATGTGTTACTCAGCACACTTTATCTTTTCATTCCGTTGATCCCCGACTTGAAAATTTGTCACGATAAAATTGACAATATCACACCATTGCAAAGCAAAATCTACAAACTTTTATCTTTGAATTGGAAAGGTACAGCCGAACAAGTCGCTTTGGTAAGAAAAATGATTCGTGCAATTTCAATTTTCATCATCCCTGTTGCTTTTGGCATCCACACTGTTACATCATGGCTTTTCGCAAGCACCTTGCGTGTTGGTTGGGATTCTACTATTTTTGGTCCATATTTCGTGACGGGTGCATTCGTCACAGGTTGTGCTGGTGTTATCATTGCCATGTATTTCTACCGATTCAATTATAAGTTGGGAGATTATTTAACCGACTTTCATTTCGATAAAATGGCGAAACTGTTGGTTTTGGTTTCATTGGTTTACCTTTACTTCAATTTGAATGAGTATATGGTACCGGGTTACAAAATGAAAAAATTTGATGCTCTTCATATTCACGATTTGTTTGTAGGCAATCATGCATTATTATTTTGGGCGGTTCAATTAGGTGGTTTAGTTATACCTATTATTCTATTGTTGTTCAAGAAAATGAGAACTCCAAAACCAATGTTGTTTATTGCAATAGCTGTGTTTATTGGCGCTTGGTTTAAACGTTATATTATTGTAGTGCCAACAATGGAGCACCCTTTCCTTCCGATTCAAAATGTACCGTTAAATTTCAAAATCTACACCCCGACTCTCACCGAGGTTCTGATAAATTTTGCACCGTTTGTATTGGTGTTGCTAATTATCACCATCTTGTCGAAAGTGGTGCCTATTATACCGGTTCAAGAGACAATAGAAGAATTCGAAGAAACACATAAATAATTCCTAATTATGCTTAGAAGAAAATTTAATTTGAAGATTAGTATATCTTTCCTATTGATTACGGTATTATCTATTCCAGCTTTTGCTCAAGGATGGGATGTACCTGAAGCTCAAAAATCGAAAAATAGCAATGTTGTTTTTGATGCAGGAGCAACCAAAGAAGGCGAATCGGTTTTTACGAAAAATTGCGTTTCATGCCACGGTAATCCGGGCAAAGGAAACTTCATGAAAACCTTGACACCTCCTCCACCTGATTTAGCTGGTGATAAAACACATAACCTGACAGATGGTGAATTGTTTTATATATTGAACACAGGTAGAGGTGTGATGCCTTCTTTCAAAAACATCTTGTCTGAGACGGATCGTTGGAAAGCAATTGCTTTTATCAGAAGTTTTCACAAAGGATATGTTCAAGTAGTATCGAAGACAGATCCTGAGAAAAGTAAGTTGGTCAAAATCAATGTTTCTTTTGATGAAAAGAGCAATAAAGTTACAGTGGACGTAAAAGCGAATGAGAAAACGGGAGTTGTAGCTCTAAAAGAGACCGAAGTTTCTCTTTTTGCTAAAAGAAGATTTGGAAATCTGCAAATTGAAAAATCTGGTAGAACGGATGCAAATGGGGTGATTAGCTTCAATTTTCCAAAAGAACTACCGGGAGACAAAGAAGGTAATGTAGAATTAATCGTTAAGATTAGCAACGAGGCATACGGAGAAGTGGAATCTCAAAGTAAAATGAAATTGGGAATTCCAACCGATGTTCCAAGTTTAACCAAAGAGCGCTCGATGTTTAACGTGATGAAAAAGGCGCCTTGGTGGATTCTAATTACCTATTTTTCGGGAATAAGCATTGTAATTGGATTCTTCATCTACATGCTTTTGAATTTGAAAAAATTATTTGACTTAGGAAAAAAATAGCCTTATGAAGATCAGACATTTTCTATTACTCATTACTATTCTTGCATTGCCACTGCGCTCTTATGCCCAAATAGATCAATCGCCTGAGGTTGGTATTATTGAGCATTTGGGTGATACTATTCCGCTTGATTTGAAATTTGTAAACGAAAAGTCTCAACCAGTTACACTACGTCAACTAATAAATAAACCGACTATTCTGTCGTTTGTATATTTCGATTGTCCGGGTCTTTGTAGTCCACTGCTTGATGGAGTTGGCACCGTGATTCAAAAATCAGATTTAGTATTAGGCAAAGATTATCAGGTGATCACGATTAGCTTTAATTTCAGAGATACTCCTGAAAAAGCGAAAGAGAAGAAAAACCGATTTATTGAAAAATATTCGCAAGGTAAAGGTGATGGTTGGATTTTTCTGACAACGGATAGCACCACTATATTTGACATTACCACAAAAACGGGTTTTATTACCAAAGCCGTAGGGTTGGATTTTGTTCATCCTTCAGCGATCATCGCAATAAGTCCTCAAGGAAAAATCACTCGTTACCTCTATGGTATCACCTACTTGCCAATCGATTTTAAATTAGCTATCGCTGAGGCAAACAAAGAACAATCTAGACCATCGATTCAAAAAGTGCTTTTGCTGTGTTACAGTTACGATGATGGCACAAAAAAATTCGGATTAGATGTAATTAAAATTGCTGGAATATTGATTGTATTCTTTATTCTATCATTTCTCTTTATCTATATAATTAAACCAAAAAAGAAACAATAAAATTGATTAACAATGAGTAATGGAGTTGGAAAAGTAGAATATGTAAGTTATCTGGAGCATAAAGGTAAATATACCGGTATTATGTCTTGGTTAACTACGATGGATCACAAAAGGATTTCGCTCATGTACATGTACGGTGTAATGACGTTTTTCTTTGTTGGTGTAGTGTTAGGTTTAACAATGAAAGTTGAACACTTAACGCCCGGTGAAACAATAATGAAAGCTCAAACCTATAACGGTGTCTTCACAGTACATGGAATTATTATGATTTTCATGGTTGTAATTCCCGGTTTATCAGCGGTATTCGGCAATTTCTTTTTACCTATTTTGATTGGTGGAAAAGACGTTTCGTTTCCAAAATTAAATCTATTTTCATGGTATCTTTACATTACTGGTAGCATTCTAGCTGTAGTGTCTCAATTCATGAAAGCAGGTCCTCCTGATTCTGGATGGACATTTTATGCGCCATATAGTTCATCTACAGGAACAAGTGTAATCATGGCTACCACAGCAGCATTTATACTCGGGTTCTCTTCAATCTTAACAGGTTTAAACTTTATCGTAACCGTTCACAGAATGCGTGCACCGGGTATGAAATTCTTCAACATGCCATTGTTCCCATGGTCATTGTATGCAACGGCTTGGATTCAATTGTTAGCAACACCTGTCATTGGTATCACATTGGTGATGCTTATAGCTGAACGTCTTTTCAAAATCGGATTCTTTGATCCTGCTTTGGGTGGTGACCCGATTTTGTTTCAACACCTTTTCTGGATCTACTCCCACCCTGCCGTATATGTAATGATATTGCCAGCAATGGGTGCCATAACGGAAATTATTCCTACTTTTTGTCAGAAGAAAATTTACGGATACAAAGCCATTGCATTATCGAGTTTAGCTATTGCAGGCGTTGGATTCCTTGTTTGGGGACACCACATGTACACATCAGGAATGAGCGAAAATGCACGTTGGTTTTTCTCTTTGTTGACATTTATCGTTGCAGTACCAAGTGCGATAAAGGTATTCAACTGGATTTTAACCATGTATAAAGGTTCTATCGATTTAAAACCACCCTTTTTATATGCGTTATCTTTTATCTTCTTGTTTATTATTGGTGGTACAACAGGCCTCTTGTTAGGTTCAGTAGCTACAAACGTACAAGTACACGACACTGCATTTGTGGTAGCTCACTTCCACTACATCATTTTTGGTGGAATGGGATTTGCCTTCTTTGCCGCAATTCACTACTGGTTGCCTAAAATGTATGGCAGAATGTATAATATCAAGATTGCAAATATTGCAGCTGTCATCAATTTCATTGGGTTCAATATTTTGTATTTTCCTCAATTTGTGATTGGAATGCAAGGTATGCCTCGCAGATATTATGATTACCCAGCTGAATTCCAACCTGCTCAGATATTCTCATCTATTGGCGGTTTTATATTAGCCTTCGGGTTGGTTATGATGGTTTGGAATCTCGTAAAAGGAGCACGTTCAGGTGAAAAAGCACCAGATAATCCTTGGGGTGGTTCAACATTAGAATGGACTTTACCTTCTCCTCCATCGCTCGAAAATTTCGATGAAGCTCCAGTAATTAAAGAAAATCCTTACGATTATAAATAAGTAATAGTTGAATTATGAGTGAACATATAGCACATCACGATGAGCACAGAGATGACGCAGGGTCAAAATTAGGAATGTGGCTCTTTATCTTTACCGAACTTCTTTTGTTTGGGGGTCTTTTCTTAGTCTATTCTGTGTACCGTTTACAATACCATCAAAACTTTCACGAAGGAAGTTTAGAATTGAGTGTTACAATCGGTGCAATAAATACAATTGCCCTACTCTTTAGTAGTATGACTATCGCCATGGCATTGACGGCAGTGCAAAGACAGAATAAAAAATTAGCGTTGATTATGATTGGTCTAACGCTATTAATGGCAGCTGTCTTCTTGTTTAACAAATACATCGAATGGGGTGCAAAATTCCACCACGGATTATATCCGGGCTCTGAATTGATGGACGGATTAGATAGAGGTCACTTACTGTTTTTTAGCCTCTATTTTTTCATGACTGGATTGCATGCATTTCACATTATTGTCGGTATGATATTGTTGACAGTCTGTTTTGTGAAAGTGAAAAGTAATAAGATCAACAATGATCGCTTTGTCTTGTTAGAAAATGGAGCCCTTTATTGGCACTTAGTGGATTTGATTTGGATTTTCCTTTTCCCATTGTTGTATTTAATTTCGTAATATAAAATCTAAGAATATGTCAAACAAAAATGCTCACGCAGTTGAACACAGCGGAACAGATTATATGCTTTTAGGTAAAATATTGGTTTTGCTAATGTTCTTTACTTTTGCAACCATTACCATTACAGAGTTAGATTTTGGCACTTTAACCTTAACCGTTGCGTTGTTGATTGCAGGGGTCAAAAGTTATTTCGTTATAGCCTATTTTATGCACTTAAAGCATGAAGGGTTACTTCTAAAAATTCTGGTAATTTCAGTGTTTATCCTTTATATTCTAATAGTATTAATCACTCTGATTGACTATTATTACCGTTAGTATTCTGTAATAATCAAATGTGATTTGTTACGAAATTAAAAATCTTGTTACTTAAATTATACAAATATGTTTTCAAACGCATCAAACTTTGTTCACGGTGTAGATAATGCATTCTTATTTATATTGGGAGTATCGCTCTTCTTTTTGGTTGCATTAACGGCATTAATGATCTACTTTGTCATCCGATACAGTAGAAAAAGACATCCACATGCGGTGCAAATAAAAGACAATACCGCACTAGAGATCACTTGGATTACGATTCCAATGATACTCGTACTCATCATGTTTTACATGGGTTGGGAAGGATTCCTACCGATGCGTCAAGCTCCAAAAGATGCGATGCGTGTCGTTGCCATTGGCAAGATGTGGAAATGGGAGTTTCAATATCCTGGCAATAAGTTTGCTGATACTTTGCTTTTGCCAATCAATAAACCAGTCAAAATAGATTTGTTTTCACCTGATGTGCTTCATGGATTTTCTGTACCATCATTCAGAATAAAAGAAGACGTAGTACCGGGTAAAAATAACTACAGTTGGTTTATTCCTGGAGAAATTGGTGAATACGACCTTTTCTGTACGGTGTATTGTGGTGTTAGTCACTCCTATATGCACGGTATCATCAAAATCGTGAAACAAGAGGATTATGATAAATGGATTGCAGCGATACCTGTACGTAAAGCGTTACCGAGCAACAATGGATTTAAAGTCCTTGAGAAAAACGGCTGTGTTGCTTGCCACTCAATCGACGGATCTAAATCTGTTGGACCTACATTCAAAGGAATTTACGGAACATCCGTTGACGTTACTATTGATGGTAAACCACAAAAAGTGACGGTTGATGACAAATACATCAAAAGCTCCATCTACGATCCGAACAAAGAGGTTGTTACTGGGTATGTACCAGGCATGATGAAGTCTTACAAAGATATTATCAAAGAAAACGAGGTTAAAGAGATTAGCGACTATCTGAAAACATTGAAATGAGTAAAGTTTCGTTAAAATCACTTTTGGCTCTCATTAAATACAGAGTTTCAATCGCTGTAGCTTTTACTGCGGTAACTGGTTATGTGGTCTATACTCATAGTGTAGATGCCAAACTGTTGCTGATGATTCTCGGTGTATTTCTGCTGGCTAGTGGAGCAAGTGCGCTAAACGAATGGCAAGAGAGTGAATTTGATGCCTTGATGGAGCGTACCAAAATGCGTCCCATTCCTACTGGAGAGATGAGTTCGAAGGTTGGTTTACAGATTTCACTGATATTTATTCTTTTAGGAACTGCATGTTTGTATTTTTTCTTCGGAACGATTACGGCGTTGCTCGGACTGAGCAACATTGTGTGGTACAATCTAATTTACACAAAGCTGAAACGAGTAACTCCATTTGCAGTAGTTCCCGGCTCAATGGTTGGAGCCATTCCAGTGTTGATTGGTTGGTGCGGTGCTGGTGGTAATATATTGGATCCGACAGCCATCTTCATAGCCTTCTTCATGTTTATTTGGCAGATTCCTCACTTTTGGTTGTTGATGTTTAAATATGGGAAGCAATATGAAGAGGCCGGTTTTCCAACGATCAATCAGACTATCAATCCAAAAATGTTGAAATTAGTGATTTTCTCGTGGATTGTGGCTACTTCGTTTTCGTCTATCATTGTTCCGTTGTTTTTGGTTCAGATTTCATGGGCATTCTTTGTTGCTATTTTTGCTTTAAACATCTTGTTTATCGCCTTCTTTGTAAAACTATCGTTTGGGAATGTAGAAGAGCTAAGTTTCAGAAAGTCATTCATTAGCATCAATATCTACATGATGATATTTATGATTATGCTGATTGCGTTTCATCTTTATACTGCATAAATTTCACTTTTAAAGTTCGATAAAGAAGATTCTGCATAAAAAGTAATATATTTGATTTTGAAATAGATTAAGGAAGTTAAATTTTCATTTAGCTTCCTTTTTCGTTTAAACTATCGAGATGCAATTTCAGACACCCGTTTCCATCATTCCCTCTCCTACACCAATTGATTACAGTGAAAAACTGATGTTATTTGGCTCTTGTTTTGCTGAAAATATGGGAGAAAAACTCACGAACTATAAATTTCAGGTCGATATCAATCCATTTGGAATCCTGTATAATCCACTGTCAGTAAAATCGGCAGTAATGGATTTAATCAATCAACGTGTATTCTCAGAATCTGATTTATTTGAGAATCAAGGTACATATCATAGCTTCTCCCATCACTCTAGATTCTCATCTGTTAACATTCAAGATTGCCTAGGACAGATTAATGATCGGATGGTGAGTTCCTCTAACTGGTTGCGTGAAACAGATAGAATCATTTTTACTTTTGGAACAGCTTTTATTTACTTTTTACAAGAGTCAGGAGCTGTTGTAAGCAATTGCCATAAATTGCCTGAAAAGACATTCAAGAGAGAGCGCATAAGTGTTGAAAAAATAGTGAGTGAGTGGAAAACTTTGATTGACACTCTTCGTGAGATTAATTCGAATATACAAATTCTGTTCACCGTTAGTCCTATTCGTCATTGGAAAGATGGTGCTCACGAAAACCAACTCAGTAAAGCGACACTGTTATTGGCGATCCATCAATTGATGATCGAATTTGACTGTTGCTGCTATTTTCCTGCTTACGAAATAGTGATGGATGAATTGCGCGATTATCGTTTTTATGCTGAGGATATGATTCACCCATCCAACCAAACGATTGATTATATTTGGAGTCGATTCGCCGAAACACAGATTTCGAAAGAGTCGAACCAACTGATGACAGAATGGCAAACGGTGCAAAAAGGATTGGCTCATCGACCATACAATCCGAAATCAGAAACATACAAACATTTTTTGGAGCAAAACCTTCAAAAATTGAAACAACTATCCAAAAAATCGCCTTACTTTGCAGTATCAGCTGAAATAAATCAGCTCCACGAGCAACTCAAATCATTTGAATAGAAATGACCTACTCTATCCACGAAATTGCCCAAATACTTCATCTGAATGTTTCAGGACTTCAATCGGGTACAATCTCGATACTTCTAACGGATAGTCGTTCTCTCTCATTTCCTCAAGAAACTCTTTTTTTTGCTCTCAAAACCAAACAAAACGACGGACACAAATATATTTCTGAGCTTTACGATAAAGGGGTTCGAAATTTCGTCATCAATAAAGAGTGTAAACTGCCGCAAGACTTAATCGAAGCAAATTTATTGGTTGTAAACGACACATTATCTGCACTTCAACAAATCGCAGCCTTCCATCGCAAACGATTTGACATACCAACGATAGGCATCACTGGAAGCAATGGCAAAACAGTAGTCAAGGAGTGGCTCTACCAACTTCTCAATCAAGATAAACGCATCATTCGCTCACCAAGAAGTTATAATTCTCAAATCGGAGTTCCTATTTCCGTTTGGCAATTAGACAAAGATGCTGAACTGGCTATCTTCGAAGCAGGCATTTCAAAACCCAATGAGATGGAACAATTGGAGAAGATTATCGCACCAACCATCGGAATATTTACCAATCTAGGTAATGCTCATCAGGAAGGTTTTTCTTCTTTGGAACAAAAGTGTCTTGAGAAATTAAAACTTTTCGAAAACACTGAAACACTCATTTTTGAATACGACGAGCCATTGATTCGCAAAGCAATTGAATCTGAAGTCAAATGCAAAAATCTAATTTCTTGGTCAAGAAAACGGAAAGATGTAGCGCTATATTTACCATCAATAGCTAAAAAAGAGCAATCAACAGTCATTCATTACAACTATCTCTCGGTGATTGAAGATTATTGTGAAATTCCTTTCACAGAAGATGCAAACATCGAAAATGCCATTCATTGTCTGGCAACACTGATTTATTTGGGCATTCAACCCAATGTCATTCGGGAGAAAATGAAGAATCTTCATTCGGTGGCCATGCGACTCGAAGTGAAAGAGGGAATTCACAATTGCTTAATCATTGATGACACTTATAATCTCGATATCAACTCATTGGATTTGGCACTCGATTTTTTGGCTCGTCGTGCACAAGGGTCCGATTTATCACGCACATTAATCCTTTCGGATCTTCAACAAACAGGAAAAAATACCAAAACTCTTTATCGGGAAATCGCCAATCTCATTGAGCAAAAAGGCGTACAACGCCTCATTGGCATTGGTGAAAACATCTCCGATTTCGCATCATTATTTGAAGTGAGCAAGTCGTTTTATCCGACTACAGAGGCTTTTCTAACGTCGCGAGAATCAGTTGATTTTCAGCGCGAAATCATCCTAGTGAAAGGAGCACGTGAGTTTCATTTCGAACAAATCTCCGACTTTTTACAGCTAAAAGTGCACGAAACCATTCTCGAGGTAAACCTCGATGCCATCGTTCACAACCTCAATTTCTACCGAAATAAGCTGCAACCAAACACCAAAATGATTTGCATGGTCAAAGCATTTGGTTACGGAGCAGGTTCGTATGAATTGGCAAAGACGCTGCAAGAGCACCGCTGCGATTATTTGGCTGTGGCAGTGGCAGATGAAGGAGCAGAACTACGCAAAGCTGGAATCTACCTACCAATAATGGTAATGAATCCTGAATTCAGCAGCTTTCAAGTGATATTTGCGAACGACCTCGAACCTGAGGTGTACAGTTTCAAACTGTTGAGAGCATTGATTCGTGCAGCAGAAATTCAGGGATTGAGCCACTACCCGATCCACATCAAAATCGATTCGGGAATGCACCGACTTGGTTTTCTACCCAACGAAATAGAAGAGCTTGCTAACCTACTCAGCAGTCAATCTGCACTCAAAGTAAAATCAGTTTTCTCACACCTTTCAGGCAGCGATAGCGAACAATTCGACGACTACACCAACCATCAGATTGAGATGTTCACCACCAGTGCCAACTTGCTCGAACAAGGCGTTCGTTATAAATCGATGCGCCACATTCTCAACTCGGGTGGTATCGAACGATTTGCCGACAGTCAGATGGACATGGTGCGACTGGGCATCGGATTATACGGTGTCAGCGCATCTGGCGCAGAAGGACTACGCAGTGTCAGCACACTCAAAACCACCATTCTACAAATTAAACACATCGCCGCTGGTGAATCAGTTGGGTACAGCCGCAAATGGACTCTCAACCGTGATTCGCGCGTTGGCTGTTTACCAATTGGCTATGCCGACGGACTCGATCGTCACCTTAGCAATGGCGTGGGCGAAGTAATGGTGAACGGCAAACGTGCGCCCATCATCGGCAATATCTGCATGGACATCACGATGATTGATCTCACCGACATCGCTGCCGAAGAGGGTGACTCTGCTATAATTTTTGGAGAAAATATTCCGGTTACCGAAATGGCCGAGAAGCTCGGTACTATTGCCTACGAAATTATCACATCTATCTCTTCAAGGGTAAAAAGGGTTTATTTTAGGGAGTAGAAAGCTGTCAATCAATTAAAAACTCAGCTTTTTAGGGTTTTGTCTGTTATCGAAAAGGCGGACGACCTCTATTTTATTACTTGTTTCACGATAATAAAGCGTGTTGTGCTTAGTAACTACACATTTGCGAACCTTTTTCTTTTTGTTGATTTCGGGATAAAGCTTGGGTCGATGCGCAATAGTTTGTAATTGATTGTCTACTAAATCAATGAAATGAATAGCTATCTGACTATTCCATTTCTGAAATAGATAATCGAGTATTTGGTTAAAATCGGAAGATGCAAGAATAGACCAAACAATTGGTTTATTTGTTTTCATATTTCTCTCTTGCTTGGCTAATGACGCTTGAGTGATATATTGCCTCGCCATCATTTAATTGTTGAAGCGCAGCCTCTATCCCCTCTTTTTCTGCTTCTAAGAGATTATCCCATTCTTCTTCATTGTTTTGGCTATTCACAAAATTTTTGAGAATGCCATACAACTCTTTTAATTTGCTGCCATCAAGCGAATCGACTTCACGAAATATGGCAAGTTTTAGCTCTTCTGTGCTCATCTGAATACAAATTATAGTTGAGGGATTGCTTCTGATTGTTTTTTCAATCATGCAAATATAATTACTCAATTTGAAACTGCTTTCGTATTTTGCAAGTTAATTCATTTCCAACGGTCAATAAATAGTAAAAGTGGATTCGGCGTCTGTTTTCAAACGAGGAATCCATCATTAGTTTTCTGCGGACGGCTTCGGATGCTTAGCGGACGGCTACAAATCGTTAGCATTCTTGTTTGTTCTGTAACGATATAAGATGAATGCCTCAGCTAATGATATTAGATTAAATAAGATCGCTGCTAGCATAGTGTTCTCTACTTTGGAAAAGTAAAATAAGAATCCTGTTTGTAGTGCGAAGACTCCGTATAGTAGAAGGAGTTGGCTGATTTTTTTCAATTGTATTATAGAGAAAAAATACCTAGTAAGCTGAAAGTCAGGTAAAATAAAACTAGAAAAATGGCGGCAATTTGTGGCGGCCATTCTGTTCGTGAAGCGGGCATATCTATTGAATCGTAAATGGAATATGCAACAATTGCTACTAATATAATGACAACCGTGACTATTATATTTTTTAGTAAAACCATTTTAATAACAATTTTTGTCGATGAATACAATTCCAGATTACACTTTTAGTATGATTGTCGGTGAGTTATATTTTGAATCTTACGCCTAACAATCGACTTGAAATATTATGTTTGTATTAACCAATGCCAGTTCGGTCTATCCATTGTTTCACCGAAAGCACAAAATTATTTCCTCCAGCTGTGTTTTTAATTGTACCGAATTCGGTATAATTAAAATTAGGATTATACATTGCTTCCCATTCGCCGATGTATTCAATCGTGTTTTTCAAACTCAACCATTTGATAATAACAACTTCCTCCATCTAGCTATTTGCCATATCGGTAAGTGAGATATAATCTTCATTGTTATGAGAATAAATAAGAATCTCTTTGTCGTCAATCTGTATGGTTTTGTTTTGAGCCACTGTGTTTTTATTGATTGTATTTACTTGAACTATAAAAGTTTACGCTTTTCTGAATATTTTCTAAAATGGATTGGCCAGCGGACTAACCGATACAAAAATAACAATTAACCTGAGTTCGGGATAAGAGTTTGTTATTTAATTCTCTAACTGCTTAAAAATAAGGCAATAAGGTCTAAATTAGACTCGTTAACACGGCTACTAAGGTTAAAAAAGTTAGCAAATAAGGTCTTAACCTTAGTAGAAATCGAAATTTATACCGCCATCAACCTTATTACCTTATTGATAATATTGATTATTAATCATTTATAATCTTTCTTATCCCGAACTCAGGTAATTAGTTTTTATTTTTGTATCGGTTTAAAAGAATATTTTAACACACATTTATCGTGGTACAAGAAAAGGCAACCCATCAATCCGATGCATTGCCTTTTCAGTTATTCAATCCCGATAATTATCGGGATCAGTTACTCAATATTTAATATTTCAGCCATTTCCACAACTCCTTATAGTTCACCTTTTTGCCACACATTAGAATGCCGGTACGGTATATTTTGGCAGCCATGCGGGCAAATATAAGGGGATATTACCTATATATTTGCTGCTAATTTATTACTCAAGTTAAGAGGATTTTTTCAGTACCCTCACACATTGTCCCTCCCATTTTCGATATAATTTTTCTATGAGCTACGATAGTACAAAATCAACTCGGTTACATTTTCGATTTAGCTTTGATAGGTACTGCTACTTTTAGTTTTTTGCATACCCAAGGTGTAAGTAGGGGCTGGAAAATGAGTGTCGATAAAATTACCCACATACCAATAGGGACCAAACCTTCGACTCCAGGAATCGCTTTTGTGGAGATCATTACCAACATTACGGCAGGAATAGCACCTGTTTCTCGAACGAATGATATAAACAAAAGTTCGTTAATAGTTAATCGGTTACCACCTATTTTCGTAAATACACCGAGCGTTACAAAAACTACTAATGGACGCAAAATCAACATAAATACAAACGAGATCAGCAGCCCAATACCTGCATAGTTGAATAGATCATTAAAATCGACGAGCGCTCCCAATAAAATAAAAATGATTGGTTTGAAAAATCCATCAGTTACATTTACATAAAAGCCTTCCGACAAATGTAAATCATCTGTCATACTAAACAACAGACCTGCAATAAATGCCGCTAAGAATCCACTTCCCTCGAATAGTAAGGAAAGTGTAAAAATCATGATTGGCACAAAAATAAAGAACACGATATCGCCGTGAAACTCTTTGCGATATACAATTTTAATCTTTTTCAGAATATACAGAGCTAAAAAGCCGATAAAGCCAAAAATAACACCAAACATAAATTGTTTCAAAAGTACTTCACCGCCATGTTCCGAAAAAAGTGTACCAAACCAACTACTAACCGACGTAAAATTAGGAACAGTCAATGCAATACTAATAAATACCAAGGTCAGTAAAGAGCCAGTTACATCATTCATTGCACTCTCCGAAACCACAATGTCCTTGGTTAATCCATTCTTAAATTTCAACTCCTTCAAAACTGGAATAATAGCCGCCGGATCGGTTGAAGAGAGCAATGCTCCTAACAATACAGCTGTGGCGATTGATATTGTCATTCCAACAGCAGCTGAGACAAAGAGTAAACTGATGGAAAAAAGAAAGGCAGTTATGATTACTCCTGGAAATGCCAAAGCAAATATTTTCAGAAAAATCTTTTTGAAATTACGAAATTCAGTCTCCAATCCTCCTCCGAAAAGGATAAGTGCAGCACCTAAACTAATGATTATAAACAACATATCTGAATCCCCGATAATAGGCATAAATAGAGGCTTCGACAGTATACCAATAAAAATAGCCACAACGAAACCAGGCAATTTTACTTCTACTGCTGCATACAGAGTAATGAAAGCTGCAATAAGCAAAAAACTTACAGAAAAAAATGGAAGAATAATGTGGTAATCCTCCCTGTTTTGGAACTGTTGAATGAATTGCGGGAATAATTTACCCATTTCATACATGAAAAAAAAGCAGAGAGCAATCGCAAAAAGATAAAATGGACGTTTGCTTAACATATTATTAGTTTTAAAATGAGAATTTCCTATAGATATTTATTCCGCAAAATTAGTAGTAATAATTTACATAATAAGTACAATCTGTCATTTTCATGGACATTATTAGAACTTAATTTAAAAACTCAACCTGCAGTTTTTCTAATTTATTCAAATATAAAATCATGAATATAGAGTGAATTATCGTCTGATTATTTACTCTAGGTTTTATTTAAAATAAAAAATGAACTGGTGTTTCAATAACTAATACTTCAGCCATTTCCACAACTCTTTGTAGCTAACCTTTTTACCATACATAAGAATACCAGTACGATAAATTTTTGCAGCCAATCGAGTTGTACCTATAAAAGTAAGGATCAATAGAGATAATGAAAGGATCTTTTGCCACAATGGCACATCGAACGGCAAACGCACCATCATCACGATGGGTGAAGTAAACGGAATGAGCGAACACCAAAATGCTAATGGACCATCGGGATTCTGTGCACTATACATACCTGCATAAAGTGCAAAGATTATTGGAATCGTAATGGGTAACATAAACTGTTGCGTATCGGTTTCACTATCAACTGCCGAACCAACGGCAGCAAATAATGAAGCATAAAGCAGATAGCCACCCAAGAAATAGAGTACAAAGTAGAATAAGATCTCGCCAAAATTGAATCCACCAAGCATCTTCATCATATCAGCAACTTCGCTATTTGGCATCTGTTGCATAGCAGGATTCATACCTTGTATCGCAGTTGTATCGGGCATTTTATTGAGTCCGAAAATCAAACCAATGACAAAGAACAATCCCCCAGAAAAAATTACCCAAAGCAAAAACTGTGTCAATCCGACCAAGGCGATTCCAATAATTTTTCCCATCATCAACTCAATGGGCTTCACCGATGAAACTAACACTTCGACAATTCGTGAAGTCTTCTCCTCCATCACACCGCGCATTACCATCGCACCATACAAAAAGATAAACATGTAGATCATTACTGTAGAAATGAGTCCAATGGCAGTGGCCAATTCCGCTGAACCCGCCTTATCTTTGCCATCATCAGACCATTTCACGGTGCGAATATCGAGCTTTATTTCACTCTCTTTGATAATTTCTTTCAGATTTGGGATGTTGTAAGACGCCAATTTCTCGTTGCTCAACGCTTTATTTAATTGATCAGAGATATAACCTTTTAAATCTGTAGTTACCTGTTTATCTGCAAACAATGTGATTTTATCGGGCCGTAATAACAAATCGCCATCAATCACCAAGAAGGCATAATATTCGCTCTCTTCGTTGTTTTTGTATTTCGACATATCGCCACTAAACGGCACAAAGTTGTAACTCTCATTACTTTTGAGCAGATTTACATATTTTCCAGTTGCATCAACGACGCCAATTTTTTTTGCATCAGAATCTTTGATGGTGGAAAGCAGCAGTGGTACAGCCACTAAGCAGGCAATCAAAATCGGTGTGAGAAAGGTGAAAATCAGGAACGACTTTTTGTTTACCCTTCGCAAATACTCTTTTCGTATAATTAAACTAATCTTACTCATGGCTCATCATATTTTGTGGATTCACAACTTTGATAAAAACATCTTCCATACTTGGCAACTCCTCTTCGAAAGCGATGATTTCGTGACGCGCGACCAGCATTTTAATCAAATCGTATGACGTGCTATTTTCGGATGCCTTTACTCTCACCTCAATGCCAAATGATTTCTCTTTTTTCTCTAGCACGACAAAACCGTCGTCGGGCGATGTTTCGAAAGAGTTGCCTAAAACTTTGATGCGGTAAGTAAATGTGCGATAACGGTTGCGAATCTCATCCACGCGACCCTGCAACACGACATTTGAGTGATCAATGAGTGATATTTGGTCGCAAAGCTCCTCCACCGAATTCATATTGTGGGTCGAAAGCAAAATCGTTGCTCCTTTTCGCTTTAACTCAAGAATTTCGTTTTTGAGCAAAACGGCATTCACTGGGTCGAATCCGCTGAAAGGTTCGTCGAAAATCAGCAATTTGGGTTCGTGAATCACTGTGGTGATAAACTGAACTTTCTGTTGCATTCCTTTCGAAAGTTCTTCAACTTTTTTGTTCCACCAATCGGTGATTTCGAACTTCTCGAACCAGACTCCGATGCGTTTTTTCGCCTCCTTACTATCCAATCCTTTCAACTGAGCGAGATACATTGCTTGCTCGCCCACTTTCATTTTTTTGTACAAGCCACGCTCCTCAGGTAAATAGCCGATATGACGTACATCGTCCATCGTGATGGGTTTTCCGTTGAGCAACACTTC
This sequence comes from Bacteroidales bacterium, assembly GCA_028687995.1. Classification (GTDB taxonomy): domain Bacteria; phylum Bacteroidota; class Bacteroidia; order Bacteroidales; family UBA7332; genus CAXXIC01. The sequence continues at coordinate 153,218 of JAQTZA010000001.1, forward strand.
ACCACTATCGGGTGCAATAATCTGATTGACAATGCGAATAAGTGTGGTTTTGCCTGCACCATTAGGGCCTAGCAGACCATAAATAGAACCTTCTGGCACATGTACCGAAACACCATTGAGTGCAAGGTGTCCGGCATACTGTTTGACTACATTGTTGGTTTGAAGCATAATAATGAGGAGTAAGGAGAAGTTATAAAGGAGTTAGAGGGAGTTATGAGAATTACTCCTTCAAGACAATTTTGCCATTTTTCAGAATGGGCAATCCTCTGACCATATCAATAGAGAGACAAAAATTGATTTGATCCAGTAAGTTGTGTTTTTTTAAACGCTGATAATGCTCCGTTTTGGCAATAAACAGAAACGGTTCCGACTTAGCTTGTTCCCAAAGAGATAAAGCTGCAAAGGAAGAATCAGTCGTTATATCGAAGTCAAGATCAGAAAGGAGCTCCACCAAAGCCCCAGCAAAAAGGGTATCTTCTATGCTAAAGCGATTGTTCCATCCAGAACAGAGTATAACTACATCGCGCTGCTCACTTTTGCAATAATCCACTACAGAAGCTAGATTAATAAACGACCCAATGACCAACGAATGAGCATCTTTAGAAACATTGATTGCCTGTGTACCGTTTGTCGTTGTCAGCACAATGTCGTGATCTTTTACATGGTCGGGTGTGTAGTCAAATGGTGAATTACCAAAATCTGCAAAGTCACACTTTGCCACATTTCGCTCCGCTCCTACTAGAAAACCTTGTGCTTTGTAAACTTTGGCTTCTTCTATTGAAGCTACTGGAATGATACCTTTCGCACCATTCACCAAAGCTGCACAAATGGAAGTGGAAGCTCGAAAAATATCGACAACCACCACTATCGCATCTCTATTCTCATAAAAAGAGTAGAGTGCGGGCGAGAGACAGACTTCGACTTTCATTTTCTGAACGGTGTTTTCACCACAGTAGCTTTGATATCTTTGTTACGAATGCGAATGGCTATCTCAGTATCGATTTTAGCATAAGCTGTTTGCACATACCCAATACCAATTCCCTCTTTAGTAATAGGAGAGATTGTCCCAGACGTAACCTCACCTATCACATCGCCATTCAAATTTACAATCTCGTAGTGAGAGCGAGGAATGCCTCTTTCTGTCAATTTGAAAGCGCACATTTTACGCGAGACACCTTCATTTTTCTGTTTTTCAAGAATGTCACGTGCTATAAAATCACGTCCTTCGTTGAATTTAGTAATCCACCCCAATCCAGCTTCCAATGGCGAAGTTGTATCGTTTATCTCATTTCCATAAAGTGAATATCCCATCTCTAAACGCAAAGTATCACGAGCTCCCAATCCAATGGGTTTAATACCAAACTCTGCTCCAGTTTCGAATACTTCTTTCCAAATCTGTTCGCCAAATTCGGGATAGAAATAGAGTTCGAAACCTCCCGCACCGGTGTATCCAGTGTTGGCTATAATAACCTCTTTCACACCGGCCATTTCACCCACAGTAAAATGATAATACGGAATGACTGATAAATCTATTTTTGTGAGTTTTTGAAGAGTAGCTAATGCTTCAGGACCTTGAACGGCTAATTGAGCAGTATGATCCGATGCGTTTTCGAGTATGGCTCCGACAGAATTGTTGGCAACGCACCAGTTCCAATCCTTCTCCATATTCGAAGCATTCACAACGATCATATACTTTTCAACTTCAAATTGATAGATGATAATGTCATCCACTATCCCACCTTCGTAATTTGGAAAACACGAATATTGTGCTTTACCAATTGACAGAAGCGATGGATCGTTTGATGATACTTTTTCTAGAAAAGCCATTGCTTTGGGTCCTTTTACCCAAATTTCACCCATGTGCGATACGTCAAAAACTCCAACCGCATTCACAACGGTGTTGTGTTCGTCGATAATTCCGCTATACTCTATGGGCATATTGTAGCCTGCAAACTCGTGCATTTTAGCACCTAACTCTTGGTGAAATTTGGTAAATGGGGTTGATTTCATTGTGATGTATAATTTTCAATTAATTATGCTTGTTTCTCTAAAAGTTCGGCAATCTTCACAATCACCTGTGTTGCTTTTTCCATAGATGGCACGGGTACAAACTCAAATCGTCCATGAAAATTATGACCACCTGCAAAGATATTTGGGCAAGGCAATCCTTTGTACGAAAGCTGCGAACCGTCCGTTCCACCACGAATTGGTTTCACCAAAGGCGTTACACCAACTTGCACCATCGCCTCGTTAGCAAGGTCGATAATGTGCATCACGGGTTCAATTTTTTCACGCATGTTGTAGTACTGATCCTTCATTTCAAGTGATGCGCAGTTGTCAAACTCTTTGTTTACTTTACGAATCAGATGTTCCACCTCTTTCTTGCGACGTTCGAAACGATCACGGTCGTGATCACGAATGATGTATGTCAAAACCGTTTGTTCCACGGTACCTTCGAAATTCACGAGGTGATAAAATCCTTCGTAACCTTCGGTGTGCTCTGGTGTTTCCCAACGTGGTAGCATCGTGATGAAGTCGTTTGCAATTCGTATCGAATTCAACATTTTATGATATGCATATCCCGGATGAACATTGCGTCCCTTGATGGTGATTTTAGCTTGTGCAGCATTGAAGTTTTCAAATTCCAATTCTCCAATTTGACCACCATCAATCGTATAAGCCCACTCCGCTCCAAATGCTGGAACATCAAATTTATGCGCTCCTTGTCCGATTTCTTCATCTGGCGTGAAACCTATACGAATCTTTCCATGTTTTATTTCAGGATGCGCAATCAAATACTCCATCGCAGTAACAATCTCCGCCAAACCTGCTTTGTCATCGGCTCCTAGCAATGTTTTTCCATTGGTGACGACCAACGGTTGACCCATATAATCCTCTAATTCAGGAAATTGTGATGGGGAAAGAATCACACCGTTTTGTTCATCCAAAACAATATCGCTCCCATCAAACGTAACCACACGTGGAGTTACATTTCGACCCGTCATATCGGGGCTTGTATCGAAATGTGAGATAAAACCTATCACCGGTAGATTTTTATCACTGTTCGACGGCAATGTCGCCATCAAATAGCCATTTTCGTCGAGCGTCACCTCTTTCATTCCCATTTGCTTCAACTCATTTTCGATGTATTGAGCAAAAATCAATTGACCAGGTGTGCTAGGCGTCATGTTTGTTTTGTCATCCGACTGAGTGTCGAAAGTCACATATTTCAAAAATCTATCTAAAACTGTCATATAAATTATGTGTTAAGTTACGGTTATCGTTTATAAACTTTATTTCGTCTTTTTGAGCCAAGTCGCCAATTCATCGGAGATATATCCTAACGATTTTGATTTCAGAAAATCTTCACGAGCTGTCTTTTGATCATATAGCGCATAGTGAATTTTCCCTCGAAGAAAATAATAAGCAGGATCATTTTCAGTAATTGATATTGCTTTATTGATGTCTGATAACGACTTTGTGTATTTCTGTGTCAAAAAATATAATTCTGCCCGATTGAATAACAAAACATCATCCTTTTGATTTTGAGAAATCAATAAATGATAAATTTTCTCCGATTCGGTGTATTGTTTTTCTATTTTCAAAATCAAAGCATTGCCCGAAAGTGCTCTGTAGTTTTTGGAATCAATTTTCAACGCCTTTTCAAAACCTTTACGTGCAGATGCGGTATCATTCAACGCAACAGAAATTTCTGATTTCGATACCCATGCTTCCACATTTTCTTCCTCTAAAGCTATAATTGTATTGTAATCTTGCAGAGCGGTCTGTAAACTATCCATTTCTAACAATAACGCGGCTCTATTGAGTAAAATGGTGACAGAATTAGGTGCAAACAACAATCCATTTGTATATGTTTGAAGGGCCTCACTCCTTTTACCTTGATTGCGTTGCATCGTTCCCATGTTCGACAGTACCCACGCATTTTGCGGATTGGCGGGCTCACTCCTCAAGGCACTACGCAAACATTCTTCCGCTTGTGCCCAATCCTTTCCGTCAGTGGCAAGATACGACCGTTCAAGCCACTCTTTATAAGTTTGAGCAAACAAAGATGTAGCTAGAAAGATTAAGCTTAAAATTAGAGAAAACCGTTTATGCATCTATTGTAAATTTATTATTTTGTGATCGTTCCTGTTTTAGAAATTTTGAACGAAAAAGCGCTGTTATCTCCATACAAGTCACCTCTATCCATTGCTCCGGAAGCGGTGAATTTCCATCCACCCCATCTTTTAGGTGAATAATTGAGTTCTACAAGCATCGATTGCGAATCTTTTGTCTCCTCAAATGGCAGGTAATGACGACCCCAACCACGACTGACTGTACCCAAAAACCGACCTTCCAGTTCGGATGTGATAGCTGCACTCATACCTAAATGGATCGATTTCACCCGATTATTCATCATACGCAACGAACCATTAGAGTTATAAATCGGCGACGAAATCAATGGATTACCATTTGTCATTCCCCAGTGTTCCCAACCAGTATAGTAGAAATTATTGTAATAATCATCATTACCAGTTGCTTGATCTCTTAGTTTTGCTGTCGGATAATCGGAGGGTGCCCAATGTATCGGTCCACTCTGATCGGAAGTTTGAAGATATTCAACGACGACTCCCGTTATCCCTTTATTGATTTTGCTTTCGTACTCTAAGCCCCACAAGCCGTCCAAACGATTTTGTTTTGCCATTCCCCCAAAATCTTCAAAGAAATTTTCCAAATATACCTTCCATTCATACTCTGGGTTGCTATAATGGAGCATAATATGCTCACTACCCAAGGTATTTCCAAATACATATTGTTGATCGCCTGTAGCACTTCCTTTATCTCCAGAAGAGGGTATTAATGCCATCATATAATGTTTGAACGAGGGTGAAGTATGCTCCATTGTCAAAACACCATTTTTCATAGAATATTTATCTCCAGAAAATTGCATATCCATCTGAAGTGCAATGGTTATTGCCCACGGTGAATTTTTAAATGCATAATCGGCAGTCATCATTTTTTGGTGATAGATTACCTTTCGATTGTAAAAATTCACAAACGAAGAATTTGTATTTTGAGAATCAAAAACGACATTTTTAGCTTGAAAATCGCCATCTGTAAACCAACCAAACGCCATAGAACCTTTCAATTTCAAACGATTATGTAATAACCAAGGGAATGAAATATAATCATTTGTATTGAGACGCACCATCGGAATCGGACGAGCATTACCAGACCAAGTCATTCCTCCAGAGCTCAATCGTTGATTCTTCAGAATAGAATTATACTCCTTGGCACCCATAGAAAGTTCAAACTTTTTAAAACGCAAATCCAAATAGGCTTGTTGGAGAATATAGTTTGAAGTGTAATTTTGCGCCTTTACCACATCAAGTCCGACTCTATAATCAACCGATTTATTCAAATCATATTCATTCTTCAACCCTACCTTCACATATCCATTTGGAGTTTCAAGAGAAGATAATCCGTGACGATTATTGACTAACCAAAAAGGAGTATGGTCGCCACTCCCACCTACTATTTCACTTTCGAGACGATAAGTTGTTTGCGCTAAAAGAGGATCCATTCCAAAAAAAAGAAGAATAAATCCAATACTAATTCCGAAAAAAAGAAGAAAGCGCATAATTTGTCGAAATTAGAATTTTCTGAAAAGTAATTCGTGCTCCACACTCTTCAATTGCAGTGTAGTAGAATTGATTTTTTCAATTTTATAATGTTGAGAATAGGGAACTTTTGCATCCACAAAATCGAAGAACAGAGAATCGCCCACTTGCGTAAATCGAGCAAACAATTGACTATATAAGAATTCATTTTGTTTCTTTTGGATATCAAGTACATGATTATCAAAACTATAGAAAATCGTATCTACTTGATTTTGAATACTTTGTTTGACTTCAGTACGCAATTGCCAACGACCGCGCAAATCAGAATTATAATCTTTGGTACAAGAAACAAGAGCGATAAATAATATAAAAGCTATAACTTTTTGCATCTCACTACTGGATTTTACGTTTATTCAGTTCTTCTCTATATTTTTGAGCATTCCGATGATGCTCCTCCATTGTTCGTGCAAATGCGTGCTGGCCAGAAAAATCATATTTGGCACACATATACAAATAATCGTGCTTTTGATAGTTTAGCACAGCATCAATTCCTTCTGCCGAGGGAACACGGATGGGTCCTGGTGGCAATCCGATATTTTTGTATGTATTATAAGGTGAATCTACCTTTAGGTGCTCGAATAAGATTCGACGAAGTGAGAAGTCATTCACGGCAAATTTCACGGTTGGATCAGCTTGTAGCGGCATTCCAATTCTATATCGATTCAAATAGAGTCCGGCAATGGCTGGTCTTTCGGCTTTGCTGTTGCTCTCCTCCTCTACGATGGATGCCATAATCGAAATTTCGATAGGTGTTAATCCCACTTCTTCAGCTTTCACCTTACGATCATTTGTCCAGAAATCCTGATAAGCTTGGGACATCTTTGTCATAAACTTTTCATACGAGATATTCCAATACATTTCGTACGTATCTGGAATAAACAACGCAGGTATGGTCGCCGTCGTAAAACCCCATCTGGCACAACTATCTTCATTCGAAAATGCATTTAGCAAGGTCATCGAATCGAGCATCAATTGGTCACCAAATCGACCGGCTAATTGCTCCTTTGTTCTTATATTATTAAACGTCAATCGAACTGGAGTTTGCCGACCACGATACATTTTTGTAAAAAGAGACCAAACTGATGTACCTTTTTTCGCCTCATATTTTCCTACATGAAGGTTGTTTTCATAACCCAGAAAAGTACTAAAGGCTGAAAAGAAAATGCGGGACGAAAAATTCGCATGTATATCTATTTGAGACTTTACATCTGCATAAGTGGATGTTGGTTTAATATAAACTGAAAATTTTTCTGTGGAGATAGGTTGCAGAAAAATGAGGTAACTCTTAATCAAGGCAAGTAATGCCACAACCACCACTATTCTAACAATCAATCGTTTACTTTTCATTTTTGAATTCATCGTTGCAAAGAAGCCAAATTAATACTCAAAATCGCTTGATAAGAGTCCAAAAGTACAAAAATTATTTCGAATTAAATCGCTAAAAAAATTTGTGTAAATCAAAACTCTGACCTATATTTGCAACCGCAAACGCAAAACGGATGCACTTTTGGAAGTGTGGGTGAGTGGCTGAAACCACCAGTTTGCTAAACTGACGTACGGGTAACCGTACCGGGGGTTCGAATCCCCCCGCTTCCGCAAAGCACTTTTTTGTGAAAATAAAAACCGCTAAGAGTTATCTTAGCGGTTTTTTTGTTTTACTACTTTTTCTTCAATAATTTATTGTATTTCACCATCGCTTCGACATAATAATAATCGGCATAAGTCAATGGTGCATCCACCTCACTATCTTTATTTAAAAAGCCAACACTATGTTTTAATATAAAAGAGCCATTTGTGCCTGGTTTAGCCAAATATACGGGTGAAGAGAGTGTTCTGATTTGAGTCTCAGCAACTTTCAAATACTCTGCTCGTAATGGCTCATCTACAAACTCGCTCAATTGAACCAGAGCTGAGGCAATGAGCGCCCCAGCAGATGCATCTCTTAGCGCTTTGGGTATATCAGGTGCGTTGAAGTCCCAATATGGAATCTTATCTGCAGGCAAATTAGGATTGTATATTATAAATGACGCAATTTTTTTGGCTTGCTCCAAATATCGTTTAATCCCTGTATTGGCATACATAAAAGTAAAACTATACAGTCCCCATCCTTGACCTCGAGCCCAAGCCGATTCATCTGAATATCCTTGAAATGTAAAACGTTTATCAGCTTTCCCACTGATGGAATCATAAGAAACCACATGATACGAGCTAAAATCGGGTCTAAAATGATTTTTTAGCGTGGTGTTTGCGTGAGAAACTGCGATATTATAGAACGATTGATCCCCAGTTTGCTTCGAAGCCCAAAGCAGCAATTCAAGATTCATCATATTATCAATAATCACTGGGATTTGCCAGCCGTCCGCGCGCTTTTGTTCATCTAAATCCCATGATTGAATACAACCACAAACGGGTCGAAAACGTGTTGACAAAGAACGCGCTCCAGTGGTTAGAATTTCAACGTATCGTGGATTCTTTGTTAGTCGGTAACCATTTCCAAAACTACAATTCAGAATAAAACCAATGTCATGATTATCCGTTGTGAATTTCTCTTGTTCAACTCTATCAGTGTACATTTCTGCCCACATTCTGATGTTTTCCTTTTTCTTATATTCATACAAATACCAAAGTGTCCCTGGGTAAAAACCGCTACACCACCAATGCGAATCAGAAGTTATAATATCTGTTCGGCCACGAGAACTTCGTGGAAGTTGATCTTTCTTTTTCTTCAATTTATCAGCCATCGATAGTGTTTGTGCTTCCACCACCTTCATACTTTCTTTAATTACTTTCTGAATAGATTTTTCCTTTCCATAAGTGCTTGATGAAAGTAATACAGCCACCAATAAAATAATCAACTTAATTCTCATTTTTATCATCATAAAGTTTTTGGGAGGTCAATTTTAAAGAAAAATAAAGTTACATTTCCTAAACGTGTCACAAATATAGTGATTTCTTAAAATTCAGAAGCGAATTAAACAAAAAACTCCCACCAATCAGCGATTAGCAGGAGTCGTTCCATCGTTTATTATATTACATAATTCCTTTTTCACGAAGTTTTAATTGCCATTTCCATGCAGAAAGCAATGTATCTTCTACGGTTTCTTTGGCTGTCCATCCGAGTTCGTTATTTGCATAATCAGGGTTTGCCCATACTTTTTCAATATCTCCTTCACGACGACCTACTATTTGATAATTGAGCTTTTCACCAGTTACTTTTTCAAAAGTTCGAATGATATCAAGTACTGATAAACCCACACCTGTACCCAAATTGAATGTTTCGACATTGGCTTTCGATTTGCCTTCCACCAAACGATTAACGGCGATAACGTGAGCTTTTGCCAAGTCAACCACATTAATATAATCGCGAATACAAGAGCCATCGTGCGTGTTATAATCATCACCATAAACACTTAATTTTTCGCGAATACCCATTGCCGTTTGTGTCACAAATGGTATCAGGTTTTGAGGTACACCATTTGGCAATTCACCAATTTCTACGGATGGATGCGAGCCAATTGGATTAAAATATCGAAGAATTATACTTTTATAATCTACTCCCGAATGCACGGTATCTTGAATAATCTCTTCACAAATTTGTTTCGTATTTCCATAAGGTGACATGGCCACTTTTATCGGAGCATTTTCAGTTACGGGTAATTCATCGGGTTGACCATAAACGGTGCAAGACGAAGAGAAAACAATTCCTTCAACACCAAATTTCGGCATTAAATCAAGCAAATTGATAAGAGATACAAGGTTGTTTCGATAGTATAACAAAGGATTTTGTACCGATTCACCCACAGCTTTACTAGCAGCAAAGTGAATTATACCCTTTATTCCACTATGTTTTGTAAACAAAGCTTCGAGACCAGCTTTATCGTTGCAATCCAACTTTTCAAAAATGGGTCTGATGCCAGAAATTTTCTCAATGCCATCCAATACCTCGATGTTTGAATTCCAAAGATTATCGATTGCAATCACTTCGAAACCTGCGTTTTGAAGCTCTACCACTGTGTGTGAGCCTATAAAACCTGTACCACCTGTAACTAAGATTTTTGTTTTCATTTGAGTTGTATGTTAAATGTGTGTGTGAAAATACTAAAATCAATATGCTCTTGCAAAAAGCACTCGTTGAGTTGATGGTTTTCCGGTAACCATACAAACACCGGGAGTCTTATCACCCTCTAATGGAATACATCGAATGGTTGCTTTAGTCTCATCCTTAATTAATTCCTCTGTTTCGGCAGTTCCATCCCAATGGGCAAGAATAAATCCTCCATCTTCGATTTTCACTTTAAAATCAGCATACGAATCCACTACTTGAGTGGTTTTTTCTCTAAAGTCGAAAGCCTTTTGATAAATATTTTGCTGGATTTCATCTAATAAATCTTTGATGTATTGTTCAATATCATCACAACTGCGAGTCTCTTTGGTCAATGTGTCACGACGAGCGACTTCTATGGTATTACTTTCCAAATCACGTCCACCCATTGCTAATCTCACAGGTACACCTTTCAATTCGTATTCAGCAAATTTCCATCCGGGTTTTTTATTGTCCGAATTATCATATTTCACACTAACACCCAATGATTTGAGATTCTTCACAATACCGGCTACTTTTTCGTTGATTTGGGCCAATTGCTCATCGTTACGATAAATTGGCACAATCACTACTTGATAAGGAGCTAATTTGGGAGGCAGCACCAATCCGTTATCATCGGAGTGCGCCATAATAAGCGCACCAATCAATCGGGTCGAAACGCCCCAAGAAGTTGCCCAAACGTGTTCTTGTTTTCCCTCTTTTGAAGTAAATGTAACATCAAATGCTTTGGCAAAATTCTGTCCCAAAAAGTGTGAAGTTCCTGATTGCAAAGCTTTTCCATCCTGCATCATCGCTTCAATGGTGTATGTATCGACTGCACCAGCGAAACGCTCACTGGCCGATTTTACGCCTTTATGAACAGGCAATGCCATAAATTCTTCTACGAATGTGGCATACACTTCAAGCATTTGACGAGCTTCTGCTTCTGCTTCCCCACTTGTTGCGTGAGCCGTATGACCCTCTTGCCACAAAAACTCTGCCGTTCTCAAAAACAGACGAGTACGCATCTCCCAACGCACCACATTCGCCCACTGATTGCACAGAATCGGTAGGTCGCGATACGATTGTATCCAATTTTTATAGGTATTCCAAATGATGGTTTCTGATGTGGGTCGAACGATAAGCTCTTCTTCTAGTTTTGCATCTGGATCGACAATCACGCCTCCGCCATTCGGGTCATTTTTGAGGCGATAATGTGTAACCACAGCACACTCTTTGGCAAAACCTTCAACGTGTGCTGCCTCTTTGCTTAAGAATGATTTCGGAATAAACAGAGGAAAATAAGCATTTACGTGCCCTGTTTCCTTAAACATATCGTCGAGTTGACGTTGCATTTTCTCCCAAATGGCATATCCATAAGGTTTGATAACCATGCAGCCACGAACAGCCGAATTTTCCGCCAAATCGGCTTTAATCACTAAATCTTGATACCATTGCGAATAATTTTCACTGCGCGAAGTAAGCTCCTTCAATTCTTTTGCCATTCTAAAATATAAATTATAGGTAAAAAGTTCTGTTTCATCAAAAAAAAGATAGTCAAAAAGTCTTTATTTTATAGACGTTTTGACTATCTGACTTTAGGGTGCAAAAGTACAAAATTTACTCAAACATTCCAATCGACTCGCAATATTCGAGTTCACCCCGCACAATAAACATTACTTCATCAGCTGTATATATTCCAACTTTATCTTTTTTTGCTTGCTTTGTTACAAATGCGACTAGTGCTTCTTCGTCAATATCTACCATTTGATCATCATCAGCATCAAAAAGTCCACACTCGTCGTAATATTCATAGATAAGGTCAACAATATACGCCAAATCATCATCTTCAAATTTTTCTTTCATCTCTTGTGGGAGATAATTTTTGATAAATTTGATTGATTCTTCATCATCATAAATAAAGAGATCTTCTTTTTCTGCCATGATAGATTGGTGTTAAAAATTAATTTATTTGTAAACATAGAAATATAAAACGAAATATACAACATATTCTTTAGAAAAAACTAGACTATTTTTATGCAAATAGTGTTTTACTTCGAGATAACTGTTATTTTTGCAACAAAACCTAAACGTATGTTTTCAACTACAATAAAAAGGATATCAATTCTTGTCATTCTCGCATTCACCATCATTACTAATTCCACTACTGCTCAGAAAATGCCTTTTAGCAAGGGCGAACGACTAAAATACAACATATATTATCAATGGGGAATCATCTGGAAAAAGGCTGCAGAAGCGACCTTGACAGCTCAAGAAACTACTTTTCATTCAGACAAAGCGCTATACCTGCGATTGGCTGCCCGCACAACCTCATTTTTTGATAATTTTCTGGAAGTGCGCGACACATTGCTTTCGTTGACCACACCCGATTTGCAACCAAGGTATTATGCCAAAATCACGAACGAAGGCAAATACCACGGAAAAGACGATTTGACCTACTCATATAATAATGGTAAAATTTCGACTCGGTCTCGAACATTTCGGGATAAGCAGTTGCGTTCCGATTCTACCATGACCCACGACTCTACACCCATTTACGATATGATGAGCTTGTTTTACTACATCCGAACATTAGATGTGCCGAACATGAAAAAAAACCAAGTCATACCGCTTGTCATAATTTCGGGAGATAAACCATACAATATCAAAGTTATATATAATGGAGAAGCGTCGATGAGTACACCGGATGACAAAGAATATCAAACCTATAAACTCACCATTGTTCTTGAAAATAAAAGTGGAAAAAAATCGAAAAAGGAGCAGATGAATTTGTGGCTGAGCAAGGATGAACAACGACTGCCGCTACAACTTTCCGCCAAACTACCCCTTGGTACCATGAAGGCTTTCTTTCAGGGCATAGAATAAATAAAGTTTATAACAACCGATTTCATTATGGGAAATGATCGATTTTCGTGGAAAAAACGGGCTCTAAGCTTTCGTTATGCAGCAAAAGGTATTTCTATTTTGATTAAAAATGAACACAATGCATGGATCCATTTGGTCGTTTTTACATTCGTCATTATTGCAGGCTTTTCCTTCAAAATATCTTCCTTCGAGTGGGCTTTGATAGCTATTGTATCTGGAATGGTGTTACTTTCTGAAGCGTTCAACACAGCCATCGAATATCTCTGCAATCGAATTTCGCCTGAGCAAAATGAAACCATCGGCAAAGTAAAAGACATCGCTGCTGGAGCAGTATTAATTGCAGCCATCTTCGCAGCAATTGTTGGGTTGATAATCTTTGTGCCTTATTTACTGAAGTTGTAGGAGAACATAAACAAAAATCATTAATAATTTGTCCATATTTCCCTATACTCTATTTGGCAGATAAGTGATTTTTAATAATCAATCAAGCCTGCCAGAAAAAAAATAATCTCAATACTTATCCATCAAAATAGCGCCGCATTCTTCAAACTCAATTAACTATATTCGGCCATTATTGCTTCAATTTTGATAGAATAAATGGGATTATTAATACAAAAATGACACATAAAAATAGAATATATTAGCTTCTTTCTAATAACACATAAAAAAAACGAGCTATCTTTGCCAATTAATAAACAAGACAAAAAATCAACCATTTTTTCGTATCATTGTAAAATAAACTAAAAAAAATATGAAAACTTACTTAGTAACCGGTGGAGCTGGTTTTATTGGTGCAAGCTTTGTGAAATTACTTTTAAAACAATACACCGACATTCGAGTAGTAGTGCTAGATGCCTTAACATACGCTGGTAATTTAGGCACCATAGTTTCGGATATAGAAGATCCACGTTGTGAGTTTGTGAAAGGAGATATATGTGATAAAGTATTGGCCGATGAGCTTTTCGTAAAGTATAACTTTAACTATGTCGTCAATTTTGCTGCTGAAAGCCACGTGGACAGAAGCATTGAAAATCCACAGTTATTTTTAATTACGAATATTCTGGGTACACAGAATCTACTGGATGCAGCTCGCAAACATTGGGTGACTGGAAAAGATGAGAATGGATATCCAACATGGAAAGAGGGTGTAAAATTTCATCAGGTTTCGACCGATGAGGTATATGGTAGCCTTGGAGCCGAAGGATATTTCACAGAAACAACACCACTTGACCCACGTAGCCCCTATAGCGCATCGAAAACTAGCGCCGATTTGTTTGTGCAAGCTTACAATGAAACCTTCAAAATGCCTGTTACAACGACACGCTGCTCTAACAACTACGGCCCATACCACTTCCCGGAAAAACTAATTCCTCTCATTATCAAAAATATCCTGGAAGGAAAATCATTACCTGTATACGGTGATGGAACAAACGTTCGCGATTGGTTGTACGTAGAAGATCACTGCAAAGCTATCGATATGGTGGTAAACAATGGTCGTGTAGGACAAGTTTATAACGTAGGAGGACATAACGAAAAACAAAACATTGAAATTGTAATGCTTACCATCTCTACCATTCGCGACTTGATGACCGAAACACCTGCATATCGTGAAGTATTGAAGAAAAAAGAGATCATAAACGGCGAAATCAGCATTGAGTGGATTAACGAAAATCTGATTACTTATGTTGCAGACAGATTGGGTCATGATCAACGTTATGCTATCGACCCTACAAAAATCAAAAATGAATTGGGTTGGGTTCCCGAGACCATGTTTGCGGAAGGCATTGTAAAGACAATTCGTTGGTATCTCGAAAACCAAGCTTGGGTAGAAGAGGTTGCTAGTGGTGACTACCAGAAGTATTATGATAAGATGTATTCGAAATAAAAAAGTTATTAACTTATATTGAAATTTCATTATTATACATTTAATAAATCTTGGATTCGACATAAATATTATTAACCAAATTGCCTCTTTAAATTTTGTAAATGTTATTAATCCTAAAATCAATTTCTTTTGTTTATTTCTTCATATCAATTTTATTATTGATAATTTACAAGAAAAAGGATGGACTTAGAATCTTTTTTATTCTACTAATAATTGGCTATCCTTTTTTAGACTACCATACACCTATGGGAAGATTCGGATTTTCTATTTTCCCCACGCTTTGCTGGACATACTTTATTGTAAATTTTAGATATATACTTGAGAAAAGCAAAAAAACATTCAACATATTGTTAATCATCGTAGGTTATAATTTAATTATATCAGCTATCTCAGTAAATCCAATAATTTCTTTTATAAATTTTATAAATTTTAGTGGTTCATTAATTTTTATATTAATAGCTATAAGACTATTGCACAATAGAGATGAACAATATTTAAAAATTTGGGTAATTGCCTCAATACTAATAAATACAATATTTGTTTTAGGTCAATATTTTTTTGGAATTGAATTTTCGTCAGTTGAATTAGTAAACAATAATATTGGTTATGAAACAGATTTTTTCAGATATATCGGATGCTTCGAAGACCCTCAAAAATTTGGTCAATACATTACAATCTCATTATTTTTAATAATCTACTTTTTTTCAACTAAGAAATTGTCATCATCTGTCACAACATTTATGACTATTTCGCTTCTTATATTAATTTTTCTAACTGGCTCCAAATCACCTTTTATAGGGCTCATTATCGGCATCATTTACACAATAATATATAATCTTAAAAAAGAATATATTTTATATATGATACTTTCAGTAATTACGATATACTACTTTAGAGATATATTAGAGGATACTACATTATTTCAAAGATTTACCACTATTGATGAAAGTGTCGATGAAAGGTTTATTTTTTGGAAAAGTGCTTTTGAAATATCAACTGATTATCCGATGGGCATTGGTTATGGGAATTACAGTAGCATCATACCCAAGTATGACTCAAGTCAAGTATGGAATATGGGAGATGAAGTTATAACTATATCTCATCCTGAAAGTGGATGGCTTTTATTTCTAGTTGAATTTGGATATTTACTCACCTTGCTATTAATTATTTCAACAATTTACCTTCTATTACCATTTAAAAAAAATAATAGCAAATTCACGAAATCTACTGTCATACTTCAAGGTGGTTTATTGAGTGTAGTTATAGCCTTAATAAGCATATATTCCTTAACTGATTTTAAACTTTCGGCTGCCCTTTTTAGTTGTATAGCTTTAATTATATATAGAAAAAAAATTATTTCTGATTTAAATGAGCAGACAGCAAAAATCAGCTCATAATGCTGTAATAAATATCGCTTTCTTCGCCATTAACATCATCATGGCATTTTTCTCTAGAAAGATATTTTTGGAGAATTTAGGCATTCCTTTCATTGGATTAAGTGCTACATTGCAAAACTTTATTGGATTTCTAAATCTAGCGGAATTAGGTATTACTACTGCTATTGCAGTAATTCTATACAAGCCCATTTTATCCAACGACAAAACAGCCATTAATGAGATTATAACACTACTAAAAATTTATTACAAAAGAATTGGTATTATATTACTTATCTGCGGCATATTTTTATCGCTTTTTTTTTATAAAATTTTTGAAAAATCAGAAATCCCAATAGAACAAATTTATTTAGGTTACTTTGCATTTTTAACCTCTTCCTTACTTGGATATTTCAATAATTATAAGCAAGTTCTATTAACAGCAGATCAAAGGAATTATGAAATTGTTAAAATATATAATTCATTTTTTATATTAAAAACAATATTACAAATCATAACCACAATTTACTTCAAGAGTATAGTAATGTGGTTTCTTTTTGAGTATATTATGGGCATATCCTATACTTTAGCACTCAATCGTAGAATTAAAAAAATATACCCATGGCTTTCACTCAACTTTGATTTGAGCTCTATAGAACTTGTGAAGAAATACCCCGAGTTGAAAAAAATGATTAAAAATCTTTTTATCCATAAAATTTCAGGGTTTATAGCTCAACAATCATCTCAACTTATTATTTTTGGTATATTAAATATTACAACTGTTGCATTTTACAACAACTATCTTCTAATAATCTCTAAGGCTCAATCTCTTGTAAATAATTTTCTAGGGATCAGCATGAGTGCTAGTGTAGGTAATCTTGTGGCAGAAGGAGATAAAATAAAAACATTGAATGTTTTCTGGGAATTATATTCGCTAAGATTTTTATTTGGAAGTATAACTGCATTTCTATTATTAATTCATACAACGCCATTTATCTCGGTTTGGTTAGGATCTAAATATACCTTAAGTCAAAGTGTAATTATTTTTATGATTTTAAATTCATTTGTAATGATTATAAGAACCACTGTAGATGATTTCATATCTGCTCATGGGCTCTTCAACGATATTTGGGCACCAATTACAGAAATGATTTTAAATATTATATTATCAATTTCTTTTGGATTAATCTGGGGATTATCTGGAATTCTCTGTGCTTTTATTATCTCCATGTTTTTTATTGTCCTATTGTGGAAACCATATTTTCTTTTTAAATATGGAATGAAAGAAAGAATAAGGCATTACTACTTCACATTCATAAAATACATTATAATAATTGTTTTATCTATGTTCATTTCATATCAAATTGGGTCATATTTTTTATCAACTCCGTTGACAGACTATAAAAATATCATTATATCACTTACTATTCATTTATTTATATACATTTTAATACATTCTATTAACATGTTGCTTTTTACCACTGAATACAAAAGGATGATTTCAAGATTATACATCATATTAAAAAAAATCATTAATACTAAAAAGACAAATTTTTTTTCTGATGGATTATAAACGAAAAAAAATACTTTTCATAATACCCATGCCCTTTCACGACAGTTCGAACAATGCTGGAGCGAAAGTAATAAATTATTATATAAAAAAAATTTCAACTATATACGACACATCAGTTCTTTTAACCTGTGATTATTCGTCTGAAATTGAAATAATGAAATCTGAGTGCTTTAATGTTATCTTTATTTACAAATCAGATCAAAAGCTTTTTTTTCAAAAAGTATATGATTATATTTTATTCAAATTTTATTATAGGTTATATTCATTTTTTAGTCCAAACTTATACAGGACGAACGGCTATGTAAAAAACCGGCTTAAATTACTTTTTAAATCTATTAGCAATCCTAATTCGTTTGATTTTATTATTGCAGAATTTCCACCCATCATTTTACAACCAGATATTATTAGGGAATTTTTCAAAACTTCTAAAATAATAGCATCAATACATGATGTATCATTCCAATCGTTAGAAAGATCAATAGACAATAAATTTGTATGTATTTCGAAACAGAATTACATCAGACTCTTTAAACATTATGAAATAAACAAGCTTAAAAAATACAATTTAATTGTCACATTAAACGACAAAGACACAAATCTACTTGTTGAAAACAATATTGAATCTGACAAAATTTTCAATATAATACCCTACTTTGATACTTTTCAATACACACCAAGCCTGGAAGACGGTATTATATTCTATGCAGCAATGAATCGTCCTGAGAATATCGCATCTATTAAATGGTTCATCGACAATGTATGGGCTAAGTATTTTCGATTCTCAATAATTAAGCTTTACATTGTAGGTGGTGGAGTTACTACAGATTTTAAAAAATATTGTAGTCAGTTTATGAATATTGTTATAACTGGTTTTATCGCTGACCCTACTCCCTATTTCAACAAATCATACGGAATGATTGTTCCTTTACAATATGGTGCCGGAATTAAAATTAAATCTCTCGAGGCACTGGCATCAGGCATACCTTTACTCGCTAACAAAATAGGAATTGAAGGGATTTCGGTTAAATCAGATATAGAGTATCTACACTGTGAATTACCTGAGGAATGGAAAAATAATATTGAGAATTTATTAAATGATAAGATCTTACGAAAAAACCTAAACCAACAATCTAAAAAATACATGATTGACAATTTTAATCGAGAACAGAGTCTCAAAGAGTACGTATCTAAATTAGAAATTTTATGATGGATGTCTCAATTATAATAGTGAATTACAACACAAAACAGTTAACATCTAATTGCATTGATTCAATACTTCAAGACATTACTGACATCAATTATGAAATCATTGTATTAGATAATGCTTCGAATGATGGTTCTATAGACTTTTTTAAAGAAAAGTACAGTTCAATACAAATTATATCAAACCCTTATAATTATGGTTTTGGCAAGGCAAATAACATCGGTGCAAAGCATGCTAAAGGAAAATATCTCCTTTTCTTAAATAGTGATACAATTATTAATGAAAATGCCTGTCTGAAATTCTTTAATAAAATGGAGGAAAATCCTGAAATTGCTTCCTGTGGAGGAAACTTAATGCACGCAAATGGATTAAAAAACATCTCTTATGGAAATTTTCCAACGTTAACCATGTATTTTTTTGAGATTGGTTTAAAAAAATTTTTCGATAGTTATTACACAAAAGAATTAAGTGCTGGGTGTAAAGCGCAGTTTGACATTCCTGCTAAAATTGATTATATTTGTGGTGCTGATATATTTATTAGAAAAGCAGTTTTCGATTTACTTAATGGTTTTGACGAAGAAATTTTTCTATATTTTGAAGAGACAGATCTATTTAAAAGAATGCAAGAAAAGGGTTTTTCATCAATAATTTTCCCTGACATAAACATTATTCATCTATCAGGCCAATCAACAAAAACTAGAAAACAATCTTCTTCTAATTTATATTATAGAAGTAAATTTTATTATTTTAAAAAGCATCATCCGAATTCTATCTTTTTACTTTTACTATTTGATTTTATAAATTCTCTCAAAATGATCATATTTAAGTGGGACTTTACCATAATAAAAAGTATTTATTATATCATTTCAACAAAATAAACATAATGTACATTCCAATATTAGAGAATCCAAAGAATAATATCGCTGTATGGAGAGCCGCTGAGATACATTTCAAGTATATTTACAAATGTAATGAGCCAATTAACATTATTATACGTGATAAAAATACAAATGACTTATATGCAAATTGGAATAATTCCTTTAATCCATCTAATGTATTAACATACAGTTCAAAATTGGAATTGTTTTTATTAATTAGAAAGCTGAAAAATGAAAAGTTTTTCTGCCTTACTGTAATTGAAACTGTTTTAGTGATTTTCTGTCGAATTTTCAAAAAAAGCGATATTTATTATTGGATGCAAGGTATTATACCTGAAGAAGATTATTTGAAGAATAAATCAATATTTAGAAAAATTTCTTTCCTTTTTGCTGAACGCCTATCTTTAACGTTCTCTGATAAAGTTATATTTGTAAGCGACTATATGAAAGAATATATTGAAAAACACAGAAAAGTAATTGTTAAAAATTTTGCAATAATGCCTTGCACAAGCTCACTTGAATATAAAAAAAAAGAACGAATTCCTGATTCTTTTGTTTATATTGGAGGACTTTCTGCATGGCAAAAAGTAGATAAAGCAATAATTCTTTTTTGCAACATTCACAAAGCAAAGCCTAATAGCAAATTATTTCTATATTCGTTTAACATACAAGGAATGAAAGAATTGGTTGACAAAAATGTACCCAAACACTTACAAAAGCACATTACAATCGATCGTTTAGACGGTAAAGACAAAATATCAGAAGTACTGTCAACAATGGAATACGGATTTTTAATACGAGACAACAATCCAATCAATAATGTTTCGTCTCCTATCAAATTAGCTGAATACCTCTCGTGTGGTGTTAACTTAATCATTAGCAAATCTATTAAAAGCTATGCACCACTTATAAATACGTACCAATGTGGCATAGTTGTAGAAAATAATGAAGATATTTCAATAATCTCCTCTCATACTTTTAGCCATACGAATGCAATTTCATTATATAATGACAAATTTAATGACCAAACAATAATTTCAGAATACAAAAAACTACTAATCTGACTAAAATAATTTTTACAATTTTCTAATTCATTTAGAGATGTTAATATGGGCACTTAATTCAAACAATACGAAAATATTATTTTTCGTTTTACTTTTTCTTTTGAGGACTTTGTTATTTCCGGTTAGTTTACAACCTAAAATTGCATCTATTACTCCAAAGGGTAGCTCTGTACACATCTCTATTGATAACAATAAAAATATCATCCTAAAAAAAAGTGCCTTAATATCTATTGATTCATTAATGAATGCATACACAACTGACAGTTTTAGTTATACCACTTGTAAGCAATATATAATTGCAATAGATACTATAACAGGGGCAACAGATACTTGTAAAATCTCTATCGTACCTTGGGTTGTCAACAAATCAATATTAAAAACTGAAGTTATTGATTCCTATAAAATTATAGGGAAAAGTGACGATTCATTGCGTTTGGTTTTCAAAAATGGTTTGTATAAAATGAAGGATGATTTCAAAAAAATGACCTTACTTTCAGATTTTACATTAAATACAGATTTTTTTTCATATATTAAAACTCCACTTGCCAGTTTTATTCGAGACGGATTTAATATATATAAGTCATACGATGAAAAAGAATGGTCAATTGATTTTAAAACTACTGGCAGAGGAATTTACAATTCATTCAGTTATGAGACCGATTCAAAAACAAAGAAAACCTATATTTTTGCGCCTGAATATCAAAACTTTGCAGGTCAAGATACTTTTAAACATTGTGTATTTAGGAAAATTATAGATTCAGCGAAAAATGAAAGCAATTGGGGAAAATCAATTGAATTTCCATCTCAAGATGAATGGTTTACAAAAGATCGATCTATGATAAATGCATGTCGCCACATTCACACCGTCAGTATTGATCCATATACAAACCAAATATGGATTGGAACTGGAGATGATGACAGACATTGTCAAATTTACTATTCCGCCGATAACGGGGATACTTGGCACAAAGTGGGTTGGGGTAGTCAAGAGTGGCGCGTATTATCCATTTGGTTTACGAAAAACTTTGTATATTGGTCAACAGATACAAAACAATTACCTCAGTCAATCTTTCGTGTTCCAAAAGAAATTTTCTTAAGAAAAAATTCTTGGCCATCATTCACAGAGCGGCTTGATTCTGGCGTAACCAAGGTAGGTTTTAAATACTTTATTCAAAAATCAAACCTAAGTAAATTTAAAGTGGGTGATTTATGGATAGCTACTTATGCTCAAAAATTAGACTCAAATTTAATAGTCTATTCAATCAATGATCTGGCACTTGATTACAGAGAAAAGGTTAAAGACTTATCAAATAGTGCATTATGGAGCAATCTTTGGGTTACGGATACAAAAGGAGATTCTGTTCTATTATTAACAACTGATGCAGAAGGCAAAGCCATTGATGATAAAGTGCGTATATTTGGCATTAAAGAAAGAATTAATAAAACAACAGATATACAAGAGCTACTCTCAGATGTATCAAACAATATATATTCTCAATTCCAACTGTATAATCAGAGTTCAAATGGTAAGATATATATGAAATCAATGAATACAAAATTCAACCTTTACAACAACCTTACAACAACCTTAATATGGAATGACAACACCTCAAGTCAAGGAGGTGTAGCTAAAATTACTCGTAGAATGAGTGACTCAACAACAATGGTTATCAAACTTAATAACTACAAAGGAAAGATCATAAATTGGCAAATAGCAGACAAAACATTTTATTGGAAAAATATTAAAACAACTGATAATCAGCATAATGATTCCCTAATTACACAAAAAGAAGCAGGTAAAATAAAATATATACGTGCCATTGTACAGGATTCAATGAGTAATCCTTCAGCCTCAACCTATGTAAAAATTGACAGTGTAATGACAAATAAGGATAATAATCTGCTAACTGAAGTTTTAAACAAAAAATTATTCACTTGTTATCCAGTACCTACTTTTGGCACTCTTAATATTAAGTGTAACGTAGATAATATATCAAATGCTATTTTGGAAATCCAGACAATAACAGGAATAACTATTTTGTCTAGAAACATTAACTTTTCAGAAATAAAAATCATCAAACAACCTGTTGAAAATATTGAAAAAGGAATCTATTTTTTAAGATTGAAAGGCAAATTCAAGATTTACTCACAGAAATTCATCGTTATGTAATCATTATATTCTATAACAATAGCAATAATATGATATTAACAAAATATAACAGTTAACTAATATATTATTCACAGAATTTAAAAATCAGATTCATCTATAATGTATATTAATTGAACCCAATATGATAAAAAAAATTAGCGAAAATCTTACTAACAAAATACTAACTATAGGTCCAGATTATGTGAATAATAGAGGTGGGATTGGTGCAGTAATTGAATTATATGAGAAATACTTCGAAACTTTCAACTTTATTCCAACATATCGGACTACATCTTCTTTTAAAAATCTTATAATTTATGTTTTTTCAATATTCAAATTGTTTTTAACACTTATTTTTAATAGAAAAATAGAAATTGTGCACATCCATGGAGCCTCTAATGGTAGTTTTTTAAGAAAATATTTTCTTTTTTTGATTGCAAAATATCTATTTACAAAAAAAATTATATATCACATTCATGGAGGTGGATTTGCCAATTTCTACTCAATATGTAACAAATTCAAAAAAGCTCTAATCGCTCATTTCATAAATAAATCAGATGTAATTTTCTGTCTTTCAAAATCTTGGGAAACCTTTTATAAAAGTACATTTAAACAAACTAACATTCAAGTTATTCCAAATATTATTGATTACCCCTTAAATCTTTCGAGTAAAAGAAATAACACTAAAATTACCTTACTATTTTTAGGATTAATTAGTAATTCAAAGGGAATATTTGATTTAGTGTCTGTAATCTCAAAAAACAAATTAAAATACAATGAAAAATTAACTCTAATTATTGGAGGTATTGGAGAACAAAACAAGCTAAAAAATTTAATTGACTCTAATGAAATTAGTCATATTATTAAATACAATGGTTGGATTGATAAACAAATGAAGAATAAATATCTTTCAGAATGTGATTTATATATTTTACCATCTTATCAGGAAGGATTACCTATTTCAATACTTGAAGCGATGTCTTATGGAAAAGCAATCATTGCATCAAATGTAGGCGGAATACCAGAAATAGTGATTCCAAATAACAATGGAATATTAATTGAACCAGGCAACCTCTCGCAAATTGAACAGGCAATCGATTTTTATATTGCAAGTTCTAATCATATATTTTTACATGGAGTAGAATCAAAAAAAATTATTGAAGATTATTTTCCAAATAATGTTTTGTTACTTTTATCAAAAAATTACACTAATTTACTCTCTAATAAAATTAATAGCTTAACATGAATATCGAAGATACTCTATATCCATTCTTAAAAATTTACGATAATTTACCGATTAATATTAAATTCTTAATCGGAAAAATATATAACTTCATTCCTAAATCATGGAGATATGGAAATTTCTACACAAAATACAGAATACGCATAATTTCATTTGAGGGTTATTCATACGAAGAAATATCAAAAAATGAAAAAAAAATGCTACTAAATCGGGTAAATAATGCCATTCGGACAATACCTTTTTATAATAAATATAATCCTATCCATACATTTGAAGAATTCACAAATCTACCTATAATTGAAAAAGAGAATATTAAACTAAATTTTAGTCAATTTTACAACAAGGATTTGAACTACAAAGCACTTAAAGCAAACACTGGTGGATCTAGCGGAAATCCTTTTTCATTTTTCATTGAAAAAGGTATTACAAGGTCTAAAGAAGCTGCTCAGTTTGATTGGTATTGGGGAAAATACGATTACAAAGCAGGAGACAAAATTCTGATGATTAGAGGGAAGCCGCTTAAAAACAATAGGAATTATGAATATCAACCTATTGGCAATAAATTGATCGTTTCTTGCTACAACTTAAATAAAGAAAATATTGCATTAATATATGAGGAAGTAAAAAAATTCAATCCTAGATTTGTTCATGCTTATCCTTCATCATTATTAGTTTTTGCGAAAGAATTAAAACGACTTATAAACACATCTTTTCCTTCAATTTATTTAAAAGCTATTTTTTTAGGATCTGAAAGCATATTAAAAAAAGATGAAGATTTTCTAACCGCCTTTTTTAATACTAAAGTTGTAAATTGGTATGGTCATTCAGAATGTTTAATTTTTGGTTCAAGATGTGATATAACTGGTCATTATCATTTTCACTCGAACTATGGTTATTTAGAATTGATTGATGACAATGGAAATCAAGTAACTACTCCGAATCAAGAAGGTCAAATAATAGCAACAGGATTTGACAATAATGTTATGCCTCTTATTAGGTATAACACAGGTGATTTAGGAGTGTTATCAAATCAGACTGATTGCGAATGTGGATTCAAAGGCAAAAGTTTATCATCTATTACAGGAAGAAGTAAAGATTACATCATATTAAAAGATGAAACAAAACTGACATTAACAGCATTTATTTTTGGTCAACACCACGAAGAATTTGACGTTATTAAAGAAATGCAAATTATTCAAAATGAAATTGGCAAGATTGAAATTATGCTAGTACTTTTCGATGAGGAAATTAACTTTGATTTCGATAAGTTCAAAAATAGATTAATAAAATCTGTAACTAAAAACAATTTAACAATTACAATAAATATTGTCAATAAAATAGCCAAAACTCACAGAGGTAAACATAAATTATTAGTTCAAAATTTAGAAATATAATGCTACAACTAACCCAAAAACTCAACAACGGAGAAATGTTAGTACAAGAAGTTCCAGCCCCACAATTAGGCAAAGGAATGGTATTAATACAAAATCACTATTCACTTATCAGCGCAGGAACCGAAAGCTCAACAGTAAAAGCTGCAAGAAAAAGCTTAATTGGAAAAGCGAAAGAACGCCCCCAACAAGTTAAACAGGTATTGGACACTTTGGCACAGCAAGGGCCAGTTCAAACATATAGAGCGGTAACAAAGAAACTAGAAGCATACTCTCCACTTGGTTATTCTTGTTCAGGTCAAGTTATAGCTGTGGCGGATGATGTGACAGAATTCTCAGCTGGGGACTATGTAGCTGCAGCCGGTGTTGGATATGCCATTCATGCTGAAATTGTTAGTGTGCCAAAAAATTTAGTCGTAAAACTAAAAAATGGCTCCACCCTAAAAGAAGCATCCTACAATACATTAGGTGCCATTGCGATGCAAGGTGTTCGTCAAGCCGATCTTCGTTTAGGTGAATCCTGTGCTGTAATTGGATTGGGCTTATTAGGACAATTAGCATGCCTAATGCTTAAAGCATCTGGGGTTAGAGTTATTGGTATTGATGTCAGTCCTTCCGCTGTTTTACTCGCCCAAAATAATTGCGCTGATCTCGCTTTGGTTCGTAATACCGCAGGAATTGAAGAGCAGATAGACCAATTCACAAACGGTATTGGAGTTGACTCAGTTATTATAGCAGCGGCAACTGACAGTTTAGATCCAATTAATTTTTCAGGATCAATTGCCAGGAAAAAAGGGACTGTAGTTATTTTAGGAGCTGTTCCTACTGGATTTGAACGTGATCCTTTCTGGTATAGGAAAGAACTAGAGTTAAAAATGTCATGCTCATATGGTCCAGGGCGCTACGATTTAAATTACGAAGAGAAAGGAATTGACTATCCAGCTGCATATGTTCGTTGGACTGAAAAGCGGAATATGGAAGCTTTTCAACAACTCATTTCAGATAAAATCATTGATATTGACTACCTAACTACGCATGTTTTAGATTTTGAGAAATCACCAGATGCTTATGATATGATTCTTAATAAAACAGAATCATATCTTGGAGTAGTACTTGAATATGATATAAAAAAATCTCCACAGATACATCAAAAAATTGAGATTAAAACACCAGCAGCCTCATCAAAAATAAACATTGCATTCATAGGAGCTGGCAGCTACGCACAAGGCAACCTATTACCTAACATCCCTAAAAATGCTAATATAAGTAGAAAGGGAATTTTAACAAATACTGGAACAACTTCGAAAAGAGTTGCTGAACGATTTGGATTCGAATTTTGCACTTCAAACGAGAAAGAGATACTTGAAAACAAAGAAATCAATACTGTATTTATCGCCACGCGACATGACTCACATGCAGAGTTTGTTTTAAAATCAATATCCGAGTGGAAAAATATATTTGTTGAAAAACCTATTTGTTTGACCGCGGAAGAGTTGTACCAAATCGTTGAAAAATATGATGGAAAACATCGCCTATTAGTAGGGTTCAATCGTAGGTTTAGTGCCTTATCAGAAACGTTAAAAAAACATATTGGCAGTGGACCTATGTCTATGAATTATAGAATAAATGCTGGGAAGATTCCAAGTGACAATTGGATTCAAGATATGACCATTGGTGGTGGACGTATAATTGGTGAAGTTTGTCATTTTATTGACTATCTAACTTGGCTAAATGGCAGCTTACCTACTAAAGTTTATGCTGCTGTTTTACCAGATGCTAGCAATAACAATGACACGCTTAACATACAATTAAGCTTCTCAAATGGTTCTATAGGGACTGTGTCATACTACGCAAATGGACCTAAGTCTCTCCCGAAAGAGTATATCGAGGTTTTTCATGCGGGATCTGCAGGGATATTGTCAAACTTCAAAGAGGTACAGCTATTTGGTAAAAAAATAACAAAGAAAAAACTATTCAATCAAGATAAAGGTCAAAGCCAAATGGTTGAAAAATTTGTAAATTCCATTATTAATGGAACTGAATCACCAATCACATTTGATGAAATAGTCGCCGTTACAAAGGCATGCTTTGCTGTAATAGAATCAATACAATCAGGCTTACCTATTAATATTGAATAGTGATGACAAAAGAAAATATTTCTTTAATATTCCAAAACTTAAAAAAATATTGTGAAAAAGAGCAATTCAAAGGATATGATCCTTTCGATGGACTAAACAGTAAGGTTTTTAGATTTCTTCCAATTCTCAGAAGAATAGGATTATTTCAACTTCTATGGATTCAATTTTTCAAAAGATCACCAATAAACTTTCGTAGAATTGCTGGAATTGATAAAGAATACAATCCCAAAGGGCTTGGATTATTCCTTTCAGGCTATTGTAATCTTTATAAAATAGATCCTTCTGATGAGAATCTTGCAAAAATAAATTTCCTTGTTGCAGAAATAAAAAACTGCCAGTCAGTTGGTTACTCAGGGGCTTGCTGGGGATATAATTTCGATTGGCAATCTAAAGCTTTTTTTCAACCAAAGGGAACTCCAAGCGTAGTTGTCAGTTCTTTCATTGGTTGCGCGTTACTTGATTCTTATGAGATCACGAATGATCCTGAAATCTTAACATTTGTTCGAACTACCTGTAATTTTATACTAAATGATTTGAATAGAACATATGATAGTGATAACGATTTTTCATTCTCATACAGTCCCGAAGATAAGACGCAAGTATTTAATGCTTCATTGTTAGGAGTAAGACTACTTAGTAGAATCTATTTTTACACAAAGGAATCCTTACTTATCGAAGAATCTCGAAAAGCTGTTTCTTATGTATGCAAACATCAACAATCGAATGGAGCATGGGCTTACAGTCCGCTTCCTTTTCACAGTTGGATTGATAATTTTCACACTGGGTACAATTTAGAGTGTATTTACACTTACCAATTGATTTCAGGAGACACATCCTTTTCAGAATGCATTGACAAAGGATTACATTATTATCTTACTACATTCTTCGAAGAATCTGGTATGCCCAGATATTATAATAATTCTCTTTATCCTATTGATATGCACACAACAGCTCAACTTATTGTCACGCTTAGTAAGATGAATCTACTTGAGAATCATATTGAGTTAGTTGATAAGGTTCTGAATTGGAGTATTTCAAATATGAGAGATAAAAAACAAGGCTATTTCTATTATTATAAAGAAAAATATTTCACAATTAAAATCCCATATATGCGATGGATTCAAGCTTGGATGTTTTTAGGTTTTACTCATTATCAATTAAATATCACACACACAAATAATTAATGAAATATGAAAAAAATCCTTCTCGTATTTGGAACTAGGCCTGAAGCAATAAAAATGGCACCTTTAGTAAAACAACTCCAATCGCAACCTGAAAAATTCGAAACAGTAGTGGCTGTAACTGGTCAGCATCGTGAAATGTTGGATCAAGTGCTACGTATTTTCGATATTGTACCCGATTATGACTTAGCAATTATGAAAGCTGGCCAAGATTTATACGATATTACCGCTCGTGTACTAACAGGTATGAGAGATATACTGAAAGAGGTGAAACCAGACATCGTATTAGTACACGGAGATACTACAACCTCAACGGCTACAGCAATGGCAGCTTTCTATCAGCAGATACCAGTAGGGCATATCGAAGCAGGGTTACGCACACACGATATATACAGTCCATGGCCTGAAGAGATGAATAGACAAATAACAGGTCGAATTGCAAACTATCACTTTGCACCTACTCCTCTAAGTAAGAATAATCTGCTAATAGAAGGAATAAAAGCAGAATCAATATTTGTTACAGGAAATACCGTGATTGATGCACTAAAAAAGGTTATTGACAAAATTGATAGTCAAGAAATTTCGCAAGACGACATTTTACAAATTTTAGCTTCTCAAAAAATAAGCAAATCCCTAATCAATAGTTGGACTACCGACAGACGTTTGGTTTTAATCACAGGTCATAGACGTGAAAATTTTGGAGATGGATTTATAAATATCTGCCGTGCTATCAAACAATTAGCCGAACAATACCCTGATGTTGACTTCGTTTATCCAGTGCATCTCAATCCAAATGTATTGAAACCAGTTCATGAGATATTAGGTAATGGTGATGATATATTAAGTAATGTGTATCTAGTAGAACCACTTGACTACTTACCATTTGTGTTTATGATGAGTAAAAGTTTTTTAGTACTTACAGATTCAGGAGGTATTCAAGAAGAAGCTCCAGGATTAGGCAAACCAGTATTAGTAATGCGTGACACGACTGAACGACCCGAAGCAGTGACAGCAGGCACGGTTTTACTTGTTGGCACAGATAAAACAAGTATTATTTGCGAAACTTCGAGATTATTGGACGATAAACAACATTATACTTCTATGGCTCAGGCTTCAAACCCGTATGGAGATGGACAAGCTTGCGTTAGAATTGCTGAAATACTACATAATTGTAAGTAGTAATCTCACATTTCATACTTAACGTCGCATTTTTTTACTATTTTTGCACCAAATTAACCAATAAACATATTTCAGTTAGTTTGCTGAATTTATGAATAAAATCAACTATGTCAATTTATGAATTATAATCAAATTTGTTTTATGGGATTAGGCTATATCGGCCTGCCAACTGCTGCTATTTCGGCAAGTATAGGACACAAAGTATTGGGTGTAGATATTAATCCAAAGGTAGCCGAAACCATAAACAAAGGAGAAATTCACATAATAGAACCGGGATTAGGTAATCTTGTGAAACAAGTTGTCGAAAACGGATCACTACGTGCATCAACATTACCAGAGATAAGCGATGTATATCTAATTGTAGTACCAACCCCTTTTAAAGGTAATTACGAACCCGACATTTCATTTGTAGAATCTGCCACAAATGCAGTATTACCGCTTTTAAAAGCAGGTGATTTATACATTATTGAATCGACCTCTCCTGTAGGGACTACGAACAAAATGGCAGAATTAATTTTCGGAAAACGACCAGAGCTTGAGGGTAACATATCGATAGCCTATTGTCCAGAACGTGTATTACCAGGCAATGTATTACACGAATTAATACACAACGACAGAGTAATAGGGGGCATTGATGCGCAATCAACGCAAAAAGCACAAGAATTTTATTCAACTTTTGTTGAAGGAAAACTACATCCCACGAATGCTCGCACTGCAGAAATGTGCAAACTAACAGAAAATTCTTCTCGCGATGTACAAATAGCATTTGCTAATGAACTTTCATTAATTTGTGATAAAGCTAATATTAATGTCTGGGAATTAATTGATTTAGCAAATAAACATCCTCGTGTAAATATCTTGCAACCGGGAAGTGGCGTTGGTGGACATTGCATAGCTGTTGACCCTTATTTCATAACTGCAGAATTTCCACGCGAATCTCAAATTATTGGGAAAGCAAGAGAAATAAATAATTATAAATCTTTCTGGTGTGCCGAAAAGATTCGGACATCTATGCTTGAGTTTGAATTAAAGCATGGACGAAAACCATTAGTTGCATTAATGGGATTGGCATTCAAGCCAAACATCGATGACCTGCGCGAGAGCCCTGCCAAATATATTGCGCAAAAAGTAATGCAATCGGCTCAGGATGGATTTATGGTAGTAGAACCTAATATTGAAGAACACTCTATCTTTAGACTCACAAAATATGATGAGGCATTTGAAAAAGCAGATATAGTCGCATTCTTGGTTGCTCATAACGAATTCAAGAACTTGACTTACAATACAAATAAGGTAATTCTAGATTTTGCAGGCATTTTCAAAAAATAATTAACCTCAATAAATAATCTCAATAAGATGAGAATTAATTTCATGGGCATTCCTGTAGATGCCTTAACGATGGTTGAAACTATTAATACCATTGACAACGCAATCAGCTCAAAAAAACGAATTAACCATGTTGTTATAAATGCAGGTAAAGTTGTAGCAATGCAAACAGATAAACAACTTTTCGAAAGTGTTTCAACATGCGATCTAATTAATGCAGACGGACAAAGTATTGTCTGGGCTGCACATTTTCTTGGTAAGTTTATTCCTGAAAGAGTTGCTGGGGCAGATTTAATGCAACATTTAGTGCACCTTGCATCAATAAAGGGCTATAAATGCTTTTTCTTTGGTGCTAAAGAGGATATTGTTAAAAAAGTCGTTGACATTTATACTGAAAAATATGGTTCTACTGTTATTGGAGGTTATCGGAATGGCTATTATACTAAAGAAGATGAACCATTAATTGCAAATGAAATTGCAAATAGTGGTTCTCAATTATTATTTGTTGCTCTTTCTTCACCAAAGAAAGAAAATTTCTTGTTTGAACATCGAATAATCCTTGATAAACTTTGTTTCACAATGGGAGTCGGTGGTACATTTGATGTTATTTCTGGACATACTAAGCGAGCACCAATATGGATGCAGAACTTCGGCCTTGAATGGTTTTATCGTTTTGCTCAAGAACCAAATAGAATGTGGAAAAGATACCTGATTGGTAATAGCAAATTTATTTGGCTACTTTTTAAACATCGATTCTCTAAAACAGAATAAAGTTTACCAATATATCTATTTTTCAAATGAGATTATTGTATTATTTAATACCTATTTTTCTTTTTTTATCATGTAATGCTGATTACAACACTGATCTTCGTGGTAAATGGCAGCTACAAAAAGAGGTATCGGATTCTAAAACAATACGTATCGATACTATTTTCTACAATTTTGACAATCACGTATTTCAAATTCAAACCAAATACGATGCATATTCCTACAATCAACTTTTAGGAAGATTTACTCAAAAAAATGATTCTCTATTTTTAGATTTTGTTGATTTTCCAAATATCTCTGCACGACATTATTTGATTAAAAAACTGAGCTCTGAACTTCTTTATTTAAAGAACAACCAAGTTGAACTCCAATTTCGCAAATTCTAAGAAGAGAATGTATGAAATATAAAAGACTTATTGTACTTCTTTCGCTTATAACTTCACTCTTTATTTCTCAAGATTTTTCATCCCAGATTTTGTACAAAATTGATTACGAAACTATTGTAGGATCGGGTATTAACACACCATTTTGGTTAATAAGTAATCGAAATGGAATCGCATCTTTAGATAACAAAAATGGGTATATTCATATTGGTATCTTAAAAAATTTAGATATAAAGAAACGATTTGATTATGAGTATGGCGTAGATATTATTGAAACAAAAAACTATTCTTCAAAATTCATCTTACAACAAGCTTATCTAGATTTAAAATACGAGAAAATAAAAATTACATTTGGTAGTAAAGAAGAAAAAAGCCAATTAAAAAATCAAGCACTTTCTACAGGGGGTTTATCATGGTCAGGGAATGCAAGACCAATACCAAACATTCGTTTTTCAATTCCTAAATTCATATCATTCCCATGGCTTTTAAACAATCGACTACAAATAAAAGGAAGTCTTGCATATGGCTGGTTTACAGACAACAAGTATCAAAAATCAAAAATTGATATTACACATTCATCCCCAATTAATTTCTACAATACCAATGTGCTTTACCATCACAAAGATGCTTTCTTTAAATACAATTTTGATAAAACTTGGTCGTGTATAATTGGCATTGAGATTGAGGCACAATTTGGAGGCAATCAATACTATATGGAGAAGGATAAATTAATAGAAAACTCTACTCCAGCAACACTTAAACATTATTTTATGGCACTTTTCCCTTTGCCTGGAGACAACCAAAGTACAGCAAGTGACCAAGCCTATGTATATGGAAATAATTTAGGCAGCTTACATGCTGTAATAAACTATAAAATAAATAATACAGAAATGAAAGCATATTTAGAAAATCCCTATGAAGATTTTTCAGGAATGAGTAAGCAGAATGGGTTTGATGGTCTTTGGGGTTTAGAATACAAAAATAATACTCAACATGGAATTACTGGATTGGTATTAGAATATCTACAAACAACTAATCAGAGCGGCCCGATTCATTGGGCACCACATGATAGTCCAAATTCAAAACTTACAGATCAAGCCACGGGACGTGATGATTATTACAACAACTATTTTTATACAGGATGGCAGCATTGGGGAATGACCAATGGCAATCCACTTATAACCTCACCAATCTACAATACGAATGGATCACTTCGAATCCAGAATAATCGTGTTAAGGCATACCATTTAGGATTAAGCAATCGTTTCAATCACGCCTTAGATGGCAGGCTATTAATATCTTTCAGTCAAAACTTTGGTCGTCATTCAAACCCTTTTACTGAGATTAAAGAGTCAAAATCTATGCTTGCGGAATTAAGGTTTTCTCCTTCAAAACTAAATGGATGGGTTTTTTCACTGAGTAGTGCATTTGACCATGGCTCTATGTATAGTAATAATCAAGCAATATCCTTAAAAATATCAAAAATAGGAATCATATTCAAATCAAACTAATTCTAATAGGATTTATCGAAAATAAAATAGGATGAAACTTGAGTTGAGTCACATAAGCGGTTGCAGTTCAAATTCTACAACCGCTTTTATTTTGTAGAACATACCCATTTTGAGAATAAATCTTGATACAATTATTATGATTATCATTGTCAGATTTGGCATTATTCACTATTTTTGAATGCTTTTAAAATCTTCATTTAAAGACTCAATATCATGACCCGAAATATCGACACCTTTCAACACTATTTCTTTGTAGGCATTGCAGGCACAGGCATGAGTGCAATCGCACAATACCTGTGTGGTATTGGCAAAAAGGTATCAGGTTCTGATAGACTTTTCAATGAAGAGAACAAAATGCTGATACAGCAGCAATTTGAGGAGATAGGAATTGAATGTTTCTTTCAAGATGCATCAGGTATTGCTTCGGATGTAGATGTAGTGGTTGTCTCAACTGCCATTGAAGCCACCAATATAGAATACCAAACAGCTACCGAACGAAACATTCCCATACTGAAACGTTCTGAATTGTTGGCATCAATTTCCGAATCAAAACGTACAATAGCCGTTGGTGGCACTTCCGGAAAATCAACAACTACAAGCATGATTTTCCACATACTGCAAGAATCTGGTTATTCGCCTTCATTGATGACAGGCGCCGGACTTACTGCTTTGCAGAAGAAAGGGCTTCCTGGCAATGCTTTTGTAGGTAAGAGCGAATGGTTGGTCATCGAATCCGATGAATCGGATGGGTCAATTGTCAACTATCTTCCCGAGATTTCAGTCGTATTGAATATTGATCGCGATCACAAAGAATTTGACGAGTTGATGTCATTGTTCTCTACTTTCAGAGACAATACGCATGGTCGCTTTATTGTCAATGCCGATCACGCAGCATCTGCATCACTTTCATTGGATAAATCCTTTGATTTTGGAATTGAACAAGGTGTTGGTTTTCAAGGGTCTAACTTTTCACAGAATGGATTTGAGATTCAATTTTCCATAAATGAAGTACCATTTTCTGTTCCTATGATAGGTAAACACAACATGGAGAATACATTGGCTGCGGTTGCTGTTTGTTCGAGCATTGGAGTTGGCCTAGAAGATGCTTCGAAAGCAATGCAAAATTATGAAGGAATCTATCGCAGGACTCAATTAGTCGGAATAAAGAGAGGAATTTGCGTAATTGATGATTTCGCACACAATCCATCGGAAGTAGCAGCGGCCATCAGAGCTTGTCAAGAGGTGGGTAAACGTGTTTTTGCGTGGTTTCAACCCCACGGTTTTGGTCCACTTCGATTTATGCACGAGGAGCTTGGTGAGTTAGTGAGCGAATCTTTGCGTGAAAATGATATTTTTCTGGTTTCGGATGTCTATTATGCAGGAGGAACGGTGGATAAAAATATATCGCCCTCCATAGTTTCAGATGCAATTATCGCCAACCGAAAGAATGCTCTTTTTATCCCTTCCCGAAACGAGATGATGAGTTATCTAATCTCTCACACGAAACAGTGTGACGTAATATTGTTGATGGGTGCTAGAGATACTACGTTATCAGATTTTGCATTAGAGGTTTTTAGCTCTATACCTTAATCTACATTCCCTTCACACCTTTTACAAACCGCTCTTTTCCAAAAATATCTTTGAGGATAACGACCGATTGATAGCCATTATTCCTCAATAAATCAGCAGTTTGGGAGCCATAGGCTGCATTTATCTCGAAATACAATAGCCCCCCTTTTCTCAACAATTGCGAAGAAAGAGATACTATTTTACTGTAAAACATCAATGGATCATGATTGGGTACAAAAAGAGCTAAATGAGGTTCAAACCGCAAAACATTTTGGTGCATTGCTTCCGCTTCGCTTTCACAAACATACGGCGGATTACTCACGATAATATCAAATATATTCGACGAATTTTCCAAATTTAAGATGTCTTTTCTACTAAAATGTACATCTACTTTATTCTTAATAGAATTCTCTAAAGCTACCTGCAATGCATCTTCCGAAATATCCCAAGCCTCAACAACAGAGTCTGGTAATTTTTTGGCCAAAGAGATTGCAATACAACCGCTTCCAGTACCAATATCTAAAATTCGAAGCTGTTTGGAATTGTTTTCACGAAGAATTAAATCGACCAATTCTTCGGTTTCAGGACGAGGAATCAACACCGATTGATTCACTTTAAACTTCAAATTATAGAACTCGGTTTCACCTAATACATATTGCAATGGTTCACCAGAAGCCAATTGTTTAAGCTTTGTGTTAAGCTGTTTGTTATTTTCCGGTGATAATTCACTATTTTTGCGCAATATAATTTCAGCTTTTGAAAATCCAGTCACCGATTGCAACAAATACGAAATCATCGATCGGACTTCATGTTCTGGATAAAGAATAGATAATTGCTGATGTGCAGATTCTATAAATGATTTCATGAATTTTAGTAACTGTTTTAGAAAGTCTTTGCAAAGATAGAAAAAGTGAATTAAAAGCTGAATAAATGGAAGAAATCTACATACAACGATGTTTGCAATTGGCGGCTCAGGGTCGCGAAAAAGCAGCTCCAAATCCCATGGTAGGTGCCGTAATTGTGCACAATGGAAAAATTATTGGTGAAGGATTTCATACTGCATGCGGTTTTGCACACGCCGAAGTGGAAGCGATAAATTCTGTTGCAGACCATTCCTTACTCAAAGAATCGACCATGTATGTGAGCCTAGAACCTTGCTCTCATTATGGGAAAACACCTCCCTGCGCCAAACTTATCATCGAAAAACAGATTCCTAAAGTGGTAATTGGCACACTTGATCCCTTTCCTGCGGTATCGGGCAATGGCGTAAAAATGCTTGAAGCCGCTGGTGTAAATGTAAGAGTTGGTGTAAACGTTGAAGAGTGCAGATCGCTCAACAAAGCGTTTTTCTGTTTTCTGGAGAAAAAACGTCCCTATATTGTACTCAAGTGGGCACAAACCAAAGATGGATTTATCGACAAAATACGCAACGAAGGTGAAAAGCCTCACCCCACTCCTATCTCCAACGAAATGACTCGCACACACGTTCATAAACTTCGTTCGGAACTACAATCCATTCTGGTAGGAACAAATACTGCGATTAATGACAATCCATCACTCACAGTTCGTTTTTGGTCTGGCAATAATCCGACAAGATTGCTTTTAGACAGAAAACTGAGAGTGCCATCCAATTCTATTTTATTCAATGGAAAAGTGCCTACACTTATTTTCACTGAAAAGGAGAAAGAAAATTCCACAAATTGTGAATATGTGAGAATTGACTTTTCGAACAATCCAGTCTTAGAGATTCTGAATATACTCTATCGTCGAAACATTCAATCTCTGTTAGTCGAAGGTGGGCGTCAGTTACTGCAATCGTTTATCGACTTCGATTTATGGGACGAGGTGCAGGTTGAAGTGGCTGATTTGACATTTGATGACGGGATCGCCGCCCCAAAATTTGAAGCAACACCTCATTCTACTGAACAAATTTGCAACTCTATGATGTATCATTATATCAGGTAACTGTTCTTTCTTTCTCATTTTCTTTGATTTTAAACCGAAAATCCCTATTTTTACGGATACCTTCAATTTATATCTACTGTATTTGTGGGTTAATAATCAGTTTTTTACCTCAATTTTAAAAAGCAAAAGATGGAAAAAAAATATAACTGGTGGCTTATTATCCTATTCTACGTAACAACTACATTGAACGCCCAGAGTCAAAATGGTGACTCAATCAACTCCGTCATTTTAGCTGATTACAACAAAAAAATAGCAGAAGTAAATCAACAACGGATGGCAGACTCTGCAAAAAAAGCTGAGCTCTTGCTCAAAATTAATGCGTTAAAAACAACTGATAATCTTCAAAAAGAGGAACTTCAAAAGCAAATTACAGAACTTGCTGAGAAAGAAAAAAGACGATTAGTTCTCAAAAAAATTGAAATTGACTCTTTACGAAAATTTGCAAAAGGGTATCCTGTCTTAGGTTTCTTCAACGATACGATATTCTTTATTTACAGCAAATTAGGAAGTTTCTCGGCAAAGGAGAGAGCTAAAGCAATTGAAGAACGAATTCATAAACTGGGGAAAGAGTTCACTTTTCATTCAGATTCACTTCAGCTAATTCAATCAGAAAC
The DNA here is from genome assembly GCA_028687995.1 of Bacteroidales bacterium. Lineage (GTDB taxonomy): Bacteria > Bacteroidota > Bacteroidia > Bacteroidales > UBA7332 > CAXXIC01. Next base: position 191,260 of record JAQTZA010000001.1, read on the forward strand.
AACCATTGATATTGGTTTTAATGAATACACTTTGATGAGTGTTACAGACAATGATGCGATTTGGAATAACACCACAAAAAATCAACTAGCTTCACATTACCGCCTATTGATAGGTGATGAAATAACCCGATACAAAGCAGAAACAAGTTGGATTACCATTCTCAAAGAAATTGGATTGGCACTACTTGTTATTGGAGTTATCATCACACTAATTAAATACATCCTTAAATTATTCAATTGGACTGCTTTAAAAATTGAGGAACAAGAAAATAAACTGATAAAAGGTATTACTATAAAAAACTACTCCCTTTTCGATGCAAATAGGCAAGTAAAAGTTCTTCTGAATGCAAATAAAGTGTTGAAATGGTTTATTATTCTTGTCATTATATACATTGCGTTACCCATTTTATTTGGCATTTTTCCATGGACAAAAAATTATGCCTCCACCCTTTTTGGCTATATTCTAAATCCAGTAACCAAAATGGCTATTAGCCTATGGAATTATCTACCCAATCTTATCACAATTATTGTCATCGTTGTTGTATTTCGATATGTAATGAAAGGAATTACTTTCCTAAAAAACGAGGTAGAAAAAGGAGATCTTTCTATACCTGGGTTTTATCCTGATTGGGCAAATCCTACTTATCAAATTGTAAAAGTATTGGTTTTTGCCTTTATGGTTGTAGTCATATTTCCTTATCTTCCAGGCAGCGATTCCCCAATTTTTCAAGGTGTTTCGGTATTTTTAGGTTTTCTTTTCACTTTTGGATCGGCAGGGTCACTTTCGAATATCGTAGCTGGGTTGGTTCTCACCTATATGCGACTTTTCAAGATCGGTGATCGAGTAAAAATTGGCGAGGTTGTAGGAGATGTGATTGAGAAATCGTTATTAGTTACTCGCGTACGAACCATTAAAAACGAAATCATCTCTATTCCGAATTCTACTGTAATGAACAGTCATACTGTAAATTACAGCAGTGATGCTCCTGACAAAGGTCTGATCATTCACACAACAATAACCATTGGGTATGACGTACCTTGGCGTGATATGCACCAAGCCCTAATTGATGCTGCTGCAAAAACAGATCTGATACTTTCAGAACCAAAACCGTTTGTATTGCAGACTAGCCTCGACGACTTTTATGTATCATATCAGATAAACGGATATACGAAAGAACCAAACAAACAAGCCACTATTTATTCTAATTTGCATCAAAATATTCAAGATATATGCAATGAGCGTGGTATAGAAATCATGTCGCCCCATTATCGTGCAGCAAGAGATGGCAATAATTCAACAATCCCTTCAGATTATTTACCAAAGGATTACCATGCACCCTCATTCAACGTTTCGGTTGATAAAAATAACAAATAGAAATGAAGGAACTACTTAATTCTAAGATATTCGAGCTTGGGAATTACTATTTAAAACTATCTGAGGTTTTAACTTTAATTGCCTTTACTCTTTTCATTATTTTAGTATTAAAACTAATCAAACGTATCATCAACAAAGCAAAAAGAATCGATTACGCAAAAAAATACTCCATTTACAGTCTGATAAAATATTGCATTTTAGTGATGGCATCTTTAATGGGGCTTCAAATACTGGGATTCAATTTATCTGTTCTGGTAGCTGGCTCTGCCGCGTTGTTAGTAGGTATAGGTCTTGGTTTGCAAAATTTATTTAGCGATTTCGTGTCAGGTATTGTTTTATTAATAGATTCAACTATCAAAGTTGATGATGTGGTTGAAATCAATGGGCTAGTTTGTAAAGTACAAGAAATCAACCTTAGAACGACAACTGTTTTAACACGTGATGACAAATATATTATTCTGCCTAATACTGATTTGACTAGAAATCAACTTATCAACTGGACACATAGCAATATCACTTCTCGGTTTGAAATTCTAATAGGGGTTGATTATTCATCAAACGTAAAATTGGTGATGCAAATACTAGAAGAGGCAACGGCCAAAGAAAATGGCGTCCTAAGCAATCCAAAACCTTTTGTTCGATTTCTCGATTTTGGTTCTTCTTCCTTAAATTTTGGCATATATTTTTGGTCAAATGAAGTGTTTCGTGTAGAGCAAATAAAAAGCAATATTCGAGTGAGAATTATGGAAAAATTATCAGAGAATAAAATCACTATACCTTTCCCACAAAGGGTTCTTCACATCAAAAAATAGATTATGGAAGAGTTTATTAAAACACTTATTTTCAATCCATTAGTAGGTAAAATATCCACTATCGCATTTGGCGTTGCCATCATTTGGATTATAATCAAATCGTTACAAAAAAACCTTTTTTCAAAAATAAATGATGCTGACAATCGATATCGAGCAAAAAAATTCAGCAGCTTTGTGGGTTATTTTCTCACAATTGTATTACTAACCATAGTGTATAGTGACAAATTGGGGGGATTAACTGTTGCTTTAGGTGTTGCAGGAGCAGGGATTGCATTTGCATTACAAGAAGTAATTGCTTCATTTGCTGGATGGTTAGCCATTATGTTCGGCGGTTTTTACAAAACGGGTGATCGAGTTCAATTAGGAGGTATCAAAGGTGATGTAATGGATATTGGAGTTCTGCGAACAACAATTATGGAGACTGGACAATGGGTAGATGGAGATTTATACAACGGTAGAATAGTGTTAATTGCCAATAGTTATGTTTTCAAAGAGCCCGTTTTTAACTATTCTGGAGAATTCCCATTTCTTTGGGATGAAATAAAAATTCCTATTCAATATGGAAGTAATTATGATTTGGCCTCAGAATTGATAATGGAAGCTGCCATAAAAGTGGTTGGTGATTTGTCTGATCAATCAAAATTAATCTGGGAGAAACTTCAAATAAAATACAAAATTGAAGATGCTCAAACCCAACCGATGGTAACTCTAACTGCGAATGATAATTGGATAGAATTCACTTTACGATATGTTGTTGGGTACAAACGAAGAAGAGCTACTAAAAGTGAGCTATTTAAAAATATACTTTCATTGATTGAGGATTCAAATGGTAAAATAAAATTTGCTTCTGCTACATTTCATTTAGTTGAAGCGCCTGAATTTAAAGTAAATATATCTTCTCAAGTAAAATAGAAAAAGGGAATCCAAATATTTGGATTCCCTTTTCAAATAAAATTAGGTTAATTAATTAATATTGGCGCTCAAGCAACCAAATATCATCGAAGCGTGGTGCATATTTTGCTTTAATGCGGTCGCGCTCAGCAGCAGCTTCGTCTTTCGTATCGAAACTGGCCACAATCACACGATACATTTGTTTCTCATTTTGTGCCAAAATAGCTTTGTAGCCATCTTTTTCCATATTTTCTTTGAGAGCAGTTGCGTTGGTTTGGTTCATAAAACTACCTATCACGACGCTAAAGTTTTTCAATCCAGAAGCATCTGTTGATGTAACGGGAGTAATACGCTCTTTTCTAACAACAGTCGGAGTAGTCGGAGTACGAGTAACAGTTGCAGCAGGAGCAACATTTGTTTCTGTATTTACAACCACTTCTTTTTCTTTAGCTCTTTCATAAGCCGCTTTATAGGCGGTTTGTTTTGGCTTGCAAGATGTTGCGCCAAGAGCAATTAGTGCAACGAGAGAATAAAAAATCAGCTTTTTCATATAAATCAGTTTTTGATAACGCAAATATAGTAAATTTTAAAATTGACATCTACACTTTACAAAGGAATTTACAAAATGAAGAGCAACATTCTAACGAACTCAAATGGAAACTACAAAACGCCTTTGGTGGAAGGCAATTCGTAATTGAAAATATCTCGTTTTATCGCCATTTTAATAGCACGAGCCAATCCTTTGAAAATACCTTCGATTTTGTGGTGTTCATTATCTCCTGTTGCCTGAACATTCAGGTTCATTTTTGCAGCATCACTTAACGATTTGAAGAAGTGCAAGAACATCTCTGTCGGCATATCGCCTACCTTCTCGCGTTTGAAATCGGCGCTCCACACCAACCACGGGCGACCGCCAAAGTCGAGTGCAACCGTGCAGAAGCAATCGTCCATCGGCAGGGCATATCCGTAGCGTTCGATACCACGTTTGTTGCCCAATGCCTGATAAAGCGCTTCTCCTAATGCCAAAGCTGTATCTTCGATAGTGTGGTGTTCATCGACTTGCAAATCGCCTTTCACCTTGATTGTTAGATCCATACCAGAGTGTTTGCCAATTTGCTCGAGCATGTGGTCGAAAAACGATAGTCCAGTCACGATGTTGCAACTTCCCTTTCCATCGAGATTGATTTCGACTAGAATATCGGTCTCTTTGGTGGTGCGCTGTACGCGGGCGCGGCGCTCACCAGCAAACAGAAACTCCGCAATCTGATCCCAATCGGTAGAAACCAGTGCACAGACTTCTTTCAAATTATTTTCGGATAATAATTGCTCAGCCGTTTCCGCATCTTGCATAAAAATGGCTTTGCAACCCAAATTCTGCGCCAACATCACATCTGTAATGCGATCGCCAATCACAAAACAAGCGGGTAAATCGTATTCGCCTGTAAGGTATTTCGGAAACATCCCAATGCCTGGTTTGCGGGTAGGTTGATTTTCATGAGGAAAAGTTTTATCAATGAGTACATCACTGAAAGTCACACCCTCATTGGCAAACGCCTTCAGCATCGCAATGTGTGGCGGATGAAACGTGTGCTCGGGAAACGATTCTGTTCCCAACCCATCTTGATTGGTCACCATCACCAATTCAAAATCGAGGTTTTTCTCGATAAAATAGAGGTTTCGAAACACCTTTGGATAAAACTCCAATTTTTCGAGACTATCTAATTGATAATCAACCGGTGGTTCGATCACCAGCGTTCCATCACGGTCTATAAAGAGGGCTTTTTTCATATTCTTCAATGTTGTTTTTATCGGTTATTCTGCACACAACCAATCAATTACCGAACTGATTTTTATCATTTGCTCATCTACTACAAAATCACGGGTTTCATTTAGTGTAAGAAGGGTCAATTTAGTACAATTCAACTCTTTGCAACCTCTAATCAGCGCATTAATTTCTCGATTAAAGGTTCTTGGCGCAGAGATATCAACAGAAACCTGAATCAACTCCTTCACCTGATTGCCTTGACAAACTACAAAGTCTATCTCATAATGGCTTCGAAAATAATATACATCGTACAGGTTTGATTTCTTTCTGCGCAAAAGCTCTACATACACGATATTTTCGAGTTTCCATCCAAAATTCTGACCTGACAAATTACCTTCTCTTAACGAAACTAAAGCAGTATCAATCACATAAAGCTTTTCATTGTGAATTCGCTCCTTGCGCTTGAAAGAAAATTTATTCACACCAAGGAGCAAATATGCTTGTTTGAGATATCCCACATAGTTTTCAACTGTATGCGATGATCCGAAGGCAAACCTCTCGGCCAAATCTTTATAATTGACTTCTTGTGCAAAATTGACGGTCAGGTGATTGGCTAATTTATGCAAAGCTTCTTCAAAACGCACTTTAAAGCGTTGTTGAATATCTCTTTTTATGATGGAATCGAAGAGATTTTGGATATAGCTCCGACTATTCTTCACTTCAAACAACTCAGGGAAACCACCTTTCTCCAAATATTCTTCAAACGCTGCTTTTTTGAAAGCAATTCCTTTTGTAGAAACGAGGTTGGCATTAATATTTTTGTATTGCAAATATTCTGAAAAAGAGAATGGGAACAGCTCAATTTGGTTATATCTACCAGTCAAATGCGTGCTTAATTCACTACTGAGCAGTTTTGCATTCGATCCGGTGATTACCAATCTGATTTTTTGCCTCAATAATCTATTTACAAATAGAAACCATTCATTTATATTTTGAATTTCATCCAGAAAAAGGCAGTTAAAATCGCCATAAACCATATACAGGGCTTCCAAAAGCCTGTTCAAATCCTCCGATCGCAATTTACTTAGTCGCTCATCATCAAAATTCACATAGGCATAATCTATTTGCTTCTCTTTCAGAATTTTGTGGCACAAAGTGGATTTGCCACAGCGACGTACTCCAATAACAATTTGCGCCAACGGACTCTCCAATTCAAACAGTTGCTCTTCAGCCCTATGACAGAGCTTGCTGAGATCAATTGCCTGCACCTCTGCTCGCTGATCTGTTACAATTTGCGATAAATTATTGATATCCATCTACTTCTACTACATTTAGACAATGCAAATATAGTGATTATCCTACACAAACTGCACTATTTACAAAGTTTTCCACTTTCAAACTGCACTATTTTAAAAGTTTTTTTAATTTCAAACTGCACTATTTTAGTTAAATAATTAACATAACAAATAATCCGATGTTGTCAAAAATACAATTAGTGATTACATAACAAATAAAAAACAGGCTCGTTTTGATGTTTGATTTTTCAATCTCACAATTTTTCGTCAACCAATCTTCTTTAGTGCATCCAACAGCGTCTTGTTCTCTTCCGCAGTGCCCACCGTGATGCGGAGGCAACCTAAACAGAGCGAAACAGTATTCCGATTGCGAACAATAATTCCCAAATCGACCAAATATTGGTAAACAGCATTTGCGTCGGGTACTTTCACCAACAAGAAATTGGCATCCGTAGGGAATATTTTCTCAACAAAAGGAAGTGTTTGAAGTTCGTTGCTCAACTGCGTACGCTGAACCAGAAGCATCTCCACCCAATCGTTTTTTCGTACCTCAAGATCGAGGTTCTCGCTCACGAAATTTTGCGTCAGTATATTGATGTTGTATGGATATTTCACTTTGTTGAAATAGGAGATAATCTCTTCGGAAGCAAACGCCATTCCGCAACGAACAGAAGCCAATCCCCATGCTTTGGAGAATGTTTGTAATACAACTATGTTCGAATATTTATCCAAATCTGCCAACCAAGATTCTTCGGAGGAAAAATCGACATACGCCTCGTCAATCACCACAATGCCTCCAAAACCATTGACAATCTTCAACATTTCGCTACGATTCAATAAATTTCCGGTCGGATTGTTTGGCGAGCAAAGGAAGATAATCTTCGTATTCGCATCTACTGCATCCAACACGCGTTGCGCATCTAGCGAATAGTCTGCATTGAGCAAAACCTTGCGATACTCTACATTGTTGACATCGGCGCACACTTGGTACATTCCGTAACTTGGGTCAATCGCCACAATGTTATCCACTTGAGGCTCACAAAAGATGCGCACTACTAGATCAATCGGTTCGTCGCTTCCGTTGCCAAGCATAATTTGCTCAGATCGTACACTTTTCATTTGAGAAATCTTTTCCTTCAACGCCCATTGCATCGGGTCTGGATAACGATTGTACGGTGCATTCATCGGATTCTCGTTTGCATCGAGATAAACCGACGCCTCGCCTTTAAATTCATCTCGTGCACACGAGTAAGGATTTAGTTGTAGTATGTTTGGACGAACAAGTTTTGCTAAATTCATAATTACCTCTCCCCTAACCCCTCTCCCAAAGAGAGGGGAAAAGTTACAGTTTTATGTTAATAATCATTTTCTTTGTTTCGCTCTTAAGCCCCTCCTTAGGAGGGGTTGGGGAGGGATTTATTTCAATCGAATAGTCACCGCATTCTTATGTGCCTCCAGCAATTCGGCTGCAGCCATGGTTTCGATGACAGGACCTAGTTGCTGCAATCCTTCTTTGGTTATCTCTTGAAATGTGATTTTCTTGATAAAACTATCCAGATTCACACCACTGTAGGCTTTTGCATAACCGTTTGTAGGCAATGTATGATTGGTTCCAGAAGCATAATCACCAGCGCTTTCGGGGGTGTAATGCCCCATAAAGACAGAACCAGCATTGATAATCTGTTCCGATAGTTCTCGGTAATTTTCTGTCTCAATAATCAAGTGTTCGGGAGCATATTGGTTGGTGATGCGAATCACTTCGTCCCAATCTTTCACCACAATGATTTTACTGTGATTGATTGATTTCTCTGCCAGCTCACGACGCGGAAGTAACGCCAGTTGTGCTTCAATTTCGGCAACAATCGCATCCACAATCGTTTCGTCGCACGTTACCAAAATAGACTGACTATCAGCTCCATGCTCTGCCTGTGAAAGGAAATCCGATGCCACAAACGCAGGATTAGCTGATTTGTCGGCAATAACCTGCACTTCCGACGGACCGGCAGGCATGTCTATTGCCACCTCTTTGAGGCTCACCAATTGCTTGGCTGCAGTCACATATTGGTTTCCGGGTCCAAATATCTTATAGGTTTTCGGCACACTTTGCGTACCATAAGCCATTGCTCCAATCGCCTGAATACCTCCAATTTTGAAAACCTTGCTCACTCCAGCTGATTTGGCAGCAAAAAGTATTGCGGGGTGAATTTTGCCTTCACGGTTCGGAGGTGTGCAAAGCACAATCTCGCTACAACCGGCAATACGAGCAGGAACGGACAACATCAAAACAGTTGAAAAGAGCGGTGCCGTACCTCCAGGAATGTAGAGGCCGACCTTTTCGATCGCTACAGCCTTTTGCCAACAAGTAACGCCGCTCATGGTGGTTACCTTTTTGCCTTCGAAGCGTTGCGATTCGTGAAAGGTTTCGATGTTGCGCAAAGCCACCAAAATCGCCGATTTCAATTCATCGGAAATCAACGATTGAGCCTCTGCCATTTCTGATTCCGAAACCTGCAACGCGTCGAGTTCAACTTTGTCGAATTTCAGCTCGTACTCTCTGACAGCCTCGTCACCTCGGATACGAATATCGTCAAGCACTCGTTGCACCGTTCCAAACAGCGATGTAGTGTCCATCGCAGGACGAGTCAACAACGATTGCCATTCAGATTCGGAAGGATATTTTATTATTTTCATAATTAAACCTCCCCCGACCCCTCCCAAGGAGGGGAGAAAGAGTTCATTTTTCATTATTATACTGTTTGAAAGCACTGTCTTAGCCCCCTCCCCTTGGGGGAGGGCTGGGGTGGGGTCTAAAGAATCATCTTCTCAATCGGCACAACCAAGATGCCCTCTGCACCAAGTTTTTTGATTTTGTTGATGATGGACCAGAAGTTTTTGTCGTCGATCACAGAATGTACCGAACTCCAACCCTCTTCTGCTAACGAAATGATGGTCGGGCTTTTCATCCCCGGAAGAATACTGATAATTTCCGCCAAATTTTCGTTAGGCGCATTAAGCAGAATGTATTTTTTGCCTTCCGCTTTTTGAACCGAGTCGAAACGGAACATCAATTCGTCGAGAATCTCTTTTTTCTCATCAGAAAGTGCACTATGACCAATCAGAACCGCTTCTGATTGCATCACCACTTCTACCTCTTTCAAATGGTTGCTCACCAATGTGCTGCCAGAGCTCACGATATCGAAAATGGCATCTGACAACCCAATACCGGGAGCAACTTCTACAGAACCGGAAATGACGTGAATCTCAGACTTAATCTTATTTTCATTCAAGAAATTCTGAAGAATAACAGGGTAAGAGGTTGCAATCTTCTTACCATCAAACCATTTTATTCCCTGATAGTCAGCCTCTTTCGGAATCGCTAAAGATATGCGGCATTTACTAAAACCGAGACGTTTCACTATTTGTGCATCTTGCTCTTTTTCTACAAACTCGTTCTCGCCCACAATGCCCACATCGGCCACACCCGAAGCTACAGCTTGAGGAATATCGTCATCGCGGAGGAACAATACTTCAATCGGGAAGTTACGCGAAGGAATAAGCAATGTGCGCTTGGCGTTCGACAATTTGATACCTGCTTCGGTCATCAATTCCATTGTCTCTTCGAAAAGTCGGCCTTTGGCCTGAACAGCAATTCGTAACATAAAGATTAATTATAAGTTGTACGTAATACGTTATACGTAAATTGAAAATTCAGATTAAAACAAAAAAGGCTCACCCGTTACGGTAAGCCTCTGTATTCTTATATGGTTTTTTATACATAACAAAAACAGCCCACCGAGTATTACTGAAGGAAATGGTGATGACCGTGATGTGATGTGTAAAGTTTCATTTCTTGCAAATTTTCTGCAAATATAAATGAATTAATTGAATTATAATAGCTTTGACTGTGAATTTATCAGTTTGAGAAACTGTTTTGGTTTAATAATATCCTACTACACTATAATGAACTTCGCCGCACACTTTTTTGTTGAAATAATTCATCTAACTTTGTACCTCTAAACAGAAATAATTAATTTATGGACTTACATTTAGTTTTTACTTACTCATTTTGGGCAATATTTGCCATAGCCTTTCTAATTGATTTCAGCCAAACAGGTGTTGGCAACAAAACGATGAGTGTTAAAAGTGCTATAAGCTGGACTTTCTTTTGGATATTGATTGCGCTCGCTTATGATGCGTGTATCTATGCTTTTTACCCACAAAATGATTTCACAACCGTATCTACTGCTCATACGATGGGATTAAAATTCTTATCTGGGTTTCTAATGGAGAAATCGCTTTCGGTCGATAATCTGTTTGTGTTCATTGTCATTTTCTCTTCAATGGGGATAGTTGAAAACAAACAGGCCAAACTATTAAAGTTGGGAATTTTACTTTCAATCGTATTGCGGATTATCTTTATATTAGCCGGGATGAGTTTAGTGAATCAATTTGAATGGCTATTCTACGTATTCGGAGGAATATTGGTTTTTACTGCTGTCAAGATGCTAGTGAAAAAAGAGGATCTCGAAGAGATACATCCCGAGCAAAATATACTTTACAAATGGACATCTAAGTTTTTTCCTATCGATGCTCATTCAGATAAATTCTTTCTGAAAAAAGATGGAAAAATTTATGTTAGCTATATGTTTCTTACCCTTATGGTAATCGCCTCAACAGATGTTTTGTTTGCTGTAGATTCGATTCCAGCAATCATTGGTATTATTCGTGAAGGAGCAGATGGAATTTTAACGATTGAGCAAGAAAATTTCATTGCTATCTCTTCGAATATGTTTGCTGTTATGGGATTGGCATCGCTCTATTTTGCGCTCAAGAGTATTATGAATTCATTCCATTATCTAAAAGTGGGTGTAGCATTTATTCTTGCGTTTATCGGGTTCAAAATGTTGGTGGCTGATGCTCCAGTTTTCCACGATGTATTTGAAAAATATCAATGGTTATCATTTGCTGTAATTGTTTCTGCAATATTAGTATCCATTCTTGCATCAGTAATAAAAAATAGAAGAGAGGAGAAGAGAGCTTAATTTATATTCGTCATATTCCAGAAGAACAAGAAGAGGCAGAGTCACATTTGCCTCTTCTTGTTTTAAATCGACAGTTTCTTAAGCATATTAATAATAAAACGATATTTGCCAATAGATATTACTTACATTCCATCACACTTGAATTTCTGACAAAAAACATCAATTTTGCGATAACAATCACACTTTTTCTAAGAATCATTCTAAGTTATTCGAAAAATTACTACATTTAACCGCCTTAAATTTTCAATGGTTAAATCTAAATTAATAACCCAAAATCAGACACTATGAGTTTTGATGCACAAAAAGGAATGTATTTCCCTTCCGAAGAAGTTCTAAACCAGGCAAATGTAAAAGACTACGAATCACTGTATAAGTATTCAATCGAAAATCGTGAAGCCTTTTGGGCAGAGCAAGCAGACCATCTTGAATGGTATAAGAAATGGGATGAAGTGGTAGATGAAAGCGATAAACCGTTCTATAAATGGTTTAAAGGCGGTAAGATAAATATTATTCATAACGCTATCGACCGACACCTAAAAACAGCCAATCGAAATAAAATTGCCATCATTTGGGAAGGCGAAAACGGTGATGTCCGCACTTTCTCCTATCATGCACTCGATCGTGAGGTAAGCAAGTTTGCCAATATTCTGAAGAGTATGGGTGTAAAAAAAGGCGATATCGTAACCATCTATATGCCACAAATACCTGAGCAAATATTTGCGATGCTGGCTTGTGCAAAAATTGGCGCTGTACACAGTGTGGTGTATGGTGGATTTAGCCACGAAGCACTTTCGGAACGTATCAAAGATGCCGAAAGTCGCGTAGTGGTTACTGCCGATGGTGGTTATCGCCGAGGTAAAATTGCAGATTTGAAGGGTATTGTAAATGATGCCGTTGTTCTTTGTCCTACGGTTGAAGTGGTAATAACTGTTCAGCGCACTAAACACGAGGTCTATATGGAAAATGACCGTGACTACTGGTACCACGACCTAGAATCACTACCTATTGCTAGTACGAAATGCGAAACAGAACAAACCGAAGCTGATGATATGTTATTTTTGCTTTACACGTCTGGCTCCACTGGCAAACCAAAAGGGATGGTTCATAATCATGGTGGGTATAGTGTCTATACATCGACCACTCATCGAATGGTATTTGACATCAAACCTGAAGACCGATTTTGGTGTGCTGCTGATCCAGGTTGGATTACGGGTCATAGCTACCTTGTCTATTCACCATTGATTAACGGTGCTACTATTTTTACTTACGAAGGTGCTCCAAATCATCCATATCCAAACCGCTGGTGGCGTATGATTGAAAAATACGGTATCAATATTCTATACACCTCTCCTACTGCCATTCGTGGACTGATGCGATATGGCGATTCATGGGTGACACGCCACGACTTGAGTTCGTTACGCCTCTTGGGATCTGTAGGAGAACCGATAAATCCTGAAGCATGGAAATGGTATTATAAAGTGGTTGGAGGTGAACGCTGCCCGATCATGGATACATGGTGGCAAACCGAAACTGGTGGATTTATGATTTCTCCTATGCCAGTGATACCACTTAAACCAGGCTCTGCATCGAAACCATTCTTTGGAAACGAAATTTCGGTAGTTGACGAGCAACACAACGAAGTGAAGCGTGGAGAAGAAGGTGCATTAGTAATCAAAAATAGTTGGCCAGGTTTAGCCGCGGGCATCTACAAAGATCGAGAACGATTCAAAGAGACCTATTGGAAGAAATATGAAAAAGAGGGCTGGTATCATCCGGGTGACTCAGCAAAAATAGATGAAGATGGCTATATTTGGGTCATTGGACGCAGCGACGATGTAATCAAAGTCAGTGGTTATCGACTTGGAACTGCCGAAATAGAGAGTGCATTGGTGAGCCATCCGATGGTAGTAGAAGCCGCTGCAATTCCTCTTCCTCATAAACTAAAAGGGAATGCAATACATGTGTTTGTAATTTTGAAAAATGGCGCTACTGGCTCAAGAGAGCTTGAAGCTGAATTAAAAGAGCATGTTTCGAAAATGATGGGTCCAATTGCAAAACCAGAAGAGATTCTATTTGCGGATTCTTTACCAAAAACCCGAAGCGGAAAAATAATGCGTCGCGTACTCAAAGCTCGCGCATTAGGCGAAGACGAAGGTGATATTTCTACATTAGAGGAATAAAAAATAATCCTTTAAAGACAAAACCCCGATTAGCACTAGCTTTTCGGGGTTTTATTATTAACCTGAGTTTGGGATAAGAGTTTGCTCTTTAATTTTATAACTGCTTATAAATAAGGTAATAAGGTTTAAATTAGACTCATTAAAACGGCTACTAAGGTTGAAAAGTTAGCAAATAAGGTCTTAACCTTAGTAGAAATCGAAATTTACACCGCCATCAACCTTATTACCTTATTGATAATATCGATTATTAATCATTTATAATCTTTCTTATCCCGAACTCAGGTTATTACCCTAGAATTGTATTTTTAAACCAACCCGTATACCAGATTTGTTCACATTCGGTCTATCGAGATAGGTTAATCTCCAAATATAATCAAGGCGAAGAAGACTGAAAATATTCTCAATGCCCACTCCGGCTTCCATATAAGGCGTACTGCCTAATCCAGAAGAGTTTGTAGGTAAAAGCCATTGTGAAGATTTTGTTTTTGCTGGATCGTTGTAATCGCTCAAAGTACCCACCAACGATTTGAAAGTAGCCACTTCTCTCCATTTAAGGTAACGATTCACCGGAATCCAATTTAGTAACAATCCATTCATGTGGTAATCGATGTCTAAAGAGGCATATTGATCGTTGATAAACTCAAACACATTCATCAAATTATAGGTTTCAGGCACATTGAGATACGACGGATTAGCTTGCGAAATAATCAGCAATGGATACGGCACTTTCGACCACTGCTTACCAGCCTTAAACATTATATCGGCATAACCAAAAATTGACAATGGATGTGTGTGCTGCATCATCATTTCGGTTAAATGGTAATTATAATCTCCATTCAAGAATTTCTTTAGACCCATAGTGTGTGAAAATGTAAAGACACTACTAAAACGGGAAACACGAACCCGAGAATCGCGATTTTGGTAAAAGCGTTCCCCTACTGCAAAACGAAACTTAGCACCAACTTCAGTTGTGCGCATATCGTATTTTGGATTTATTATGCCCATTGAAGTTTTTTCTTGAAAGTTGATTGCTCCTACGGGTAACCAATTTTTATGATTTCCCCAAAAGCTAAAGGATAATCCATTATAATACTCTTGTTTGTAACGAATCTCGGCTTTTTTCTCCAAAAACATTCGATCGAGCTCAGCCCGACGAAACGAAAGAAGAACATTGTCTTTGTCAATCGTCTCCAACTCCTGCCCCGGAATTTTCATATCATATCGATACAGCAAACTGATAGAGTGTGAAGGATATTCATTTGGATGACTCTTGCATTTATTCAATGAATAGGTCAATTGACCGCTGTATTTCAGTCTTTTATCTAAATCACCGTAGGCTCCGTAACCTTCTAAAAAGATATGCTTATTCAAATCTGCCGTAGTACTTCCACCAAATCGATAGCGAGTTCCTTCTATTTCGTTAGAGCTAACAAACGAAGTCAATGGTCCAATAGTGATATATTTTAGCGGAATTAGGTTATTAAAAATTGTCTTCATAAAAAAGCCACTCACACTTCCAGAATTTGAATTGACAAAACCTGCCATTTTCTGATGAGCTTTTTCCTCTTGATTGGTAAATGGAAAATGACGATGTTCGGACCAGTAGATATCAGATTTATTCCAAGCATCAACAGAATATGAAATGGGTTCATCTTTGCTAAACAGATTATCCGGCATAGCCTCGAAACTATAATTTTTGAATGAATTAATACGACGAACAAATAATTTAAAAAGGCTCATCTCCAGACTAACTTCATTGCGCAAAACAACCCATTTTCCATTTGATGCTTTGGTATAGTTTTCTTTAAAACCAATGGTGTCAATAAAATTCAAATTGGCATTGTGATCGATGTAATAATCTGCCTTTGCAACCGAATAGGTGGAATCATCTGCAATATAAACGCTCCCTCTAAAAGCCAGAAATTGCTCATTAACAGGCATAAAATTAATTTTATAACATAAAATACCTTCTATTCGAACAGTGTCTTCTAGCGTGTAGTTATAGATCGTTTGTGCGAATGAAGATGAGAGCGGACTCACAATATTCTGCATCAGCAGAGACATCTGATTATCGTAAAGTGAGTAACCATCAAAAACCTGATTGACAACAGTTTGCATCCCTTGCTCATGCAATACAGAATTAATCCACTCCTTGTTAATCGCTTTTATCATTGTTCGGTTTGTACTGGTCGATTTTTTATAAAATTCATCTTGGAGAATCTCTTTAGACAGGACGAAATCAACCGGTTTTCCACTTACATCTGTACTATCAGTGTTTTCAAATAAGAATCTGAAATACTTTAACAAAAGCATCTCCTTCTCTTTAGCCGTTAAATTTACCCAGCCGAGATTCAGTTTTTCGTAATGCTCTCTACTATAAAATGAATTTTCCGTAATTCGGTTTGACTCTTTGTGAACAATTGCTTTTTGGATGATTTCATTCGCAGTCAAAGTTTGAGCTGACTTAGCCGCCCAAATAGGAGAAATAGCAATGAAAATTAGAGCAATAACAAAGTAGCGAAGGTTTGATTTTTTTTGCACGGTGTATCGATTTTCAAAATTCATCACAAAAATAGACAATTCAGAACAACTACCGAAAGAATAGACTTCTCAATTGAATAAAAATAACCTCAGAATTTTCATAATTTCAATTTTTCAATAAAATGTGCGATTCCAAGATTTGATTCTGTCAAAAAGTAAAGAATAAGAATCATTTCTCACTATTAGTGGTCAGATTTGATGTATATCTTTACGACTCAAAAACATGGATTTTTGTATTCCTGTTTTTTGAGAAAGCACACACATCATATCACACTTAATTTTTTATCCATGAATGCACTATTAGGAATTATTTTTCATTCCATTGGCGGCTTTGCCTCTGGAAGTTTTTACATGCCTTTCAACAAAGTAAAGGGTTGGGCTTGGGAGAGTTATTGGATTATCGGGGGGATTTTCTCCTGGCTGATTGTGCCACCTCTTGCAGCTTATCTCACTATTCCAGGATTTTTTGACATCATCACAGCCAGTTCTTCTCAAATTATCACAATCACGTTTCTAATGGGATTGATGTGGGGAATTGGTGGATTAACCTACGGACTGGGCGTTCGATATCTAGGTATGTCACTTGGCAACTCAGTTGTTCTCGGATTCTGTGCTGCCTTTGGTGCAGTAGTTCCATCTATCTATTATTCGATTAATCCAACTGTAGGTAAAATATCTTTCACCGATATGATTGCTACACCGGGTGGCAGATTGGTATTGTTAGGCGTTTTAGTTTGTTTGGCAGGCATCGCCATTTCTGGTAAAGCAGGCATGATGAAAGAGAACGAACTCTCTGAAGATCAACAAAAAGCAAGTGTTGCCGAATTTAGTTTAGTGAAAGGACTCATCATCGCAGTTATTTCAGGTATTCTTAGTTCGTTTTTCAACTTTGGCATCGAAGCGGGCAAACCGATGGCAGAAGTTGCCAACGCAATTTGGAAAACGGCCAATCCAAATCAAGGAGAGTTTCTATTTCAAAACAATGTGACGTTTGTCGTTATTCTGTGGGGAGGATTAACCACCAACCTGATTTGGACCTCTATTTTGAGTTTAAAAAACAAATCTTATGGCGATTTCACCAATAAATCAACACCCATATTCAATAATATTCTCTTTTCAGCATTAGCCGGAACAACTTGGTTTCTGCAATTCTTCTTCTACGGAATGGGCGAAAGCAAATTAGGAAATGGTGCAAGTTCATGGATTCTTCACATGTCAACCATTATACTGACAGCCAATATGTGGGGAATTTATCGGAAAGAGTGGTCGGGCGTGACTTCAAAAACAAAATGGACAATCACTGCTGGGATTGCTATCATCATTTTATCTGTCTTTTTGGTAGGTATTGGAAATTCAATATAATTGAAGAAATAAGAGAGAAGGCGGTTATTTGACCGCCTTCTCTTCTGTTATTTTACAAATCAGGTGGAAATCTACATTAATCCATTCACTGACGCGAATCAACCCCATCATCTGAACGGGAGGCGTGAGTGAAAAGTCTTTTATACTAATCTTCTTCTTTCCATCAGCTATCACCAAATCGCCTTCGCAAACAGCGGTAAAAGGAACCACATATTGTTTTGTTACATTTGTGATGGTAATATTCAATACAGCATTTCCATTGTAGCAGAGTGATTTTTCAACAATGGGCAACATTTCTAGTGAAATGACTTGAACCTGCAATTGTGGAAATTGATCTGCCTTCATCAGTTTCTGGAAATCGCGTAACGCCATTCGATTATCGGATGTAAATCCTTTCACATTCACAGCTAACGTATTCTGACTCAACATCCATTTATTTTGAGTTTTACCCACCGTGATAAACATCTCTTTTCGCGAAAGTTTATCTCCATTCTGTATTAACTTAAATGGAATCACATTCGTAGAGCCATGAATAGTGAGTGAGCTATTCTTTTGCAATTCAACAGCTAATTTGTTTTGAGAAAACAAAGGAAGACTAATCAGTAAGAGAAAAGCTACTCTTATATATAAATTCATGCGTCGGAGCTTCTAAAAATCAATCATTACAATTCAAGTCGCAAAGAAAGCAACAAAATAGGAAGAAAAAAAAAGATTATTGTTTTAATTTGAATAAATAGACAAAAGAAAACCGGTAAGACTTACGCCCTACCGGTTTAATAATCTATATTTTTGGTTTGATTAGAAACCTACAACAGCTTGAATAACTAAACCATTGAATTTACCACCACTGCGGATATCAGATTTAGCAACATCTGTGTACTCTTGTTTAACATATTCTACTTTTGTCATGATGTTTTTAGTCATATACCAACCACCACTTACAGCGATACGTTTAACAGAAGTTTCAGGAGCACCTTTAACTTCAGCTTTAACTGTGTTGTATTTAACACCTGCCCAGAAGTTTTCAGAGTTACCAAAACGATAAACTAAATCTGTTGCCAATTGGCTAGCTTTACGATCAGCAGTTTCTGTTTTTGAACGACCTGAAGCTGACTCTACAGTTGTAAACCACTCAAGACCAGCAAATTTAACGAATGTATTCAAAGCCATTGCGTTGATTTTGTCTGTTAAACCTGGATTGTAACGACCTGAGAATGCTGTAGAAGTTGTGTTTGCATTTTCCATTACACCATAGTAGTTTGAACCTCCACGGTCACCACCGAATAATGTATTAGAGCTAGCACCTTTGTTGAAATAACCAGAACCAGTTACACGAACACGTAATTTATCGCTTAATTGTTTGTCATAACCCAATTTAACGATGATTGAAGGATTGCGAGTTCCATCAGTTCCACCTACTACTGGTGTACCTGGTGCGATATCACCTTTGATTTCACCATTGGTTACACCTAAAACTCCTAACAAACCATTGTATTGAACATCAGCTTCTAAACCGATTTCAGTTGCAAATTCGTCCATGATGTTGTTTTCAACAAAAGGATTGTAGATTGCGTTACCATTGTCAGTTCTGCGGAAGTGTGAATCACCGTAGTTAACTTCCATGTGACCAGCTTTGATAGTAGTATATTTCATAATGTTATCTACTAAATCGCATTGCAAGAAAGGAAGTTTGTCGAATTGAATGTATCCACCTTTCACCCAAGTTTCGTTGTGGTGACGAGCTGAAAGATACAAAGTCATGTTCAAATAAACACCTTCTGCCATTTGAATGTCAAAATTCATGTTAGCAACTGCTGTATTGAAACCTGGTTTCATAGCATACAATTTGTTTGCATCTACACCTGCAGTTACTTTTGGATCTGCTGTGTTACTATGATACAATGCTTGCCAAGATTGACTGAATGCACCACCAATGTTTACTTTCAAACCATCAAACTTAGCTGGTTCAGTTTTTGGAGTTTCAAAAACGTTCAATCCAGTTTTGTCAGTTGCACGAGCTTGTGCCATTGCTGCTGTACCCATCATAAGAGCTGCAGCGATTAATAAAATTGACTTTTTCATTTTTGTTGTAATTTTAGTTAATAAAATGGTTGTTTGGTTATTGTAATTTAAAAAAATTTGCGCAAATATAGATATATTTCTTTAATAGCAAATAAATTCTATAAATTTCCTTCAACAGTGATAACAAATTTGACAGTTACTGCATCCCCACATTTAATGGTTCCAAAAACTGCTGTAGGCGCCTTCATTCCATATTCAGACATTTTTACGGGTACAGCTCCTTTTAATTCAAACACATTACCCGTTAATTTACCTGCAGCTTTGAAGCTTACTTTTTTAGTAGCTCCACCCATTGATAAGTTGCCCACAAGTGTTACTTCTACATCTTTATCTGTTATTTTAACTGGTGCAGCTTCTGTCAAAGTAAAAGTGATGAATGGATTTTTCTTTGCATCAAAAGCATCATACGCTTTTCCATCCATAATAGATCCTTCTGCACTTTTCATTGATTTTACTGGCACTTTCACTACCAAAGAGATCAATTGCTTATTGGTGTTTGCTGCTACTTCGCCATTGATTTGAGCGACTTTCATATCCCATGCGTGAAGTGTAGATGTACCAGAAATTACAATATTAGATTTTGTAGGTACAACCTTAAGGCCTTGTGCTTGAAGTGTTGCAGTTGTTGAAAATAAAATGCTAACTAGCATTACCATGCAATACTTTGAAAATTGAGATTTTGTCATAATTCTGTCGGTTTAGATGATTATTTATTTTTATTTCAATTATTCTAAAACTGAATTCTTATGTTCGATGATTTGTTGCAGTGTTTTACGATGAAGCATATTCTCAAAATCTGTTGTGAACTCACTCCAATAATCTTTAGTAGAGCAATCGCACGATTTATCACAAAATCCTTCATTATTAATGCAATCCACCACAGAAATTTGCTCAAACGCCGTATAAATATCCCACATCGTGATTTCACTTGCTGGACGAGCTAACCTGTAACCACTGCCTCTCCCTTTTGAATTGATTATTAATCCTTTCAATTTCAATGCAGAGATGATTGGATCTAAATATTTAACAGAGATGTCTTGCTTCAGTGCAATATCCTTTTGAAGCACACCAGTAGGTTCTGTCGAGGTTGCGATCTCCATCATTGCTCTTAAACCATACCGTATTTTTGTATTGACTCTCATACCTCGTTAATATTATGGCACAAATGTAAATAAAAAAATATGAATGCTATAACGTTTATAGGATTAATAGGATTAATTTATAATTTATTCTAAACAACAAAATATGATAATAGACTATTAATCAGGTATTTAAATAAATAAACAAATCCCATCTATTGCAGAAAATTTTCTTCAATTTATCAATAAGTCAAATATTTGTATAACTGAAAACCAAACTGCTACATATTTTAACGATTCGAAATGCAAAATCTAAATTTAAGCACAATAACAAACACAATTGTCAAATATATTTTCAAAATTGGTCGTTTTCGAAGTTTATTTCAACGATTTAGTAGCAATAAGTGCCATTTTGGGTATGGGTTTATCTGATTGCAAAAAAAAATTTTGAACGGTATTTTTGATTGACAAATAATTTCAAAACATATTCATTATTTACATTCAATTGAGAGGACACATTCATGTCAGACAACATCCATTTTTGTTAAAACTAAAAATTTCGATTGCTACCATTTTATTGGTGATTTCAGCAAACAGTATTACCCAAAATCTATGGATGCCTAATTTATTCGGAAATAATTTGGTATTACAAAGAAGCTCCAGAAGGAGCTTTTTTTTATTCTAATTCTTAGATTAATTTTAAATAAAGAAATATTTATTTAAAAACACATCAACATATAAACATATTTATTAATTTTGCATCATTGATATAAATAACCAATCCTATAGGTTATCTAGCACATTCAGCATTATGGCAAGCAAACATCTAACTATTAATATATTATCTTATGACAACAACCGTAGTAATTGGAGGAAGCTTTGCTGGTATGACAGCGGCACTCGAAATCAAAAGAAAGGGAAAGGGTGAGCACAAAGTAATTTTGATTGACAAATCACCACTTTTTCTGTTTATTCCATCTCTTATATGGGTACCGTTTGGCCGTAGAGAGATTGCAGACATATCTTTTCGTAAAGAAGAAATGTTGAAGAAAAAAGGAGTTGACTTTTTGCTTGCAGACGCTCAAAAAGTTGACACTAAAACACAAATTGTGACCACAGACAAAGGTGATGTAAAATACGATCATCTCGTGGTTTGCACAGGTCCAAAGGTAAAATACGATGTGGCGCCTGGTGTACAAGAGTTTTCGTATTACATTGGCACTCCTAACGATGCCATGAAAACTCGTAAAGCGTTGGAGGAATTCAAACAAAACCCAGGCCCAATTGTAATTGGGGCAACTCAAAGTGCTGGATGTATGGGCGCAGCTTATGAGTTTTTATTTAACGTTGAAAAATGGCTTCGTGAGCAAAATATCCGCAAGAAAGTAGATTTAACTTGGATTACTCCCGAAGATTATCTGGGTCATTTTGGCATTGATGGTATGCCGATGGGCGAATCGATGTTGAAAGCATTTATGAGCATGTTCAATATTCACTACCGCACGCAAGTGGGCGTGAAAGAGGTAACAAAAGACAAAGTGATTTTGTCAACTGATGAAGAGTTAGAAAGCAAATTCACCATGTTGATGCCTCCATTTATCGGTGTCGATTTTGTAACAAATTCGCCTGACTTGAAAGCTACTCCAGCAGGCTATATTCCGGTAGGCGATGACTATCGCCACAAAGAGATTCCAAATGTTTGGGCAGCTGGTATTGCTGTTCAAGTTGATCTACCTTTCACTCCTGAGAAAGTACCGTTCGGGACACCTAAAACGGGTTATCCATCTGATGAAACGGGCAAATTAACGGCTGAAAATATCCTCAGAGTGACAAAAGGAAGAACAGACTTGAAGAAAAAAGCATGGGGCAAAATTCCTGGATTGTGCATAATGGATGCGGGAAAAAAAGAGGTTTGGATTATTTCTGACCACCTTTTCAAACCACGTAATTTTGCGATTATGGTTCCAAATGTAATTTATGATGTAATGAAAGTTTCATTGGAAAAATACTTCCTCTGGAAAATGAAAAAAGGATATTCATTCCTACCATAGAGACATAAAAAACCACCTGAAACAGATTCAGGTGGTTTTTGCTTTTATTAGAAATTCATCTCTTTAAAAGGAAGACCAAACACATCGGCTACTGCTTTGTAGGTCACTTTTCCATTTACTACATTCAATCCTTTCCTAAGCTCTGCGCTATCTTGGCAGGCTTTATGCCAACCTTTATCAGCCAACATTCTCACATACGGAAACGTAGCATTCGTCAACGCCAACGTTGATGTAAATGGTACTGCTCCGGGGATATTCGCCACACAATAGTGTAAAATTCCATCCACTTCGTAAATTGGATCGGCATGCGTGGTTGGGTGTGATGTTTCGAAACAACCTCCCTGATCGATTGCCACATCTACCATGACGGCACGAGAAGGCAACAATTTCATCATATCGCGCGTAATAAGGTGAGGCGCTTTACCTCCAGGAATGAGAACAGCACCAATGACCAAATCAGTATTGGGCAACTCTTCTCGAATGTTGTATTCAGACGACATCATGGTTTTAACATTCGCAGGCATTATATCGTCCAAATAACGTAATCTTGACAATGAAATATCCGCAATAATCACATCGGCTCCCATTCCAGCTGCTATTTTAGCTGCACATGTACCCACGATTCCTCCGCCGAGAATCAGCACTTGAGCAGGCCTCACTCCAGGAACACCACCTAACAGAATTCCTTTGCCACCTTGTGGTCGCTCAAGGTATTTTGCGCCCTCCTGCACCGACATTTTACCCGCAACTTCCGACATAGGAACTAACAACGGCAAAGAACGATCTGCCGCTTGTACCGTTTCATACGCCAAACAAATGGCATTACTTTTAATCATGGCATGAGTCAATTTCTCCTCCGAAGCGAAATGGAAATAGGTAAATAATAACTGATTCGGTCGAATAAGTGAATACTCCTGCTCGATGGGTTCTTTCACTTTCACAATCATTTCGGCAATGGCATATACAGCATCAATGCTCGGAAGCAGACTTGCACCAGCCGTTCGATACATTTCATCAGTAAAACCACTATTGATACCTGCCATACTTTGCACATACACCATGTGACCTAGCTTGGTCAACTCTTTCGTTCCCGCAGGGGTGAGAGCAACTCTATTTTCGTTGTTCTTAATCTCTTTTGGCACTCCTATTATCATACATCTAATTATTAGGTTAATGCCTCAAAATTAATGAATGCAAAATATCAAAATGAATTGAGCAACGAATATTAAAATAAAAAAATAAAAGAGGATTATCGATTAAAAATTGTGATTAAATTGTGATAAATTGAAAGATAAAATTTATGAAAACTAACATACTCTAAGGGCAAATTTTTTCGAAACAAAAAAGTAGTACTTTTGCACGGTAACAATACAAGTCATTTATGCCAATTCCTCTTTTTCGATCCGCCATTCTTCGTTACACACTTCTTTTCACGGGAGTTTTGTGTATATCGTGGTCAGCTATTTTTGTTAAGCTATCAGGAGTAGAAGGAATCACTACCGCATTCTATCGAATGTTGATAGGATCAATAGGAGTTATTCCAATTTGGATCATCTTTAAAAATCCTACCTACGACAAAAAAGGCATTTGGTTTGCCATATTAAGTGGCATTCTTTTTGGTTGCGATATCGTATTGTGGAATACCTCCATAACACTTTCGAAAGCCAGTATTTCGACCCTTTTGGCAAATCTCGCTCCGGTTTGGGTTGGCTTGTCTTTTTTGCTTTTCTGGAAAAAGAGTTTGAAACCCAGTTTCTGGATTGGAACATTTGTTGCCATCGCAGGAGTAGCTGTCATCGTAGGGTTTGACCAGATATTTTCGGTAGGCAATCATGTGGGAAACTTACTCGCTATTGCAGCAAGCGTGTTTTACGCAGCATATATGATCTCTACCCAAAAAGGACGACTTTCCATTGACACCTTAACTTTCACAGCTATTTCGATGTGGACGAGTACCATTTTCGTATTGCTGATTTGCCTATTATTTGATGCACCTTTGTGGGGATTTGGCACTCAAACGTGGGCTTCGCTCGCAGGATTAGGCCTTATTTCACAATTGGGTGGATGGTTAGCTATCAATTATGCTCTTGGTCATATCAAAACGACAACGGCATCTGTTACTTTGCTAAGTCAATCCGTTTTTACCGCACTTTTTTCTGTTCCAGTTTTGGGAGAAATGCTAACTGCAAATGAAGTTGTGGGTGCAGTTATTGTGTTGGCTGGCATTTATTTAGTAAACAAAATGAAAGAATAAAAAAACGCAGATCATTCTTTCGAACATCTGCGTTTTCAATTTATTTACTTCAAATTAGATAGCTTGCAAAGCAGTTATTAGATTGGTAGCATGAGCCTCAGCCTTAGCCAAGACTTCTTCTTTGCCCTCCATCATCGGATTCATAGAATACGAAATATGCAATCCTGCGTATTCCATTTGAGCTAGATTCATTGTTTGACGCAAAGGCAACAAAAAATCATAAATTGAGTGTCCGTTATATCCATCTGATGAATAACCCTCTTCAGGACCTCCTGTCGTAACCGAAAGAATCACTTTCTTTCCTTTCAGTTTGTCTCCTGTAGAGCCGAAGGCGAAACCGTAAGCATATACTTCATCAAACCATCTCTTCATCAACGACGGCACACTATACCAAAACATGGGGAATTGAAATACAACAACATCAGAATCCAACAATAATTGTTGCTCAGCTGATGCATCAATGTTATAATCAGAATAAATGGCGTCGAGATTACGAACAGTTACATTGGAAGTCTCTGCCAATTTAGATAAAATTGTAGCTGTTGCTGTGGATTGCTCGAAATAGGTATGCGAAGCGATTACTAATGTCTTTTTCATATTGTTTTTGTTTTAAATGTTTACTATTTATGATGCAAAGATCAGGAAGTTTATCAACACCCACGTTATACATTTTGGAAAAGAAGTGGTACTTTTCGGCAAAGTGTAACTCAAAACGCTTCACTCCCTTTTTTTTATAGTATATCTTAACAAATAAAACTCATATCCGTTTAAAGGAAACTACTATTTTTATGCCATTAATTACATTCAAAAAAGAAGTCTATGAAAACAAAACTCATGATCATTCTGCTGTTCGTGTTTGCGCTTCAAATATCAGCACAAACATCTGGCACATTAAACATCACTGGCGAAGCTAAAAAGATGGTTCTTCCAGACAAAGCAGTACTCAATATTTCTATTTCTGCTCAAAAAGCAACTGAAGCTGAAAGCTACAAAAAACTGAGCGATATTTCGATGATTGTACTTAAACGGTTAAGATCGGATGGATTCACTGAAGAACAGACTAAACTGACCAATTTTTCGATGAATTATATCAATTGGGATCAAAAAAAGAAACCATATTATCAGGCAACTCAAAATTTGACTGTGAAATTTCTATTAGACAAGGAACGTCTTTTCAAAATTTACAACAAACTTTTAAAAGACAGCGTTCAAGGCGTTCAAGTGAATTTTGGGACAGAATGTTCCGACGAATTATTGTCTAAAGTAAAAGACGAATTAATCGCCGCAGCAATAAACGACGCCAAGCACAAAGCTACAATTATCACTGCTGCGGCAAATGTCACCATTAGTGGAATCAACAATATTAGTTACAACTACGCAAGTGATTTGACACCAACACCAATGTATAGAAATAAAACAATGGTGATGGATGTAGCATCAGAATCTGTATCTTCAGCAGCAAATTACCTAAGCATAGACGAACAACAATTCAATGAGGAGGTGAAAGTAATTTACATGATTCAAAACTCGAAATAGATTTACTATTTCCAATATTTTGTCATTAATTTGCTTATAGATTAATGGTTTGGCATGGATAATTTCTGCGAATCGAAAATTTTATGCTAATTTTGCAAGCTGAAAAAAACGTATAACTTTATAAATATGAAACTTAACATTGCTGTATTGCCCGGCGACGGAATCGGGCCAGAAATCATTGAAGAAGCATTAAAAGTAACCAAAGAGATTTGCAAAAAATTTGGTCACGAACTTTCATACGAAAGCGCACTCACAGGCGCTTGTGCTATCGATGCCGTTGGAGATCCCTATCCTGAATCTACACACGAACTATGTATGAAATCAGATGCCGTACTTTTCGGAGCTATCGGTCATCCACGCTTCGACAACGATCCTTCGGCGAAAGTTCGACCAGAGCAAGGGTTGTTGGCTATGCGCAAAAAACTAGGATTGTATGCCAATATTCGTCCAGTGACTACTTTCCCATCGCTGCTGCACAAATCGCCTTTGCGTGCAGACTTGGTAGAGGGTGCGGATTTCATGTGTATTCGTGAATTAACCGGCGGGATCTACTTTGGTCGCCCACAAGGTCGTTCAGAAGATGGAAATACCTCTTACGATACCTGTGTGTACACTCGCGAAGAGATTGAGCGCATCATACACTTAGCATATAAATATGCGTTGCAACGCAACAAAAAAGTGACCATCGTGGACAAAGCCAACGTGTTGTGCACATCACGCATGTGGCGTCAAATCGGTCAAGAAATTCAAGTGCAATATCCAGAAGTGGAAACCGAATATATGTTTGTGGACAATGCTGCTATGCGCATTATCCAATGGCCAAAGAGCTTCGACGTAATGGTGACTGAAAACATGTTTGGTGACATCTTGACTGACGAAGCATCTGTAATTACTGGCTCCCTTGGATTGTTACCGTCTGCATCTATCGGTATACACACTTCGGTTTTCGAGCCTATTCACGGTTCTTACCCACAAGCTGCTGGCAAAAACATTGCAAACCCAGTAGCGACCATCCTTTCGGCAGCCTTGATGTTCGAATATGCATTCGGATTGATGGAAGAAGGAAAAGCGATTCGTGACGCTGTAACTGCTTCGATGGAAGCAGGCATTGTCACTGAAGACATTGCTGGTGCAGATGGCAAAGCTTACAAAACTACTGAAGTAGGTCAATGGATTGCTGAATATGTAGCAAAAAATTAATCACAACCCTTTTCATTTTAATAAACGGGAGCATTCCATACTGGAGTGTTCCCGTTTTTGATTGATGTATTACTTCAATTAAAACTATCCAAACAATTATAATAGAAGGAAAATTAGAAATTGAATAAGTTCTTAAACGGATGATGTCCAGAAATTTGGCATATAAGCCCTCTGACCGAAAATTTTGGGAAGAAAATTTTGAGGTGTTCTAAAATGGTAGTGTTCACTAAAAAAAATGGATTTCAATGATTTGAGAAAACCAAAAATGCCGATAAGCAGAACAATCGTTCTACCTATCGACATTTATTATAAATGATTGCGAATCTACCAACTTCCGCCAGCACCACCGCCACCAAAACCTCCGCCGCCGAAACCGCCAAAATCACCGCCGCCGCTGGAGCTTCCGCCTCCACCAGAGAAACCACCCCACGAGCCACTGTGGCTTCTACCAGATAACATACTCCCCAACAGAATCATTGATAGCAAATCGCCTGACGAACCATTTCCACCGCCACCATTGAAGTTACCGTTGTTTTTATTGTTTTTGCGAGAAATAATGATAAAGAAAATGATAAACAAGATAATGGCTATTACAGCACCTTTCGCTCCTGTTCCTTTCTTCGATGTCGCGTATTTGTATTCACCCTTAGCCACAGGAATAATTACCCGAAGAGCAGCCACGACTCCACCAAAATAATCATTCTGGCGAAAATAGGGAATCATCTCATTTTGGACAATTCGTTTACAAATGGCATCGGGCAATGCACCTTCAAGCCCATATCCAGAAGCGATAAAAACCTGTCCGTTTGTTTCGTTCTTTGGTTTGATCAGAATAACGAGACCATTGTTTAATTTTTTTTGACCAACACCCCAAGTATCTCCAATTTGGTAAGCGAAATCCGCTTTATCAAGTCCGCCCAAATCATTCACCGTAACAATCACCACTTGATTTGAAGTGCTATCACTAAACTCCACCAAAGTGGCTTCGAGTTGCTGTTGTTGCTCTGGCGAAAAAATACCCGCAAGATCATTCACCAATCGAGGCGGTTCGGGTTTTGCAGGCACTTGTGCCATCATCGAGACAGTAACCAGAATCAGAATGATTAACAACAGAGTTTTATTTGTTCGTTTTTTCATCATTTTCTGTGTTATTTACCAAATGAGATTTCGTCCGACAATTCGTTTGAATCATCAGTTTGATATGGAAAATAGGTTTTGAGATGAACTCCCGCTGCCAATACTGCTCCAGCAATACCTTCAGTCAAACGACCTTGGGCAAATTGTGCTTTCATCTCTTCTTTGGTGCTATCCCAAAAATCGGAAGGAACTACAGCATTGATACCGCTATCGCCAATAATCGCAAACTTTTTCGATTCAACGGCTAGATAAACTAGAACGCCATTACGAAGTTCGGTTTTGTGCATTTTCAAATAGTTGAACAACCATGCTGCATGATCGAGCACGTCTTCGTTGCACACACTTTCGATGTGCACACGCACTTCGCCCGATGTATTCAGCTCAGCTTTTTTGATAGCATTAACAATCTGCGATTGCTGCTCTTTCGAGAAATATTTTGAGGCGCCCATTATTTTTTTTGAAGTTAGGGAGTTAAAGTAGTTAGAGAAGTAAAAAGAATTACAAACAAAGGCAATTCGTTTACTTCTCAACTTATATACTCGTTTAATTATTTGCCAAAATCTACTACAGGAGCTTTATCTGCACCAGATTGAGCGGCAAAATAACCTTTTTTCTCGAATCCAAACATCCCTGCAACCATAACTCCAGGGAAACTACGTACAGTATTGTTGAATCCTTTTACCTCTTCGTTGAATTTCGCACGTTCCACAGTAATTCGATTTTCTGTTCCTTCAAGTTGCGATTGCAATTCAAGAAAATTCTGATTGGCCTTCAAATCAGGGTATTTCTCTACCACGACCATCAAACGGCTCAAAGCAGAAGATAATCCATCTTGCGCTTTTTGATAAGCGGCCACGTTACTCTCGGTAAGTTTCGAAGGATCAATCTTTACAGCAGTTGCACTAGCACGTGCTTCAACAACAGCAGTCAGTGTGCTCTTTTCGAAATTAGCAGCGCCTTGTACGGTTTTCACCAAGTTTGGAATCAAATCCGCACGACGTTGATAGACATTTTCCACTTGTGCCCAAGCGCTTTGAACACTTTCGTCACCTTTCACCATTCCGTTATACGATCCGGAAATCGACATTCCCATTATCAATAATAAACCCCCAACAACAATGAGGGCAATCCATCCTTTTGACAGTTTCATAACTATAAATTTGAGTTTAAAAATGATTGAGTACAAATATATAAAAAAAAGAAGAATCGAAATTTGATTTAATAGTAATTGGCAAAATAGTAAATAATTCACAAATTAAAAGAGCATCTAGAATATCAAAGTTAGTAAAAACCCACTTATTTAAAATGGGAATAAACAACAATCAAAATTTTAATATTGCCACAACAGTATTACAATCATGTTACAAAATATGTGTATCTTGCACGACTTTTTGAACAAATCTAAATCAATTAATATGTTACGAGGATTATTACCTAAAGAGGAAGCCTTTTTTGATTATTTCGATCAATTAATGGTAATCAACAAAACGATTAGCGAAACTTTCGCAAACATGATCGAAGGAAAACTAGATCAACAAGAAGCATCTGCGACTATCAAAAAGTTAGAACGTGATGCCGATCGTATTTCTCGTGTGTGTTTGAATTTGCTTCACCGCACCTTTATCACACCTTTAGAAAGAGACGACATTTTCAACTTGGTTAAATGCCTCGACGGCTTTGCCGACAAAGTGAACTCTACAGCATTTCGCTTGGCTAACTTTGGTGTAACTGAGCTTCGTCCTGAATCTTATGAATTTGCCAAAATTATCGTAAATGCTGTTCAAGCACTCGAAGTAGCAATTCATGGATTGAAAAACATCAAGAAAAACGAACAAATTATACGCGAAAAATGCATTTACATCCATGATCTCGAAAACGAATCAGACGAAATCAACCGTTTAGCTGTTTCAAAATTGTTCGAGCAAGATGATGTTATGTTACTCATCAAATGGAAATCAATCTACGAACGCATGGAAAGCGCAGTAGATAGATTGGAGCGCGCTGCAAATATTATCGAAACCATCATCATCGATCATGCATAAGGCTCACTCAGAGAGTATATTTTTTATTTTTAATTAAAACTAAAAAAAGACTATCTATGGAGTCTGGCATTTTAATTATTGTTATTATCACCGTATTGGTGGCATTGTCTTTTGATGTCATCAACGGTTTTCACGATGCGGCCAATTCAATAGCAACGATTGTTTCCACACGTGTACTTTCTCCGAAATTTGCCGTTCTTTGGGCAGCATTTTTCAACTTTATTGCCATGTTTATCTTTGCCCCAAAGGTAGCAAACACAATTTCCAAAATCATTCACATCGAAGGAACAGATCATGCTTTTATCTATGTGGTTTTAGCAGGAATTTTGGGTGCTATTTTCTGGGATTTACTGACATGGTGGTTTGGTCTTCCAGCGAGTTCATCTCACGCTCTACTCGGTGGACTTGTAGGTTCTGGATTAGCATACAAAGGTATGGCTGTCATCAATTGGACAAAAGTTACCGAAACCGCAGCATTTATCCCAATTGCCCCCATTATTGGATTGGTGTTGGGATATATTATGATGCTAGGCGTAATTTGGTTGGTTCACAAGTGGACTCCTCAAAAAGTGGATAAATCATTTAGAGTTGGGCAATTAGCTTCGGCAGCATTATACTCTATTAGTCACGGTGCAAATGATGCTCAAAAAACGATGGGTATTATTGTAGCCATTTTGGTTGCCGCCAATATGATGGGTCCTGACGTACAGTTATCTTTATCTGACCCTCAAACGGTATGGATCATTCTATCTTGTCAAACAGCAATGGCTGTGGGAACCATGATGGGCGGATGGAAAATTGTGAAAACAATGGGAATGAAACTCACCAAATTAAAACCGGTTCATGGATTTTGTGCAGAGTTAGCGGGTTCAACCTCTATTCTCATTGCCACATCATTGGGTATTCCTATTTCTACAACGCATGCAATTGCGGGTTCAATTATTGGCGTTGGCTCTGTACAAAGCCTTGCCGGAATCAAGTGGGATATCGCGTCAAGAATCGTAGTAGCTTGGGTACTCACTATCCCTGCAGCTGCTATTGTTAGCGCACTTATCTTCTGGTTGATTCAAGCTGTTCATCCTGGATTTTGATATACCCTCATATAAAAGAAACTCCCGCAATTGGATCTGAACCAATTGCGGGAGTTTCTATTTTATGCGTAATCTGTTTATATTTTCGATTGAATAGAGGCGGCGATTTCTGCCATCTCATCTGAAGTAAGTTTTAACTTTGGATTTGCAAAGTTCATATCTTTCTCTGACTGCATCGGTATCAGATGTATGTGTGCGTGAGGCACTTCCAATCCAATCACGGCAATTCCGACTCTCAAGCAAGGGATCGCTGCATCTATCGCTTTTGCTACTTTCTTGGCAAAAACCATCATTTCAGCAATAGAATCATCATCAAGATCAAATAAATAGTCAATCTCCTGACGGGGAATAACCAACGTATGACCTTTACAAAGTGGATTTATATCCAGAAATGCGTAAAACTTATCACTTTCGGCTACTTTGAAGGAGGGGATTTCACCGGATGCAATTCTACTGAATATTGTTGCCATTTCGAGTCAATTTAGCAGGTATCACATTGTGTTAAATAGAAATCTCTACCACTTCAAATGACATTAACCCAGAAGGTACCGTGATTTCAACCACATCACCCACTTTTTTACCAAGTAATCCTTTTGCTATAGGCGTATTCACGGCAAGTTTACCCTCTTTTAGGTTTGCCTCAGTTTCCGATACCAACATATATTGCATTTCGGCATTCGTTTTTAAGTTACGAATCTTTACTTTATTCAGTATCTGAACCGTATCCGTATTCAACAAGGTTTCGTCGAGAAATCGAGTATTGGCAACAATATCTTTCAATTGTCCAATTTTCATTTCGAGCAATCCTTGCGCCTCTTTTGCTGCATCGTATTCAGCATTTTCAGATAAGTCACCCTTATCTCTCGCCTCGCCTATTTGTCTTGATATTTCTGGGCGTTTTACCGTTTCCAGATGATTCAGTTCGCTCAAGAGTTTTTTGTAACCCTCTTGTGTCATGTAGTTTACAGACATATTTCCTCCAATTTATATGACTTTGATATTTATAAAAAAGAAAAGAATCCCGACCGTATCGATCGGAACTCCCTCAAGATGTTTTCTTCAATGTTATTGCAAAGATAAAGTATATTTTGTTCGTTGCAAATATTTTATGCTAAAATTTAGAGCAGCTTATCAATTTCAGATTTTAGATTTTTTGGATCTAAAATGCGTTTTTCAACGTCACCATTTTTATTGATCAAAAAGATGGTCGGAATCTCACGAACATTATACATCTGTGCTATGGAAGTGCGACTACCCGAAATATCTCTTACACAAACCCATGGTAAATGTGCCGCAGAAACTTTCCAGAAATTTTCGTCGTCATCCAATGAAACTTGGTATATTTCTAATCCATTTGCCTTTTTCGCTTGATAAATTTCTCCTAAAAGCATATTCAAAGTTGGTGAAAATTGAGTTTGATATGCCGTAAAACTTAACACAACCACCTTGCCTTTTAATAACGACAACTTCTTCACACTTCCATGAATGTCGGGCAATTCAATTTCAAGACTACCAACTGAATTTAATTCATTAGCCGGAATATAGACCTCCTTGTTTTTTCGCATTGCTGCCATTGCCTGCAATGTAAATTCCTTTAAATGGATAGATCTCGGATTTTTTGGATAAAACGTATCATACGAGGTTGCCACAGCACCAAATACTCGAATATCCGCTGATGATGATGGATCGAAAATCAAGAACGAATATACTCTCTGAAAAAGTGCAAAATATGCTGCGGCCGATTTGGGATTGGCAAAAATAATGCGAGATGCCACCTTTTTATATTCTGCCAATTTCTGCATAACACTTTCCTCAAATTGTGCTTGTTCCATCACTCCCTTTTCCTTTAATTTAAAAAGTGAATCTACAGCAATTTTGGTTTTTAAACCCATTTGATTCAATTGCTGAATATCAGTGCAATTTTTGGAACCAGCTACACTATAATTTTGAGCAAAATCTTTCAAATTAGATTTCACTTCTATTGTTTCGGTTGAATCTATAGAAAGATTAATCACTTGGTTATTTAACCTCAATCGATAAAATTCAGGAGCATTTTCGGGTCGCTTTTCTTTAAACTTGAAATCTCCATCAGCAGAAATCTTTACGGAATCAATAATTTCCGTTTGGCTGATTCCGACCTGTTCAAGGTAAAGCATCTTATCTGACGCTTTATCAATTTGTCCTTTAATTTTAAAGGTTTTTGTGTTAGTGCACGAAACTAACAATAAAACAGAGATTAATGACCCTAAAATGCGCTTCATACTTATTTTCAAAATAGTTGTATAATAATATTCCCACCTCAAAAAGAGACTATTTTCTCCTGCAAACATAGTCAATAATTTAGAAAAAGTAACATTCAACATGTAATCTTTTCTAATATTTAGTTGCCGTCACTCGTCATTTTGGGTCTTAATTAATTCAAAACCACATTATAAATAGAATTTTAGCCTTTTCAAACTTCCTAAGCTGCAAACTTTATCTTATCTTTGCCTGATTTTTAGACGAAAAAAAAATAAAAAACTTAGAGATTTAAAGTTTATGGTAAATCCAATTATTAAGACGATCGATTTAGGTGATGGAAGACAAATCACCATCGAAACCGGCAAGTTGGCGAAACAAGCTGACGGTTCGGTAATGGTACGTATGGGAAACACAATGTTGTTGGCGACAGTTTGCTCGGCACAAGATGCAAATCCCGGTACAGATTTTATGCCCCTTCAGGTAGAATACAAAGAGAGATATGCCGCAAACGGTAGATTTCCAGGTGGTTTCACCCGTAGAGAAGGCAGAGCTTCGGACGCTGAAATTTTAGTTTGTCGATTGGTGGATCGCGCTTTGCGTCCATTGTTTCCTGACGATTTCCACGCTGAAACTTTTGTAAATATCCTATTGGTTTCTGCGGATGGCGAAGATATGCCGGATGCATTGGCAGGTTTAGCAGCATCTGCAGCTTTGGCTGTATCTGATGTTCCTTTCAACGGACCAATTTCTGAGGTACGCGTTGGTCGTATTAATGGTTCATTTATTGTTAACCCTACTTTTGCTCAATTGAAAGAGGCCGATATGGACATCATGGTGGCTGCTACGATTGACAACATTATGATGGTAGAGGGTGAAATGAAAGAAGTTTCGGAAGCTGAATTGCTCGAAGCAATGAAAGTGGCTCACGAAGCAATCAAGATTCAATGTCAAGCTCAAATCGAACTGACTGAAATGGTTGGTAAAACGGTGAAACGCGTTTATTGCCATGAAGTTAATGACGAAGATCTTCGTAAAGATGTTTGGTCTAAAACATACGATAAAGCATTTGTAGCTGCTACAGCTTGCAACCCTAACAAACACGAACGTGCTGCAGCTTTCAAGGCTGTTATTGCAGAATACAAAGCAGGCCTGACCGAAGAGCAATTGGCTGCTGGTGGCGCTTTGATTGGCAAATATTACCACGATGTAGAGAAAGAAGCGATGCGTCGCAGCATACTCGACGAAGGCAAACGCCTCGATGGTCGCTCAACTACCGAAATTCGCCCGATCTGGAGCGAAATCGACTATCTACCAGGACCTCACGGTTCGGCAGTGTTCACACGCGGAGAAACTCAGTCGTTGACTACTGTTACGTTAGGTACAAAAAATGACGAGAAATTGATTGACGAAGTGTTGGAAAAAGGTCGCGAACGCTTCCTTCTTCACTACAACTTCCCACCATTCTCAACTGGTGAGGCTCGCGCACAACGCGGAACTGGTCGTCGCGAGATTGGTCACGGTAACCTCGCTCACCGTGCTTTAAAAGGTATGATTCCTGCTGATTATGCTTACACTGTTCGTATCGTTTCTGATATCCTTGAATCTAACGGTTCGTCTTCAATGGCAACTGTTTGTGCTGGAACATTAGCATTGATGGATGCAGGAGTGAAAATCGCTAAACCAGTTTCTGGTATTGCAATGGGATTGATTTCTGAAAACAAAGGCAAAAACTTTGCTGTATTATCAGATATTCTTGGTGACGAAGATCACTTGGGAGATATGGACTTCAAGGTAACAGGTACCAAAGACGGTATCACTGCCACTCAGATGGACATCAAAGTAGATGGTCTATCATACGAAATCCTCGAGAAAGCATTAATGCAAGCTCGCGAAGGCCGTATGCACATCTTAGGAAAAATCACCGAAACGATTGCTGAACCACGTGCAGATCTCAAACCTCACGCACCTCGCATCGAAGTGATTATCATTCCTAAAGATTTCATTGGTGCAATCATTGGCCCTGGTGGAAAAATCATTCAAGATATTCAAGAAAAATCAGGTGCAGTTGTCTCTATTGAAGAGATTGACGGAGCTGGTCGTGTATCTATCTCAGGAACTAACCTTCAATCGATTGAAGCTGCTATGAGCCGCATCAAAGGGATTGTCGCTATTCCAGAACCAGGAGAAACCTACAAAGGTAAAGTGAAATCAATCATGCCATTTGGTGCATTCGTTGAATTCATGCCGGGCAAAGACGGATTACTTCACATCTCAGAAATCGACTGGAAACGCCTCGAAACCGTTGAAGAGTCTGGGTTAAAAGAGGGTGACGAAATAGAAGTGAAACTGCTCGAAATCGACAAAAAAACTGGCAAATTCAAACTTTCGCGTAAAGCGTTGCTACCACGTCCCGAGGCTAAAAAAGAGTAGTCCCCTACTCCTCATATCACAAAGACCGTTCCGAAAAATTTCAGAGCGGTCTTTTTTGTATGGCAAATGTTGTGCAAATTGCAAAAAACCGTATCAGATGTCTATGATAAAATCAAAGGGTTTGTCGATACGTTTGTGGATGGAATTGAGGAAAATTGATCCTGAAAGATCTTACAACCTATCAGCTAAATTAGCTTAAATTCTGGATTTTTGAAATTACTTTTTTTCACTGGTACAAATCATTGTACTAGTGAAATACTCATATCATCTGTCTTAATTACTAGTGTTCAATTATGGCTGTTTAATATTTTGAAAATTATAAACAGTTTTTCGCCATTATGGGCAGTATTTAGAATGAAAACACATTATATTTGACCTAAATATCTTTAATTTTGAGAAGCCAAAATAAAGCATATCTTTCTAAACCTTATTGATGATATATGATTTCTCCTCCAAAAGACAGGCTAAAAGCATTTAATGAGGCATATCAGAAATACTATAGGAAATGCTTCCTATTCGCAAAATCGTATGTTCATGACATTGCTGTAGCAGATGATTTTGCTTCAGAAGCAATGGTAAAGTTGTGGGAAAACTTCGAATCGATGAACGATGTAATAAATATACAAGCCTTCTTACTTACCATCGTAAAAAACCTATCAATTAATTATTTGAGACACGAACAGCTCATTTTAGATGCGCATCAATCTATTGCAAGCAACTCGCAGCGGGAAATAGAATTGCGAATTTCATCTCTTGAATCTTGCGACCCCTCGTTACTTTTTTCCGAAGAAGTGCGACAAATTTTTGAGGAAACATTAGCCTCGTTACCTGAACAAACAAGAAGCATCTTTTATATGAGCCGCATAGAAGATAAATCGATAAAGGAAATTGCTCAAAATTTTGGGATATCGGTGAAAGGTGTCGATTATCATATCGCCAAAGCATTGAAAGTTCTTAGAGTGAGCCTGAAAGATTATCTTCCATCGTTAATGTTCCTACTTTACTAAATATACCCAAATTGTACAATCTCAATTTCTTACAATTCAGTTAAATTGATTGATTGATTGAAGAAAATGCAGATTTCTTCTAGTGATATTTAATTCTCATTTGTCTCTATTATGAGGATTAATAAGATTGATTGAATATACAAACTTTTTCTATCCTTAAAAAAAAATTTTATGAATACCGAATTACTTCACACCTATCTGAGAGGAGATGCTACTGCCAAACAAAAATTGGAAGTATTGCTTTGGATTGAAAAGAATTCAGCGAATAGGAAAGAATATGAACAACTCCGAAAGCTGTATGATTTCTCTACATGGAATGGTGATTCTATACAATTACTTAACCGAAAACAATCTGCCATCAGACGTCTCTTTACAATTCCATTGGTAAAAGAAGTGAGCAAGATTGCCGCAATTATTATAGTAGCTGTTGGAGGGACGTTATTCCTTAAAAACCTGACCAATTCAGGCGCTGATTTGTTGACTCAAACAATTGAAGTACCAACAGGACAACATGTAAATTTAACCTTGTCTGACGGAACTAAGGTGTCATTGAATTCAAACTCTAAATTGCATTTCCCTAATTCTTTCGATCATAAAACAAGAACTGTAGTATTAGATGGTGAAGGTTATTTTGAGGTAGCACACAACGCAGACAAGCCTTTTCATGTGAAAACATCCAAATACGATGTGAAAGTTTTGGGAACTGTATTTAATGTCATGTCGTATAATAATTCCGATATTTTTGAAACCTCCTTACTTAAAGGATCTGTCTGTGTTAGCAATTTGAAAACAACAGAACATGTGTTTCTAAAACCGCACGAAAAAGCACAAAGCACGAAAGATGGATTATCTGTGAGTCAGCTTAGTTCTGAAGATCTATTCTTGTGGCGAAAAGGCGTTTATGTGTTCAAAAATGAGTCAATGTTGAGCGTTTTTAAGAAATTAGAAGAATATTACCAAACAGATATTATCATTAGAAATAGTGAAATTAACACGACGACTATAACCGGAAAATTCAGACAAAAAGATGGAATTGACCAGATAATCAGAGTATTACAAAAAGAGAAAGATTTTAAATATTACAACGATATGGATAATAACAGGATTTACATCTATTAGCCAGTAATATTCTGTTTGTGCAAGTTTCTATTATTACAAATACGAAACTTTTCCTTTGAAATTATAACCATTTAATACGAAAACCATGAAAATTTTTCTTTGTAAGGCATTTTTAGCCCAAAGAAAGTCGTTAGCTCCTCGTTTTCTTCGAATTGTGAGTATTACAACTATCTTCCTCCTTCACACATTTTTATCTTCTGCTAAGATTGTTGCGGAAAAACCGATTAATCTCAATCTGAAAAATGTACCCTTGATTGAAGTGGTTCGAAAAATTGAAAACCAGACAAATTATCTCTTTGTTTTTGATGAGCATAGTGTAGATATTAATCGTATTATATCAATTAATATCAAAAATAAAACCATTGACGAGGTGATGACCAAACTGCTAAATGGCACCAACATTATCTATGAAGTTGAAGGAAAAAACGTAATTCTAAAAAGAATATCTGGAAAAGAAAGATTAAGCATATCGCCAGATGGAACTCAATTTTCGGGACGTGTTTTAGATAAAAACAAAGAACCGATGATTGGTGTCAACATAAGGATTAAAGGCAAAAAAACAGGTTCTGTTACTGATCTAGATGGAAAGTTTACCGTCAACATTGATAATGGCGATAATATCATTATCTCTTATATCGGCTATATCACTCAAGAGGTTGAAACAAAAAACAAAACAGCTATAACAGTTATTATGGAAGAAAACACTACCGCTATCAATGAAGTAGTAGTGGTGGGTTATGGAACCGTTCAAAAGCGAGATTTGACAGGTGCTGTAACCACAATTAAACAGGATATTTTTGAACAATCAAGACAAAGTTCTTTCCTCAATAACATGCAGGGACGCGTAGCCGGTTT
The DNA here is from genome assembly GCA_028687995.1 of Bacteroidales bacterium. GTDB lineage: Bacteria > Bacteroidota > Bacteroidia > Bacteroidales > UBA7332 > CAXXIC01. Next base: position 230,647 of record JAQTZA010000001.1, read on the forward strand.
GCAAATCACTTCGGGCTCTGGAGAACCTGGCTCAGGAGCAAAAGTAATCATTCGTGGTGCGAATACAATTGCTGGATCAAGTGATCCTCTATACGTTATTGATGGCGTTCAGGTAAACGAAAGCGAAGCTCCAATGGCCAATTCACAGTTTGGCTCTAATTCTCGAATAGATCCTTTGAGCTCAATTAACCCTGCAGATATTGTGTCGGTTGAGGTGCTTAAGGATGCCTCTTCTACAGCTATTTATGGGGCAAAGGGAGCGAATGGTGTGATAATCATCACCACTCGTCAAGGAAAGGAAGGATTGCCTGTTGTCTCTTATGATGGCCGTTTTGGAGTTGCAAATCCTTCCAAAAAACTAGAGATGCTAAACGGAAACGAATGGATTGATTATCGTAAAGATTGGGTTTTAATGCCTGATAAAAAGAATATTACGTATGGTTATTTCAATGATTGGTTGTTCTTCCTGAATTCTGGAAAAACAAATCCTTCCGAAATGATGCCAAGAGACGTTTATGCATTACCTCAATATGACTGGCAAAAAGAGATGTACAAAACGGCGCTTTCCACCTCACATACCATTGCTGTAACAGGAGGAAATGCCTTTACCAAATATGCCGGGAGCGTTGGATATAACAATGAGGAGGGTATTTTGATGAATAATGGATATTCACGATACAATACCCGGCTGAAACTCGATCATTCGAAAGATCGTATAAAATTATCCTTGTCAATTAATGCATCTTATTCAAAATATTTTGGGGCCGCACAATCTGGCGATGGATATAACAATGTTGGGGTTCTACAGTCTGTCATTGTTTCCAGACCATTGGTTTTTAATAATCCACTTGCAGAAGTAAATCAAGGTGGATGGAAAATGCCAACTGAAAATCTAAATCATGTAAGCCGCACAATTTCGTCACCGAATATCTCTTCAAATCTTCTTTTAAATTATAGGCTGGCCAATGGGTTATACGTGGGAACTACAATCAGCGGCACACTCGTTAACTCAGGTTGCTTTGAATTTTATGATAAAAGTACACCTTGGGGTTATTATTTGAACGGAAGAGCTGCTATTACCAATGTGGAATGGATGGGCTGGTCTAATATAAGTACATTATTCTATAGTAAAAACTTCAAAAAGAACACTAAATTCAACATGCTAGGTGTATTTGAACTCAATGGTAGCCAATACCAAAACAGTTCTATTGTCAAAAGTAATTTTGTCGATGGCTCTACAGGAATTTATGATATAAGCAAAGGAATTACCCTTCAAGATGCCTCTTCTGGCGCAGGGCAAGCGAATAGGGTCTCCTATTTAGGTCGTTTTAATTATGATCTTTATGGACGATATCTGATAACAGGAAGTCTACGTGCTGACGGTTCAGACCGATTTGGTGAAAATAATCGATACGGGTATTTTCCATCTTTAGCTCTCGCATGGAGAGTCATTGAAGAGAATTTTATGAAAAAACAAGATTTGGTAAACAACCTGAAAATCAGACTGAGTTACGGTCGCACTGGAAATTCAAATATACCCGAATTTCAATATATGGCTCGCATGGGAAACTCTTTTTATGGCGATGAACTTGGCCTCTCTCCTGTTACACTTCCCAATCCCAATCTTAAATGGGAAACCACTATTCAATACAATTTGGGTGTTGATCTGTCATTGTGGAAAAGCCGGATCGATTTGACCCTCGACCTATATGATAAAAACACCACTGACATGTTGTATCAGGCAATTATCCCCGCTCAATCTGGTTCCAAAACACAATGGCAGAACCTTGGAGAGGTAAATAATAGAGGTATCGAAGTTGGATTATCTACTAAAAATATTGAAGCTAAGAATTTTACTTGGACTACTAATTTTACAATAAGCGCAAATAAAAATAAGATTGTAAATATTGGCAATGGATTGGATATGGCGCCGATTGGTGCTGGATCGTGGTCATTGTCTTACATTAAATTAAACGATGTGGGGCGAATTATGACAAATCAACCAATTGGTGTGATGTATGGATACAAGATGGATGGCATCTATCAAATGACTGATTTCTCAGGTTGGACTGACAAAACGGGTGTGTACCCTGCCAATAGTGCCAACATCCCTTGGCAACAAAGATCGTGGATACTAAAAACAGGCGTTGTCGATTGTAGTGACATCGGGGCTAGTGCTCGCCCGGGTACATTTAAGTTTAGCAATATCGATGGTTCTACTGATAACAAAATTACTGAAAGTGATAAAACAATCATTGGAAAAAGTCAACCCCTATTTTTTGGAGGAATTGGCAATAATTTTCAATACAAAAACTTTGAATTAAATGTCTTTTTCAATTATTCAGTAGGAGGAGAAATATTTAACTCAACAAAATTTGAATTAGAAGGTGCAAGTCCTGGCGAATATTACAACATTACCAAGGACTTTTGGCAAAACCGTTGGACTCCTGATAATCCTACAAATAAATATCCATCTTATTCGGATGTCAACTATTATAATACGTTGGCGGCATTGCCCAACAGTTACTACGTCGAAGACGCATCTTATTTAAGACTTCAAACCCTTTCTTTTTCATATACTTTACCTAATTCAATTTCTAAGAAAATGGGAATTAGCAATCTGAAATTGTACTATTCAGGTAATAATTTGCTTACATTAACAAAATATAGCGGATTTTCGCCCGATGTTAATTCTGGAAATGCTTTGCTCTCTGGATTTGATACCATTGGTTATCCGCGTACCACCTCACATTCATTTGGTTTAAACCTTATATTTTAATGCTATAAGAAAATGAAAAAAATACAATACATATTCATAATTCCTCTGTTCGTCGTGCTAAATAGCTGCTCCGACTTCTTAAACACACAGCCACTCTCTTTTACCTCGATTTCTAATTTCTATACAAACCAAGATGATGCTGAATTGGCATTGACTGGTTGTTACGGACAGATTGGGTCAAGCTATGCTGTGAATTATCGAACTGGATTGTTCCTAATAGGTGACGTGGGGACAGATGAAATAATTGGAAACCCATACGCAAAACCTGATGCCGAATCCAATATGGATCAGTTTATATTTGGTCGTGTAATGAAAAATAATCTGAATGTCAAGAATCTATGGGCACGGATGTATTCTGGATTATATAGCATCAATCTGTTATTGTCGAAAATTGACGCAATTCCGATGGATACAACGCGTAGAAATCAAATTAAAGCGGAAGCAATGTTTTTGAGGGGTTGGCACTACATGTATCTCGGAATGACGTTTGGTGGGGTTCCTGTTTATACTGGAGTTCCACAGGATATGACAAAAGGCAGAAACACACTTCAAGATGTGATGACACAATCTACACACGATTTTCAGTATGCATACGCTCACTTAAGCAACAATAAGTTGGTCAATTCTGGCAGAGCTACCAAATGGGCAGCGGGAGGATATTTATCGAAACTATACTGCTATTTAGCAAGCAGCAAAAAATTCGAAGTGGGTAAAAATCTGAATTTCCCTTTGAATAGTTTTGATTGGGTGGATGTTGACGACTGCTATCGCAAGGCAGATACATTGACTGAATCGATTGTCAGCAAAAGCGGTTTGAAACTTACGTCAGACTATCGGCTCTTGTTTTGTGAAGGATCGGTGAATAAACAAAAGGAAGAGTGCCTGTTTTCTTTAACACCTTCACCACAGAAAAAGATTGGGCTGAGTCTCAATTACTATTTGCTTCCCACTGGAGCAGTTCTTGGAGGCGGTTGGGGAACTTGCAGACCGACACAAGAGGTTTATTCGAGATACGATACACTGTATGATGTTCGTCCACACTGGGTCGTAGGTGGGTTGAGCGTCGATAAGGTAGTTGAAACAATTGATAATCAAAGTTATTATAAACCATCAAAATTAGTCCTATCAAAAGGCGAAGCAACAGGTGGCGATTACTGTGTTAATAAATTCAGAATTCTAAAAACGGAATCAAAACACGAAGATGTGTATTACGGCTACTATCCGCTACTTCGTTTGGCCGATATTTATCTTTTACGTGCCGAGGCTTTAGCTCACCTCAATGGGGATGAAGCTGGACGTGAAATTCTCAAGATTGTACGCACGCGAGCTCTTATCACATCGAGAACAACTGATGTGACTAAATTGCAGACAACCTATCGCCGGACAGATTTTGTTCAGGAATTGTTGGATGAACGGTCTCGTGAACTTTGCTTTGAGCAGCAACGAAAATTTGATTTGGTGCGCTTCAACAGATACGAATCGACTATCAAATCAATATCTACAACATTTGGAATCTGGAATAAGAATGCAGCTCAACAACTTATCGACAATATTTCGGATACAAAGATCTGGTGTCCTATACCAGAAGAAGATGAGATTGCCAATCCTAATCTTAAGCCGAATAACCCTGGTTATTAATAAATTTTGGAACCGAAAATATTTTAATTTATAACATATTATGAAACACAATTTTATTGGGAAGTTAGTTCTTCTTATTGCGATTATTCTAGTGCAAACGTCTTGTGATAAAATCTCAGCAAAGAGTCCTAAAAATCAATCAGATGTCAAGGTAGGCGCTTGGTATTTTGGCGGTTGGAGTTTCCCCGCCGATGCCAATGGAAATACATTTCACATCAGTCCGAGTTTAGTCTCCAAATTTTCGGATCGTGAGCCTGTTTGGGGTTGGAGAGAAGATGTGCCCGGTGTGATGGAGAAACAGATTGATTATGCCGCCGATGGAGGTCTCTCTTTTTGGGGATTTTGCTGGTATGATAATACGTTGGTAAACAATCCGACTATGATGGACAATCTCAATAATGCTTTGGATTATTATATGAAAGCTCCTAATCGAAAACGAATAGACTTCTGCTTACTCTCTTGTTTTCAGGTATCTCCAGTCAATTGGGAGAAAGTATGTGATAGAACCGTTCCATATTTTAAGGAATCGAATTATCTAAAAGTGAATGGAAAACCTGTCATGATATTTTTCAACGCAGATCAGGTTATTTCTGGACTTGGAGGAATTGAAAACACGCTAAAATCGCTCAATCTGTACCGAGAAAAGGCTAGAAAAATTGGAGCCGGAGAGATTCTTATTGGAGCCAGAACACGCCCAAGACCTTCTGATCCAACATATCAAGACAAATATGCTCAGTGTGGTTTCGATTTTCTGACAACTTATCAAAATGCTGACGACGGAAGAGTCGATTCGGGCGAGAATGATTATGCCAACCTCATTGCCGGAGATATTAAGGCTTGGAATGGAATCACGAGTGGTACATCTTTACCTTACATTCCAACTATTGGAACCGGTTACGATATGCGCCCTTGGGCAATGGATCACCTCAATCAGCCGGCATCAGATTATTGGTACACAGGGATGAATCCTCAACGAATCGGTGAACACCTTCGTGAATGTATCAAGTGGACTAAAGCCAATAAAACCAAGGTCTTGAATAATCTAATCTTAATGTATGCGTGGAACGAAAATGGCGAAGGCGGCTGGCTAACTCCTACTAAATCGGAAAGTACAGGACGACTAGATGCAATTAAGAAAGTGATCCAAGAAGAGAATAAAATCAAGTAAAGAACGTCGATTCTATGATTTATAAGGTTCAACTATTTGTATTTGTATCATTCTTATTCTCGGGTTCAATCTGGGGAATTGAGCCAGCGACGGTGCAGCGTGTTCGACTGGATGGCTATCTCGGTCATCGCATAGATCAGTGCATCGCGAATCGGATAATGGCTCAAGATATCGACGAGTTAATCACTCCGTTTAAACATCAAGATGAGAAATCAAGATGGCAAACCGAGTTCATCGGCAAATGGATGCTGGGAGCTTGCGATGCATATCGCTACACGCAAAATCCTGAATTATTACAAAAGATAAAATATGCGGCTGGTGAATTGATGAAGACACAACTCCCAAATGGATACATCGGAAATTACGCCCCTGCAAATCAATTAGCAGAATGGGATGTTTGGGGTAGAAAATACACCTTGTTGTCGCTACAAGCATATTATCAATTAACTGGAGATAAAAAAGCGCTACAGGCTTGCTGCAAAGTGGCCGATCACTTGATGACCCAAGTGGGGCCAGAATTAGCAGATATTGCTACAACTGGTAATTTCAAAGGAATGGCGGCAGGTTCTATTCTCGAACCAATGGTTTTTTTGTATAATAACACGTTAGACAAACGTTATCTTGATTTTGCAAAATACATTGTTCGGCAATGGGAATCACCCCAAGGTTCGATGTTAATTACGAATGCACTGGCCGGGATTCCCGTTGCAAAGCGATTTCTACCAATACCTAAAGCCGTAGAGTGGGTAAAAGGTGGGCATAAATCGTACGAAATGATGTCGTGCTACGTCGGTCTGTTGGAATTGTATAAGATAACCAAGAATCCTAGTTATTTGTCGGCAGTAGAGATGACGGTGAATGATATCATTGAGAACGAAATCAATATCGTTGGCGGTGCTAGTGCCACTGAGTGTTGGTACGATGGTAGCCACAATCAAACTACGCCAGCTTTTGTGTCGATGGAGACGTGCGTCACTTTTACTTGGATGCAATTGTGTGAGCGGTTACATCAGATTACTGGTAAGTCTCAGTATGTCGATCAAATAGAAAAATCGACCTATAATGCACTTCAGTCATCAATGAATGTAACAGGTTCGAAGATAGCGTCCTATGTCTCTTTGGAAGGTTTTCGTCGAATTGGAGAAAGACAGTGTGGCCTAAATATTAATTGTTGCGAATCGAATGGACCACGTGCGTTTTCGATGATCCCCTCTATTGCTTACCAAACATCTGAAAATCGGATTGATCTTAATTTATATGCCGAATCCAAAGCTACATTTAGACTTACTGATAAAAATGAAGTAAGTGTGATTGAGCACACAGATTATCCTGTTTCAAATAAAGTAGAAATAGTCGTTGATCCAAAAATGGAGAGCAGTTTTGTGATTGCTCTTCGCATTCCGCTCTGGAGTAAATCTAATTCTTTGAAGATCAACAATATTGAAACAAATGAAGCTTTGTTGCCCGGAAGTTATGTGTCAATAAGCAGAAAATGGAAAAAAGGAGACCGAATAACTCTAACATTGGATTTGAGAGCAAAAATGGTAGTGTTGAATAATAATTTAGTAATTGTAAGAGGTCCAATCGTATTGGCACGAGACAGCCGTTTCGACGACGGTTTTGTTGACGAAACAATCGCCATTGAACACGATAAGAATAATTATGTACCACTTCAGCCAATTTCGGAGAAGCCAGCAAATATGTGGATGGCATTCAGCGTGAATGCGTTAACGGGGATTTATAGCGGAGATAAAAAATCATTTCGGCAGATTCACGTCTGCGATTTTGGCTCTGCGGGTAGTGATTGGAATGAACAACAACGCTATCGGGTGTGGCTCACCAAAACCATAGAAATAGCTGACCGTGAGACGTGGTGGTAATCAGGATTTTATATAATAAATTGAAAATGAGAAAGATAATTTTTGCAATTGTTTTGACGCTTGTTTCTTCATCGATTAAGACTGAAGCGTTAAATCCATCGATTAAGACGATACCGATGACGCACCGAATTCATCGTGTTGTAATTTTGGGAAATAGCATTGTGGCGCATCCAGTTGCTCCAAATCTAGGATGGAATGCTGATTGGGGAATGGCGGCTTCTGCTCGTGATAGCGATTTCGTGCACCGATTGATATACAACATTCATCAAGTTGATACAACGGTAGTCATCGATTTTAAGAATATTTCCGTTTTTGAGAATACCTATGAGACGTATGATTTAGCTCAGTTATCAGCCTATCGAAATGCGGATATGCTGATTGTTAAAATATCGGAGAATGTAAAGGCTAAGACTGTAATTGATCGAGATTTTGCAAATCATTATCAACAATTAATCAGCTATTTAGCACCAACAGATCAAACCGTAAAAATTATTGTGGATGGATTTTGGCCAAGTCCGGTAAACGACATTATTCGGGATTATGCAGCAAAAAATACTCTACCATTTGTTACACTCCCCGATTTATTTCGGGATGATTCATCTAATTCGGCAGCCGGTCTGTTTGAGAATATTGGCGTCGCCAATCATCCTTCTGACAAGGGTATGAAAAATATTGCATCTCGAATATGGAGTTGCATTAATGTCTATTTCCCCAATAAAAAGGAATAATCACAAAGTCAAGTCATTTCGATCAAATACTTGTAATTTAAAATATAACCAGATGAAAAAACTGTTAAAGACTAGCCGTGTAATGTGTGTATTGGTGACGGCGATTCTATGTTCTACAATTGTTCAATCTTGTCAAAAAGAAGAGAATCAAGTGGAATATAAGGTGACGATTATTTCGAATGGAGGAACAAATATTGCTCCTATTTATGTGAAAAGTGGTGAGAAATTGCCTGAAAGCAAACTCTATCCCAATCCGATTATCAACGATGGTGGTAAATTTCTGGCGTGGTACACAGATCCAAATCTAAAAATCCCTTTTGATTTTAATATGCCGATCACACAAAATATGACTCTTTATGCCAAATGGCTCTACAATACTTTCACCATTTCGTTTAAGATGAACGGTGCCGAAGCAAGGGCAGATACACAAGCAATTGAGGGTCGGGTTTTTGTACCTGTTGAACCTGTTTTGGCAAATTATAAATTTGTGAACTGGTATGAAGATTCAATTTTCTCGATGCCGTATAATCCGACATTGCCAGTTTTAGCACCAAAAACGCTATTCGCAAGATGGGTGCAAGAGTCGCCATCGGCTTGGTTTGCAATCAACGAAAGCGGTTTACTTACGAGTTGTACACCACCTGATGGAACGACGGTTGTCGTTATTCCCGAAGGAGTGAAAGAGATTCCTGCTTGGTTTGTAATCGCTAACGGATTGAACGAAGCTGGCAAACCGGGACTGCCAAATGGCAAAGGAATTAAAGAGTTTATCCTCCCGAAATCGCTCACCACCATTGGCGAAGGAGCATTCAAATTTTCTGCCATCACCTCAATGATTATTCCACAGAATGTTACAACTCTCGAGTCGTTGACGTTTGAAGGCTGTAGCAGCTTGACGAGTTTGACATTTGCAACAAACAGTAAGTTGGAACGGTTGAAATCAAATTCAAATAATGATCCGGTGATAGGTGCTTCGGCGCTGAAATCTATCTCTTTTCCACCATCGTTGACCTATGTTGGGAAATATGCAATGAAAGGATGTACATCGCTCCAAGTCTTGACCTTCGAACGGACATTGACGCCAGTGATTTTTGACCCCTATTTGACAAATGGTGGTGTTTGGCTTTTCAATGGTTATTTCCCCGCTAAAATTCGAGTGCCAAGTAGTATAAAGAGTACGTTCTTGACTGAAATGCGAAAAGTAATGCAGGATTACGAATATGGCAAAATGGCTGCGATCACTGAAGGATATTAACCCCAATTTTGAAAAATGAAGAATCAGAAATTTAAATTATTCGTTATAATATTACTCTGTTTTTGGGGTGTCGGGATCTCTGCACAGCAAAATGAATTGACATCTTGCGAATGGCGGTTCTCAGGGCATATTGGTGATTATGTTGACCGCATAGCGAATCAACGAATCCTCAATCTTGAGAATTGGAATACAATCTATCCTGAAACAGAAGACGCTTTTCGATTGAGAGAAGATGACCATAATTACCCTAAAAATGGAGAATGGCGTGGTGAATTCTGGGGAAAATATATGCTTTCGGCGATAGCGGCTTGTCGGTATTATCATTCAGATGAATTGAAATCTCGAATTGCCGTTGCAGTAAAAGGATTGCTCTCAACTCAAGAAGCGAACGGTTACATAGGAACCTATTCCCATCCTGATTTTGTGAAAGGTGATAATTGGAATGTTTGGTGTCATAAATATACACTCTGGGGCTTGGTTGAGGCATATAGCTTGCTGAAAGATCCTGTAATTCTGAAATCAGCCGAGCGATTTGCCAATCATTTAATTCAGGCTGTTGGCCCCAATGCTGAGGATATTATACAGACCGGTAATTTCTATGGAATGCCAAGTTGCTCTATTCTTTATCCGATGGTGCAGTTGTATAATGCCACTGGAAATAGAAAATACCTTGATTATTCAGAATATATCGTTACGCAATGGTCGAAGCATCCAGCAGGGTTGCCCGAAATCTTAAATAATGGACTGAAAAGCGTTGCGGTGCATAATTGGTCGTCAAAAATTGATCCTTCGAGTTGGGCGAAAGGTTACGAATTAACCTCTTGTGTAGAAGGATTGTTGGAGCTTTATAAAGTGACGAAAAACCCAAGCTATTTCGCAGCGGTAAAAAATATTCATCGCGAAATGGTAAAATATGAGAGATCACCTGTTGGAAGTGTTAGTTTTGATGATAAATTTGTAGGATCAACTAGTTTAATAAACACAATATCAGAGATTTGTGATGTTGTCTATTGGAATCGATTGTCTTATGATTTGTTTCAACAAACGGGCGATGAACAATACGTTGCTGAAATTGAGCGAACCTTTTATAATTCACTGTTGTGCGCCTTCAATCCTTCAGGCGACTGGGGATTGAGAAGACTCAGAATGTCGCATATTCACGTTCCTGCACACAATCATTTTTTGATGAACCACCAATGCTGCACCGATAATTTGCCAAGAGCGTTGTTTCAGGCATCTGAAGCTGCTTTATCGGTAATCAATGGCGACGTTTACTTGTCTATGTTCAATGAAGGAACGGGTAAAATCCAATTACCAAATGAAAAAACGATCAATTTGAAAGTTGAAGGAGACTTTATACAAACGAAATCATTCAATGTCAAAATTCAGGCAGAACATCCTGCTAGTTTTAGATTAAAAATAAGAATGCCCGATTGGAGCTCCAAAACTATTGTTAGAATAAATGGAAAACTTCAACAATATGATGGCAAATGTCATTGGTTGACTGTGAAACGAATGTGGAAAAATGGAGATGTCGTTGATATACATTTTGCGATGAATCTTCGATGGGAAAAGTTCTCACCGGCTACATTCTCTAACGAATTTCACGAGTTGAGTTACTACGACCGTCGATGGGCCAATATTGGTTTCATAAAAGGGAGCAATGAGAAAAATAATCAACGCTTCAATCAGAAATATTCGTTGGAGGAGAAAGATGCGCTTCCAAGAAAAACGGCCGTCACATTTTTTTACGGACCATTAGCACTTGCGAGAGATGTTCGGATTTCAAACGCTGATGTGTTTGCTACGATTGAATCTTCGTCTCTCAACAACAATACCAGTGCTCATTTGATTGATTCGCCATCGGGAATATGGCATACTTTTTCGATTGATTTTGGAAATGGAAAAACTGAAAAATTCTGTGATTTCTCTTCTGCAGGAAATACTTGGAGTCAGGCATCGCAATTCAATACTTGGTGTATTTTACAATAAATTAATCTATTAAATGATTCAATATAAGTCAATCGGATTATTAGCTTTGGCTGGTTTTACTAGTGTAGTTTCTGCCAAATCCAAGGTTCAGCCTACACCTGCTGTGCCTAATGTTGTATTAATTTTGATGGATGATATGGGGTATGGCGATGTCGGTTGTTTTGGTGCCACTGGTTATAATACACCGAACATCGACCAGCTAGCATCAGAAGGAATGCGCTTCACCAATTTTTATGTCGCTCAGGCGGTAAGTAGTGCCTCTCGTGCTTCGTTATTGACTGGGTGCTACGCCAATCGCATCGGGTTTGCCAATGCATTGCCTCCAAAATCGGAAATTGGAATCAATCCAAGCGAAGTAACAATTGCCGAAATGCTTAAAGAGAAAGGATACGCAACAGCTGCCATTGGAAAATGGCACTTGGGCGATTATCAACTATTTTTACCACTTCAGAATGGGTTTGACGAATATTTCGGGATTCCCTATTCGCACGATATGTGGCCAGTGAACTACGATGGTACGCCTGCTGATAAGGCGTCTAACAAACGAGGAGCGATTTATCCGCCACTGCCATTGATGGAAGGGAACTCCACTGTCAGAATTTTGAACACACCGTCGGATCAAAATGAAATAACCACGCTTTATACCGAGAAAGCGGTGAAATTTATCCAGAAAAATAGACATCATCCTTTCTTTTTATATTTAGCTCATTCACAGCCTCATGTGCCATTGGCTGTATCAGATAAATTTAGAGGTAAAAGCGGTCAAGGGTTGTATGCCGATGTGATGATGGAAGTTGACTGGGGTATTGGTGAGGTAATGAAGGCTCTCCGTCAAAATGGTGTTGAGAAAAATACATTGGTGATATTCACATCCGACAATGGCCCGTGGCTGTGTTACGGCAATCATTCAGGATCAGCCGGAGGATTGAGAGAAGGAAAAGGAACCAGTTTTGAAGGTGGTCAACGCGTGCCGTGCCTGATGAAGTGGCCAGGCCATATTCCTCAGGGAATTGTCTGCAATAAACTAGCTTCCACAATCGATGTATTGCCTACACTTTCTTTTATAACGGGAGCAAAACTTCCTACTGCAAAAATTGATGGAGTAAATATCATTGACTTAATGAAGAATAGACCGAAAGCCAATCCGCGAGATTATTTGTTATATTATTATAATCAAAATAGTTTGGAAGCTATTCGCAAAGGTTCGTGGAAACTTGTATTGCCGCATCCCTCACGTAGTTATGTCGGTGTGGCTCCTGGTCGAGATGGATTTCCGGGAGAATATGCTCATATAAACACAGGTTTAGAATTGTATGATTTGCGGCGAGATCCAGGCGAACAGTACAATGTGATTCTTCAATATCCTGAGATTGTGAAAGAGTTGCAGCCGATAATTGACGAGGCTCGATTTGATTTAGGCGACGATTTGACAAATAACAGTGGACACAATCGCCGAAAACCGGGCAGATTTGTTAAGCAACAGTAAGAATAATAAACTTTTATAATTAATACCCACTTTAAAAACAATCTACTATGAAATCACAATTTAGACTTTTTTTGCTTTTTGCTTTCGTATTGATAAGTGTTTGTGCTTCGGCATCGACTTGGGATGGTGTAACCAAGACTGCTTGGGCTGTAGTCCCTGGAGTTAATGATGGCACTGCTGCCGATAAACCGTTTCTGATTGAAACACCCGAACATCTGGCAAAACTGGCTGAGCTAGTAAATGGAGGTCAGTCTTATGCCGGCAACTATTTCAAATTGACCTCGAATCTTGATCTTGGCAACAAGTTGTGGACTTGTATTGGTAGTGTAAACCCATTTTCAGGTTTTTTCGAAGGGGATGGGCATACAATCAGTAATCTGACAATCACCAAATGGTCGCAAAATATTGGTCTTTTTGGATTGATTACAAGTGCTACAATTCAGAATTTGGGCATCGAGAGTGGAACCATTACGTGCGGTGGTAGTAATGCTGGCGCTATCGTTGGTCAAGCCACTGGAGCCTCAGGTAATCTGTCATACATCTTAAACTGTTACAATAAAGCCAATTTGGTGAAAGGAGCCACCGATCCCAGAGTTTATATGGGTGGAATCGCTGGTCTTTTACTGAATAATTCGATGATAGAACATTGCTACAACAAAGGAAACATTACTAACGACGGAAATGCAAGTTCTTCTAATTCTGGTGGTATAGTAGGTGCAGTTGCTGCAAATTCAACAGTTTTTAGCTGCTATTCCACAGGTATTGTGATCGGAAATAATATCAAAGGCGGCGTCATTGGATCAAATTGGTCGGCGGCTTCATACGTGTTTTACGACTCTGATTTGTGTATTGGCACTAATGCTGCTACGCAAACTATTGGAAATGTTGCCAATTCGACAACCGTCAAATCACTTACTTCTGCTGAAATGAAACTCCCGGCGTTTGTCACCACCATTAATAGTGGAGGAACAACGTGGAAAGTGAAGTCTGGAGATTATCCTTCCTTGCCGTGGGAAGGTGGAGCAACGGGTGTTCGAACTATTCAAAATAGGGGAATTTCTATCCATTCTGGAATAAAATCAATTTTGATCGATGGAGCAGAACTGAATGGAAGCTACTCTGTTACCGATATTAGTGGACGCATAGTTCGCAAAGGAGTCACAGAAAACTCATCGTTGAATATTGCGCTGCCAAATTCAGGAATATACATCGTTCGTATCGGTAATCAAATCGCTAAAGTAATTGTGAGATAAGCATCTTCACTTTTCACTAAAAATTAGTAACGATCATTACACTAGTTTGGCAATAATTTATAGTCGATTATTGTCAAGCTAAAATTCACAGATTAGTCTTCAAAATTGGTCTGACAGCCATTGGTATATCTTTTCCCCAAAGTCAGTTAACCATTTATTTTATTGCAATATGAGCCATAGTTTCCGAGCCTTAATCTTTCTTTCGATTCTTATATTTTATTCAGCTATTGGTTTTGGGGCAGCTCATAAAATCCAAAATGTAGTAATCTTAGGAAATAGCATTGTGGCTCATCCTGCTGCTCCAACTTTAGGTTGGTATAGCGATTGGGGAATGGCTGCATCTGCGCGTGATAGCGATTTTGTCCACCGTATAATTGCCAAAATACATCAAGTTGATAATTTGGTTGATATACGGTTTCAGAATATCTCTGTGTTCGAAAATACGTATGATACTTACGATTTATCGCAACTCGCAGCGTATAGAAATGCCGATATGATTATCGTTAAGATTTCCGAAAATGTAAAGCAAGAAACCTCTGTATCAAAGAACTTTGCCCTTTATTACGATAATTTGATCAACTATTTGGCTCCAACAGATAGCACTGTGAAGATTATTGTAGATGGATTTTGGCCAAGTACAGTAAACAATATTATAAAGGATTACGCGGCTGCTCACCAATATCCATTTGTTACGCTTCCCGATTTGTTTAGTAGCGATTCGACTAATTCGGCAAAAGGATTATTTGAAAATGTAGGAGTTGCAAATCATCCTTCTGACAAAGGAATGAGGAATATTGCGTCGAGAATCCTGTCTCGAATTTCTACCTATTTCCCTACCAATAATTGGTATTTACCGTCTGGCTGGGATGGCGTCACCACGACTGCTTGGAAGGTTGTTCCTGGAGTTAATGATGGCACATCCGCTGATAAACCATTCTTAATAGAAACACCTGAACATTTGGCAAAATTGGCAGAATCGGTGAACGCTGGTAATTCGTATGCAGGGTCATTCTTCAAATTGACCGCCAATCTGGATTTAGGCAATAAAAACTGGACTTGCATCGGAGGTGTAAATCCATTCTCAGGGAATTTCGATGGAGATGGTCATTCGATTGCAAATTTGTCCATTACGAAGTGGACACCAAATATTGGGCTATTTGGGTTGATCACAAGTGCCACGATACAAAACCTTGGTATCGAAAGCGGGTCTATTGTTTTTGGCGGAAGCAATGCCGGAGCCATTGTAGGCCAAGCGACTGGCACAGCCACAAAGCTCTCTGTGATTACGAACTGTTACAATAAAGCATCGTTGGTTAAAGGAGCAACAGATCCAAGATTATACATCGGTGGCATTGCAGGTCTCTTGTATAATAATTCTAGAATAGACCATTGTTTCAATCGTGGAAATATTTCGAATGACGGAAATATTAATTCCAATCATACTGGTGGCATTGCTGGTGCTGTAGCTACAAATTCAACTGTTTTTAGTTGTTATTCTACAGGAACTGTTATGGCGAATAATATCAAAGGAGGGGTAGTTGGATCTAATTGGTCGGCAACCACCAATGTGTATTACAATGCGGATTTGAATTTTAGTGCAAATGCTGCCACCCAAGCGATAGGTAATAAAACAAGCACAGTGAAAGTTGGTGCTTGGTATTTTGGCGGATGGAGTTTCCCTGCTGATGCCAATGGATATACATTTCACATCAGCCCGACACTGGTTTCCACCTATGCTAATCGTGAACCGGTTTGGGGTTGGCGAGAAGATGCACCAGGTGTGATGGTCGATCAGATAAACTATGCCGCCAACAGTGGAATCTCTTTCTGGGGATTTTGTTGGTACGAAAATACGCTAGTCGATAATCCTAAAACGATGGACAATCTCAATAATGCTTTGGGTCTTTTTATGAAAGCACCCAATCGTAATCGCTTGGGTTTTTGTTTGCTTTCGTGCTTTCCCGTTTCTCCAGTCAATTGGGACACTGTTTGTAGTCGCACAGCGGCCTATTTCAAAGAACCAAACTATTTGAAGGTGAATGGCAAACCCGTGATGATCTTTTTTAATACGGATAGTCTTATTTCTGGATTAGGAGGAATAGACAAAACAATAGCAGCACTTAATAAATACAGACAAAAAGCTCGAGATATTGGTGTTGGCGAAATTCTTATCGGTGCAAGAACAAGACCAAGAGCCAATAATGCGACTTTTCAGACGAAATACGCCCAATGCGGATTCGATTTTCTGACGACCTATCAAAATGCAGATGATGGTAAAGTGACCACTGGCGAAAATGATTACGCTAATCTGATCGCTGGAGATTTAAAGTCGTGGAATGCGATTTCATCTAAAACCACGCTGCCTTTTATCGCCACGATAGGTACAGGATACGATATGCGACCTTGGGCAGTCGATCATCCCACGTTGCCTGCCTCCGACTATTGGTACACTGGAGTTACTCCCGATCGAATCGGAGCGCATCTTCAAGATGGAATTAGCTGGACCACAACAAACTCGTCCAAAGTTTTGGGCAATCTTCTGCTAATGTATGCATGGAATGAAAATGCTGAAGGTGGCTGGTTGACACCAACCAATTCAGAAGGAAATGCGCGGTTAGATGCCGTTGAAAAAACTATTTATGGTGGAAATACCGTATCCAAAGGTTTGTCAACCGCGGATATGAAATCAGCCTCTTTTGTTTCTAAATTGAATACAGGTGGAGGCACGTGGACTATTGTTTCAGGCGATTACCCTGATTTATCGAAAGGAATTACGACAATCTCTACAATTGAAAATCGAGATTATCCTCACGTTTTTGATTCCGGATCGGGATCCATTACTATTTCTGGAGCTACAATTGGAAAAGGTTTTTTAGTCATAGACTTGTTGGGTCGAATAATTAATCGAGGAGTTGTCAAAAATTCTATCGAGAGGATAAATCCCATTCACAGAGGAATTTACATCGTAAAAGCAGATCACAAAGTGGTGAAAGTTTATATAAAATAGAAAAATTTGATTTTTATGTGAATTTTGTCTAGTGATAAATAGTTTTCATTTGTCTTTTTAATAACACCTTAAAAAACAAATGTAAAACACAATTATTTATGAAAACAAGACTGAAATCACTTTGCTTAGCTGGTTTAACTTCCCTATTCTTTATGACAATAAATGCCGCTATCCCAGTGTGGGACGGTATGAGTAGTGCAAATTGGGTCTCAAAACCGGGCGTGAACGATGGCAGCTCTGCCGATAAATCGTTTTTAATAGAATCACCAGAGCAACTTGCGAAATTGGCTGAATTAGTCAATAAAGGTGAATCTTTCGCTGGAAAATATTTTAAACTTACAACCGATCTTGATCTCAATAATCGTAATTGGGCAGGAATTGGCGGTCAAAAACCGTTCTCGGGCATTTTCGATGGCGATGGACACATTGTCAAAAACCTGTTTGTGATGAAATGGTCTAACAATATCGGGTTGTTTGGCAAAATTGTGAGTGCAACCATCAAAAATATTGGCGTTGAGAGTGGATCTATCGTTTGTGGTGGAAGCAATGCTGGTGGAATTGCCGGAGAGGCAACAGGTACAGCCGCAGCTCCTTCAACGATAAGTAATTGCTACAACAAAGCCAACCTGAAATGCGGTTCAACCGATCCACGTGTTTATATCGGTGGAATCGTGGGTATTTTGCTTAATAATAGCAATATAGACCATTGCTATAACAAGGGTAATATTACAAATGATGCCAACATCAGCTCCACTCAAATTGGTGGAATCACAGGCGCTGCAGCTTCAAATTCTTCAGTCACAAGTTGCTATTCTACCGGATTGGTTGTGGGCAACAATGCAAAAGGTGGTGTAGTAGCATCTAATTGGGCTGCTGTTTCCAATGTATATTACGATTCGGAATTGTGTGTAGGTGCAAATGCTGCCACTCAGGCAATAGGTAGTGCATCTGATGCCTACAATACGAAGGGAATGAAATCTTCGGATATGAAATCTTCATCTTTTGTGGCTTTATTAAACGCTGGTGGCAATCAATGGATTAGCGGCAATGGCGACTATCCATTATTGAGATGGGAAAATGCCAATTTATCTTCTGGAAAGAAGTAATCTGATGTTTTCTTTTGAAAACAAAAAATTTCCATTGGGATAATTCTTTTTCACGAATGTTTATTAAAACCTTATGCGATGAAGACACGATTTAAACTTCTTTTTCTGATGAATTTGGCTATCCTAAGCGTTTGTGCGACGACTTGGGACGGCATCACAAAAACTGCGTGGACAGTTGTTGCTGGCGTAAATGATGGTACATCGTTGAATAAGCCATTATTGATTCAAACACCTGAAAATCTGGCAAAACTTGCCGAATTAGTCAATGCTGGGAACTCCTATTCGGGAGTTTACTTCAGATTGAATGCTGATTTGGATTTGGGTAGTCATAATTGGACGTGTATTGGAGATGCAGCCCATCCTTTCTCAGGTAATTTCGATGGTAACTGGCATAAAATTGCAAATCTATCGATTACAAAATGGACGAATTATATTGGTTTATTCGGAGCCATTAGCAGTGCCTCTATTTCGAATTTAGGCATAGAAAGTGGTTCGATTGTTTTTGGCGGAAGTTACGCCGGCAGTATTGTCGGTCAAGCTTCTGGTACAGCGTCCAAATATTCCTATATCACTGGTTGTTACAACAAAGCAAATCTCGTAAAAGGAGCGACTGATCCACGAGTTTATTTGGGTGGAATTGCAGGTTTGCTCTTGAATTACAGTAAAATAATCGCTTGTTACAATACAGGAAATATCACCAATAATGGTAATGCCGCATCAAGCAATACCGGTGGAATTGTAGGAGCAACTGCTAGTGGTTCATCTGTATTGAATTGTTATTCGGCAGGTAATATTGTTGGTAATAATATCAAAGGTGGAATTGTAGGATCAAGTTGGGGAACAGTGGCAAATTCCTATTTCGATTTTCAGATGTGTACAGGCGCCAATGCCGCATTAAAAGCTATTGGCAGCAATGCTACTCCAGCTAAAGTTGGAGCATGGTATTTTGGCGGATGGAGTTTCCCAGCCGATGCCAATGGATACACTTATCATATCAGCCCAACGTTGGTCTCTACCTTTTCGGAACGCGAACCACTTTGGGGATGGCGTGAAGATCCGAAAGGCGTTATGGCTCAACAGATAGATTTTGCTGCAAATAGCGGCCTTTCTTATTGGGGCTTTTGTTGGTACGATACCGCGTTGGTCAGTAATCCAAAATTGATGGATAATCTAAATAATGCGCTAAACTCGTTCCTAGTTTCTCCTAATCGAAATCGGTTAGAGTTCTGTTTACTGTCTTGTTTTCCTGTCTCGCGGGCGACATGGGGTAAACTGTGCGATCGAACAATTCAGTATTTCCTTCAACCCAATTATTTGAGAGTGAATGGAAAACCAGTCATGGTGTTTTTCAATTCTGATGATGTAATCACCGGATTAGGAGGTATTGATAGTACGGTTGTTTATCTTAATCGTTATCGTCAAAAAGCTAGAGATTTGGGTCTTGGAGAGATTCTTATTGGAGCCAGAACAAAGCCAAGAATATATGAACCTACTTATCAGAATAAATATGCGCAGTGCGGCTTCGATTTCTTGACCACATATCAGAATGCAAACGAAGGACGTGTAACGGCAGGAGCCAATGATTATGCCAATTTGATTGCAGGAGATCAATATTCGTGGAATGGAATATCATCTTACACGACGCTTCCATACATTCCGACTGTTGGTGCAGGATACGATATGCGTCCGTGGGCGACAGATCATCCAACTCAACCGGCTTCTGATTTTTGGTACACCGGTCTTACTCCTGATCGGATTGGGACTCATTTTCGTCAAGGCGTAGATTGGGTCAAAAATAATCCTTCGAAAACGCTTGGGAATTTGCTTGTGAGCTACGCTTGGAATGAAAACGGAGAAGGCGGATGGTTGAATCCAACGAAAGCCGAAGGTACAGCCCGTTTGGATGCCGTGTCTCGAGCAATAGCTTATGAAACCTCAGACGTGAAGGGTTTGAAAACTAGTGAAATGAAGGATAGCACCTTTGTTGGATTATTAAATGCCGATGGTAATTTGTGGAAAGTCAATGCTGCTAATTATCCCATTCTATCTTGTTGGGATGGCGTGACCAAGACGATGTGGAAGAGTGTGGCAGGAGTCAACGATGGCACTTCTATTAACAAACCGTATCTTATTCAATCACCTGAGCACTTGGCGAAATTAGCAGAATTGGTCAATGGTGGTAATGCTTATTCTGGAACCTTTTTTAGGATGGTCGCAGATATCGATTTAGGAAACCACAATTGGACTTGCATCGGCGATGCGACTCATCCATTTTCTGGAAATTTTGACGGGAATTGGCATAAAATCACAAATCTATCCATCACTAAATGGTCAAATTTTATGGGTTTGTTTGGCGCAATCTCTAGCGGGACAATCAAGAATACCGGAATAGAGAGCGGACTTATAACCTGTGGTGGGAGTTATGCCGGAGGAATAGTCGGACAAGCTTCTGGAACCACATCTGCGCAATCTTATATTCACTGTTGCTATAACAAAGCCAATCTGGTAAAAGGTGCCACCGATCCTCGAGTTTATCTAGGAGGAATCGCAGGGTTGCTTCTTAGTAATACCAAATTGGACTTTTGCTACAATCAAGGGAATATCACCAACGATGGTAATGCTGGATCAAGCAATAGTGGAGGAATAGTTGGAGCAATTGCAGGAAGCTCTTCTGTTTTGAATTCTTATTCTACGGGAATTGTAGTTGGCAATAATGTCAAAGGAGGAGTTTTGGGCTCAAATTGGGCTTCAATCAGCAATACTTATTACAATACGGATCTATGTGTTGGGACGAATGCTGCAACTCAGGCAATCGGTAGCAGTGCTAATACTGCAAATGTAAAAGGAAAAACAACTTTAGAGATGAAAGATAGCACTTTCGTTGCTTTGCTAAACGCTGGAGATAGCTTGTGGAAAGCTGTAGTTAGCGACTATCCAACCCTATCTGGAACAAGTATTCCTACTTTCCGATCAGTTATCTCGTCTGCAATGTTTGAGAATAATTCTCTTCGTGTTTATGTTAATCAACACTACGTGAATGTACGCGAAGCTCCGATGAATACTGATTATCAAGTGACAGATTATATGGGACGAAGTATAAGACATGGAAAAATTGACACTTCTTCTTTCAGATTTGAATTGCCCAATTCAGGAATCTATATTATTCGAGTTGCTAGTAAAACATTAAAATTTATCATCAAATAATCAATTTTAATTTAACAATTTGAGAGCACAACAATCACTAATATTCACATCTAAAAAACATCCTATTATGAAAACCAAAATTAAACTTTTTATTCTTGCAAATCTGTTCTTTTTGAGCACCTGGGCTACGGCTTGGGACGGTACTACTAAAACGGCATGGTCAAGTGTTGCTGGAGTAAATGACGGAACTTCAATTGATAAACCTTTGCTTATTCAAACCCCAGAAAACTTGGCGAAATTAGCCGAGTTGGTCAATGCCGGAAGTACCTATTCGGGTACTTATTTCAAATTGGTCGCTGATTTGGATTTAGGAAATCACAACTGGACTCCAATTGGAGATACAGGGCATCCATTTTCAGGAAATTTCGATGGTAATTGGCATACAATTAGCAACCTATCGATTACAAAATGGACGAATAACATCGGGTTGTTTGGCTTGATAACCAGTGCTACGGTGAAAAATCTGGGTATTGAAAGCGGATCACTGACTTGCGGTAGTAGCAATGCTGGAGCCATAGTTGGTCAGTCAACAGGTACTGCGGCTAATTATTCAGTTATCAGTAGTTGCTATAACAAAGCGAACTTAATTCACGGTGCAACGGATGCACGGGTCTATTTTGGAGGTATTGCAGGTCTTATGTTAAGTTATACTACGTTGGATCATTGTTACAATAGAGGAAATATTACCAACAATGGGAATGCGGGTTCATCGCAGACAGGAGGTATTGCAGGAGCAATCGCCAGTAATTCATCAATCACCAGTTGTTATTCAACAGGCGTAGTTATCGGTAATAATATCAAAGGTGGAATCGTTGGCTCAAATTGGACAACAACTACCTATTCTTACTACAATACAGATTTATGTGTTGGTGCTGGTGCTGCTACTCAAGCCATGGGAAATACGGCTAATACGGCTAATGTAAAAGGTCAAACAACAGCTGAAATGACAGCGTCTTCTTTTGTCTCGACGTTGAATACAGGTGGTACGTCGTGGGCTATAAACGCCGCAACTTACCCTGTCTTGATTGCAAAATGGGATGGGATAACCAAAACTGATTGGACAGTAGTAGCTGGTGTAAATGACGGTACTTCACCCGAAAAACCATACTTGATTCAAAATCCAGAGCATCTTGCCCGATTAGCTGATTTGGTAAATGGCGGACAAACATATTCAGGTAAGTATTTCAAATTAACGGCTAATCTGGATTTGAATAACAAAGCGTGGACAAGCATTGGTGGTGTAATTGCTTTCTCTGGAGTTTTTGATGGCGATTGGCATTCAATCAGCAATTTGTCCATCACAAAATGGACTCAGAATATTGGATTATTTGGATATATTACCAGCGCAACTATCAAAAATCTAGGTATTGAAAGTGGTTTGTTGACTTGTGGTGGAAGTAACGCCGGAGCAATTGTTGGACAAGCAACAGGAACTGCTGGAAATTTGTCGTACATCAGCAACTGTTACAATAAAGCTAATCTTGTGAAAGGAGCAACCGACGCGCGCACATATTTTGGTGGTATTGCAGGTATATTATTGAATTACAGCACAATTGACCATTGCTACAACAGAGGTAATATTACAAATGATGGTAATGCAAGTTCTAATCAGACTGGTGGCATTGCAGGTGCAGTTGCTACAGGATCGACTGTGTTTAGTTGTTATTCAACAGGTATCGTTATTGCCAATAATATTAAAGGAGGAGTAGTTGGATCAAATTGGTCTGCTACAAGTTATGCTTATTACGATGCTGACCTATGTGTCGGTGCAAATGCAGCTACTCAAGCAATGGGAAACACTGCAAATACAGCAAATGTAAAAGGCTTAACAACATCTGAAATGACAGCGGCAGCTTTTGTTACTACGATCAATGCCGCGGGAACTAATTGGGTGGCAAATACAGGTAGCTATCCTCTATTATCTGTTGGAATTGTAACTCCAATTAATTCTCATATTAGTGATAATGCGATTCATATTTATGCTACGAATCATCTGATTTCGGTAGATGGTGCGACTATTGGTTCAGATTATCTTGTGTCGAATGTAACTGGAGCAATTCTATCTAAAGGCATTATTACAGATTCTAAGAATCAATTGACTATTAGTCAACCAGGCATTTACATTGTTCGCGTTGGAAATAGAACTAGTAAAATCTGTATTCGATAAATATTTAGTTGAAATACTGTAGCTTACATTCAGAAATGAGTGTAAGCTACACATTCTACACAAATGATATAACCCTCCCAACAGCCATGAAAATAAAGCAAATTTTTCTGATTATTCTTATTTCCTGTTTCCCGTCGATGTTTATGGCTCAAGCCCTCAAAGGCTATGAGCAGTATGGGAAATTAATTAAAGAGAAGATTTATAAGGATTACAAAGGAATGTATCGTCCGGCAGGCGAAGATTTGAAGTATCCTTTTCTAACGCCTGGCAGTCAGCAGTATGCCGATGTACTTTGGGATTGGGATTCGTGGTTGAGTAATATTGCCCTTCGTCAAATCTTGTCAGATACCGGATCAACTGCCGATAAGAAAGAGGCTTCTGTCTACGAGCAAGGGTGTGTTTTGAACTTTCTTTCGTATTGCCATCCCGATGGATGGGCACCAATTTTGATCAAACGCAAGGCTGATTTTATGTCAACAAAGCCAAAGAACATTTATGAAGAGAATATGCACAAGCCTTGTTTAGCGCAGCATGCCGCATTTCTGACTAAAGAGAATAATGGAAATGCCGAATGGTTACGCGAAAAATTTGAGAACCTTCAGTTTTTCGTTGGCGGATACAAAAATCGTTATCGAAGCGAAGCTACAGGACTCTATTTCTGGCAGAACGATGTGATGATTGGTGTGGATAACGATCCGTGTACTTTTTTTCGCCCCGATCGAAGCTCTGCATCTATCTATCTAAACTGCCTAATGTACAAAGAATTACAAGCTATGGTTTATCTAGCTAATCAACTTAATTTCCACGAAATAGCTGTGATGTATCAAGCCGATGC
This sequence comes from Bacteroidales bacterium, assembly GCA_028687995.1. GTDB lineage: Bacteria > Bacteroidota > Bacteroidia > Bacteroidales > UBA7332 > CAXXIC01. The sequence continues at coordinate 255,145 of JAQTZA010000001.1, forward strand.
TGATAATTTGAAAGAGGCGATTCAGAAAAACTGTTGGGATGAAAGAGATGGATTTTTCTATAGTGTTGATCTTAATTTGAAACCAATTAATACTGAAAAATGGGGCTTTCACAGTGGAGCTCCACGAGATTGGAATTGCTTAATTCAACGAATTGGCGTTTGGTCAGGATTCTTAGCGATGTGGGCAGATATCGCCACTCCAGCGCAAGCAAAACGAATGGTAGAAGAGCACTTCAAAAATGAAAAGACATTCAATGCTCCTTATGGCGTTCGCTCGTTATCCAAAATGGAGAAAATGTATAATCTCAGAGCAAGTGGCAATCCATCCACGTGGTTAGGTCCTATTTGGGGAGTTTCCAATTACCTGACTTGGCGTGGTTTAGTGAAGTATGGATACACGAACGAAGCGAAAGAACTTGCCTCTAAAACTATACTGCTTTTTGGTCACGATTTCGAAAGAACAGGCGTTCTTCACGAATATTATCAACCCGAAAATGGAGAACCTATTCTTAATGCAGGATTTCAAAACTGGAATTATTTGGTATTGAATATGTTGGATTGGATGGAGAATAAAAAAGTAGTCTCTGAATTCTAATAACCATGAATAATCCGATTTTCAGTACACTATCTATTGCAACAACTCTATCGGTGTCATTGCCAATTTTTGCTCAAGAAAATGCGAAAGTAAAGAGACCTAATATTGTTGTTTTCATTGCAGATGATGCTGGAATGGACTTTGGTTGTTACGGCAATCCGAATATTTCGACGCCCAATATTGATAAACTGGCTCGTGACGGAATACGATTTCAGAATGCTTTTTTGACATCTCCACAATCGAGTCCATCGCGAACAAGTATGTTAAGCGGTAAGTTTGCGCACACCATTGGCACCGAAGATTTGCACAGTGGATTGGACAACAAGACCTCTATTTTGCCGAAATATCTCCATCAAGGAGGTTATACTACGGCTTATATGCTGAAAACTCATTGGGGAGATAATGGCGATAAACAATGGGACTACCATATTGAAGGAAATTATTTGCCTAATCAGGGGCCTTTGGAAGAAGGAATTTTTCAGAATTACACTCGTTTTCTAGATCAACATAAATCATCTCCATTCTTTTTATGGGTGGGATTTGTAGATCCGCATCGTCCATATAATCGAAATAATACAGTTCAAATCAATAGTCCCAAAAAAATCAAGATCCCGCCCTATTTAGTAAATGATGCTGAGACGAAACGAGATTTTGCAGATTACTACAACGAGTTGTCGCGCATGGACAAGGATGTCGGGCGCATGATGCGTGAATTAGAGCAACGAGGATTGATGGAGAATACAATTATCGTATTTCTAAGTGATAATGGAATGCCTTTCCCTCGGGCTAAAGGCTCGTTGTACGATTCTGGAATTCAAACTCCGCTTATTTTTAGCTGGAAAGGTAGAATTGAGAAGGGCGTTGTTTCACACAATGGATTAGTAAGCACGGTTGATCTGGCTCCTACGCTTCTCGATTTGGCAGGCTTACCGATTCAGACGGATATGTTTGGTCGAGGATTTAAGAATATTCTGTTTAATCATCAGGCTACAGGACAAGAATATGTCTATTCTGAGCGGAATTGGCACGATACAGACGAATATATTCGATGCATTCGATCCTCAAAATATAAGCTGATATACAATGCTTATTACGATTTGCCACACGGCACGCCAATGGATTTAAGCACAAGTCCCTCGTGGTATGCCCTTAAAAAAAGACAACGCAAGGGTCATTTACCCAACGCAATGAGTCAGATTTTTACGTCACCCAGAGCTATGGTCGAGATCTATGATCTTGAGCACGATCCTTACGAGTTGAATAATCTGGCTGACCGTGCTGAATATTTGAACATTGGTCAACAATTATCTCACCAGTTGGTCAAATGGCAAGCCGAAACCAACGATTTGCCTTGGTGGACGCATCGACGATCAGATCAAAATGATCGTATCACAGGATTCCCTCTTTTTGAGACACGTCCACCGTTGTGGGGAGACTGAAATTATCACCTTAAAAAAACAAATACGCAGCGAATGAATTCTAGTTTAAATAGTTTTCTGGTATCAGGTGCATTCTTAGTATCAATAAGCAGTATTGCACAAAAAGATTCCCGTCCAAATATACTTTATATAATGGCGGATGATCATGCTACGCAGGCAATAAGCATTTATGGTGGTCAATTGGGGAAAATTCTCCCAACGCCGAATATTGATCGCATCAGAAAAGAAGGTGCGGTTTTGCAAGACTGTTTTTGTACAAATTCTATAAGCACGCCTAGTCGAGCAGCTATACTGACAGGACAATACAGTCAGAAAAATGGAGTTTATACCCTTAATGATAAACTCGACCCGTCAAGGCCAAATTTAGCAAAAGATCTTCAGGCAGCGGGTTACCAAACTGCTATGATAGGAAAATGGCATTTGGGTACTGAACCTACTGGTTTTGATTGGTATAGCGTACTTCCGGAACAAGGGAAGTATTACAATCCACAGTTTATCGAAAAGGGATCGTATGTGTCGGGTGATTTTGATCAAACACAAAAAAAAACGATAGAAGGGCATGTCACCGATGTGACGACCGATTTATCATTAGAATGGTTGACTAAGCGAAACAAGGAAAAACCCTTTTTTCTGATGTGCCATTTTAAGGCTCCGCACCGATCTTGGGAGCCCGCCGAGAGGTTTAAGCAATTGTTGAATGATGTTGTAATTCCAGAACCAGCGAATCTGCTTGAAACCTACGAAAGTAGAGGAGAATGCATTCAGAATATGAAGATGAGTCTCGAAAATCTAAATTCCAGAGATTTGAAACAACCAATTCCATCTGATATGAGTAGGGATAAGAAACGGAAGTGGGCTTACCAAATATACCTTAAAGATTATCTTCGATGTGTTGCTGGTATTGATGAAAGTGTGGGTCAAATATTAAAATATTTGGACGATAACCATTTGACAGAGAATACCATCATAATCTACACCTCCGATCAGGGATTTTTTCTGGGAGAACATGGCTGGTTTGACAAACGGATGATGATGGACGAAAGTATTCGAATGCCTTTTCTTATCAGATATCCAAAAGAAATAAAAAAACAACAGAGAAACAGTTCGATTGTTCTGAATATTGATTTTGCACCAACCTTATTGGATTATGCCGACGTAAATAAACCTCACGAAATGCAGGGTAAAAGTTTTCGATCTCTATTAAGGGGAGAATCTGTTGCTAGATGGAGAGATGCCATGTATTATCGATATTGGATGAATGACGATGGAGATCATCACGTTCCAGCACATTATGGCATTCGGACGAAAGAGTTTAAGCTGATATATTTTTATAATGAATCGTTGGGCAAATCAGGAACAGGATCCCGATCACTTTCGCCCGTTTGGGAGCTATATGATCTTCGAAAAGATCCGCATGAGATGAGAAATATCTATTTTGATGTCAAATACAAAACAGTGGTATCTAAGCTCAAAATTAAGTTGAAAAAGCTGAGAGAAAAGTATCAGGATAAAGAGTGATTTGTGATTAATTTGTGTTGCTCTAAAGGCATAAATTAATTCATTAATTGCCGATACTTTTAAAAAATCAAGAGATATGTATGTATAGTTTGTGTTAGTAAATAGTGTGTTTAAGCCATTCTAGATGTGAATCTAGGATGGCTTATATTTGGTTGTTTTGTCTCGTCCTCCAATAGCATTGCAATAAAAAACGCAATATTATGAAAGAAGTTAGAAATCAGTACAAAAAGTGCACACAAAAGAATTACTCAATATTCTTCAAACTATATGTGGTTTCTGAAATCTAGTAAGGAGAATTAAACTCAAGAGAAACTATTCGCAAATATAGAATTCAGTCTCGCTCTACTGTTGTTTGATACCCTACATGGCTTTTATGGAAAAAAACTTCTTACCGAACGCTCCAGCTAAAGTGATGGAATGTGCGAAAAAAAAGCGGATGAAAACGAAAGGATTGAATTAGTTTGCTCTTTAATCTGTACAATTCTGAATTTAGATTATTGTATTTGTTAAGATCTAACTAATAAATAGATTTCATATTGATCCCGAAAGCTATGTATGAAAATTGTTGTGCAAATCGCACAAAAAAAAACGCCAACAAACTGAATATCAGATTATTGACGTTTACATACGTGACCAAGTTGGGATTCGAACCCAAGACCCACAGCTTAGAAGGCTGTTGCTCTATCCAGCTGAGCTACTCGGCCGGCCTTATTTGAGAGCGCAAAGATAGACAATTCCCTTGAATTCTCATAATTCTAAAGTGGCAAACTGCAATAATTGACAGTTTTTGATCCTCTCTTTGATAAAAAAAAGAATACTGTTACTAAATCACAGTAACTAACTCAGAGATTGGCTTTCTAACTTTAGGTGCGTGGGCTAATTTATCATTTGCTTCATCACGATATCCAAGAGCAATCAAAACAACACTCTTCAATCCTTTTTCCTTCAAACCCAATATTTCATCCATTACAGGAGGACTAAAACCTTCGATAGGTGTTGCATCCACATTTTCTACAGCTGCGGCTACTAGTGCGAAGCTGAAAGCAATGTAGGCTTGTCGTGCTGTCCAATCAAAATACTCTTGTTCTGTTTTTTGTTTAAAAGATGCGACCATTCCTTTATATCCATTAAGACTTTCCACAGGAATATTTCGAGTCGTAGCTACAAGATTCATATAATTATCAACTTCGGCATCAGTAATCTCAGTACGAGCTGCAAAAACAAGTAAATGAGAACCTTCAACCACTTGAGTCTGCTGACAACTCTTCTCGAAGATAGTTTGTCGCAATGCTTCATCCTCTATCACATAGAGATGAAATGCCTGAAAACCAACTGATGTAGGTGCCAATTGCACTGATTTAACAATTATGTCAATTTTATTTTGAGGAACTTTTGCCCCAGTCATTTTTTTTGTGGCATAACGCCAGTTCAAAATTTCATTAATTTCCATCATATTTTTTTCTCTAATTATTATTATCGACCCTTATAACAACATTGAAGTTCATTTTGCTCATTGTTAAATAATAAAGAAACATAAAAAAAGAGGTTACTCATCAGAATAACCTCTTTAATGTTCTACAGAGTGTGAAATTAGAGTTCTACCAAAATACTCACTTTATTTCCGTGAGCTTCAGCTACTCCACTCTCAATTTGAAAAAACTCAACTACTCCGTCTATATTCTTCACCTTTATTTCACCCTTTGCTAGAGTAGAAACAATAGGTGCATGATTATTCAGCAATTCGAAATACCCAACGGTGCCAGGAAGTTTTACCGAAGTAATTTCGTCGGCATACAATATTTTTTCAGGGGAAATTATTTCTAAATGCATCTTCTAAATTATTTTTTTGCTTCAGCAATCAATCTGTTTCCTTTTTCGATGGCCTCTTCGATGGTTCCTACCATACTAAAAGCAGTCTCAGGATATTGATCTACTCCACCATCTAAAATCATGTTGAATCCTTTGATAGTGTCTTCTATAGAAACCCAAGTACCTTTCATACCTGTAAAAGCCTCAGCTACATGGAAAGGTTGTGACAAGAAACGTTGTACACGACGAGCACGGTGAACAACCAATTTATCCGCCTCAGAGAGCTCATCCATACCCAAAATTGCAATAATATCTTGCAACTCTTTGTATCGTTGAAGTAACTCTTTCACACGTTGTGCAGTTCCATAATGTGCTTCACCTACATCATTCGCAGATAGAATTCTCGAAGTTGATTGCAATGGATCTACAGCTGGATAAATTCCAAGTTCGGAGATTTTACGATTCAAAACCGTTGTAGCATCTAAGTGGGCGAATGTTGTTGCCGGAGCAGGGTCAGTCAAGTCATCCGCAGGCACATAAACTGCTTGTACAGATGTGATTGAACCATGTTTTGTAGAGGTAATACGTTCCTGCATCAATCCCATTTCTGAAGCCAATGTTGGTTGGTAACCTACAGCCGAAGGCATACGACCTAACAATGCTGACACTTCAGAACCGGCTTGAGTAAAACGGAAGATATTATCAACAAAGAAAAGAATATCGTTTCCTTTGCCTTTTTTATCACCATCGCGAAAATACTCTGCCACAGAAAGTCCAGAAAGAGCTACTCGAGCACGAGCTCCAGGAGGTTCGTTCATCTGACCAAACACCAAGGTTGCTTTAGATTCAGCGAGGGCATCTTTATCCACAAGATTCAGATTCCATCCGCCTTTTTCCATATCTTCTTTGAACTCTTTACCATATTTGATAACGTCAGATTCAATCATCTCACGCAACAAGTCATTACCTTCACGAGTACGCTCACCAACACCCGCAAATACAGACTGTCCGTCGTATTTTTTTGCAATGTTGTTGATCAACTCCATAATCAATACCGTTTTACCTACACCAGCACCACCAAACAATCCGATTTTACCACCTTTTGAATATGGTTCTAGCAGGTCAATTACCTTGATACCTGTGTACAAAACCTCTTTCTCGGTAGATAAGTCTTCAAATTTAGGAGGTTTGTTGTGGATTGGATAAGAGGTCTCTTTGCTCAAAGCTCCAATTCCATCAATACCTTCTCCAATTACATTCATCAAACGACCTTTGATTTGGTTACCAGTGGGTACAGAAATTGCTTTTCCTGTTTGCATCACCTTCATACCACGTGACAAACCGTCTGTCGAATCCATAGCAATGGTTCGAACCGAGTTTTCACCGATATGCTGTTGACACTCCACGACCAACAATTGACCATCTGCTTTGGTAATTTCTAATGCGTCGTAAATAGCAGGAAGTTGACCACCCACTAAATCAAAACTGACATCGACCACAGGACCAATTACCTGTATAATTTTGCCAATAGACTGACTCATAATATATTAATTTAAATTTTTTCTTGTTTATTCTTAACCATTCAACGCATTTGCACCACCTACAATTTCCAAAATCTCGTTGGTAATTGCCGCCTGACGCGCTTTGTTATATGTTAGATTCAATTGTTTAATTAAATCTCCTGCATTATCAGTTGCCTTGTGCATAGCAGTCATTCGTGCGCCATGTTCTGAAGCTAAAGAATCGAGAATTGCTTTAAAGAACTGAATTTTAAGAGATTTCGGAATTACAACACTTACGATCCCTTCAACTGATGGTTCGTAATAGTAATCAAGTGCATAACCTTTAGTTTCAACCGAAGCAACCACTTTCTTTTCAATTACAGCGGGTAATAATTGCTCCTCTTGCAGAATCTGGACAGCGGCGTTTCTAAATTGATTGTAAATAATCACCACTTTATCGTAAGTACCCGAAGCGTAAGCCTCCATCACTGATTCAGCTAAAATACTTACTTCGGCAAAAGTTGGCGTATCTAATATCTCATTATTCGATTGTTTCACCTTGATACCTCTCACACGCAAACCATCATTGGCTTTTTTGCCTATGGCAAGAATATCCAAAGCGCCCTTGCTATAGTACTCAGCATAAACACCATTTACTAATTCGGTTGTTCTTTTAACCACATTGGCATTGAAACCACCACATAATCCACGATTTGAAGTGATAGGAATTAATAGAATTCGTTTCACTTGATCTCGAGCAGCATATTTTTTATTAGCACCCGGGTCGATGTTCTGACTGACTTGCGCTAATATTTCCTGTAATTTCTGTGCATAAGGACGCATTTGCAATATTGCATCCTGTGCTTTACGCAATTTTGCTGCCGACACCATTTTCATAGCACTGGTAACTTGCTGCGTTGATTTTACAGAAGTAATTCTTAATCGTATTTCTTTTAAATTAGCCATTTACGTTGGGCGTTTGACGCTGTCCGTTAATCTTTATTATTTCTCCTATTATCGTAGGGAAAAAGAAAAACTTTTTCCCTACTGAAAATATTATTGGAAATTATATCTCGCTGAAATCTCTTTTGCCACAGCTTCTAAAGTAGCTGTAACAGTATCATTGATATCCCCTTTACTCAAGCTAACCAACACTTCTTTGTGTTTGCTATCTAAAGTCGAGATAAATTCTGTTTCAAAATCTTTGATTCTATCCAAAGGTACTTCAGACATCAAACCTTTTGTTCCACAATACAATATGGCAATTTGTTTTTCTACTCTTACTGGAGAGAACTGCCCTTGTTTCAAAATCTCAACATTGCGAGCACCTTTACCCAAAACTGCTTTAGTAGCAGCATCGAGATCAGAACCAAATTTAGAGAATGCCTCTAACTCACGGTATTCTGCTTGGTCAAGTTTCAATGTACCAGCCACCTTTTTCATGGCTTTAATTTGCGCCTTACCACCCACACGAGATACAGAAATACCTACGTTGATAGCAGGACGGATACCTGAATTGAACAAGTGAGATTCAAGGAAAATCTGACCATCAGTAATCGAAATCACATTGGTAGGAATATATGCAGAGACGTCACCATCTTGAGTTTCGATAATCGGTAAAGCAGTCAAAGAACCACCACCTTTCACTAAATGTTTGATCGAAGCAGGGACATCGTTCATTTGTTTTGCCACATCATCAGTAATGTTGATATAGGCTGCACGTTCGAGCAAACGAGAGTGCAAATAGAACACATCACCTGGATATGCTTCACGACCTGGCGGACGACGAAGAAGCAACGAAACTTCACGATACGAAACAGCTTGTTTAGATAAATCATCATAAACAATCAATGCAGCGCGACCAGTATCTCGGAAGAACTCTCCAATTGCTGCTCCAGCAAATGGTGCATAGAATTGCAATGCGGCAGGATCTGCTGCAGTTGACATCACGATAGTCGTGTATGCCATTGCGCCATTCTCTTCGAGAGTTTTAGCAATACTAGCAACCGTTGAACCCTTTTGTCCAATAGCTACATAGATACAATATACAGGTTCTCCTTTTTCGTAAAATTCTTTTTGATTGATAATGGTGTCAATCGCAATAGCTGTTTTACCAGTTTGACGATCACCAATAATCAACTCGCGCTGACCACGACCAATTGGAATCATAGCATCAATAGCTTTGATACCTGTCTGAAGTGGAATATCAACTGGTTGACGATAAATTACCCCTGGCGCTTTACGCTCAAGTGGCATCTCAAAAAGCTCTCCAGAAATTGGTCCTTTTCCGTCAACGGGTTCACCAATCGTGTTTATCACACGACCAAGTAGTCCTTCGCCTACATTGATTGACGCAATTCTATTGGTTCTTTTTACACGGTCTCCTTCTTTAATTTTCTCAGAAGAACCAAGTAACACAACACCCACGTTGTCTTCTTCAAGATTGAGTACAATTCCTTTGATTCCTGAGTCGAACTCAACCATCTCATTAGATTGCACATTAGACAATCCATACACACGAGCAATACCATCTCCTACTTGCAAAACGGTTCCAACCTCTTCAAATTCAAGAGCATATTTAAAACCTTCTAATTGTTTTTTCAGTATTTCGGAAACTTCTGCGGGATTAATTCCGGCCATAATATTATTTGATTTAAAAATTCAAATTCTCTTATTATTTTGCTTTTACAAACTCTTGTCTGAGTGTTTTCAATCGGGTAGCAACACTGGCATCCATCAACTGATCGTCCACTTGCATTACAAATCCCCCTATCAATTTAGAATCGACTTCGCACAAAACATTTACTTTCGCATTATATTTTTTGGAAATCACTTCTCCAATTTGTTTGACAACTTTTTCGTCGAGCTCAATTGCACTTGATAGTTGAACAGATTTGATTCCACTTTTTTCACGATAACTTTCGATAAAATTTCGTGCAATCATTGGTAAATAATTCTCACGCGAATTAGTCAACAAAAGCGTTAAAAAATTATGAGTCAAATCATTTACAGACTTCCCTAATAACTCTTTGAGAAATCGTTGTTTATCGTTCGAACTAATAACGGGACTATCTACAATAACCTTAAATTGAGGCAACGTATTCGTTAAAGTCAACAAATTTTCCAGATCAGAATAGACCTCATTCAATACATTTTTCTCATTAGCTAACGAAAAAAGTGCTTTTGCATATCTTACTGAGATCGAGCTATTGTTCATAGAGTTTTCTTAATATTCATTTAAGACGCTTAATTAAACGTCTCAGAATGATTAGTTTACATTAATTTGATCGACATATTTTTTTACCAACTCTTTTTGTTGTTTATCGTCGGTCAACTTTTCTCTCAAAATTTTCTCAGCAATATCAATAGAGAAAATTGCTATAGCATTTTTCATCTCATCGATAGCAGCCACTTTCTCACGTTCAATAGCTGCACGAGCACCTTCCATCACCTTTTCAGCTTCAGCAATGGCTTTGTTTTTCGCTTCTGACACAATAGCTTCTTTCAATTCAGAAGCTTCCTTCATGATTTTATCACGCTCGCGCATCGCTTGCATCAAAATCTGCTGATTATCAGCTTGTAGCTTCAGCATTTCGTTTTTTGCCTCTTGAGCCGATTTAAGAGCCTCATCAATTGAGTTTTCTCTGTCAGAAAGTGCTTTTAAAATAGGTTTCCAAGCAAACTTTTTGAGAATAAACAAAAGCAATGAGAAAGAGACAAGCATCCAAAAAAGCAAGCCAAATTCGGGCATTACTAATTCCATAGTCGTAAATTATTTTAGACAATATTCATTGTCGGTTGAAAATTGAAAGCAGTCGATTGGGTCACAACCGACTGCAATTATTTTACATCAAGTAAACCAACAAGCAAATTACTAAAGCAAAGAATGCAACCCCTTCTACCAAAGCGGCCATCATGATCATATTTGAGCGAATATCACCAATAGCTTCAGGTTGACGTGCAATTGATTCTACTGCACCTTTACCGATTAAACCGATACCAACGCCTGCTCCTACAGCAGCTAAACCTGCTCCAATCGCTGCTAATCCAGCACCTGCACTTGCTCCTACGTTAGCAGCTGCTGTAGTAGCTGCAACTTCTAATAAAAATGATAATGTTACCATGACTAAAATTGTTTATTTGTTGTTATTTATTTGTTTTATTGTTGATTTAATTTTCTTTATCAATATTATTTGTGTTCGCTGTGTGTTTCGAGCGCCATTCCAAAATAGAGCGCTGAAAGCAAAGTGAATACATATGCTTGAATGAATGCTACAAGCAATTCTATCAATGCCATAAAAATAGTAAACAATATTGAGACTACTGACACACCGTATCCGGCAAATATATTTTTTTGTCCAAATATAAAAATGAGACAATAAAAACCTAAAGCTACAATGTGACCAGCCGTAATATTAGCAAAAAGACGAATCATTAATACTAATGGCTTGATAAACACACCCATAATTTCTAATACCGGCATCAATGGAATCGGAAACTTTAACCACCAAGGAACACCTGGCATATTAATCATGTGCATCCAATAATCTTTTGACCCACTGAAGGTCGTGATCGTGAAAGTGAACAATGCCAATACCATCGTAATAGCAATATTACCAGTCAAGTTAGCACCACCTGGAAATACAGGGACTAAGCCCAAGAGATTATTAAGAAAAATAAAGAAAAAGATTGTCAGTAAATAAGGTAGATATTTGGCGTACTTCTCTCCAATAGCAGATTTAGCAACATCATCTCTAATAAAAATTATCAAAGGCTCCATCCAGCTCTGAATGCCTTTTGGTGCTCGTGCAAAATTCTTTGAATATCGTTTTGATATGGATAAGAAAATGTACAATAATAAAATTATACTAATAAATAATGAGATAACATTCTTGGTAATTGAAATGTCAATCGGTCTCTTTACTGAACCATCGGCTAGAGTCTCGACAACTTTACCTTTGTTTTCTCCCTCATGAGCAATCATAAAACCATCATACGATTGAGTTCCATGATGAAATTCTGATGATGGGAACAAATGAAAACCAGAATTCTGGCTATAAACTATTACCAACAAAGGAATAGATATCTCTGTCTCACCGATGGTAGTAATGTGCCATTCATAAGCATCAGAAATATGATGAAAGATTAAACCTTTGGGATTAAATGGTTTCTTTTGAGTCGATTCAGCAACTGTTACATCATTCGCCTTCGCTCCAGCCACAGAAGCAATTATAATAAAAATAACAAGCAAAAAAGGTTTTACAAATCTCATACTCTTTTTCAATAATTATATTCAAATGTAATATTTACGGCTTTCCCGTTTTATAGAATGACAACAAGTTAACAACTTCAAAAACCGAAAATAAAAGATATAGGACAAAAAATGTCAATGCGAATACAATTTTATCCACATTTAAAAACATCAAACACACAAAAATAAACCCTAGGTAGAGAAATAATTTTATGATTGTGACCTGTATATATGCATTAGTAAAACGATACATATTGTTTTCACCAACTTTAATCAAACGCAAATGGGTAAAGGCAGTGACAACAAATATCAATAAGAACTGAAGGGGAAATTGTGAAAAATACAAAGTTTTCGCCACATAACTATACAATAACATAGCTATGCCCATAATCACAGTACTGAAAATAAGAAGATTATAGAAAAAAACTTTTGGTTTAGCCAACATCAAAATTTCCTGTTATACTTTTAAAGTCAATATATCCACCTAGGTGGAAAAAAATATTAGTGATTAGATTGCATTAAACAAGCGGTTTGCATTATTTGTTCAACATAGTTTTAAAAAAATACCAAAGCGCTAGAAATGCCATTAAAAGAACCAAAATGATAGTAAAAAAATGAGTTTGTAAATAACTATCCAACAGTTTTCCAATCCATGCTCCTAAAAAAACCATCACTGCCATCTGCAATACCAAACTCGATATTTTAGCATAGGAATTCAGAGCTTTACGCTTCTCTTTGTCATCATTTTTATCTAGCATTGCAGTAAACCATTTCGATAACTACAAACTATAATAATTTTTTCAACTGAGCATCTTTGATAATTAAATCACAAATCTGATCTATACTATGCGATTTGCAATTAATTGAGATGTCATAGTCTGGCATCTCCGAAAATTTATTTTTATATTGCTTTTTAAACGTTTCTCTTTTCTTATCCATTTGAAGAATATAATCCTCCGCTGCCTGCTTAGATAGATTTCGTTTTTTACTAATAACATCAATCCTCCACGATAGAGGTGCTTCTAAATTTACGTGAAGTGAATTTGGAATATCAGCTGCAATAATTGCCCCAGCTCGTCCCACAATCACAACATTTCCCTTTACAGCAATACTTCTGATTACTTCTTCAATTACACTTTTCACTTTATTTGAATGAGCATAATCATTTTCAGTAAACGAATCTACAATTTCATCAATCATGCCCTTCTCTGCAGACTCAACCAACTGCTTCACTTTATCTGGGTGCATCTTCAATTCATGCGAGGCCATAGACAGAATCTGTTTATTGACCCAATTCCAAGCAGTATCACTCTTGCTACTACTTAATAATTGATTGATTTTGACGGTTAATGCCTCTGCAATTACAGTTGCCGAACAGCCACCCACTCTTGAAATCGTAATAACAGGACCTAAATGAGATCCTATCTCATGAGCCGATGTTTTTTCAAACCTGTCAGCCATGTATTTGAGAAAAATATTTTCCATAACAAATCTTTTGGTTTGTTTTAACGTAAAAATTGTAATTTCACAACAACAAGATGACAATCTGCTCAGAAATAAACAATAAAATAACGTTTTTGAGTATTTCTGATAAACACAGCGCAAAGATAAGTTAAATTTGTGATTTTTCGGGCACTCCGATTTCAAAAAAACTATTTAAAATGATTTTAAAACTTGAATTTATTGACAAAATTTGTTCAGAATTATTCTACATTGATGGTTTTCTGATAGAAACACTTTGATTATTAGCATATTTGAATACCTTTGCTTGAAATTTGCTCACGCTAATTTTCAATTCAGTTAAATACTAACATAAAAAAAATAAAACGGAAACAATAATTATGGCAAGATCGCAGGAATCGTGGAACAAAAAGGATATCCAAAACAAAAAAGACAAAAAGAGAAAAGAGAAAGAAGCTAAAAAAGTTGAACGTAAAGAAAACAAAGGCGGCAGCAGTCTTGATGATATGATTGCTTATGTTGACGAAAATGGCCAAATCACTTCCACTCCACCAGATCCAACAAAAAAAGCCAAAATTAATGTTGAAGATATTCAGATTGGCGTAAGTCGTCGAGCTGAACCAAGTCCTGAAGATTTAATACAGCATGGCATTGTAACATATATGAATGATGCCAAAGGATTTGGATTCATTCGAAACCTAAAAACACAAGAAAGCATATTTGTTCATAAAAAGGAACTTTTAGAGCCTGTTCAAGAAAACAATAAAGTAGTTTTTGAAGTTAGACCGGGTCCCAAGGGAATGAATGCGGTGAATGTAAAAATTGATAGATAATTTAAGGCAACTTAATATAATAATAAATGAAGGCAATAATCTTAATTGATTATTGCCTTCATTCATTAGGAGTTAACGATAATATTCATTTTAAACTGAGTATTATAGGGATAGATATATCAATGAGTTTTATGCCGACAAGTCAATTTTTGTCTTCATATTCTTGATTTTTTCGTTTTGGACTAAACGCAACAACTCTTGAACTTTATCAGCTTTGATTGCTGCATAAGAATAAAACTCTTTCACTTCAACGATTCCGAGCTCTTCTCTTGCCAATTCACCTTTTTTGAAAAGGAAACCAACAATATCCATTTTGCTCAATTTATCTTTTTTCCCTTTTCCTATATAGATGGTTGCCCACTGCGGTTTCGAAGGCGAAGCGATAAGTGTTGGCAAAGAAAACGCCTGTGGAACGGGGTAGATGAACGTTGGCAGCTCTTCGTTGGCAGCAAGCAGAGAAAATGAATTACCCTCAGCGCCCATACGCGCAGTACGTCCATTGCGGTGAATGAACTCATCGTTACGCACTGGCATATCGAAGTGAACCACATTTCTGATTTCGGGAATGTCTAATCCACGTGATGCAAGGTCGGTAGAGATAAAAACATGACAACTTCCGTTGCGAAACTTGGATAACGCACGTTCGCGATCGGGCTGTTCGAGTCCACCGTGGAAAAACTCATTCGCTACCCGACGTTCACGCAAATAGGCAGCTACTTTCTCTACCGAATCGCGTTGATTACAAAAAACCAAAGTAGAATCACTTCCTAAAGAGCAGATGGTTTTGTACAGCAAATCCATCTTATCGTTGTTTTCTCCTTTAATAATATAAGAACTCAATCCCTTCAACTCGTTATGTTTTTCGGAATAATCGAGCTTTGAGGGACTGTGTAATCCAATAAATTTAGGAATTTGAATGGCATCTGTCGCCGAGGTGAGGATTCGTTTATGCAAATACGAAAGGCGAGTGATGATGGCTTCCATTTGCTCGAGGAAACCCATTTCGAGAGATTTATCAAATTCATCGAGTACAAGCAGACGAATATCATCGACCTCAAAATTGTTACGTTCGATATGATCTTGCAAGCGACCCGGAGTACCAATCAACAATGCCGGTGGAGTTTGAAGTGCACGTTTCTCTGCATTAGAAGGACGGCCACCGAAGCAGGTATTCACCTTGTAACCCGTGCCCATACTGCGCCAAACTTGTTCGATTTGTTGCGCCAACTCACGCGAAGGAGCTAAAACAAGGGCTTGAACTTTTTTACATTCGGGATTCAATCCCAGCAATATTGGTAATAGATATGCCAATGTTTTACCAGAACCTGTGGGTGAAAGTAAAACGATATCCTTCTCCAATTTGTTCGCCTCTAAAGTAGACAATTGCATCGCATTAAGCGACTCAATACCCATATTTGAGAGCGTATTCTCTATCATTTTCGAAACATTATTCATGATGCAAAGATAGTTGAAAATAATGGGATATATCAATCGATGGCTTGCAGCGTAACAAAGCAGAACTACATCATGAAGTTATACACTAAGCAAATCCTCAATGAAGACACTACTTTTTCTTTCGCTTTCGTTTCTTGGATTAATAAACGGGTGCCACGAACAAAAACCGCTGAATGTACCTCAACAAGGTGATACGATTTCAATTGGCTACAAAGAACGCTATTCAAATACGACAAATGATATCACTTTAAAATTCGACTCTGTGCTTGAAGACTCACGTTGTCCTGATGGAGCTACTTGCGTGTGGGCAGGAAATGCGAAAGTTCAATTAGTTTTGGGATTAAACAACAAAAAAGACACATTTGCACTAAATACCAATGCAAATATGCCTTCGGGGGATAATTTTGTTACCGCTAACGGATATAAAATAAGTCTGATTGATTTGAGTCCTCATCTCAAGTTAAACGAAGATATCCACTTACCTCAATCTTACCGAGTAGAAATATCGATAAATAAATAACCAATTTTTCCAAACGTTAAATCAACTGAAAGATTATCGCTTTTAAGCTAAAAGTATAAATCTTACTTAATCAAGTCTATTAGTGGTAAAATAGACATCGACACTCATTATTTTTCCATCTCTTCTAAAAATTGAATCACTATCTACATTATTAAGCAAATAGGATTCTGAAAATGCTTTCGAACCATCTTGATAGAGAATTTCGACACCTTGTTTTTCGCCCAAATGATAAACAAACGAACAAGCGCAATAGGTAAATGACAAATACCGCCCTTTTGGGGAATCGACAAACTCATCTTTTCTTAGAATTTTGGGTTGAATAGTCAACAACCCTTTTTCGATAGAAATGCCTAATTCGAAGAATCTACTAATAATATCCTCCTTCACTTGACCAGTCATTCCTGGTTGTTGAGCACCTGCCATCATAGGTGTGTGCGAGTAAGGATCGAATGGGAAAGAGCCGTATTCTGCTGGAGATTTATGTGCTCCAATACCATCTTTTACAGCGCTGTAATGTTGCTTTAGTTTTTGTATAGTTAATGGGTCTGCTTGCTCCTTTATTGCTTTTTGAATATTCTCACCGATGGCAAGTAATAGTTTGGAAACCATGTGCCAATAAATACATCCCAAACCTTCGTATTTATAGAAGGTGCCAGATCTACCCGTGAATGACTGATGATCAAACGTTTGTTCATAAAGCATTTCGATAGCAGTAATATCACTATTCGATATTTCAAAATTTGAATTTTTCTTCAGATTAAGCAGTTCTTTTCGCAAGAAATTGACATTATTAAAATTAGCATTGAAATGATATTCCCCTTTTTTATCATTTGTAATGATGCTTCTATCACCAACTTCCAAAAGATTATAGAGAAATGGGATTTGCTGAATTGCATCTGCCGAAATTCTATTTTTTGCCAAAAAATCAGGCAATTGCTTATTAGGATAAAGGATATAACTGTTTTGATCTGGGCGATAAAGAGCACTTTTCCGCAACGAATCCAGTAATTCGACAGCTTCTGACGCATCCAATTTTCCTGAACTTAAAACTGCCACTTGACCCTCGAGCATTTCATATAAATTTCGAATGGTTAGTTTATGCTTAGAAAACGAAACAAGATTGTACGCATGATATAGTTTATCTTCTCTTTTGTTCAGATGGATAGATTGATCAATAAAATGTAACGTTACAAGGAAAAAATCTAGTAAATCTTGCTTTGCAATAGATGACTTCTTGTTTAAAAAACCATGATAAATTCTATCTCGGAAATTGCTTCCTGCATTTCCTAATTCATCTGCAATTTGACGTCTTTCAATATTATCAAATCCTTTTGATAAATGCATTGCATGACGATTTAATACATTTGTAATCGCAAATAGGAAATCTGCCATTTCAGTAGAAATAGTAAAAGATTGCTGATTTGCATCTAAATAAAATTCCCGAATTTCGACTACAAATCGACGCATATAATATAGCGTAACCATCGATGCTCCCTGCCCCACAAGTGCATTGTTTGCATCGTTCCACTCTGGTCTCAAGGTATTCATCCAAATTCCAGCTTCTGGAATAAAGTTGCTGAGTTTAGAGAGCAACGTTGCCAATAGTTTCTCTGTTAAACTAACTAATAAGACTTCATCTTGATTGTTCAACAAAAGTTTTGCATCAGCACCATATTGATCCACCAGTTCTTCAATGCTGTGATGAAGTTTATCATCGAATCGTATAGAATTCTTGGGATCAGCAACAATTTCGTTGTAATTTTTCAAGCGATAAGGCACATTTGCATAGGCAAACATCTCTTTATTCAGACACGAATTTAGAACCTCGGGATAATGGTTTCGAGAAACCTCTAACAATTTCAACAAATAGATAATCTGATGATCGCCCCAATAACCGATATTCGACCACGGATCTTCTGGTTCAATTACCTCCCAATCGATGCCTTCGCTCGTCACCCGATATGGATTGTAGCCATCGGCAGTCGTTGCATTGAGAAATTTAGCAATGATGCCGTTGATATATGCCGGATACGAAAGCGAAAGTGCTTCCCAGTTTTGGAAAATATCGCGCCAGTTTCCCTGATAGGAAACCACTTTGTTGCCATTTTCGTCTTTTACATTGATGTTGAAGAGATTCCAAGGTCGACTCGGATCACCGTGCCGACGGCTAAATGTCAACGGAAGATATTCTTGGAAAAGTCTGTAGAGATTTGCATCTGCTTGTTTCTGAACGAGTAATTCCAAGTCTGAATATTCTATTTCGACGGGAAGATTAGTTAGAAAATCACTATTGCGCAGCCACACTTTCGTATTGAAATGCTTCACATGCTTTGCAAAATCGGCAGAATTGATGTTGTAGTTATCATTATACACACCACCCCGCATGGCATTAAAAAGTGAATTAGCAAAATGTCGTGCCATACCATGCTCGTCTGCAGTCTGCTGAACGCCATCCACTTGCGACACGATATTTTTCAATGCTACGGTTCCTTTTGCAATATTTTGCTCTATAACAGAATCAATATCTATTGTATTTTTCAAAAAATGAATCAGATTATTCACTTTAGCAGCATCCTGATTCACTTCGGCTACGAAATACCATTTTTGCATCGCAGCGACTGACAATGTCAATTTGCAATGTGCAAAAAATGCACCTCTAACTCCTTTTGACTCGTGTTCGGGTGAAATATCTATCCCTTTTCGGAAATTAGATAGTTGTTTTGAGCTGAGAAGAAATGATGGTTGATTCAATCCATAACTCCAAACCGTGTTCACCCTCAACGATTCGCTCGGCTCAGGACGATCGACCAAAATTGCTTCCATGCGGAACAGCGCTAAATTGGCCTCTTCGATCAGTTCCGTTTTTTTGTACCCATCTACCAAAGTCGAGTAGGTGTTTTGCGTAAGTCTATCGATGCCCGATGGAAGGATATTTTGAAGTCCATCGAGCAAAGTGACCTCTACCTCTTCTTGCGAATCGTTGATAAGCCAACTCTTTTTCACCCAACCAAAGTCATCTGCGTTCATCCACATGTAGCAAAATGTGAGTCCTAAATCAAGATTCATTTCGCCAAAAATGAGTTTATTTCCGGTTGTACTTTTGGAAATAGTGCGCTCAAGAATATACGCTCCGTTGTTTCGATCAGAAAAAGGCTCCCACAAATAGCGGTTCCCATTTTTGTGAACGTGCAAAATGGTTTTACTGCCAGTGATGTCGGCGGATTCGGTGATTTTATCATCGGTATAATAAGGAAAAAGAGCGGTGTCAGGATTTTTCCGTCCAGCAGAGAGTCCACCAGTACTGGAGATATACATCCAATGATCGGAATCGCTGGCAAGACTGATAAAGAACGGCTGCATAGCGTCTAAGTTCTTTATCTGATAATATTTTTCACCTTCTATAAGAACAAACTGACCAGAAACTGATTGTTCTTCCAACTTCAACGGGCTATTTCCTACAAATAAGTTATTCATTTCTTTACTAAATATAGTGTGTTTTTATACCACATAGAAATCTTAGATTTCACGCTAAAAAGTTTGCTCTCTTGTGGATTAAAATTTATTTTTCTAATAATCGTTTCGCATCCAAATCCCTCTTCATCAAGTCGGTTGTTTTACTATCAATTTTGTAGAAAATCATAAACAGAGCGCACGACATGTACAAAATGCCTGGAATAACTGACACGAGAAGCTTGATACCTGTGATGGCTGTATCTGATTGTACCGCATTGGGCACAAATTGCGAAACAGTTAAAATCCACCCTGCAATAGCAGCACCGATTCCCCATCCAGCTTTTTGAGCAAACACCGCCGCCGAAAAATAGAGTCCTGTCGCACGTCGACCAGTAGTCCATTCTCCGTAATCGGCAGAATCGGCTATCATCGTCCACAGCAGCGGAACAGCCGGTGCATAGGCCATTTTGGCAATAATATTGAATGCATAAATCGTTGTCAAGTCATTTATTCCGGGCAGATAAATCAGCATAAAAAAGAGACCTGAAATCAGCGAACTGCCGATGAAGACGTTTTTGTTTCCAAATCGTTTTGCTAATGGTTTCGAGAGTGGCAATGCAACAATGAGTGCTACAGTTCCAATAACATTGAAAAGCTGCACATTATTTTCACGACCTAGATAATATTTGAAATAATAAGCTATTGCTGCGTTTTGCATTGCAAACATAATAAATGAAACTATGCCGACAATCGCCAAAATGCGCCACGCTCTATTAGCAAACAGATTTGTCAGGTCTTCTTTTAGAGAGTTTTTCTGTTCTTTAGGTGGTTGTACACGCTCTTTGGTAGTCTGAAATGTGATGAAAAAGAAGATTAAACTCAAAACTGCGAATAACAAAACGGTGTATTGAAATCCTTGCGCTTTGTTTCCATTTCCAAAAAACTCGGCTAATGTCAATGCCAGACCGGTGACGATAAATTGCCCCGTGAAACCGGCAATAAAGCGATAGGTGTTCAATCCTGCACGTTCGTAGGTATCATCCGTCATCACAGCACCAAGAGCAGAATAAGGCAAATTGATGGCAGCATAAGCGGTCATCAACAGCACATAAGTGGCTCCGGCGTAGATGATTTTACCCATTTCGCCGAAGTTCGGTGTGGTGAATGTGAGAATGGCCAACACAGCATAAGGTACTGCACCAAACAAAATGTAGGGTCTGAATTTCCCCCAACGAGTATTAGTTCGGTCGGAAACGACACCAATTACGGGATCTATTGCCATGTCCCAAAACCGGGCAACGAGCATAATTGTACCTGCAGCAGCAGCCGAAATGCCATACACATCGGTGTAAAAAAACAAAAGCCAAAAGCCCACCATATCCCATACGAAATGAGATGCAGTGTCGCCTAATCCATAACCGATTTTTTCTTTAATGGATAATTTGTGTGTGTTGTTGTTCATTGTTTTTTAAAATATAGATTTTAGAATCAAGACAAAAGAACAAAGATTATTTGCGTCCGACCTCTTTCGCCCAATCACCGCGGTAAATCAGTTTCTGGTCGTGAATACGAAAATTGAATTTACCATATTGAACAGACGCCCCAGCCGAGGCATTTACAATCCATGCATTTTCGGGAATGGAGAACGAATTTTCGGTTTGAATCAGCTTCTTCGCTAATTGATCTTTGATAGAAACTGTGGCTTGTGGACCAACCTCCCAACCCAAATGGGTATTGTAACTGACCTTCAAATCGTCACCAATTTTGAATCCATCTTTGGTTTCAATTTTGGTAATGATTGTAGCGGTTTTGCTCTCGTTCAAATCTTTGTTCGGAGTCACTTCAATTGTTAGTTTTGGCAAATCGATTGGAGAATCGGAGGCGAGAATAAAAATGGATTCTGTTTTCATCACCTTGTTCGATTTGTCATAAAATTCAAATGCCAACTCCATATCTTCGATACCTTTCGGCGTCAGATTCAAGTTATCGGAGAAATAGCCTTCTTTCGTTATATTCTTTGAATACAACTCTTTATCGTTGAGTTTTACGACGACTTTTCGGACATTTTTATCTACGAAAAGCTCCATTGGAACGATGGCTGTCTGATATATCTCTTTGTTCTTGGGACTGATAATCAGCGCTTTCATATAGTCGCGCATGGCAAACCACACCGGACGCGGCGAACCTAATTTGTCGTTTACATCGCGGTATCCCCAAAAGCCAAACCACTCTTCGGGTTGCTCCGAGTTGTGGTAGTTTTGGTCTCCGCCTTTCCACCAACCATCGGCATAGTAGAACGGACACATGCCAACAGCGCCAGCATCTATCAAATCACGATAATTTGAAATAAGTCCTGTACTTTGTTCCGTCAGAGTCTGACCACCATAGCGACCATATCCTTTGTGCGAAACCGAATAACCAAATTCGGTGGTAATGAATGGCTTGTTTAGTCCGTTTAATTGATTTAATCCTTTGATATAATCTTTGAAACCCATAGTAGCTGTCTGCGCTTCGCTGTGGTCATAGCAGTTGTAGGCATACACATCAAACAAGCTTTCATCCATGTAGTCACTAATCATCGCATTGGCCGAAAGCGTCACCGGAATTCCAGGATGCTCTGCGTGAATCAAATTTATCAGCGTTTTCATTAGATTTACGAAAGCTTTGCCCGAAACTTTGTGGATGTGGTCGGTTTGCGGTTCGTTGATTACAAGATATGTGATGATGCAATCGTAATTTTTGGCATAATCCATCACCTTATGTACATCAGTTTCACAACTAGCTACAAATGTGGAATCACCGTAATCCTTTTCTGGATTAATCTCCAATCCCATAATCAGCTTAAGACCAGAATCTTGCACTAGTTTTAGTTGTGCCTCCGAAAACTGACTCCACGTGCGAATGGTGTTGTAGCCAGCCTCTTTTATCACCTTGAGGTCGAATTTCAACAACTCCAGATCGTCGGCTCTTTTGCCTTGATATGGATGTTGACCAGGACGAGCACCAATCTCATATCCGATTGCCTTGATGAAGTATTTCTGACCATTTAAATAGTACCAATTGTCTTTCAACTCAATAGTCGTTTTTGCATGAGAAAAAGAGACTAATGCGACAAGTAAGGAAAAGGTGAAAAATAATTTTGCTCTCATAGTTGTGTGTTTCGTGATTTAAAAAAATGAAATATCTGATTTATAATTTAGTTGTACGTCGAGCCACGAGCGCCGCCTTTATTTCGTTGGCCTTTGTTTCAGTAATGTCGTATTTCCAAATCACCATTATGGCAAGGATTCCGCTGAAAATGGGTATCACAATATCTGCAATCCGAAGGTTGGTAATCGTCGAAGCGGCTTGAACTTTAATTGATTCGTCGAAGCCAATGTAGTGCAAAACTACCCCGCTCAGAAGCATCGCAGCGGCGGTTCCAAGCTTCACCATCCACCAGTAAACAGCACCAAACATTCCTTCGCGACGTTCACCGTTATTCAGTTCGTCCAAATCACAAACATCAGCAGTCATCGACATCATCAGCGTAAACAATCCCCCAATTCCGAACGACAGAAATGGAATCGGCATGAACATCAACCATGGATTTGCTGGATTGAATCCCCACCATTTGAGGGTATAACCGACCATCGAAAGCAGCGTCGCGATGATAAAGGCATTCTTTTTGCCGATTTTTAGAGATATAGCTGTAACAATCGGAATGACCAAGAATGCAGTTGCGACCGAGCTGATGGTGCCAAACCATGCAGGCCAAGTGCCAGCAGCATTGGTATCGCCATTAAACAGATAGTAAACGATTATAAAAAAAGCAAATTGCGCAATGGTTTGGAATCCATTGAAAATCAAGAAAGTCGTGGCGCAAAGTTTTACGAAAGGCTTGTTCTTCAATGTGAGTTTTATGCCGCGGAAAAATTCTTTTGCATTGATGGCCAAATCTTTCATCGACAAATCTGCGAGTTTATCTTTGTCAATATCCACCTTTTCTTTGTTGAAAAGAGCAGGCATTATACCTAAAATCATACACAAAGAACCTACCCAAATCGAAAGGTTTCTCGCTCCTTCGGGCGCCGAATCATAAATGGATTTATCATAAATAATGACCCAAAACCACGGCGCAATCATCCAGGCAATTTGTCCCATAAACTGCGAAACGGCCATCAAACGGGTACGCTCGTTGTAGTCAGATGTCATTTCGTAGCCCAAACCAATGAGTGGTGCAGCAAACACGGTGTAACCGATGTAGAAGAACATCGAAACGATCAAGAAATAGAAGAAATTGTACATCTCTGAATTTTGCGGATACAATTGCCACATCACCATAAAAGCAAGCCCAGACAAGGTGGCTCCTACCAGAATGTAGGGTTTGCGTCGTCCCCATTTCGATTTCGTATTATCCGAAATAAATCCCATAATTGGGTCAATTAAAGCATCCAAAAAACGAGGTAGTGCTCCCAACAATCCCGCCAAAATCGGATTCATTTTTAATGACATAACCAATACAACCATAAAAACACCCAGTGCCGCTGGGAAGAGTTGGTTGGCTAAATGACCCGAACCGAAAGCAATTTTTTCACCAAATGGAACTCTATCTTCTAGTGCTGTTTTGTAATTTGCCATAGTGTGTTTTGGTTTTTAGATGCACAAAAAAAATCTACGAAACTCTATTATTTTTTGGAAAAACTAATCTCTTCCTGCCCATTCGATTTCTGATAAACTCTCACATAATCGACATACATTTTTGCTTCACCATCTTTCAATGCAGTGATTTTATCCATATCCCATATTTTGGTAAAATTACCACCCACGGCAAGATTAAAAAGGATAAAATAGGGTTTATTAAAATATCGAGCGGGCTTATCTACCTCATTCGCTCCATCTATGGCTAATTCATAATACGGTTCAACGGCTGAATTTACATCCAGATCAACATACATTTTAATTGATTTTGAATCCCATATCAAGGTAAAGAGATGAAAATCCCCCTGCAATGAATATGGATATATGGTAAATTTCGCATAATTCGGATACGATCCATTATTAAATTTCTCACCCCAATGGCAAGCTCCATTCAGGTAACGATCTTGCACGCCTTGTGCTATTCCTTTATCATTACCCATTTCGAGAATATCAATTTCACCACACTTTGGCCAAGCATTTTCTTTGGAATCGTTGCCTAACAACCAAAAAGCAGGCCAAAGACCATCTTTTGTATATGGCATTTTAATTCGAGCTTCTATTTTTCCGTATTTAAAGGTTACTTTATTTTGTGTAATCACCTTGCCCGATGTGGCTTTTTTCCCATTATAATTTTTCCTTTTGGCAGTCAAAATTAAACATTTAGCTCCTGTCAAAGGCTCTTTGCCCAATGTAACATTTTTAGGATGATAATATTGCAACTCGCTATTTCCACCGCCCTCTCCATCATTAGCAATTGTCCACATAGACTTATCTAATCTGGATTTATCGAAATTATCCTCCCAAACTAATTTATACTCTTGCGCATGTGTCACAAATAGTGAAAGCGCAACTAAATAAATTGATAAAGCTATTTTTTTCATCTTGATCTGTGTTACTTAAAATCTCTATTTTTTTATCACTTTTCCAATCTGAATTCCATTTCTATTTTCTACAGAAATGAAATAAACGCCAGATGCAAAACGACTCATATTCAATTGATACTTTTCATCTACTTGTTTCGTAAACACTATCTCACCCATCATATTGGTTAAAATAAGGCGGTTTTCTGCGTCATATAATTGCAAATGCAACATAGACTGAACTGGATTTGGATAAAAAATGAGAGGTTTAATAGAATGTGTTTCTACTCCAGCTCCTTGACATTTATTCCCAACAGTATATGAAAATTGCTTGGTCACCGACATTCCACCAGAATAAGCAAATTTACAAGCCAATTTCAAGACCGTGCCCGCCGTTTTTCCAGTCAATTTGATGGTGAATTTTTTACCGCTTACATTGGTCATCGCAGTTTCCGCAAATCCAGAAGTGTAGTTCCACAAATAAGCGACTAATCCAGCCTTGTCGTCCAATAATTCAAACGTACAATTTACATCTGTGCCAACTGTTTCGAAAGCATACTTGTATCCTATCGTAAAGGAACCTTGCGATGCTTCGGAAGTTGATCCAGCACATTCCGTGTTGGTATTGAGGGTTGTAGTTGCATTAAGAGCGATTGGTGCAGTGGCGTTGCCAACTAAATCGGATGCCCATACACTAAACGAATAAGCTGTTTCAGGCGTAAGTGCCGAAATAAGAAAGGAGGTTTGCACACCCGAACCTACAGAGATATTCTTTGTTACACTGCCATAAGTGACATTGTAAACGACAGTTCCCGAATTGTCAGTCGCATTTACAAGCAATTCAATAGAAGAAGGTGTAATTGCGCCAACCGATGCAGTAAAGTTTGTGGGAGCTTGCGTATCATTGGTACTTCCGCAATTGGTTCCAACCACGTACGACATATATTTGGTGACAGACATTCCACCAGAATAGGCAAATTTACAAGCGTAACTGAGTTTTGAACCCACAGTTTGACCACTTATTGTTGTTGAGAAAATATTTCCACTCACATTTGTCATTGCAGACTCTGCGAAAGGAGACTCTTTCCACAAATAAGCTACCAATCCGGGTTGACTATCGAGCAATTCGAACGTAATGGTCACATCAGAACCCACTGTTTCGTAAGTACATTTGTACCCGACGGTGAATGCGCCTTGAGTCGCCACTTTCGATGTTTCGGTACACGACATCACTGGTGCAATGGTTACATTTGCAGCTTGCGAAGTACTTGTTGCGCCACCGTTATCCGTCGCTTTAACTGTTATAACATAGTTGCCTGGACTTGGATTCCATGTCACTGAATAAGGTGCAGTATTATCACTACTAATTAAATTCGATCCTTCATAAAAATCAACTTTGGTGATTGTTCCATCAAAATCACTGGCATTTGCAGTAATTGTTACCGGTTTACCTTCAGTGAAAGTAGATTTGTCTGTTGGTGTAATCAACGAAACCGTCGGAGCCACATTGGCTGTGTTTGTTACCATAATGAGCACTTCGTCAGACGAAACTCTCATGTCTGTGTTTTTCACGGTCAGTCTGAAACTGTACATTCCTTCTACAAGTCCAGACACATTTGGGGTTACAACTGTTGAATCCGAAAATTGAGCGACCGTTGGTCCATAAAGTTGTTTCCAAATATAAGTCAACGATTTTGCACTAGATTCTGTGCTTGCTGATCCATCAAGCGTAGTTGATGTAGCAGGTAGAACCACCTTCAAATCCTTTCCAGCATTAGCGGTAGGATAGCTATAACTCAAATCTCCTGTACGACTGAAGGTCATTTTGCCTAAATTAAATTCTCCGGCAGAAAATGCGATTTTCAGAATGTGTTTTCCTGCGGTCAATGGAATATTTGACACCGTTTTTGAAGACCAAATCGTCCAAACAGTACTAGAGGTTGACGGAACAGGTATATCGGATGAAATAGTCTGACCATCGAGTTCTAAATGGAATGGACCACCTCCCGCTGAATTACCCGACGCATAACGGAATGCAAACGAGTACAACCCCGTTTGAGCTACATCCACACTGTATTTAAGCCATTCGCCAGAAGCGATAGAACCCACAATAGCACCTTCTGCTGCATCGGTCGAAGCATCCACCGATTCATCCATTCTAAAAGTGCCTAAATTAGCAGGCGTCACATCTAAATAGGTGATGTTTTGGCCCTTTCCACCTTCGAACAGATCGTATTTTCCTGCTTCAATAGTACCAGGAATAGCAGAGGCTGTTCCACCGTATGGCATTTCGTTTCCTACCAATACTTGAGCAGTATTGGTCACATTATATTTGTCGCTGTCAAAGATTTTCGCATAAAAATTATGAATACCTAATTGTAGATTGGAAGCCATTATCGTATAAGGAGAGGACGAAATTATTCCTATCGATGTGGTGCCATCCATAATTTCTACTTTTGTTGGTGTTCCGCTTGTCACAGCAACATTCAATTTCACACTACCTCCTACAAACGCTTGAGTAAATGAGGATGATATCGTACCATTTGCATTTCCATCTAAATTAGTTGCCATTTTATGAGCGGGCACTACCAATTGATAACCTGTCGAAAAGGTGACCGTGATGGGTGAAGCGGAATAATTTTGTGCTACATAGTTGATTTTTCCATTGAGCCTAAAAGCAGCGGCAATCGGATAATTAGCAGTTATTGATGCATCTAAACGACCCAAGGCATTCATTGCATGTAGCCAATGATAAGTTTGAGCATCGGAGATTCCGAATTTCACCTCTCGATTGGGATTAGAATTATACATTTCGATTGCTTTCGCAGGGTCGATAAAAGCAAAATATTTCCAATAGGTATCGTGCCAAAGATTCGGATTTACTTGATTATTCGAAATACCAGTATTGGCCACCATCTCATCCCAAAGCCTTTTCACATAAAGCGTATCCTGACCTAAATAGAGCGACCCACCTTGGATTGGATACAATTCAATTCCGTACGAAGCAGCAATATCAGCAGTCCAAAACGTTCCATTATCATTACTATTTGCCCAAACACGAGAATAGAGGCTGTACGGTTGAGATTTAGGAAAATTACGGTGATGCGTATCCATGTAATACTCTTCGATGCCAGTTTGCTCAGTGGTGTATAAGTAAATACCTAAATCGCGAATGGTTTTATTGCCAGAGGCTTGTCCCCATTGAATCAATCCGGCATTAAAATTCATACTTTCGGAGCTTGATTCCATATTATTTCCTTGCGGATTATTAGCAAAACCATCCACCCAACTTTGCCCAGCATACGGACTAAAATTTCTCAAATAAGGAAACATAGTATCGTTGCGATCATAAGCTGCGGCATCGCGCACTATCAAATCGACCATTCCACCCCATTGTGCAGCCCAACCAGGATTAAACTGCTCCACGAAAGCGGCTGCTTGAATAAAATATCCCCAATGAAATTGCTTGTCATTCAGACCATTATCTTGTCCGTAACCAGCTGGATAGCCGATGACAGAACTCCAAGTAGCATTGTAGTAAAATAGAAAAGCAACCTCACCATTATCCGCTTTAAACCAATTTTCGAGACGAGTTTTTATGGTGTTCAGCATTTTATCGCGTGCAATGGTATTGCCCATTTCATTTGCGATTCGTGCAGTTTGAAGTAGTTGATTGAACACCTGTCCTTCGTTGTAAGAATCCGTCCAAGTGGCCATGGTACTATTTTCTAATCCTGCAATCTTGTCGGTCAGATCCATCGGCGAAAAACCTTTGCTGTAGTTGTCAACATAAGGCAAAGTGGGTAAGACACCATGAAACGTATTTTCTACACTGAAGCTATTTCCTGCCATGGTTTTCATTTCTCCACGAACAGTAGCGTAACTATATTTATCGGGTGCTGGAGAACCAGGTTCCAAATGTGCCCATTGGTGTGGAAGTAAACCCATCAACATGTTGGTTTCTGTTCCTTCTTTTACTTCTGTTTGCACATTGAAATCAGTATGCACGACCGAAGTAGATTCGTTGAAAGAGTAAGATGCTGTAGTTTTTAGTGGAAAAACATAAGCGTATTTTTTGTATTCATTGGCTACGGCAGCCACATTTGATGCGGTCAATGGAATAAATGCCATCGACCAGTAATTTTTACCATTTAAGGATGAGGTGAATACTTTTCCATTTTGCGTCCAAGTACTTCCAGTAGGTGCATAAACAGCAAAATCAGCTCCGTTTTTCACATCTGTACAAATGAGCATTTCGTTGTCAATCACGACCGTACCTGAGTTAATCGTAACTTGTGCTACATCGGTACTTTTTTTAGTAAAATAGAGAAATGGCATTGCGACACCTGCTGTGACTTGAAATTGGTGAGTAGCATCCTTCCAATCCATCGTCACTGTCCAATCAGAATAGTCGGACACATAAGTTTTTGTAGCATTCAACCCTGTAACTCCTACCGAAAATGGGGTAATATCATCAATCACTCCCCATGGAATGTAACTCACCACCAAGCCATCTGTAGCCGTTTTCATGGTGAAAGGATAATTGAAAAGATTAGAAGCTGTTCCATTTTTAACTAACGCAGACCACCAATCGCTCGTCGGGACAGGTTTTCCAACTGCATTGCCACTTAAAAATGGAGTTCCTGAAGGAAATGCATTACGACCCGCCATATCTGTTCCAGGGAAAGTCTTTGTATAGCTTCCACTACCCAACGATAC
The DNA here is from genome assembly GCA_028687995.1 of Bacteroidales bacterium. Classification (GTDB taxonomy): domain Bacteria; phylum Bacteroidota; class Bacteroidia; order Bacteroidales; family UBA7332; genus CAXXIC01. Next base: position 285,240 of record JAQTZA010000001.1, read on the forward strand.
CACTTGTGAGTGGATCAAAATTGGATAGAACAAAACAACCACGAAAAGGGAGATAGCGAATCTGAAATTTTTCATTACGGATTATATAAATGAGCGTAAAAAAGTAAAGATTGGATTTAATTGATACTATCGCTTGAATGGAAAATTGAACGATAGTAGCGATTAAAAATAACTTGTTTTAGAAATAAAAGTGCATAGCTCTCTCAGTCGGTAGAAAAACACTCATCTACCGTTCCATATAGAATTAGGATAACTTTGATCTGATTAAGCGAACACAAATGGAAATCTACTTTCTCAATCGTATTCAGAAATAAAATGAAAAGAATGTCTGCGAAAGTGACATTCACCTCCGCAGACATTGAAAGATTTATAATTTTACAAATTTCTTGTTTACAACAAGTCCGTTTTGGTGTTGAATCGAGATAATATAGTTTCCTTGAGCAAATTGACGGATGTCAATCTTAGCATCTGTATTATTTACCGATTCGTTTTTCACCATTTTACCAGCAAGGTCGGTGATGATGATAGATTTCATCATATTGTCTGATTTTACTTGCAATTGTGCTTGTACTGGATTTGGGAACACTCTGATGTTTGCATCCATTGTTGCATTTTCAATTCCGGCAAATTGTGAGTTAAAAGAGATATTGTCGAAATAGTTTACGCTACCAGAAGTACGAGCAGTTGGGAAATCTGGGATAATTACGAGTTTAGACACTGATTTACCAATTTGATTAGTAAAATCGAAATGCAACTCTTCCCACTGATTTGTCACTGTATTAGAAACTTGTTTTTCGAAAGCTACAGAAGCATCTGCATTTTCAAATTTCACATCGAAATTGCTAATTACATCTTTGTAAACCATCACTTTCACTTTGCAATTATCAGCTGTGAAAGTTAGATTTCCTAAGTTTGAAGACCAAAGACCTGCCCATGGTTGTCCACCTGCATTCACTACATATTTAGCACAAGAAGGAGATGAATTCATTCCTGTAGTTGATGGATTTGCCACCACAGAATAAAGTGTAGGTGCATTGTCTCCGTTTTCGAACAATGTCCAAGACCAGTCTTGTCCTACTTTCTCAAAATCAATTGTAGGAGTTGTAGTTGGAGGTGTATCCATTTTTTTGTGGAATACAAGATTGTCGATGTAAACAATATTTCCACCGGCTCCAACAATCTTGAATTGGAAAATATCATTCATTGCAACTCCAGTAAATGAGCTCAAAGGAATTTCAAAACTATTCCATTCATTTAATTTCAATGGCTCTAGCTTTACTAAAAATTCTTGACCCGGGCTAATTGGAGTGATCTCCAAAGATGTTTCGTTTGGAGACCAAACATCAACGTGTAAAACATCCATTGCTGAAGCATTCAGATGACTTTCTAGCTCAAAACCTTGATAGTTCAAATTATCCAATTTCAAAGTAGAATTTCCGGCAATATCAATTATCGAAAGCGCTGTAGATTGTCCCCAAGCTGCGCTAAAGTTGGTATTCGGCACATTGTCAAAAGAGTTGCTGAAAATTGAAATTACAGAAGCAGGATCAATTGCTGGAGGTACTGGAGCCCCAATTGTTGGCACCTTAATTTCAGTTGCTGCACCTGCATTAAAGGTAATATTATCCCAATAATTTACACTTCCAGCCGTACGAGCAGTTGGAAAATCTGGAATAATCACCAATCGAGAAACGCTTTTGCCAATTTGCGAAGTAAAGTCAAATGTCAATTCCTCCCATTCGTTCACCTTGGTATTAGAAACCAATTTCTCGAAATTTACAGAAGCATCTGCATTTTCGAATTTCACATCAAATTTACTAATTACATCTTTGTAAACCATTACTTTAACAATGCAATTATCAGCAGTGAAAGTCACAGCGCCTAAGTCGTTTGACCATAAACCTGCCCAAGGCTGACCAGCAGCATTAACCACATATTTAGCACAATTTGCTGAGGTATTGATACCTGTAGCCGAAGGATTGCCTACAATAGAATAGAGTTCTGGTGCATTATCACCATTTTCGAACAAAGTCCATGCCCAACTTTGGCCAACTGTCTCAAAATCAATAGTGGCTTGAGCTTTCGCCACATTCCCAAACAGCAACATCATTGCTGCTACGAGAAAAACATTTGTAATCTTCTTCATCATTTTTAAATTTAAGGGTTAATAAAAAACATTTATTTATAAAATTGAAAATTAAAATTATTCGCTATTTGACATCATATACTCTGACCCAATCTATATCCATTGTTACTGGGAATATTGTGTTGTCAACACCTTGTTGTCCACCCCACGTACCACCAATCGCAATGTTGAGTATAAAGAAAAAAGGTTGATCAAAAGGCCATTCGCCGAGTGTTTTTACAGCAGGTGAATAGGTAAAATATGGCTGAGTACGATCATCTACATAATATTCTATTTTATCAGCTGTCCAGTTGATGCCATATACATGATAATCTTCCTCTTTCGTAATACTAAAATCTCCACCTTTAGAATTCCCAGCGTTATACGATGCACAATGAATCGATCCTTTTATCCATCCAGGATGATAACCAACGTATTCCATAATATCAATTTCGCCACATGTCGGCCAAGGTGTTGCATCTATATTGCTTCCAAGCATCCAAATAGCTGGCCATGTTCCTCTTCCTTTAGGCAATTTTGCTCTGATTTCCATTCTACCGTATTTGAACTCTTTCTTTGATTTGGAGATGATGCGTGCAGATGTGTAACTGCCGTAGTGAGTTTGATCATCAACTTTTTTAGCAGTAATAGTTAACACACCACCCGCTACTTGATGATTTCCAGATGCTTGATACGATTGTAATTCGTTATTGAAATTTACATTCGACTCTATCGACCAATTGCTTGTATTTAAAGACGACCCATCAAACTCATCACTCCACAGAAGTGCTGGTCCATTGTAATTTGGATCATTTTTAGCAATGGTAATTGTTTTCGTAGCCGATACCTTTTCACCTTTTTGCCACAATGTGAGTATCACTTTATAAGTCCCTGCAAATGGGAAATAGTGATCAGTCGATAATACACCCTGTACTGGTGAATCACTTGCAAAAGTCCACTCCAAAAGCTCGTAACTACCAGTAACATTTGCCACAAAGTGCAATGTATTTTCTGATGCTGAACTAACAGTGTATGTGAAATCGACTGTCGCAAATGGAGCAACAGGTGTTGTACTATCTTTTTTGCAAGAAAAAGAGACAAGCGTCAAGGAAATCAATAAAATAATTACTCTGAAATTAAGCATATCTGATTTTTTATTCATTTGAAAAAGAAGTGGTGGATGCAAGAATCATCTGGATAGCTTGCATCCACATCGCTTCTTCTGTTTATAATTTATATTACTATCGTACCCAACCTTTGCGAACTAAACTCACGTACCATGCTAATCCAGGCACTTCAACTCGTACAGATAATTCATTATCAGAAATCGATAGAATTTCGTATTTCACACATGGATCTACAAAGTACATAAAGAATGCCTGTCCTGCAGGGAAATTAATGTAGCTTTTGCCGTTCTCTTTGGTAATACTCCAAGTCCAATTGTTTCCTGTTGCATACGTAGCTACAAAGTCTCCACCTGCTGGTCCGTAAACTGCCTCCGCTTCGACCAAAGCACCACGGGCAACCATTGCATTTTTGGCAGCACCATTCACATACGATTTTCCACCATTATTATAATTCACTTTTGCTCCCTTTAAAACAAACGTAATTTCATCATCATAAATTTGTTTTCCCTTTTTATCCATCGGAGGTGCTGCCCACCATTCTGGGATAAAGGATGTTGTAGGCCCAACTCCCATGTGACCTTTCGAAAGCGAATCTACAACCCAAGTTCTACCATTAGTAGCTGAAGTACCGCCAGTCAAGAAATTGTAAACGGGATCGTTAAGCAACTCATAGTTATCATCAGCCACCTGAACAACAGCTTTTTTGTTTGTTATACCACCTTTAGATGCCACATCTACATTTATAGTATAAGTGCCCTTAAACGGATAAATTGCTTGACCAGAAGTTCCATTAATTTTAGTTCCATTATCCAAATCAATTTTAACAATTCCTTCGGGGACAGTTACATTCACATCATAAACATTTGCTGTAGTAGTCGGTGTAACGGTAATATTCACTTGATCCGCCACCAAAGCGTCAGGAATAGTAATCGTTTTCATATCCGGCGTACAGCTTGCAGCGAAAATGGCTGCTATAAATAATATTCCAAATTTTTTCATATCTATAAATTTTTATCTATTCTTATCCGAATTAATAACCACTATTTTGATGCAATTGCTTGCAAAGTGTAAGCTGATACTGTGGAATTGGTAGTAAACCTTGATACTTAAGATCATACACTTTTTTGAACTCATCGGCAACAATTGAATTTTCATTCTCAATCGTAGCTTTAGCTACTGCTAAACCTTGACGACGTAAATCCCAATAGCGATGACCCTCTAATGCTAACTCCAACAAACGTTCCTTCATCAAAAGTGGTTTTGTCAACACCGGCACAGTAAATGCACCTCCTTTAGCTCGTTTAACAACCTTGCTATAGTAACTTTGGGCATTAGCTAAATTTGTGTCAAATTCTAATTCGGCTGCCATCAATAATACATCTGCAAAACGAATACATGGATAATTGTTTCCATAATTCAACTCTGGTGACCCATCAGCAGGATAATTCGCTTTGAGCGGAGTGAATTTTTTGTTAAAGAACCCTGTATTCTGATAACCTGGTGCATAGCTATAACCTTCAACGGCCATATTCATAATTGTTGCCGAACGACGAGTATCTGTAGCTGTATATTCTCCCCACAATGAAGCTCTCACTGGTGCAAAAGACCAACCACTGGAGTAAGGTGAACTTGCCTGTGGATCGCGAATTCCCCACAAAATCACAGCTTGATTACCCTCTGTACCTTCACGGTATCCCCAATCTCCCCAAGTAGATTTGGTCGAATATTGGATTTCGAAGATTGATTCAGCATTATTCTCGTTGGTTGATTTAAAAATATCCGCAAAATTTGGAAGCAGCGAAGCACCACTATTTTTAACTACATCTTCGATATAATCTATCACAGCTGTTTTGCTTAAACCGGCGAGGTCAGTTTTTCCATAAGCTCCTGTGTAATACAACCATACACGAGTCAAAAGAGCTTCTGCAGCATGTTTCGAGATTCTACCATTTTCCGCAACTGGAATATCACTTTTTAATGGCAAACCTCCACCAATAGCATCTACTAAATCGGTTTTGATTTGAGCATATACATCATCTGGATTGGCCTGAAGCTGTGTGTAATATTCAGATGGTACCAGAGTTTTAGTAATCAAAGGCACATTTCCAAATAATCGCACTAAATCGAAATAAAAATTAGCACGTAAGAACTTTGCTTCTGCAATAAATCTATTCTTTTTTGCAGCATCTTCAAAAGGTATTGCTGGTACTTTTTCAAGGAATAAATTTGCGCGATATATTCCAGAATAATATTTATACCAAAGTCCTTCCATCGAAGGGTCGTTTACATCTGATTGCCATTTACTCATTTTCACAATAAATGGTACGTCATTTGCATTTCCACCACCACCATAACAGCAGTCTCCCAGTTGTTCAGAAATTACTTCAAAAGGACAGTTTTGACTTTTGGGTGCTGACCACTGCAATACATCATATACAGAAACCAAAGATTGAAAAGCATCTGTTTCTGTTTTATAAAATTGGTTCTCAGTTTGTTCAGTAATTGGGCCTAAGTCTAGATTACTATTACAACTCAATAGCACTCCACCTAAACTGATAGTTAGCAATATTTTATTTATATTTTTCATATTATTTGTTTTTAGAAAGATCGTTAGTAATTAGATTTTCGTTTTATCAAAAACTGATGCTAGCACCAACGGTGTAGGTTCTCGGTTGAGGGTATACTCCATAATCTATTCCACTACTCAACACAGAATAGCTTCCAATTTCTGGATCCAATCCATTGTATTTTGTCAATGTAAATAGATTGGTTGCTGAAACATATAATTTCAAACTCTGAATCATATATTTCTGTAGTCCTTTGAAATTATATCCTAGAGTTAAATTTTTCAACCTAACAAAAGAACCATCTTGAACAAAAAAGCTTGAAGGTCGTGTAAAGTTCTTATTCAAATCGGTAGTAGTCACTCTTGGATAAGTGTTTGAGGTACCTTCTCCAATCCAACGATTTAGGACATCGCTTTGGTAATTACTCATTGGAAAATCCCACCGACGTGATCCGTTAAAAATATCATTACCATACATTCCACTGAAGAATGAGCTAATTGACCAATTTTTCCAAGTTAAACCTACGGTTAAACCTGCTGTAAAATCAGGATTTGGATTTCCTATCATGGTGCGATCTTTGTCGTCAATTACACCATCATCATTCAAATCATTAAAACGGAAATCACCAGGCATAGCATCGGGTTGAATAATTTTACCTGTACTATTGGTATGTGCAGTTACATCTGCTTTATTTTGGAAAATTCCATTAGTTTCAAATCCCCAGAAGTAAGAAATTGGTTTGCCTACCGCCATACGAGTGACATTAGTCATTGCAGTTCCTACTGAGGCTCCACCAATCCATCCATCTTCATTACCAACTTCCAATACTTCGTTTTTATTAAACGATATATTGAAATCGACATTCCATGAGAAGTCACGTGTGTGATCGTTGTAACCAAATAAAAACTCAACACCTTTATTCTGAACAAGACCGGCATTTGTAGCAGCTGCTGGAGCACCAACATAAGTTGGGATTGGGGCATATATCAACAAATCCTTGGTAGATTTCACATAATAATCAACTGAAGCATTAAATTTTTTCAGAATACGAGTATCTACACCTATATTAAACTGTTCTGAAGTTTCCCACCTCAAATCAGGGTTAGCAACTTTAGCAGGAGAAGCACCTGGATAAATTACGTCATTAAAGGTATAACCTCTTGCTCCAGAAGATATTGTAGCTAAATATTGCCAATCTCCGATACTTTCATTACCATTTTGCCCCCAACTAGCTCTCAATTTCAATGTTTCAATAGCTGGTGAGTCTTTCAGAAATGATTCATTAGAAATATTCCAACCTGCTGATACAGAAGGAAAATAACCAAAGCGATTATTACTACCAAATCTGGTGGAACCATCTGCACGCATAGTTGCAGTAAACATATATTTATCTGTATAAGTATAATTTAAGCGACCAAAATAAGAGACTAACGCATTGTGCCATGCTCCGCCCCAAGTTTTTGCACTTGTCTCATTTTTCGCAAGATCCAAATAAGCATAATATGGATCAGCAACCAAAAGGCCTTGTTTAGAACCACCTAAATTAGATCCATTAGCTGTTCTTAGAGTATTACCAACCATTGCGGTTATAGCATGTTTCTCACTGATTGTAGGTGAAAAAGTCAACGTATTTTCATACGTAAGAGATTGCATATCAGAAGACGTTTTATTCGTACCAGTTACCGTATTAATTTGTGCAGAATTTAAACGGTAGGTAGGAGAATATCCCCAACCTTGATCAAAGAATAATTCGGAAGCTACTGTCGATTTGAATTTCAAATCTTTCAAAAGTGCAAGCTCAGCATACGCATTTGCCAAAATACGAGTATATTTATAAGAGCCGAAGGAAACAGCCAATTTTGCAACTGGATTCACAACCTCTTGTGAAATATAATTTGATTCACCGTAGGTTCCATCTTCGTTTTTAACAGGTGTAATTGGATCGATATTCAATGCAGCCATGATTGGGCCACTGAATATATTGTTAGGGTCAATACCTTTTTTATTGACCATTGAAAGTGTTAGACTTTGTCCAACTTTCAATTTGTCGCTCCAATAGTTGTGATCTGTTGATTCACGGAATGTCCAACGATCGAAATTCGATTTTCCTGGTGCGAAAATACCTTCTTGATTAAAATATGATGCTGAAATATTATATGCACTTTTCTCAGCACCACCGGCTAATGTAATTTGGTGATTCTCAATTGGTGCATTTTTATTCAATATCTCCTCTTGCCAATCTGTCCCTTTTCCTAATTTTGCCATGTCAGCAGCACTGAAAGGAAGTGTTTGACCACCATTAAATGCAGCTTCATTTTGTATGATTGCATAACTACGTGCATCCAACAAATCCATTTTCTTTCTTAGATTCTGAATACCGTAATTATAATCATAGCGAATACTCATTTTATCGCCAATTTTACCTTTCTTAGTAGTAATCATAACCACACCATTTGCTCCACGAGCACCATATATAGCCGAAGATGCAGCATCTTTGAGCACCTCCATGGATTCGATGTCACGTGGATTCAAAAATTCGATGTTATCGGTTGATGTTCCATCTACAATATATAAAGGAGAAGCATTGCCATTTGTGCCTATACCTCTAATACGAATAGACATAGCCTCACCCGGCTGACCACTATTCGCCATTACAGTTACACCAGCCGCTTTACCCTGCAATGCTTCATCCGCCCGCATCAAGCCAGAACGATCCATCTCTTTCGATGATAAAGAAGCAATTGCTCCTGTTACCAGACTTTTTTTCTGATACCCATAACCAACGGCAACAACTTCTTGTAGCATTTTGGAATCTGGGGTGAGCGTAACATTTAAAACTGTTTGTGATTTCTTGACAACCATTGTTATAGGTGAATAACCTACATATTGAAATGTCAATTTTTCGTCTGCCGAAACATTGATAGTATATTTACCATCTAAATCGGTGACAACTCCTCGTGTAGTTCCCTTGACACTAATATTTACACCTATTAGTGGTTCATTTTCGTCAGATGATTTGACGACTCCACTTACTTTCATCTGTTGTGCAAATAGGTTTGATGCTACACACAAGAATGCAAGTAGAAAAATTAGATTTTTTTTCATAGAAATAGATTTTGGGGTTAATGTTTGATAATGCAAATGTAAGCGATGCAATATCACGCTAAGCATAAAACAACTACACAATAACACATCAAATTGGAAAATAAATTACATCAAAAACTCAACAACAAAAATTTAATATACTGTAATTCAATTATTTAAAAACGATAACAAATATCTCATATAAAAATATATTACTGCTCATTTTAAAATTATTGCTAGAATATTAAAAGAAGTAAGTAGATTTTATAAAGGTTTCGATAATACTTATATTAACTAAAAAAGAGCGATAAAATACCGCTCTCTAGTGCCAAATAAGTTAAAGCCTTTGCAAAAAGTCGGTTAGATTCACATCACGCGGCAAGTCAAGTTTCTGACGCAATCTGTATCGACTTATCTCAACACCACGTACAGTAATATTTAGTAGAGGAGCAATATCCTTTGAAACTAAGTTCATTCTTAAATAGGCACAAAGTTTCTTTTCACTTTTAGTAAGTTTAGGAAATCTCTCGGTAAGTTGCTTCATAAAGCTTTCGTGAACGGTATCAAAATTCTCTTCAAATTTTTTCCAGTCATCATCGTGCTCAATATTATTTTGAATACGCTTCTGAAGTTTGCGAATGCGCGTCGTAAGAACTTCTGCATTCTCGGCATTCGACACCTTTTGCAAATCTGAATTTATCTCCATCAACATCTCATTCTTACGAACTACATTCATTACTGTATTCGCGAGCTCTTGCGTTTTTGATTTCAATTCGTTCTGCAAATTATCTGCCTTCAATTGAATAATTTCTTTTTCTTTTTCGTACGTTTTTTGCTTGTACTCTGCTTTTTGCTCATCAAGTTGGCGATTTTTTTCATCTTCCAATTGAAGTCTATGACGAGACATTCTTCGCTTTAATTCTCTTAATGAAAAATAAATCATCAGTCCAAAAACAACCATATAAAAAAGATACATCCCAATCGAACGATACCAAGGTGGGAGTACTTTAAACATAAATACACTCTCTGTCGATTTGCCTGTCAAAATATCTTCACCTTTAATTCTAAACTTATAGACCCCTTCTCTTAAATTGGTATATTCTTTGGATCCGGAGATTGGAAATTTAGCCCAATTCATATCTGAGTTTTCAAGTTTATAGAAATAATTAATCTTCCGCGTACTTCCAAATGGATTAGAATTACATTCTATTCGAATTGAATTATTTCGATACGGTATCTCTAATTGAGACTTCTCTGTCGTGTCATAGCTGTATCCTAATATTAAAGAGTCAGTTGGGATAGTAATATAAACCCTACGAACAGTTGGTGAAAACGTTTTTAGAGAAGATTGATTACGTTTTCTTTGGAATAGATTAAATCCAGTTTCATCTCCAAGTATTGCAACATTATCAGATAAAATATTGATTGATTCGAATCCATAAATCATCTCGTTTGGCAATGGATTTCGAGTTTGCTCCAACGTTTTGAGATTTTTGACCACTAAATTTCTATCAAAAATATACCACAATTCATCTTTATTACTTTGAGGTAAAAGTAGTTTCGCATAAAAAACATCTCCTTCAAGCTTCGAGTTCAATGCTTTATAATTTTCCATTTTATCAATGGCGGAGTTGTATTTGAAGATTCCATTTAATGTAGCAAATACAATTTCACTATTGATCTTGAAAACAGAGATGCTTAGATTGTCTGGGAATCCCTCCTTTTTGCCATAAAATTTCACTCTGCTAACGCCATCCAAATTCTTATTAAACTGTATTCTATAAACACCCTTCAACCCATGACTCATCCATACGCTTCCATCTTTGTCTTGTTCAAATAGGCGAGCAGACTCATCAAAGCCCTTTATTTTTCGAGAAATCCACTTCCCTCCATCCTTCTTAAACATCCAAAAGCCAAAATAACTTCCTGCTACAATTATGTTGGGATTTTGATTCCATTTTTGAAAAAGCCAAAACCCTGGATCGTTTGATATTCGTTCTATTTTATCATTTTTCACTAGAAATGCACCCGAATTCGTTCCACAAAACAAATCACCATCAATTTCATTTAGAGTCCAAACCTGTCCTTTAATTTGCGGTATTGCATTCAATTTAAGGAGTGATTCGGACAATCTCACAGGCCATTCTGTAAAATAGAGACCTTGATTTGTTCCCAGATAAAGTTTTTTATCCTTAATATGAGAAACATATCCAGAACCATACGAATTTATTTCACCATATAAATGTGTAAATGGAGAAGAAATCGAAACATAAGAAATGCCATTATCTAAAGCCAACCATAAATCACCATTTACATCGAAAGACATGCCTAAAATTGTGTTGTTTTGCAGACCAGATAAGTTATTTATATATTGTAAATCTGAGCCATCTCTATTCATTATCGCCACTCCTTGCTGAATAGTACCGAGGGCAATGTGCTCTGAATTACCCGCTAAACAGAAAAGTGTGTTATTTTTCAGAAAATTATCAGCAGAAATGGGAAACTTTGAAAGAATATGGTTATTGTATCGAAAAAGACCGTGAGAAAAGGTTCCAATAATCAATCCAAATTTATTATCGGGTATGATGCCACAAACTCTTTTTTCGAAAAGTTCGTTAGCATTTGGCAAAGCGAATAATTCACGCCCATTCAATACTGAAATACCATCAGAGGTCGTAATATAGATAGTCCCGTTAATAGCTGCACTAAAGTCAATTTTCTTTTTCGTTTCTATAAATACAAGTGGCTCACCTTTTTTGTATTTGAAAACTCCAAAATCCACTTGAAAATAAAGAACATCTTCAACAGCATGTATTTTCCATACATTGCCAAAGCTCGAAAGCGAAGCTGGTAATTTCTGAGAAAGTGAATAATAGATCAAATGACCTGTATCATCAGGCAGATAATACCCAAATTCGTTGTAAGCACCTGCATAAATGGTACCATTTTCGCTTATTTCGATAGCTCTAACATTGCTTCTATTTGTAACTGGATATATCGACCAGCGTACACCATCAAACTCCAGTAATCCATAGCTATTTGCAAAATACAACCAATTATTTTTTTGCTGTTTTATAGCCCAGTTCTGCGTACCTGACTGATTATCATATTTATAGAAATTCTTAACAGATAAATTCCAACTTGCATTCGTACGCATTTGAAACATTGCGCAGAAAATAATGAATATGAACAGTTTCTTCATAACATAATGAGAGTGAAGTGAGTGTGTTTTCAAATAATATAAGACGAGTAAAATGAGATCAATTGGATCCCTCTAATTACTATTTGTAAAAATAGTATAATTTATCATTCGATACTTAAAAAACTGACAATAAAAAAAGCGACTGAATCCTCTATATCGAAAATCTAGTCGCTTTAATATGACATTTTAATATTGATTTATCTTATTCCCACTCAATAGTTGCGGGAGGTTTTGAGCTAATATCGTAAACAACACGGTTCACACCCTTCACTTTATTGATAATATCGTTCGACATTTTCGCCAAGAATTCGTACGGAAGGTGCGCCCAATCGGCTGTCATTGCATCGGCCGAAGTCACAGCACGCAAAGCAACCGTGTTTTCGTATGTGCGCTCATCCCCCATCACTCCTACCGATCGAACGGGCAACAAGATAGTACCCGCTTGCCAAACTTTGTCGTACAATCCCCATTCGCGCAATCCGCTGATGTAAATATCGTCAGCCTCTTGCAAAATTCGCACTTTTTCGGGTGTGATATCGCCCAAAATACGGATTCCCAAGCCAGGCCCTGGGAACGGATGACGCTTAATCAAATGTGGCATCATACCCAACTCGGTGCCTACGCTACGCACTTCATCTTTGAAGAGTAAACGCAATGGTTCAATCAATTTCAGGTGCATTTTTTCGGGAAGTCCACCCACATTGTGGTGCGATTTGATGGTCGTTCCGGTAATCGAAAGCGACTCGATAATATCAGGATAGATGGTGCCTTGCCCCAACCATTTTACGTCTTTTATTTTCAGCGCCTCTTCGTTGAAAATATCGATAAATCCTTTGCCGATAATTTTACGTTTGGTCTCAGGATCACTTTCTCCAGCTAGTTCAGCGTAGAATTTTGCTTTTGCATCTACGCCTATTACATTCAACCCAAGGTGAGCATAATCTTCGAGCACTTTCTCAAATTCGTTTTTGCGCAAAAGTCCATTATCCACAAATACACAAGTCAGATTTTTGCCAATTGCCTTATGAAGCAATACCGCAACAACAGACGAATCGACACCTCCCGAGAGAGCAAGAATTACTTTATCATCACCCAATTTAGCTTGCAAGCCTTTCACCGTCTCTTCGATAAAAGAAGCGGGTGTCCAGTCTTTGGAGCATTGACAAATGACCAAGAAATTATCGAGAATCTGCGTGCCACATTCGCTGTGGAACACTTCGGGATGGAACTGTACTCCCCAGGTTTTTTCACCGTTCACACGATAACCAGCGATGGCTACATCTTCGGTACTTGCTATGATTTCGAACGACTCAGGAATTACAGTAATGGTATCGCCGTGCGACATCCATACTTGTGCTCCTACTTCGATACCCGTGAGCAAGGCATCGGTATTATTGATGCTTGTTAAATGCGCACGACCGTATTCGCGAGAACCGGCTGGCTCCACTTTTCCACCAGAAGTATGAGATATAAATTGAGCGCCGTAGCAAATACCCAACACGGGAAATTTATGGCGAATCTCGCTCAAATCTGCTTTAAATGCATTATCGTCGTACACCGAAAATGGGCTTCCCGACAGAATCACCCCTTTCACATTCGGGTCGTTGTGAGGAAACTTATTATAGGGAACGATTTCGCAATAAGTATTCAACTCTCTCACTCTTCGACCAATCAACTGTGTAGTTTGTGAACCGAAATCGAGGATAATAATTTTTTCGTGCATAAATTGAGCTTTTTTTATGAAGGTGCAAATTTACTAAAAAAACGACAAAATTTCTCCGACAAATTAGAGAGAAGATTCAGATTAATATTTGTGTGGAAAAATTTGGTAATGAAAGTTAAAACATTCGGTTAAAGTGTATATTTGCAAAACAACTGCAAAACTCATATTACAATGGCACAACACAACGAAACAGGTAAAAAGGGCGAAGAAATTGCTCGGGAAATGCTCTTAAAAAAAGGGTATTCAATCCTCCACACAAATTGGGTAATTGGCAAACTGGAGCTCGACATTGTAGCAACTCACGAAAACACGCTTATTATAGTCGAAGTAAAAACCCGCGATCGAATGGATTTCGCTTCTCCATCAGATATGATTTCGAATGGAAAAATCAGGAATATAGTGAACGCTACACATGAATATATCCTGAAATTCGACATCAATATGGATGTTCGTTTCGATGTTGTCTCTGTTGTAAAGAATGGAGATAATTACATTCCAGAGCATATCGAGGATGCGTTTTATCCACCGAGATTTTAGGGAACTTAATAATTGAATAATTGAGTAATTGAGTAACTGAGTAACTGAACAGACCATTAATTTTAGAAGTATGAATAATATTGAATTTAGAGAATTATTGAAGTATAGAACCAAGAGTTTAGCATTAAGAGTAATACGATTATATCAGGCGCTACCTAGAACAACTGAAAGTCAAATTATAGGAAAACAACTATTAAGATCGGCAACATCAGTTGCTGCAAACTATAGGGCAGCTTGTCGTGCGAGATCTAATCCCGAATTTTATGCGAAAATATCTATAGTTATTGAAGAAGCTGATGAATGTCTGTTTTGGATGGAAATTCTTTACGAATCAGGTATCATTAAGAAAGAACTGATAATTGATTTGTATGCTGAGACAGAGGAAATCCTAAAAATCATGGTTACTTCACGAAAAAACTCACAAAAACCTGAGCGGAAGCAATAGCCCCAATTAATCAATTAATCAGTTAATCAACATTATCATATGAACATCGAACAACTACGAGAATATTGCCTCTCACTGCCCGAAACGACGGAAGGAATGCCTTTTGACGATTCTATCTTAGTTTTCAAAGTTTGTGGAAAACTATTTGTGCTAACATCACTTTATGAAACACCTTTATTTGTGAATCTAAAGTGCGACCCGGAGCGTGCCATCGAACTTCGTGAACAATACGAATGCGTGGAAGCGGGTTATCACATGAACAAGAAGATGTGGAATACCATCACTATGACTGGTGAAATGAGTAATTCGGAAATCAAAAAATGGATTAGGCACTCTTATGACGAAGTGGTGAAAAAATTACCAAAAAAAGATCGGACAAGACTCTCTGTCTCGCCCGATCCGTGTGATATTTGAACCTGTAATATTATTGAGAAATGCGCTTTATGATATTATAAGCACCGCCAATGCCTAGCTCTCCAGCTTTACTTAAATCGGCAATGCCTTTTTCATTATCTCCTAAATAGAGATTGACCAATCCTCGATTGAAATATGCTTCTGCAAATTCAGGTTCCAAACGAATGGCCTCATTATAGTCGGACAACGCCGATCGATAATCTTTTTGAAGACAACGAACATTACCTCGATCATAATACGCCCAAATAAAATTAGGAATTCGAGCCAATGCTGCATCAAAATCTCGCAAAACTAATTCGTATTCCATCTGACGATTCGATTTTTCAGACATATCCGCATTCATTGGTTTTCGTTTACTATCTCGCAAACTAGAAATACTAAAACTCTCGGTCAATGATTGCTCTGCCTTCTCTTCTTCAGACGATAACTTGTATTTCAATTGCTTATACCTCAATACCGCACGATTGTAGTATGCTAAAGAGAAATTAGGATTTAGCGAAATAACATGCGTCAAATCTTCCACCGCACCGCTAAAATCCTGAACTAGCATAAATTCAAGGGATCGGGCAAAATAGATACCCGCATCATCAGGTCGTATATTTAGTTCTTTCGACAATTCATCAATGGCAGCAAAGTGTTCCTTTATTTTTTCCTCCGACAAAGCAACTTCTTCATTGGTAATCAATAGTTTATGACTAAGCTTCAGTTCTTGATTAATTTTATCAATCGCTCCTGCAAAGGTCGATTTACGACTAACCCGTTCTCCTTTTTCATAATAAGTCAAGACAAATAATCCTTCCAAATCGACATCAATATTCTTATCTTGCACTCGACCACGTGTCTCATTTTTATATTTTGGAGATTCTGTCTCTGCGGCATCAGCAACAAGTAGATTTTTGAATTTATTGATATTTTTATCAGATTGCTTTCTCGTTTTATCTTTATTATCAGAAGTTTCGTTCTTTTTATCCTCTTTTTGTTTCTCCTTTCGAATCTTGTCTGCTTCTTTTTCTAAATTAATCGTCATCCAGAAGTCTTTTTCTGAACCCTTAATATCGCCCAATTTCTTTCTAGCCTCAGCGCGACTCGAATAAGCCGGTAAGAATTCAGGATATTCCTTGATTACTTTACTAAAATCGCTTACAGCTCCTTTAAAATTACCGGTTGTCATTCGAAGTGTACCTCTATTGTAGAGAGCAAAATAGTTCTCAGGTTCACCACTTATCACCTTATCATAATCCTCAATGGCTCTATTATTATCTCCAACTTGAGAACGCAAAAGCGCACGATTATATAATGCCATTTGATTTCGAGGTTCCATATCAATTACTTTATCGTAATCGGCCATTGTGCCTCGTAAATCGTTCAAATAATACTTGACAATGGCTCTGTTGATATAATAACCAGTGATTCTTTCATCTAATTTAATAGCCTCATTCAAATCAGCTAGAGCTTCTTTGTATCGTCCTCGTTGATAATACAAAATACCACGTGTCGCAAAACCTTGAGAGGTATATTTATCTAAAGAAATGGCTTTATTTACATCAAAAAGCGCTTGTGTCGAATCTTTCTGTTCAGCCAAGAATGAACTTCTCGCCAAATATCCATTATAGAAATTGGGTTGCAGTTTCACCAATAAATCGAACGATTCTCTGGCATTGAGCGTGTCTTTTTTCTGCTGAAACGCAATGGATTTATTGAGCAAACTATTTTTGTTTTCGGGATCATAAAGCAATGTTTTGTCGTAATCGGATATTGCATCGGCATATTTTTTTAGATTCTGACGGGCAATGCCTCGGCATTGATAAGCATTCACAATAAACGGATTTCGCTCAATACACGCAGAGCAATCCTCTTCTGCGCCGGTATAATCTTCAAGATACAATTTTGCAACTGCCCTATAAAAATAAGGTTCTGCCAAATAGGGTTTCACCTTAATAATTTGATTGAAATACTGTATTGAAAGAACATAGTCTTCAAAATAAAGAGCATTTCGACCAATAGCCATCACCCGATCGGTATTGATTTGAGCCACTAAAGAGCCAACGCTCAACAAGGTGAGAAACATTGTGAAAATTATTTTCCGCATCGGATCAGTTTTAGATTATAAAGAATCGTTTGATTTCATCGCACACAAAAATCTGCTCTTCGAGTGTCAATTCAGTGTGCATTGGCAACGACAATACTGTTTTCGACAAATGCTCTGAAACCGCTAATGAACTGCTCAGTCGGCATTTTCCCCTAAAAGCATTTTGATAATGAAGAGGCAGCGGATAATAAATCATTGTCGGAACTCCCACTTCGGAAAGATGCTTCACAAGAGCATCGCGACTCTCAGCCGGAACCTGAAGTGTATATTGATGAAAGACATGCTGCTGACCATCGGACACTTTCGGGCAAACGACTGATTCGCAATCTTGCAGCAGTTCATTGTATCGTTGAGCAGCCTTTCGTCGCGATTCGACGTAGTGATCTAAGTGCTTCAATTTCACATCCAAAACGGCTGCTTGAATGGTATCGAGGCGGGAATTCACTCCCACAACTTCGTGGTAATACTTTTTCTCTTGACCGTGATTGGCAATCATTTTCAATCGATTAGCCAATTCGTCATCATTCGTGAGCATCGCTCCTCCATCACCAAAACAACCCAGATTCTTTGAAGGAAAAAACGACAAGCAACCGATGTGCCCCATCGTTCCGGTTTTGGCCTTTCGACCATCAGAGGAACAATATTCGCACCCAATACTTTGTGCATTGTCTTCGATTACATAAAGGTTGTGTTGATTTGCTACGGCGAGAATAGCCTCCATATCGCAACTTTGTCCAAAAAGATGCACCGCAATAATCGCTTTGGTTTTTGGAGAAATGGCAGATTCAATTTTCGAAACATCTATATTAAACGTATGGGCATCGACATCGACAAAAACAGGCTTTAAACCGAGCAACAAAGCAGCCTCAGCAGGTGCAATGTAGGTAAATGCAGGCACAATCACCTCATCGCCTGGCTGTAAATCGAGCACCATCAGCGCTATTTGCAGCGCATCGGTTCCATTTCCACACGGAATCACGTGTTTTACACCGAGGTATTGAGCCAAATTAGTTGCAAATTGTTTGACGGGTGCGCCATTAATATAAGCAGCACTTCGCACCACATTCGTAATCGCATTATCAATCTCTTCACGAATGAGATTGTATTGCCCCACCAAATCGACCATCTGCATCTGTCTCATACCATTGCTTTAAATGTAATAACGCAAAGATAGTTTTTTGTAGTATATGTGGCAAAAAAGGGGGTGCTCGTTATGGAAATTTGACGTATGTCGCTATTCCTAATAATTTCTGTAAACAAAAACTACTTCGCTTGTCAAATTTCGTTTATTACCTGAAAAATATTTATCTTCGCCAAAAGAACAAAAAACATTATGCAGCAGATCAAAAACCCACAACTCGAATTAGCCTATAATTTCGTACAATATACGCACCGCAACATTTTCTTGACCGGAAAGGCTGGCACTGGGAAAACAACTTTCCTACATCAACTCAAGGCGCAGTCGCTCAAGCGAATGGTGGTGGTAGCACCAACGGGAGTAGCGGCCATCAATGCAGGTGGGGTGACGATCCACTCGTTTTTCCAACTGCCGTTTGGACCAAATGTGCCCAAACAGATTAGCGATGAGTCGCAATACATAGACCCACGCAATCGGTTTTCGACCTCAGACTTCAAAGTCAGTCGGGAGAAAATCAACATCATGCGCAGCCTCGATCTGCTGATTATCGACGAGATTAGTATGGTGCGCGCCGATCTGCTCGATGCCATCGACGAAGTTTTGAAACGCTACCGACGGAACAGCAAACCTTTTGGCGGTGTGCAGTTGCTGATGATTGGCGACATTCAGCAACTTCCTCCTGTCGTCAAAAACGAAGATTGGGATTTGCTGCGCCCACACTATCCGTCACTTTTTTTCTTCGACAGCATTGCCCTCAAACAGACAAACTATATCTCCATTGAGCTAAAACATATTTATCGCCAAAGCAACGAAAACTTCATTTCGATTCTCAATAAAATTCGAGACAATCGGCTAGACCAAGCAGCGTTAGACGAACTCAACAAACGCTACATTCCCGATTTTAAACCCAAATCGGAAGAGGGATACATCACACTCACCACACACAACAGGCAAGCACAAGAGTTAAATGATTCGAAACTGCGAGAGCTTGATGCTTCTGAAAATAGGTTTTTAGCCTCTGTGCAAGGCGATTTTCCAGAATTTTCTTTTCCAACGGATAAAGAGTTAGTACTCAAAGTAGGTGCACAGGTGATGTTTATCAAAAACGACTCGTCGCGCGACAAACTCTATTACAATGGGAAAATTGGCATCGTTACAGGATTTTCTGATGAAGGTATTCTGGTGAAATGTCCCGATATGGACGAACCTATTTCTTTAAATCAAGAGAAATGGGACAATATGAAATATTCGCTCAACGAAACCACCAAGGAGATTACTGAAACACCCATCGGCTCATTCACACAATTCCCACTCAAACTGGCTTGGGCTATCACGATACACAAAAGTCAAGGATTGACCTTCGAAAAGGCGATTATCTATGCAGGTGCCGCATTTGCGCACGGTCAGGTTTACGTCGCACTAAGCCGCTGCAAAACGCTCGAAGGATTGGTGCTCGGCACCCCAATACGACTGCAAGGCATTATCAGCGACAGCGAAGTGAAGGATTTCAGCCGAAAAATGGAGGAAAACGAACCCGACAAAACGCAACTCGACGATTCGAGAAATGCTTACCAACTAGAACTTTTAAATGAGCTATTTGACTATCAATCAGTTGTGCGCAATCTTTACACCTTTCAAAAGCATGCGAAAGAAAATGTCAACATTCTGCCCGAAGGTTTGGTAAAACAGGTTGCAGAAATAATCGAAAATATCAAGAAAACCTATATCGAAGTCGCAGATAAATTTGCTGCTCAACTGAAGCGATTGTCCAATGAATCCTCTGATATTGAGAATAATCAGACATTGCAAGAGCGACTCATAAAAGCGGTTGGCTATTACGCTGAACAAACGGAACAGCTAATTACCGATTTGAGTGCAAAATGCACGATTGATATCGACAACAAAGCTGTACAAAAATCGCTGAATGAACCATTGGAACGTATTTTCACTGAATTGAAAATCAAACAAGTTTGTCTAGCTGCTTGCGAAAATGGATTTATTTTCAAAGATTATCTATCCATTCGAGCAAAAGCACAGATTGAAGAACCTCAGCATAAAAAAATAACCGCAGGAAATAAGAAAAAAGAAGGAAGTGGGTTAAGCGCTATTCTCAAAGATTGGAGAAACGATAAAGCAGAAGAGCTTGGTCTCGATACATATTTGATTCTATCACAAAAATCGATTACAGAAATCTCAAAAAAGATGCCTATTTCGATGCAAGAATTGAAAGCTATTCACGGAATTGGAGCTCAAAAACAGAAACAATTTGGTAAAGAAATTCTGGATATTATCATCAAATATCGTCAGGATCACAAAATCGAAACCGTGGTAACGGCAGATATGTTCAAAATCGAAGAAAAAGTAAAAGAGCCGAAAATTGACAGCAAAAAGGTGAGTTATGATCTTTTCAAAACGGGAAAAACCATTGAGGAAATAGCTTTGGAACGAAATTTCTCCATCACAACCATCGAAGGTCATTTAGCTCATTTCATCACCATCGGCGAGCTCGATTTATATAAAATCATGGAGCGAAGCAAAGCACAAAAAGTAATTGACTATTTCGAATCAGCGCCATCTCCCGAATTTATCCTTGCAAAAAACACACTGGGCGACGACTACTCATACGGTGAAATTCGTTTTGTATTGGCTCACCTAAAATCAAAAGCAGACAACGAATAAGTTCTATATTCGTTATATCAATAAACCTTGCATTCAATCAATCAAGAAATTTTGAATGTGAGATTTTCTTTTTTTTTCCTCTGAAACCTTCCATACTTGAATTGACTTTCGACCTAGAAACCGTGAAGAAATAGCTGAATTGTTACTTTTTCAACTCACCATTCTGAGATGAACAAATAAATCAGCTTCAAAATATCATAATTTTTAACATTAATAAATTAATTATTCAAAAAATACATAATACTTCATCAAAAATCAAATTAATAGCTCATTCACGCTTTATTGTAACTAAAATCGAATATATTTGCAGTAAAATAAAGCATTTTGCATCATTTTTCGGCAAAATAGCCCTATATTTTCGTATTATAGTAAAAATTTTTATCGGTTTTTTAGTCAATTTGTCCGTAATAAATTTATAATTGAAAAGTATTTCATTCAATGAAAAAAATAAAGAAGAGTAAATTTAGTCAATTAGCTTTTTTCGGTTTACTGGTCGTCTGTTTCGGTGTTTCAATTAATACTCAAGCAACCTCTTTAAATAAAACTGAAACATCACAAAATGGTGCAGAGAAAGTAAAAATCAAAGGTCGAGTATTAGATTCTGTCACAAAAGAGGGACTGATAGGCGTAAGTGTGAGAGTGGATGGCAAAGCCGTAATCGGCACATTAACCGATCCTGAAGGAATGTTTGAGCTCATTGTTCCAGAAAAATCGACCATATTAATTACCTACATTGGATTCAAAAAGAAGGCAATAACGGCGTCTGCCCAAAACTCGAAATCTATATTGACCATTCTTTTAGAAGAAGATTCTCAAAATCTCGACGAGGTGGTTGTTACAGGTTATCAAAAGATTGACCGTAAAATGTTTACCGGTGCTGCCTCACGTGTAAAAGCAGAAGATGCAAAAATTGACGGTGTAACGGATGTAAGTCGTATGATTCAAGGAAAAGCTGCTGGTGTACAAGTAACAAACGTATCAGGAACTTTTGGTGCTGCGCCCAAGATTAGAGTTCGTGGAGCATCCTCCATTTATGGAAATCAAACGCCACTCTGGGTGGTTGATGGTGTAGTATTGGAAGATGTTGTGGAAATTTCTGCTGACGATCTGTCGTCAGGAAATGCCGCTACCTTAATAAGTTCGGCAGTTGCAGGATTGAATGCAGATGATATTGAAAATTTCCAAATTCTGAAAGATGCCTCTGCAACAGCTCTTTACGGAGCACGTGCAATGAACGGTGTCGTCGTTATCACTACTAAAAAAGGAAAAGCAGGAAGTGCAAAAGTAAACTACACAGGTGAATTTACGGCCCGACTAAAACCTTCATACGAAACCTACAACATTATGAATTCGCAAGATCAAATGTCGGTAGATTTGGAACTTCAACAAAAGGGATACCTCAGTCATGCTGAAATTTCAAGAGCAAAAAATGGAGGAGTATTTTTCAAAATGTATGATCTAATAAATACATACGATAAAAAAAGTGGAACGTATGGTTTAGCGAATACACCCGAAGCAAGAGCCGCGTATCTGCAACAAGCAGAACTTAGAAATACAGACTGGTTTAACGTTTTGTTCAGAAATACAATCCAGCAAAACCACTCAGTGGGTATATCTTCAGGAACCGAAAAGGCAAAAAGCTATTCATCATTAAGCTTCTACAACGATCCAGGATGGACTAAAACTGACTATGTGAGTCGATTTACAATCAATACGAATCACTCATTTGATTTAACAAAAAAAGTAACTCTCGGAATATCCGCCAATGCGTCTGTTCGAAACCAACGTGCACCAGGAACTCTCGACCGATCGGCCAATGTGGTGGAAGGTTCTTATAATCGAGATTTTGATATTAATCCATTCAGCTATGCGCTCAACAGCAGTCGAACGCTAAGTCCGAATACAATTTACAGAATGAATTATGCCGACTTCAATATCTTGCAAGAGATGGACAATAACCATATCGATCTTGATATGATGGATGCGAAATTTCAAGGAGATATTTCTTACAAACTTACGAAAGAACTTGAGTTAACGGCTTTAGGCGCATTCCGTTATGTAAAAAGCACACAAGAACACCGCATTATGGATAATTCCAACATGTCGATGGCTTATCGTGCTGCACAAGATGCTACAATTAGAGGAAACAACAATTTCCTTTACCGCGACCCTGATAATGTGGATGCATTGCCTGAAGTGGTAATGCCCGAAGGTGGATTTTATAACACTGAAGACAATCGTCTATTGAACTACTACTTTAGATCAACAGCTAATTACAACAAAATTTTCGGAGAAAAACATGCCGTAAACGGAATGATTGGTCAAGAGGTGAAATATACAGATAGAAGTAATCGCTTCGCAAAAGGCGTTGGTTATCAATACGATAACGGAGGTATTCCCTACGTTGATTATCGAATGCTTAGGCAAATGGTAGAAGGTGGCGACAACTATTATGGTATGTCTGAAATGTTCGACCGTTATGTTGCTTTTTTTGGAACAGCGAGTTACTCTTACAATGGAACATATGTAGTGAATGCAACAGCACGCTACGACGGGTCTAACCGCTTAGGTCGTTCCAAATCGGCTAGATGGCTACCAACTTGGAATTTATCTGGATCTTGGAACATTGCTAACGAATCATTTCTACGAGACAATGAGGTGATTTCAACTTTATCACTTCGTGGAACGTATGGCTTAGTGGCTTCTATGGGTCCTGCAACCAATGCTCTTACCATTTTTAGGAACGAAATGACATATAGGCCTTTTACATCCGAAAAAGAGAATAAAATCTACATCGAATCGCTCGAAAACAGCGAACTAACATGGGAGAAACAACACGAGCTGAATGTTGGTCTTGATTTTGGCTTATTCCGCAACCGCATCAGTTTGAGTCTAGATGCATACCAACGTCGTGGATTTGACCTTATTGGACTTGTACGCACTTCAGGAATCGGTGGTGAACTTACCAAATTTGCTAATTACGCAAACATGTCTTCGGAGGGGGTTGAGTTTTCTTTGAACAACAAAATTATAGCATCACGAAATTTCAACTGGTCAACAAACATCACTTTTTCCTATAATACAAATAAAATTACCAATTTGAAATCACAACCACGCATCATTGATATGGTTTCGGCTGAAGGTGCTGCGAGAGAGGGTTATCCCGTAAGAGGACTCTTCTCTGTTCAATTCGACGGACTTAATTCAGAAGGACTTCCTACTTTTATCAATGAGTACGGAGAGAAAACAATTGGCAATATATGGTTTCAAGAACGAGATAGCATCAATCATTTAAAATATGAAGGCTCTATCGATCCTAAATACACTGGTGGTCTGGAGAGCTCTGTTTCATATAAGAATCTCAAACTCGACCTCTATTTTACTTATCAATTTGGCAATGTAATTCGATTGAACCCCGTTTTCAGATCGTCTTATTCAGATTTGGACGCTATGCCAAATGAGTTTAAAAATAGATGGATGCTTCCAGGAGATGAAAACTTCACAAACATTCCTGTTATTCCTTCGTCGCGTCAAAACAGTGACTACACCGACCTTGGGATTGCATACAATGCCTACAATTATTCAGATGTTCGAATTGCAAAAGGAGATTACATCCGATTAAAAGACATATCACTTTCGTATGATTTGAAGTCTTTATCCAAATATCTGAAAATCAACAGCATTCAATTGAAATTAGTTGCTTCTAATGTATGGCTAATGTACGCTGACAAAAAATTAGGAGGTCAAGACCCAGAGTTTTTCCGTTCGGGTGGAGTAGCAATGCCAATGCCACGTCAATTCACCTTTTCGCTAAGAGTAGGAATGTAATTATTTAGAAGATTATGATTCAAACAATGAAAAAAATATTCGTCATATCGATTTTCGCTTCGATCTTTATTTTATCGTCCTGCAACGATTTTTTGGACAAAACACCAGACAATAGAGCTTCTTTAAACAGCCCCAAAGCGGTCAGAGAACTCTTGGTGTCGGCATATCCAGATCAAACTTATCAGGTTTTTACTGAGACAATGACTGACAATGTATCTGATAGAGGCGCTCAGGCAAATGAATTATCAAATAGTTCGCCATCAAAGATTTTCGCTGAGCAAGCCTATTATTGGAAAGATATGAAAGGCGACGATCAAGATTCTCCAACAGCTTACTGGACTGGATGTTATAACGCTATTGCCGCTTGCAACCATGCCCTCGAAGCTATTAAGAAAAATGGTGATGGACCAGAATATGCAGCAGCAAAAGGCGAAGCACTCATTTGTCGTGCTTATGCTCATTTTATGCTGGTGAATATATTCGCCGAACATTACGATCCAACAACGGCTGCCACAGCTCTAGGAATTCCTTATGTAACCGAACCCGAAAAGGTCGTATTTCAAACTTATCAAAGAAATACAATTAAAGAAGTTTACGACCATATTTTATCTGATTTTACCACTGGATTTCCTTTAATTGACGATGCAAATTATACCATCAGATCTTATCATTTCACCAAAAAGGCTTCTGCTGCTTTTGCATCACGTCTTTACCTATACCTCAATCAACCAGATTCAGTTATCAAATATTCAGATATCGTTTTGGGTGGAAATCCAATCAGTGTGATTCGTGATTGGAATGGTATCTACAAGAACTTTTCGTCTAGTGATGCCATTTCTACTCAATACGACAAAGGAGACGATCCAAGCAATATACTTTTAATTGGATGCACTTCGTGGTTGAGTCGGGCCATCTACAATCGATTTGGATTGACTTTCGACTTGATGAATAGTTTAGGAAGAAAAGTAAATGTAACAGGTGGAAAAAATGCTTTCTCATTCTATGGTTCAAGCACCTCCAATTTTGTGTTTATTCCAAAATACATGGAGTATTTCAAACGCGAAAGTATCAATGCTAATTATGGGATTGGTTATGTAATGATTCCTTCATTCACCACTGATGAAGTTTTGCTAAATAGAGCTGAAGCATTTGTGATGAAAAATGATTTAACCAATACTCTGAACGATATCAACATCTATTATTCAAAAAGAATTAGTGGATATAACACTAATGCTCATAGCGTTACCGATGCTAGAATCCTTGCTTACGCAAACAACGATGCGACTGCTCCTGCCCCATTTTACTCAATCAGCGGCACACAAATGCCTTATGTCAAGGTATTGTTAGACATTAGAAGAGCTGAATTTATTCACGAAGGACTTCGTTGGTTCGACATCAAACGGATGCACTTAGCCGTAAAACATGATTTATCAACTGGTGAACCAACACCAATCGTACTTACGCCAAACGATCTACGTAGAGCGGTTCAGATTCCTAGCGATGCCTTGACTTTCGGCATTAAGCCAAATGGACGCGACATTACACCTGCACCATCCATCATTTTACCTAATTAAGAGTCAACTTAAACATATATTGACAGATGAAAAAAATTGCAACAAAATTACTCTTCTCCCTTTTGCTTTTATCAAGCATATCGTGTACCAAAGAGAAATTGTCTGATTCCATTATTGACACCAATAAACCATTTCTGAATGAAACAGATCAATGGATAAGAACTAATTACACGAATCCATACAATATTGAAGTCATCTACAAATGGAATGACGGTGAAACTACTATTGGCAAGAATCTTATTCCACCAAAGGAAGAGATGGTAAAACCCATTATGAAAATGTTGGATAGTGTTTGGATTCAATCGTATATCAAAGAGGGCGGGCTTGCATTTTTCAAGAAACTCACCCCAAAACAGTTTCTGTTGATTGGTAGTCCAAGTTACAACTCTGACGGATCACGCACACAAGGAACTGCAGAAGGAGGTCGAAAAATTGTACTCTATGCAGTAGATTGGTATAATCCAGCAAACAAAGCATTGATTTGGGAAGAGTACATCCACGTTATTTTTCATGAATTTGGACACATCATGCACCAGACCATCAACTATGATCCCGACTATAAAAATACCATCAGTGGCTATACCGCTGCTTGGACTGATTTTTCGGATACACAAGCGCGTGAAAAAGGATTTATTACAGCATATTCATTGAGCGGACCAGACGAGGATTTTGTTGAAGTACTTTCCATCTTCGTTACAACTTCTCCGGCAAGTTGGGATGTTACGATTTCAGCTATTCAAAATCCAGCGGCAAAAGCGGCGTTGATTGCCAAACTAGATAAGGTAAAAACTTACATGAACTCTGCTTGGAACATTGATATCTATTCACTTCGAACTACTGTCAATGAGGCAATTGACCGTGTAGTTACAAATACTAAATAATTAAATTGTTCATACATTTGATTCATTTAAAAAGATACTTATAAACAACATGAATTCAGCTACCTTATATTTCAAGAAAATCGCTTTCATTGTCTTACTGATAATGGGATTTTCGTCTTGCTCACGTCAAGTAGAAGATATATTTGACACACCAGCAACCGAACGAACTGCAAAAGTGTTGGAAAATTGCAAAACGACACTTCAAAATTCGCCTAACGGATGGTATTTAGACTACACAACCCCAGATGGTTACAATGCACAGTTTGTGATGAAATTTTCGCAACACGATTCAGTATTAACGTATGCTGACTTCTCGGATATCTCCTCCTATTCTAGCTATTCGCTAAACTATGGTCAAGGTCCTGTACTTTCGTTCGATTCTTATGGACAATTGCACACTCTCTCCGATCCAGAAACAAGCCCGCTCGGACTTGGCCATGGAGGTGATTTTGAGTTTATCATTCTGTCTGTTTCGCAAGACTCAATCATATTAAGCGGAAGAAAAAATAGAGATCGTGTTATTTTACACCGAGCCATTTCGGGTGAAGCCAATCGAATACGGTTTATGAAACAGATGGATGTGGAGTCGGGTAACAATATTAGTTTTTTCCATTCCTTAACCATTGGAGGAGACAAAGCTGACATTTTGTTAGCAAATGATAAGAAAAAACTCGAAATCACTATTGCTGATGGAAATATAATTAGCTCCGAAATTAAATATACACCACTTGGATTTGACTTATTAACTCCAGTTACAATTGGAGGAGTGACAGTTGATAAATTCATTTGGAGTGATGCAACTAAGAAATTTGGAATAGATGCTACATCAACAATTGAGGCCTCAAATTCGCCTTCGTTTTCGACTGGTTCTACGGTAGATCAGGTTTTGGGTGCATATTACAATTTAACGGAAGTAAGCCCTGCCCTTTCGCCCAATTTTGTTACACTTAAATCAGCTTTTGCAAACTATCGTGAAAGTGAAATTTACCTCAATGTGCCAACTAAATTTGTCACCAAGAACATTAAGGTCGTTGGTTCAGAAACTACCGTTACCACAAGCGATACCATCATTTCAATAATCAGTTATTCATTTCTTTTCGACAAAGCGAATGTAGGCACAGTATGGAATAATTTCAAAGGTTCAAAAATAACAAAATTAAGAGGCGATCAGATGTTATTGACTCAAAGCATTAGAGATGGAGAGAATGCATCTGAACTAAATACGAACAAAACCGTTCGTAATATACCACTCTTCTTCTACAATACTAGTGGTCTGACTGTTTTTCTAAGGGATTCAGACATTTATATTATAAGTATGAAAGATGGTAAAAGTTGGTTGAAACTCAAAAAAGGAGTTTTAGAAATGCCTATTCAAACATTGGTAAAAACATTATAACCCAAATATTTACAATTAAAACAAAAGAAAAATGAAAATGACTTTACAAAAAAACAGCATGTGGCTGGTCATCTTAGCATTTTTATGCTCATCGACCAGTATGGAGGCTTCTTCAAAGCCCGTTATTGTGGCTAAAATGTCTAACCCTGTTACAAACTTGCAAAAAAGAATTGTTACGCCATTTCTTAAAAGTAGTGTTGTATTATTGCAAAAAGGTAAAACAGTACAATTGAGATCTGCAAAAGCTGCAACTGGTACAGCTTATAGCTATCCAGGTGTTGTTCCTTACGATGGCTATGCTTCTTATATATCGTTTAATTCAATTATAAACGATTTATCTGTTGCTGGAAAAGAAGATTATATCTTTTTCCCTAAAGACTCCTTAACGACCTATTTTGACATGTCAACAAACTCTCCAAGCAGCTATTTATGGAATGTTCCTGGTGGCACACCTTCTACAGCTGAAACGCAGGATTTAGATGTCACTTACGGACAGGATGGTCGCTACGATTTCCCAACACTGACAGCAGGCGGAAGCAGTTATACTGCTACTGGTAGCATCAAAGTAGGTGGAAAAGCTGAAATATGTAGTTTCAACTCATTCATGCTTGATTCAACATACATTCCTTATGACCCACAATGGAATGGTGATATGGGATTTGTTGCGGGATCAAACAAATATGGCGATTTAGCCTATGGTAATCTTGTATTCAATGGACAAGATAGTGCTACTGTTGAATCAGTTTCAGTCTATATTCGTGCCAATCCAACTGCTGCAAATAAAGATAACAAAGTAAAATTAACAATCTACGAAACGGGTGATGATGCAAATGGATATTTCTTACCAGCCAAGAGAGCACTTGGATCATCAGAACTTAAAATCAGTGAAATGATGTCAGGTTCTTCATCAGTTACCGGAATTGCTTATTCAAGCGGTCAAGAAGTGATGGGTTTAGCTGATTTCAAATTTTCTTCACCTATAAAAGTCGGATCATATTTTTTTATTGCTGTTGAAAATTTCGGCAACGATATGGCAGCTGGTGATTCTCTATGTATTATGATGAATCCACTTGATCCAATTCCAGCTGACAGCTTTCAGTATGTCGCATCAAATACATCGTGGAGTTATTCTGATGATGGTAATGGTGGACACTCTTGGTACGGTCTTTACTATTACCTAGATTTTAATCCAGTTTTGATGATTTGTCCTGTGATAAATTACAATTACAAATCTACAAGCAGTATTGCTTCTACAAAATTCAATCAAACTTTCGTGACACCATTAAGAAGTGGATTCTCTGTATTAGGAGCTACCGCCGGCGAAAAAGTATCGGCATTTACTTTGAGTGGGCAGAAGGTTCTTTCGGATATAATTACCTCTGAACGACAAAACTTCACTGGTCTTACCAAAGGCATTTATATGGTGAAGGTCGGAAGTCAGACACACAAAGTTGCAATATATTAATCGAAATAAGACATAAAAAAATGAGGCTGTTCAATGCGAACAGCCTCATTTTTTTATTTAAATCAAAAGCTTATTTCAAAGAACCAGCTTCTGCGTCTTTAATCATTTGTACGTTTGCAGTAATATATACTTCAACACGACGATTTTGAGTTTTGCCTTCAGCTGAAGCATTATCAGCAACTGGTTTTGAAGAACCTGCACCTGACGCAACTACTTTATTAGTTACACCTTGAGATTTCAAATAGTTGTTTACACTTGCTGCACGTTTTTCAGACAATGGTAAGTTGATTTTGTCAGAACCTGTATTATCGGTATGTCCTTCAATCAGAATATCTGTTTGAGGATTTCCTTTCACTGAGGCTGCAAATTGACCAAGAGCTGTTTTTGCATCAGCTGACAAGTCACTTTTGCCAGTGTTGAACAAAATTCCTGAATCAAAGGTTACTTTCAAACCTTTCAGACCGTTTACATCAGTGAACTCTTCTGTTTTTGCACCTTGCAATGCTTCGAGTTCAGCTTTTTGTTTGTCCATTTTTTTACCAATTAATGCGCCTGCACCTGCACCTACAGCAGTACCAATAGCTGCACCAATCACGGCACCTTTACCTTTACCAGCTAATGCACCAATACCAGCTCCTAGCGCTGCTCCTGCTCCTGCTCCAAGCAATGTTCCTTTGCCCATATTAGACATAGATCCACAACTTGACATGATTAACATACTACCACTAAGTAATAATGCGACTAATGTTTTTGAATTTTTCATAATTTATAAAATTTGTTTGGGTGATTATGTGTACAAATATATCAAAAAAACAAAATAATGAAGAAGTTGTTTACCAAAATAAATAATTATTCAACAAAAAATAGGTTTCAATTTTGAGAATATCGTAAATTAGCACACCATTATAGATTTTTACTAAATAATAATAATGCTAGAATCAAATCGAATCAAACTTCGTGCTCCTGAACCAGAAGATATCGATACACTTTATCGATGGGAAAATAATATGAATCTGTGGCAATTTGGGAATACATTAAATCCTTTGTCAAAGTTTGCACTCAAGCAATTCATCGCTTCTTGTAGCGATAATATCTACGAAACAAAGCAATTGCGATTGATGATTATCGACAAAATAAACGACAATACTGTAGGTGCTATTGACCTATTCGACTTTGATGTTTTTCACAATCGAATAGCTGTTGGAATTATGATAGACCGTGAATATCAAAAAAATGGTTTTGCAAATGAGAGCTTACAATTAATAAAAGAATATTGTTTTGAATGGCTTCATGTCGCACAGTTATTTGCTCACATTCCTGAGAAAAATTTGCCTAGCGTTGCATTGTTTCAAAAAACAGGTTTTGAGCACGTTGGTTTGATGAAAAATTGGTTAAAATTGCAAGATGGATATGAAAATGTCGTGATGATGCAATGTTTAAATACCGACGCCAAGTTCTAGCTTAATCATCGTACGAAAAATCAGTTGTAATTTCTCCGGCAATAGACAAATTCATCTTTTCAATAACCTTTTTTGTCGAATAACCTCTTCCAAAAAGATACATCAGCTTAGTGATTGCCGCTTCTGTGGTGATATCGTATCCACTAACCACACCAATCTCTTGCAATCGATGGCCTGATCCGTATCGCTTCATTTGCACCCGTCCAATTTGGCATTGAGTCACATTCACAACCACCAATCCTCGATCTACAGCAGCTTTTATTTTTTCAATAAACCAATCTTTTCCAGGCGCATTTCCTGAGCCGTAAGTCTCAATCACTACACCTTTAATAGATGGAATTGTTAATATTGAATCAACAATTTGAGGAGAAATGCCAGGAAAAAGTTTTAGAACCACTACATTCTGATCTAAGGTATAATGCGGTTTCAACGGAACCATTTTGCCATGAGAATGCACCTTTGTAGAATCATATTTTATTTGTACACCAGCTCTAGCTAATACTGGATAGTTGAATGAGCGAAATGCGTTGAATCGGTCGGCATTAACCTTAGAAGTTCGATTGCCTCGCATCAAATGGCTTTCGAAGAAAATGCAGACTTCTGAAACTACTGCTTTGTGATTCTTCTTCGCGGCCGCAATTTCAATAGAAGTGATTAAATTTTCACGGCCATCTGTTCGAAGCTTTCCAATTGGCAGCTGCGATCCAGTGAGAATAACTGGTTTACAAAGGTCTCCCAACATGAAACTCAATGCTGACGCAGTAAAAGACATCGTATCTGTACCATGTAATATCACAAATCCATCATAGAACTCATAATTATCAGCAATCATTTTGGTTAATCTTGACCAATGCAATGGCTCCATTTCAGACGAATCGATTGGTGGATCGAATTGCATCGTCGATATTTCGTAACCAAATCGTTTCAATTCAGGAACACTTTCTAATAGACTTCGTAAACTAAACGCCTCTAAAACACCAGTCGTCGGATTTTCGATCATACCGATGGTACCGCCGGTGTAGATAATGAGAATAGAAGAAATGTAGTGTGGCTCGTTCATACTTCTCTTTATAATGTTGATGCAAAAATAGACAAACCAAAGGAGAAAGTTCGAAAATTGAAGAATAATTTTAGTTGATTACAAATTCAAAGTAAAAGAAATATTATTGTTTTCCTATTAAATTTTGTTAGAATTAAATATTCCGTTATTTTTACGAAACTATTTAAAAACTACCAAAAATGAAAAAATTATTTACCTTAATTCTTTTTATAACTCTTTTAATTGAGGTAAAATCTCAAATTAATTTATCGGATTCTACTGTTCAATTTGTAGGTTATTGGATAAAAGGTGATACAATTACTTACAAAATTGTTCAAGAAGAATATAAAATAAATGACATCGATACATTGCAACATTCAACCACTAGCTGCAATGCACTGATCACCATACTAGATTCAACTTCAACTGGTTATAAAATAAAATGGACATATACTAATTTTCAAACGAACAATCCAAATAAATTTATTCAAAAACTTTCAAGCATTGCTGAAAATTCATCTATTATTTTCTCTACGGATGAATTAGGTGTATTTAAAGAAATTATCAACGTTGCAGAAGTTCAACAATATATGAAGACCGCATTTGACACGCTGAGATCTTCATTTTCAGATATCCCGAATATCAACACAATTATCAATAATGTACAGACTATGTTTTCATCAAAAGAAGCAATTGAAGCTACCGCCATTGATGAGATTAAATTATTTCATTTTCCTTTTGGCGCAAAATTCAATTTGAACGATGTTTATACAGATGAAGTTGAAATACAGAATCCGCTTGATGGTGGTTCAATGAAATCCACACGAGAAATGAGTATTATTGATACAGATACCACAAATAGTTCCGCTACTTTAAAACTTGTTTCAATTGCAAATAAAGAAGATTGCAAAAGAATTACCACAAATGTAATTAATCAATTAATGAAAGGTGTAGATAAAGTACCTACGATTACAGAATCGCAAATGCCTGAAATCAGTATTGACGAAATCATGGCAGTGAGGGTTCACACAGATTCTGGATGGCTGCTTGATTTGTATCGAATTCAAGAGGTAAAATGCGGCACTGTTTCCAAAGTGAAGACAATTGAGATTTCGATTAATTAGCTAACTTTATTGAACCAAAATTGATATTGAGTCAGCTGATATTGCAATACTTTGTTTTGCGGCTCCTGTCAACAACACCTCTGGAGAATAAAAATTCCTCTCCTCTTCGGTGATATATCCCGTTCTGTACAATCGTTCAGCAATGCTATTGAAATGCCAAAAACGATTTTCTTTCAACCTTCCAGTTGCATCAAAGGAGGAAGCAAAACGCTTTGGCGACGGAATGATTGACGCCAGAAATATTGATTCATTTAGCGTCAAATCTGCTGGTTCTTTATCGAAATAGAAATGAGAAGCCTCTCCAATCCCATAAATCATTGGTCCCCATTCGGCGATATTGAGATAAACCTCAAACATTCGTTCCTTCGATGTAATACGATTCTCTTCAATCAACCATACCACAAGAGCCTCCTCTAGCTTTCGAGCAATATTTTTGTGTCGGTTCAGAAAGACATTTTTTACCAACTGCATGCTAATAGTACTGCCACCTCTAGCAAATCTTTTTAATTTAATATCGTGAATGAGTGCTTCACGAAGCGCATCCAATCGAAAACCACGATGGAAGAAAAATTGACCATCTTCCGATTGCAATACAGCTTGTCGCAACAAAGGCGAAATAGACTCTAACGATCGAAAAGAGGGATTCTCGATACCTATCTGAAATGTTCGCACTGGTTGATCGTGTTCGTAAGCGGTATATAAAAACGATGAATTCATTTTTGCAAGTTCTCCATACGAGGTTATAGCAAATCCTCTTTTTTTCAATGAAGACTCTAAGATCAGATTATCTGGATGATTAAAATCTACATCGAACAAGAAATGATAACTCATCAGGCCTGTCACACGCATATCATCGAACGAATGAAAGAGTCCTTTTGGTAAAGAGGTAAACAAATCATCAGCCGAAAAAGATGGTTTATCAACCTGTATTTTGAAATGCCATTTGCCTTTTTTTTCTGCAAAAACATACGGATGAAAGGAAATTTTATTCAGCGAAATTTGAGATGAGCTATCCAACTCAGCCCAGTCAGCCCCTACGCGTACCACAAAATCAGCCGCACCATTTCCTAATTGGATATCATCGGGTGAGAGTCTAAAATGATTGATATCCAATGCCTTGAAAGAGGCACGACCCGAAAGCGATGTAATGCCTCCCACATCTTCACTCTTCAAATGAAAAGATAGCTGATTGAACGAAATATTGGTATTATATATTTGTTTAATATAAGGAACAATAGCTTTCAAACCCTCTGCATCCGAAATTTCTCCCTGAATTGTTCGTTCATTTTTATCCAAAACACCCGCTATTTTCCATTTCTGCTTCTGGTCATTATCCTCGATATTCAAAAATGTAGTCAAAGTATGATCTTTCACTTCAATATTTTCTGCCGAAATAACAGTTTTAAGTTCATTTCTATTTGATGAAATCTGAAATTGTTTGATAGCAAGATTTGATGGCAAAAGTCTAAATACCAAATTCAAAAGGGCATTTATTCGATCTGAAAAGTTCGATTCATTCGACTGTTGCAAATGTTCCTTGCTATCAGTTTGAAACAAGAACCGATAATTACAATATGACTCATTTTTGATAAATTTGCAACGAAAAAATTCCAACGAAACCGTTTCAACATCCGGTTGTAGCATTAGCATCCGCCAAAAACCGAGCCGAGCATTCATTTTACGAATAGATAGCAATGTATCATTATCAAGTGGAATCACATATATTGAACCAACAGATACTGAAGTCAATCCACTTAATTTAAACTCATTAAGTTCGATTTTGATATGCTTTTTCTTCTCAATTTTATCTAATTTTTGACGAATTACATACTCAATAATTGAGGGTGCAAGCAAAAAAGAAACGACCGTCGAAAGCAAGAAAATCCCTCCCAACCAAAGCAAAACCTTTCTGGTCATTCGCTTCCGCACAATCACCCACATATCCCTGATAAGCCTTACTATCTTCATTAAATTGTATCTTTCGTTCAATAAAAAAGGGTTGCTGATCTGAAATTCAACAACCCTCAATATTTTTTATTAGCCCTTAAATAGACAAAGTTCTCAACACATTGAGCAATTCTCGATTGATTGGTTTATCATTCTTAATAGCCTTATTAAATGGCACATACACAATTTGATCATTTTGTATGCCTATCATTACATTTCGCTGATCTTCGAGTAATGCCTCAATTGCAGCCAATCCCATTCTACTTGCTAAAATACGATCATTCGCAGTTGGCGAACCACCTCGTTGAATGTGTCCCAAAATAGTTACACGGACATCGTATTGCGGATATTCATTCTTCACACGTTCGGCTAATCCCATAGCACCGCCTGTTATATCACTCTCAGCGACCAACACGATACTACTATTCTTTGATTTACGAAAGCCATTTTCAATGAGTTCCGCCAGTTGATCTTGCTCTGTTGCAATTTCTGGAATAATAGCCGCCTCAGCCCCAGAAGCAATAGCTCCGTTTAACGCCAAAAATCCGGCATCGCGTCCCATTACTTCAATAAAGAACAATCGATCGTGTGAATTAGCTGTATCGCGTATTTTGTCGACAGCCTCCATGATTGTATTCAGCGCTGTATCGTAGCCAATAGTCGTATCTGTTCCGTATAAATCATTATCGATAGTGCCAGGAATTCCAACAATTGGGAAATTAAACTCAGAAGCAAAAATACGCGCTCCAGTCAACGAACCATCTCCACCAATCACAACCAAACAATCAATACCTTCTTGAACCATTCTATCATGAGCAGTTTTTCGACCTTCGATAGTCATAAACTCCATACAACGAGCCGTTTTTAGAATTGTACCGCCTTGTTGAATGATATTACTGACATTCTCAGTTTTGAAAGGCTTTATTTCGCCAGTAATTAATCCTTTATAGCCACGATAAATGCCCTTAACCTCAATTCCATTAAAAATGGCTGCTCTTGTTACTGCTCTGACAGCAGCATTCATACCTGGAGAATCTCCTCCTGATGTCAGAATTCCAACGCATTTTAATTCCATAATTTATTCACTTTACCTATTGAAAAACAGTGCGAAATTAGTACAAAATGAGAAGATAATGAAGAATACACCGCTATAAAAAAGAAAAAATCCACAAATTATGTAAATTCATGGATTCTATATCTGGTTAAAAATTATTGTCTATTCAATTAATTCTTTTACCTTTTGCTGCACCTCTTCCATCAACCACTTGGGCGTAGATGTCGCTCCACAAATTCCAATTGAATCAAAACCGGATATCCAATCTAACAAAACTTCTTCGGAACCTTCAATTAAATAGGAGTTTGGATTAAATTTCAAGCATTCGTTGTAAAGAACCTTTCCATTAGAACTTTTTTTGCCACTCACGAAAAGAATAACATCGTGTCGAGCAGCAAATTTTCGGATATTTGGTACACGATTGGATACTTGACGACAAATGGTATCAAAATATTGGAAGGAGGCATCGGGTGAAATTGTTTTTTCAATTTCAGCTACCACCTTCAACAAACCATCAATTGATTTAGTCGTTTGTGCAAACAATCGTATGCCTTTCGTTAGATCAACTTTTACTAAATCGTCAACAGACTCAATCACAATGGCTTCGCCATTTGTTTGACCCACCAAACCATTTACTTCTGCATGTCCTATTTTTCCATAAATAACGATTTGAATATCGTTGGTCTCTCTGGTATCATACACACGTTTGATTTTCCGTTGCAATTGAAGCACCACGGGACAAGTAGCATCAATAATTTCTATTTGATTCTCTTTTGCCCAACGATAGGTTTCGGGTGGTTCTCCATGAGCACGAAGCATCACTCGAGTTTTGTGCATAAGTTTAAAATCAGAATGTTCAATCGACGAAAGCCCTTTTCGGCCTAGTCGTTCTACCTCGTGACTATTATGCACAATATCACCCAAACAATAAAGCTCATTCCCTTTCTCAAGCTCTTCTTCTGCCTTCTTAATGGCATTCACCACTCCAAAACAGAATCCCGAATGATCGTCAATCTCTACAACTATATCTTTTTTCATTCTTAGTTTTTGTTTAAAGTCTCTTCAAACCTTGCCATCAGCCAACTCTTCTGTTCTGCGATTGTCAACAATGAATTATCGAGTAAAATGGCATCGTCTGCCATTTTCAGTGGACTCTCTTCTCTATTTTGGTCGAGAAAATCTCGGCTCTTCACATTTTCGAGAA
Source organism: Bacteroidales bacterium (assembly GCA_028687995.1). GTDB lineage: Bacteria > Bacteroidota > Bacteroidia > Bacteroidales > UBA7332 > CAXXIC01. The sequence goes on from JAQTZA010000001.1 coordinate 323,342, forward strand.
TAGATTCAAACGATTCGTTTTCTCCTTTTGCCAACATCTCATCAAATCGTCGTTTGGCTCTGATTTCAGGTGTCGCTGTCACAAATATTTTTAATTCAGCATCGGGAAAAACTGTAGTTCCAATGTCTCTACCATCCATTACAATTCCCTTTTCATTTCCCATTAGTTGCTGTTGAGCAACCATTGCTCTACGAACCTCTGCAACGGCACTCACAAGACTTACGTTGTTGGAAACTTCCAATGTTCGAATCTCTTTTTCGACATTCACACCATTTAAAACCGTTTCAGGTCGTCCAGTTTGAGCATTTAAAACAAACGATATATTTATATGGTTCAAAGATTCTTTCAATAGAGGCAAATTTATTCTCTTATCGACAATAATTTGATTTTGCAAACAATAAAGCGTAACAGCACGATACATTGCACCACTATCAATATAAATATACCCTATTTCCTTCGCTAAATCTTTTGCCATCGTGCTTTTACCACACGAAGAGAATCCATCAACTGCAATTATAATTTTTTTCATCAACCAAAAACTAAAATTTCTTCAAATCAGTACTTACACCTATCATCAAAGTTGTACCTCCAACATGTTGTTGGAAGACAGACGCACCCAAATGATAACGTTTGATATCAAATCCTGTTCCTAAGGTAAAACCATAAAATCCCTTTTTCTCTTGAACTTTAAAATCATCCGCAACTTTTGGATTATAACCAAATGCCAAATAAAAATTCTTAGTAAAAATGAAATCAAGACCGAATCCAAGATGTTTGGTGAGCGTAGTAATAAAAGTATCCGATTTCCGATCAACTCCACCGCCGGTTGTGTTCACTGTTTCTCTAAGAAGCGAAAGATCCCATGTATTCAAATATTTCCCAGTTAGGTGCAATCGAAATGGAGCATGCGCTAGTTTTTTTGATAATCCAATTTGAAGATCCCAAGGTAAATTCTCTGATTGTTCATTGAATTTATCCAATTGTCCACCAATATTCTTCAAAGCAATCGCTAAAGAAAGATTATTGGCAACATCAAAATAATTCAAACCCAAATCAACACCCAAAGCAAACGAAGTATATTCGTCATAAACAGAATAGATTGCTTTCCCAGTGATTCCACCGCTTACTTTATCTGTCAATGCATAAGAATAGACTCCATGAAGCGCCATATCTTTCGCAGCAAAAGTACCAATTGATTGATTATCAATCGTTGTTTGATTGAAATTACCATAATCGGCATAAATCATACCGATACCCCAAACAGCTCTTTTCGAGGCTGATTTACTAAAAAAAGCAGTTCCATAATTAATATCTGCCACGTAATTCATATAATTTAGACTGATAGCAGTCTCTTTCACACGACTCAATAAGGCGGGATTTTGGAACGCATTACTATTATCTTCACTGACGATTGATATGTTTGTTCCACCTAATGCACTAATGTGGGTCGAACTAGGTAGTCGTAAAAAAGCAAAAGCAGATTCGCCATTTTGGCCATGAGAAGTACCTATCGAAAAAACACTCAATATTAAAATAAGTACGATTAATTCTTTCTTCATTTATGATGGATTTACAATATATTATGTCATTAAACAATAAATGTATCCGTTTTATTATAACTGATACAATAAATAATAAAATTAAGTGTTCAAAATTAGATAATAAATTCGAATTGGTCTATCGCTAATGCAAAAAAGTCTAATGAATTTATAATTGACGTATTTTGAATTAAAAGCCGATATCAACTATTTAAAAAAAAACTTAATTGACTGTTTCCAAAAGCAAAAAAACATTGAAAAGGCCATCAAAACGACTCTTTTCACAAAAAAAAAACTGCAAAGAAAATCATTCTAATAAAAATGTATTACTTTTGCTTATCCAGAGAACACTAAAACATCAATATATTTTATGGAAATAAAAAAAGCGCCTAAAGCAGATCTTGAAAAAAGAAAACAACTTTTTTTGATGATGGGATATGTTTTTATCCTTTCTGCCATTTTTGTAGGATTTGAGTGGTCAACCAAAGACGTTAAGGTTGCAAACAATCAAGGGGTTTCTGACATTGTAGCAGAAGAAGAAATTATTCCTATTACTCGTCAGGAAAATACTCCACCGCCGCCACCGCCACCAGCAGCAGCTGAACAAGTTATTAACATCGTAGATAATACAGTTCAAGTGGCTGACGTTCAGATTAAAACTAGCGATGATGACAACTCAAAAGTTGAAATTGTTTTTAAAGCACCGGTTCAAGCTAAAGAAGAAGATGACGAACAAGTCGTTTTCACGGTGGTAGAAGATATGCCCCAATTTCCTGGTGGTGATGCAGCTTTGATGTCATATATTGCTAAAGCTGTAAAATATCCGACTATCGCGCAAGAAAATGGCATACAAGGTCGCGTTATTTGTGCTTTTGTGGTTAACAAAGATGGACACGTCACCGATGCTGAAGTCCTTAGAGGAGTTGATCCATCTCTCGACAAAGAAGCGCTCCGTGTAATCAATTCAATGCCTATTTGGAAAGCAGGTAAACAAAGAGGAAAACCAGTACGTGTAAAATACACATTACCTGTAAACTTCCGCTTACAACAATAAAACTATACATTCATATAATATCAAAATAAGAGGTTACGTAAGTAGCCTCTTATTCTTTATAACAATAGGCAAGCTTATGTTATATTCAACCGATCAACTCATTCAACAAATCAATCAAAAAATTGAAGAGATAAATTTCGCTCAGTCTCCTTGCGAACTTTATGAACCTATTAAATACTCCCTATCACTAGGCGGTAAACGAATCAGACCATTGCTTTCGTTAATGGCTTGCAATCTATTCTCAGACGAAACTGAAGCAGCCATACTTCCTGCCATTGGGCTAGAAATATTTCATAATTTCACGCTTCTTCACGACGACCTAATGGATAAGGCAGATGTGCGCCGCGGTCACTCCACCGTGCATAAAAAATGGTCAGCTAACACTGCAATTCTCTCGGGAGATGCTATGCAGATTATGGCTTATCAATTTATCAGCCAAACGCCTTCTAACAATCTAAGTGAAGTTTTAAATCTTTTTTCGAAAACTGCACTTGAAGTGTGTGAAGGACAGCAATATGACATGGATTTCGAAAAACGAAACGATGTGAATGAATCTGAATACATTGAAATGATTCGCCTAAAAACAGCAGTATTATTGGCTTGTGCTCTCAAAACGGGCGCGATAATTGGAGGAGCGGCGGAGCGTGATGCGGAACTACTTTACACATTTGGGGAAAAAATTGGACTTGCATTCCAATTAAAAGATGATTTGCTGGATACTTTTGGCGATGAATTAACCTTTGGAAAAGCTATTGGAGGAGATATTGTTTGTAACAAAAAAACCTACCTATTAATCAATGCCATTCGTTTGTCGACAGATGAAGAGAAAAGAGAAATCAACAACTGGCTACATCTGGAGAAATTTGATAAAAAAAAGAAAATAGAAGCAATTACATCGATCTACATAAATAAAGAGATTAAAAAACTGTGTGAAGACAAAATTAATCAGTTCTATCAAGAAGCTATTGATGCGCTTTATGCAATTGATGTGAATGTGATGCAAAAAAGTGAACTTATCACATTCAGTGAAAAATTGATGTATCGTCAGTCATAAAAAAGTTTGGCGCAACGAATGAACCTAATAGACACACATTCTCACATTTATGTAGAAGATTATGCGGAAGATATAGACTCAATTATCGAGTCTGCCCGCAACAATCAAATCTCTCACATAATAATGCCGAATATTGATGTTGACACAGTTCCACTATTAAACAAAACAGCCAGCAAATTTCCAGGATTTTGCATCCCACTCATGGGACTTCATCCGACAAGTGTTACCGAGAATTACAAAGAAGACCTACAATTTTTAAAAGCTGAGTTTAGCAAACAAAAGTACATAGGGGTCGGCGAAATTGGAATAGATTTATATTGGGATAAATCGAAACTTAAAGAGCAAGAAGATGCCTTTCGCATCCAAATAAATTGGGCAATTGAATATAACCTACCAATCATCATTCATATTCGTGATTCATTCAGAGAAACCATGAATATTTTGTCAGAATTTGACAATACCAAAATTAGCGGCATTTTCCACAGTTTTTGTGGATCTTTAGAAGAAGCGAATGAAATGCTAATATATCCGAATTTCCTATTTGGAATTAATGGAATTGTGACTTTTAAGAATTCTGGCTTAGGAGAAGTAGTAGCGAAAATTCCAATAGAAAAAATTGTTTTAGAAACAGATTCACCATACCTAACTCCTGCTCCTCATAGAGGAAAGAGAAACCACCCAACGTACTTGCATTTGATTGCGAAAAAGCTATCAGAAATATATAATTTAGATGTAGAAACTGTCGCAACAATAACTACAAAAAATGCATACCAACTATTTGGAGACGCTCTTGAAAATGATTAAAGACACTTCAAATAAGACAATGTTATTAAATCATCGAAGAAATTAGAGAAATAGCTAAAAAAAAATATAATTTTACCATTAAAATTTGCACGAACAGAAAAAATAATTGTAATTTGCACAAAAATAAAGAACTCGGATTGGAGAGATGCTCGAGTGGTTGAAGAGGCACGCCTGGAAAGCGTGTATGCGTCACAAGCGTATCGGGGGTTCGAATCCCCCTGTCTCCGCAAAATAAAAACAAAAAACAAACAATATATTTAACCCTAAATTAGCAATCAAAATGAAAAGATTATTTTCAATTCTTGCAGCAACTGCAATCCTTACATTTGGAGCAACTACTTTGGTCTCTGCTCAACAAGATTCTGCTCAAGCACCAGCTGCGACTGAGCAAGTTCAAGCAACTGGCGATCAAGCAACAGCCGATCAAGCTGCGCCTGCTGAAGAAGCAGGAATTCACAAAGAGTTAAAAACCAAATTCATCGAAGGTTCTGCTTTCTTTATGAGTTTTATTTTTATTGCTCTTATTTTTGGTATGGCTTTTACAATTGAAAGAATTATTTACTTAAATCTTGCTGAAACTAATACTGACAAATTGCTTGAAGCAGTTGAAGCAGCATTAGCTAAAAAGGATCTTGAAGGTGCAAAAGAAATTTGCCGTAACACAAGAGGTCCAGTTGCTTCTATCTTCTATCAAGGTTTGAGCCGTATGGATCATGGTATTGATGTTGTAGAAAAAACGGTTATCGCTTATGGTGGTGTTCAAGCTGGTCTTTTGGAAAAAGGATTAACTTGGATTGGTCTTTTCATCGCAATGGCTCCAGCTCTTGGGTTCTTAGGAACTGTAATCGGGATGGTTCAAGCGTTCGATAAAATCCAACAAGTTGGTGATATCTCTCCTACCGTTGTAGCTGGTGGTATGAAAGTGGCGTTGATCACAACAGTAGGTGGTCTTATTGTAGCCTTGATTCTACAATTGTTCTACAACTATTTATTGACCAAAGTGGAAGGCATTCTTAACAAAATGGAAGATGCATCTATCTCTTTGATTGACCTTGTAATAAAATTCAACATCACCAACCAAAAATAATTGAACTATGCAATCCAACAAAAAAATAGCTGACTGGGCATTATATATTATGATGTCAGTTACGATAGCTGTAATTGCTCTATTTTTCTTGGGTGGAGTTAAAGACCCTGCAGCAGAAATGGTGGAGTATACCTTTACCGATCCATTACTTTACTGGTCGTATGTTTTAACTGCTCTTGGCACGTTATCAATCTTTATATTCAGTATTGGTAAATTTGCTATTAAACTCAAAGAAAACCCTAAAGCAGCACTTACATCAATGATTGAATTCGCCATATTGGGTGTAATGCTATTTGTGACATGGTCTCTCGGAAGTGGCCAACCACTTGATTTACCTGGTTATGAAGGAACTGACAACATCTATTTCTGGTTAAAATGGGGTGATATGTTATTATTTACAACATACATTCTATTAGGAACAGCGATTGCAACTATGGTATTCTTTAATGTTGCAAAATTTGTAAAACGTTAATTCCTCAATCAATTTAAATAAAGTATTATGGCAAGAAAAAAAAGAGTAGTAGAAGAGGTTAACTCGAGTTCTACAGCGGATATCGCTTTCTTGTTGCTAATATTCTTTTTGGTTACAACATCTATGGATACAGATAAAGGATTGGCTCGTCGCCTTCCTCCCCCTGCACCAAAAGATGCACCTAAAACAGACATTAATGTTAAGGAACGAAACGTTCTTATTGTGTTGCTCAACAGCAACAATCAATTAATGGTTGAAGGTTTACCTTTAGATGTAAAACAACTCTGTAATAAAGCAAAAGAATTCATTACAAACCCAACAAATAGTCCAAATTTACCAGAAGTATTCGATGTGAATGTGGCAGGAATGGGAAAAATGAAGGTGACAACAAATCACGTTATCTCTTTGCAAAACGATAGAGGAACTGAATATCAAGCATACATTGAAGTTCAAAATGAATTAATAAGAGCATATAATGAGCTAAGAGATGATTTAGCAAGCGCTAAATTTGGCAAGCCATATAATGCATTGAGTGAAGACCAAAAGAAATCTGTTCAGGAAGTATATCCACAAAAGATTTCCGAAGCCGAACCTAAAAATTATGGAGGAGCAAAATAATGAGTAAATTCTCGAAATCGGGAGGCAGGTCAATGCCTGCTTTGAATACGTCATCTTTGCCTGACCTTATTTTTACGTTATTGTTTTTCTTTATGATTACAACGACAATGCGTGAAGTATCTTTGAAAGTAGAATTCAAAGTACCACAGGCAACTGAGCTGCAAAAATTAGAAAAGAAGTCATTAGTAACATTTATCTATGCTGGTAAACCTACTCGTGAATTTCGCGCTAAAATGGGCGGCGAGACAAGAATTCAATTGAATGACAAATTTGCTGAAACAGCTGAAATTCAGGACTACATTGCGCAAGAGCGTGCTAGTATGAAAGAAGAAGATCAACCCTATATGACAGTGTCGATGAAAATTGACAAAGCCACAAAAATGGGAATTGTGACTGACATCAAACAAGCCTTACGTGAGGCACAAGCCTTGAAAATTACCTATTCAGCGTCAATGAAACAATAATTTCCCTTATTTGAAATTATTCAATACCGAAAGCGAAGTAATTCTGATGGATTACTTCGCTTCTTTTTTGTACATTTGCGATTCACAAGAGAAATTATGGAATCAGAATTCGACATACGAAATCAAACAACTGACGATAAAGAGAGAGAGATTGATAAAGCGCTTCGACCTCTTAGCTTCAAACATTTCAGTGGTCAAGATAAGATCGTAGAAAATCTAAAAATATTTGTTGAAGCGGCACGCATGCGTGAGGAATCTCTGGATCATGTATTGCTTCACGGGCCTCCTGGATTGGGTAAAACAACGCTTTCAAACATTATTGCAAACGAACTGAATGTAGGGTTCAAAGTAACCTCAGGTCCAGTGCTGGATAAACCTGGCGATTTAGCTGGTGTGCTCACCAGTCTTGAACCAAATGATGTCTTATTCATTGATGAGATACATCGTTTAAGTCCCGTGGTGGAAGAATATCTCTACTCAGCAATGGAAGACTACAGAATCGATATCATGCTCGATAAAGGCCCAAGTGCGCGATCGATTCAAATTGATCTATCGCCATTCACTCTTATCGGCGCAACCACTCGAAGTGGACTTCTTACAAGTCCACTTCGAGCTAGATTTGGCATCAATTGCCATTTGGAATATTACGATGATGAAGTATTGGCTTCGATTGTAGGACGCTCGGCATCCATTCTTGGAGTACATTGCTCAGAAGAAGCAGCTGAAGAAATATCCTCTCGCAGTAGAGGCACGCCTCGTATCTGCAATGCATTACTTAGACGAGTCAGAGATTTTGCGCAAGTGAAAGGCACAGGTAGAATTGATATAGAAATTGCTCAATACGCACTCGAAGCATTAAATATTGACAAATATGGACTTGATGAGGTTGATAACAAGATTTTATTGACCATAATAGATAAATTCAAAGGAGGACCAGTTGGTTTGACAACGATTGCAACAGCTTTGGGCGAGGATGCAGGAACGATTGAAGAGGTATATGAACCATTCCTCATAAAGGAGGGATTTTTGAAACGAACGCCTAGAGGACGAGAGGTGACTGATTTGGCTTATGAGCATTTAAATCGCAAACGAGCAACCGATATGGGAACACTCTTCTAGAGATAAGACAAAATAGAGACGTCATTATTAACATCAATATTATAACATTACCATTCTATGTCGGGAATGAAAAAACTAGCTAAGGAGACCGCAATTTACGGACTCAGTAGCATTGTAGGGAAGTTTCTTAATTGGGGTTTGGTGCCTATTTACACACGTGTACTTGCCAATACAGGTGAATATGGCGTTGTCACTAACTTATACAGTTGGACGGCATTTCTATTGGTTATGCTTACCTACGGAATGGAAACAGGATTTTTTCGCTTTGCGAATAAACCTGAATATGAAGCGAAAACCGTTTACTCGACTACCATCTCATCAATTGGAATTACAAGCCTACTTTTTGTTATTCTTGGTCTATTTTTCGCTCCACAAGTCTCTTCTACATTGGGATTTGGGGTGAAACCAGAATATATCACAATGCTTGTGATTATTGTTGCAATGGATGCATTTAGTGCAATCCCATTTGCTTATTTACGGTATAAGAATCGACCTCTAAGATTTGCCTCAATTAAGATGATTTTTATTTTTGTTAACATTGCCACAAATCTTTTCTTTTTGATTCTTTGTCCTTATTTGCATAAAATTCATCCGGAATGGATATCTTGGTTCTATCGACCTGATTATGGAGTCGGATATATATTGGTGGCAAATCTGATTTCAACTTCTGTGATGATGCTTGGTCTTATTCCCGAAATGATTGGGTTTCGAGACAAAATCGACTGGCAAATTCTGCGTCAGATGCTCAAGTATAGCCTACCGCTTTTGGTCTTGGGCATTGCTGGGATTATTAGTCAAACGGTTGACAAAATGCTCTTCCCATTCCTCATACCTGATAAAGCAAATGCGATGGCACAATTGGGAATCTATGGAGCCAATTTTAAAATTGCCGTTGTGATGGTGATGTTTACTCAAGCCTTTCGCTTTGCGTACGAGCCTTTTGTATTTGCAAAGAACAAAGGAGAGAACAATAAAAAAGTGTATGCCGATGCTATGAAATATTTTGTCATCATCACGTTGTTGATTTTTCTGGGCATTATGTTTTACATGGATTTCATCAAATACATCATTGATCCATCCTACTTTGCAGGATTGAATGTGGTACCAATTGTAATGCTTGGACAACTATTTTTCGGCATCTATTTCAATCTTTCTATTTGGTATAAATTGATTGATCAGACGAAATGGGGCGCCTATTTCTCCATAATTGTTTGCACTCTGACTGTTGTTCTAAACTTTGCTTTAGTGCCAAGATTTGGATATATCGGTTGCGCATGGGCATCTTTGATAAGTAATTTCGCCATCACTCTGATGTCGTATTTCATGGGTCAAAGAAAGTTCAAAATCAACTATGAATTATCAAGGATTTTCACCTATTTTCTATTGACCATTATTCTATATGCAGCATATCTAATCCTTGATTTCCATTCCTTTGGTCTCAATTTGGTTTATCGCACATTCTTACTCTCTATCTTTATTACATACATGATTCGCAAAGATTTACCGCTGAAAGAGATACCAATTCTACAAAAATTATTCAAGAAATAACTTCACCCAAAATTCAATATTCATGAAAAAATATTGGTTCATTGCGTTTACACTTTTACAGAGTGCCTTCTGCTTGCATGCAGAACAAGGGATGATTCAGCCATTCAACCCTGATCTAAAAGTTATTCAACGCTTACAATCTTTGGGATTAGAAATACCTTATGATTCCCTTTTCAATCAAGATAAGAGTTCTATTAAAGACGCTGTCGTTATTTTCGGAAATGGCTGCACGGGCGTAATGGTATCAGATCAAGGGTTGGTTTTTACGAATCACCACTGTGGTTTTGGTGCTATTCAATCACTCAGTAATAAACAACACGATTACCTAAAAGATGGATTTGCGTCACAATCTAGAGAAAATGAAATATCTTCTCCTGATTTAAGTGTCTCATTTTTGATGAGATCACTAGATATAACTAAAAAAATAGCCTCTGCAATTCCGAAAAATTCAGACGAATTTAAAAGAGGCTTGGTAATCGATTCCTTGTCGAAAATAGTGACAGATTCAGTAGAAAAGGACTCTTTGTTAGAAGCAAAAGTAGTATCATTCTTCGGTGGAAATGAATACAGATTGCTCATCTATAAGGTCTATAGAGACATTCGTTTGGTTTTTGCACCACCCACTTGCATTGGTAAATTTGGAGGAGAAACCGACAACTGGATGTGGCCTCGTCACAACAGTGATTTTGCTGTATTCAGAGTATATGCCGATTCATTGGGAAATCCATGTGAATATAGCGCTGCAAACATTCCATACAAACCCAAATACGTAGCGACCATTTCGACAGAAGGTATCAAAGAAAATGATCTCGCTTTGACGATTGGGAATCCAGGAAGTACGCATCGTTATTTAACGACGGAAGGGGTAAAAGAAGTGATGGAGACTGTCAATATCCCCAGAATTGAAGTTCGAGGTGTAAAGCAACAAATTTGGAAGAAGAGGATGATAGAAAATCAATCTATTCGTATAAAATATGACTCAAAATTTGCTCGAAGTGCCAACTACTACAAGAATAGTATTGGTATGAATGACGCAATAAAAAACAACAAATTACTTGAGGAAAAGAAACTAGAAGCGATTGAACTACAGGACAGAATTGAGGGTAACAAAGAGTTTAAAGGTAAATACGACTCTGTTCAGATAAATCTAGCTACGAACTACAAAAAAAGAGAAACAATACGTAAGAATATCAACTATCTCAAAGAGGCATTTAATAGCAGTTCGGACCTATTGGCGATTGCAAAAAAATATTCTGCCTTTGACACAAAAGGAGACGCAAAAGAAAAGGGTAGTTTAATAAAAGATATTTCGAAAATTTATAGAGATTTTGATTCGTCTGTTGAACAAGAGGTTTTAACAGCGATGTTTAAGCTCTATCAAGAGAAAGTATCAATAGCGTACCAACCTGCGTGCTACAAAGAAGTTTCAAAGAAATACAAGAACAATTTCGATAAATACGTTCGGCATCTTTGTTCAAAGACAATCTTCAATGATAGTGCAAAATTATTCAAATTGATTCGAAAGAATGAATTCAAAGCCATTGAAAAAGACCCAATTTACACACTTTCGATGGGCATTGAAGAGGAGCTAAATGTAATGCAGCAAGATGTTGCAAGCATCGATTTGAGTATCAGCGAAGGCGAGCGACTCTATATTGCAGCTTTACGCGAAATATATCCAGATTCTATCTACTTCCCAGATGCCAATTCAACGATGCGGCTAAGTTATGGTACAATTAAAGGATATTCACCTCGAAATGCGGTCACCTACCAATACTATACAACGAAAGATGGAATTCTGGAAAAGGAACATACCGGAAATCCTGATTATTTTATAAAACCTGCATTGCTAGAAAAACTCAATAAACCTGTACCATCGAAATTCGTCAACAATAAAGGAGAGCTACAAACTTGTTTTTTAACGACTAACGACATTACTGGCGGAAATTCTGGAAGTCCAATGTTCAATAAAAAAGGACAACTTCTAGGCTTAGCATTCGATGGGAACTGGGAATCATTAAGTGGCGATTTGAAATTCAACAACAAACTACAACGATGCATAGGTGTAGATATCAGATACATTCTTTACGTCATATCACAAATTAGCGATATGCCACAACTACTCAACGAACTTCGTATTACCAATCAAAAATGATTTTCCTATCGTCACATAAAAAGGGGCGGGTTGTATTGCTGCAACTCGCCCCTAACCAAACTAACCATTGTTTCACTCTTCTTTATCTCTTTGTTTCACTCGTTTATCTACTTTTTTCAACACCTCCTGTGCAAAATGAAAATCTGCACGTTTTAGCTTAAGTAGTTTCTGTGGACTCAATATTTTCTTGAATTTTTGATAATAATTTTTCTCGAGAGAGGCAATTTCCACCTCATTATCTAGAAACCCATCAACGGTTTTCAAACACTCTTCATCTGATGGATCTTGTTTTTTGAAAATTTTGCGTGCGTTCTTCATTGCTTCCATCTTCAATTTAAATTTTTTTTCTTGCATTTCATTATACAACGGGAAAAATTGAGCTGACTCTTCTGGTGTAATGCCAATTTGCTGCACCAAATAAGCCATTTTTTGCGCCTTAAAATTCTCAAGATCAAAATGTTTTTTGCCTTGATTATCACTTTCTTGAGCATACGAATTAGCGTACACTATCAAGATAGAAACAAACAATAGAATTATCTTCTTCATATGCTAAATTATTAATTTACAGGTTCGTCACTCATGTATTCATACAGTGAATAATCATCCACAGTCATTGCCAACGACACCGATTCTGCATCCTGCTCAGATGCCAATACGGGCACACTTACAATATTTTTTGCTGTGTCATCTGGTCTTTTATCTACATACAAATTTATTGCCCAAATGGCTGCAGTAAACATAGCTGCCAGATAAATAACAGGTTTTACTCGCTTCCACAAACTAACGACTGGAGTTTTAGATACCTCTTTGTCAGGCAGTTGAGGCATTATTTTCTCAGAAAATTGTTCGAAATAATTCTCTGGAACAGAAAACGGTGTTTCTTGTCCATACTTTTTTTTCATTTCGTCCAAGTTATTCATTCACTATTTTTTTATGTGGTTTAGACTATTCTAATTCAGAAAGGTTTAAATCTCACGCGTCATCATCTCTTCAATTTTTTTGGCCGCATGATGATAAGATGCCTTTAATGCGCCGACAGATGTACTCAGTATCTCCGACATTTCTTCGTATTTCATTTCATCAAAATAGCGCATATTGAATACCAATCGTTGCTTGTCAGGAAGCGTGAGTATAGCTTTTTGTAACCTGAGTTGTAGCGCATCGCCGTCAATCCAATCATCGCTCTCTAGTTTATACAATAGCACAGAATCTTCACCATCGATGGATGATGTGTGTTGAGCTCTCTGTTTGTTTATAAAAGTAATGCTTTCGTTCACTGCTATTCGATAAAGCCACGTTGAAAGTTTTGAATCACCTCTAAAATGATCGATATTCGCCCACGCTTTCAGAAATGTATTCTGCAACACATCGTTAGCATCATCGTGCGAAATTACCATTTTTCGAATTTGCCAATAGAGCTTTTCGCTATATTGTGCCACTACTTGGGAAAAAGCCTGACGTTGCTTGGCTGGATCCTGCAATTGAGTGATTATGTCGAATTCGATATTTTCCACGTTGTTACCTTTAAGACAAAGGAAACCCATTTTGGTTTAATGTGCAAATAAAAAGAGTTTCAAAACATTCAATTTCTATATTTATGGGGAATGAACTTGAGTATTCCATTCGATAGTAACAAAAAATATCATTACTTTTGCAAAAAGTCTTTACATTATGGCACAGTACAAAAGAATCTTATTGAAACTCAGTGGTGAATCGCTGATGGGTGATAATCAGTATGGAATTGACGAAAAACGGTTGGGTGAATATGCTTCGCAAATCAAAGAGATTGCTGCAATGGGTATCCAAATCGGTATTGTGATTGGTGGCGGAAATATCTTCCGCGGGCTAAGTGGTGCATCGAAAGGGTTTGACCGTGTGAAAGGCGACCAAATGGGCATGTTAGCAACCGTTATCAACAGTTTGGCACTCAGTTCTGCGTTGACGGCTAACGGACAATCAGCTAGAGTTTTTACTGCGACACCAATGTTTCCGATTGGCGAACATTATAGCAATCTAAAAGCCATTGAGGCGATGGAAAAAGGCGAAATCGCTATTATCTCAGGCGGAACTGGCAACCCATTCTTCACTACGGATACGGCTTCTGCTCTTCGTGGCATCGAAATAGGTGCTGAGGTTATGCTCAAAGGCACTCGTGTGGATGGCATCTACACAGCCGATCCAGAAAAAGATCCTACAGCTGTGAAATTCGACACCATCACGTATGACGAAATTTACGCTCGTGGCCTAAAGGTAATGGACTTAACTGCAACAACTTTGTGTAAAGAGAATAAACTTCCCATTATCGTTTTTGATATGGATACATTGGGCAATCTCAAAAAAGTGATGTCGGGCGAAAACATCGGAACGATCGTTGGGTTCTGATAAATTGTATTAATTTTGAATCGTAATTTGTAATTTTAAATTCGTAAATTATATATCACTATGGTAGATGTAAAAGACTATCTGTCAGGAGCAGAAGAGAAAATGCAACACGCTGTGACATTTCTTGAAGAAACTCTAGATCACATTCGCGCAGGTAAGGCAAATGTCAAAATTTTAGACGGTATTCGTGTAGAATATTATGGTTCTCATGTGCCATTGAGCAACGTAGCTACTGTTACAACACCCGATGCCAGAAGCATCACCATTCAACCGTGGGAAAAATCGATGTTCAAAGAGATTGAAAAAGCACTTATCAATTCTGAAGTAGGAATCATGCCCGAAAATAACGGTGAAATCATCCGCTTGGGTATTCCTCCATTGACAGAAGAGCGTCGTAAAACACTTTGCAAACAAGCAAAACAAGATGCAGAACATGCCAAAATCAGCATCCGTAACGTGCGTCGCGATGTGAACGACTCATTGAAAAAAGCCATTAAAGAGGGAATGCCCGAAGATGTAGAAAAAGATGCAGAAGCTCAGGTACAAAAAATACACGACCGCTTCATCAAAAAAGCGGACGATCTTTACCTAGCAAAAGAAAAAGAGATTCTGACGGTATAAGAAATTAAACGCAAAGGTGCTAAGGCGCAAAGGATATCCTATTCAATGCGCCTTAGCATTTTTTTCTGCCACCAAGGCACAAAGGCTTAAATAAAAATTTCTTTGTGAATCTTTGAGACTTAGGCCTTCGTGGCAAAAAACAAAAGATATGAACGGATTAGTTGTAAAAAATACGGGAAGCTGGTATCAGGTGAAAACCGAAGATAATCGCTTTATCGAATGTAAGGTGAAGGGAAACTTTCGTCTGAAAGGCATCCGTAGTACTAATCCTATTGCGGTGGGAGATCGTGTGCATATCATTATCAATCAGGAAGGAACGGCCTTTATCGATAAAATAGAGCAGCGCAAAAACTACATCATTCGACGCGCCTCAAACCTTTCGAAACAGTCGCACATTCTTGCCGCCAATCTCGACGAAGCATTGCTCATTGTTACTATCTCAAATCCCGTCACTTCCACCATTTTCATCGATCGATTTCTCGCTTCGGCCGAAGCGTATCGTATTCCTGTGAAGATTATCATCAACAAGATAGATACGCTGAGCGATGAGGAAATGGAATATACCGATGCATTGATTTATCTGTACGAAAGCATTGGTTACCCTTGTCGCAAAGTATCTGCCACTCAAGGCGATGGCATCGAAGAGCTGAAAGGGGAGATCAAAGACAAAATCACACTCTTTTCTGGTCATTCTGGCGTGGGGAAATCGACGCTCATCAACATTTTGATCCCGGGAATGAAAGCTAAAACGGGTAGCATATCCGATTATCACCAAAAAGGAATGCACACCACCACCTTTTCTGAGATGTTTGAAGTGCCCTCGGGCGGCTATATCATCGACACGCCGGGCATCAAAGGGTTTGGCACCATCGACTTCAAAGCTGAAGAGATCGCACACTATTTCCCCGAAATATTCGTAGTTTCACACCAATGTAGGTTCAATAACTGCACTCACCTACACGAACCGGGTTGCGCTGTTATCGAAGCTGTAACCGAACATCGCATCAGTGAATCGCGCTACAATAGCTACCTCAACATTCTACAAGACGAAGACGAAACCAAGTACCGTCAAAAGTTATAAATAATGTCGCTCTCCCTCTCCGAAAAGACAGCCCGAATCAAACAAATTGCCACCCGACTGGGTTTTGATGCCTGCGGACTAGTCGAGGCAAAACACATCGGAAACGTTGCGGAACACCATCTCCAAAATTGGCTCGACATGGGCAATCATGCCGAGATGGAATACATGGCGAATCACTTCGAAAAACGTTGCGACCCCACTTTGCTAGTGGAAGGTGCTCGCTCCATCGTAGTCCTAGCTCTCAACTATTACCCCGAAACAAAACAAGCCGAGCATCTGCCTCAAATTGCTTACTATGCTTATGGGAAAGATTATCATGATGTGATTCGAGAGAAATTGAATCAGTTTCTACAACTCATCAACGAAGAGATTGAGCCAACCACTGGACGAGGATTTGTGGATTCTGCACCCGTGCTCGAACGTCATTGGGCGCAACAAGCAGGAATCGGTTGGATTGGCAAAAACAATCTGCTGATTATCCCACGGATGGGTTCATTTTTTCTGTTGGCAGAATTAATCATCGATTTGGAACTTGATTACGATAAACCAATGGCAAGTCGCTGCGGAGAATGCCACCGATGCATCGATGCTTGTCCGACCAATGCACTTCAACCTCACTCACTCGATGCCCGCAAATGCCTCTCCTACCTCACTATCGAGAAACGTGGGGAGTTTACAACTGAAGAACCTGAACATTTGCATAACCGCTTGTTTGGCTGCGATATTTGCCAAACTGTTTGCCCGTGGAACAAGTTTTCGAAACCAACCCACGTCGCAGAGTTTAATCCTACAGCCGATATTCTCACCTACACCAAAGAACAATGGCACAAAATGGACGAAACATCTTTTCGCACTACCTTGCGCCACTCTCCTATTAAACGTACCAAATTCGCTGGAATTCAACGAAATCTAGGAAGATTGTGATGTTTTTCTGATCACTTTTACTGTTTTACCCTAAGGTAATATAGCTCTGCCTATGTCATTTTTTTAAGGATCCTGCTTTACTTCTGCAAAGCTGGAGCTTCGCTTTTAACACGAACGCCCCCGTCCCCACAGATTAGCCGTAGAATGGCGATGTACGTTAGCGGGATATACCATCCCGCTTTTTTAGTATTATGAGGAAACAACGTTCAGCGGAGCTAACTGTGTACCGATAACAAATATATTGTTTTTTCGCATTATAAACCTGCCTGCCGCAGGCAAGTGCTTATAGTATAGAAAAGGCGGATTAATAAAATCCGCCTTGACCAACTTCACCTTTCTACGGCTTCATATCCGACAGGACGGAGTAGTCGCACCGCCATATACTAAAACACTTTTACCACCAAAAAAGCGATCAAGAAATACAATATTAAAGCACCAATTGAACCAAAAAAGTAAGACAAAAACAATTTGCCATTTCTGTATTTATATTTAAGAAGTATTTCTTTATATTTTTCTTTATAAAAAATAAAGTAGTAATTAATGATAAGAAATGGCAGCAAATAAGAAAGAAAGAAACTTACGAATGCGTCTATCTTTGTTCCAGGAAAAATATCAATTGGAATTATAAAGATTTTTTCAGTAATACCTAGTGTCGAAATTATAAACAAAATCAAAACTAAGTTCAAAGCCATAGCCATTGATATAAAAAGTAATGTATTTACTTTCCAATCGCTTTTATTTTTGGGTAAAGACCTTGCTTTCGTAATGCAATCAGTCCATAATTCATAATAAATTTTCATCTCTATATTTTATTTATTTTTTGGATGTGCTGCATCCCTAGTTTGGCGTAGCCTACTAAGGTTTGGCGTAGCGTCCTCGCTACGTCATTGCTAAAAGCAAGCGTCCTCGCTTGCAAATTCAAAGCTAACGAATAGTTCGCATCAATCCAATTTTCTCAATCGAGCGCAAGGCAGGTATAATTTCCAACAAACACTCTTTTCCAGCATAAGCTCTTGCGCTCGAATAGAGATAATCTTCGGCAGATTCCACAATGCCTGCTCGAACAGGATTTTCGTGGATATAGTTAATCTTTTGATCGATAAACTGATTGCTATAAATAATCTCGGGATGATTTTCGTGCGTCCAGAACTGATATTTCTCGCATCGTTTGTGTCGTTTAGCTGCGAATTCAAAGATATTCAACATCCAATCTCTTCTACTTTCAGGTTCGTCCTTTATCGCCTTCAATATTTCATTTGCCGTGAAACTCTTAAACTCACGTACAACGTCACTCAAATCCCGCGTTTCGCTTCTCGCTAACAGATGAATATGATTACTCATCACCACAAATGCGAAAATCTCCAACCCTTTATTCTTCTGGCAATAGCGCAGACTGCTTATCACAATATCCCGATAAATCTGTCGTGTAAAGATATCCACCCATTCCACCACCTGAAAAGTCAGATAATGTAGTTCGTTCTGCTCTTTTATTTGACATCCGCTACTCATATCTTAGGCTTTATATACCAACAATCACAAAGATAACGATTCTTATCTTTTATGCAAAAACGGCTTCAATCTTGTGGACTGAACCCGCGTTACTTTTCTCGCTTTGACCGTAGCCTCTACCTCAGCCAGCCCTTCGGCGTATGGCTCTGCCTACGTCGTTTTTATTTAAAAGCTCCTGCTTTTCTTTATATATGTGCAAAGCAGGAGCTTTGCTTTTAGAAATGACGTAGCGAGAACGCTACGCCAAACTGCGCTACGGTTTTGGCACGCTACGACCAACAAGGGGGGGACGCTACGCCAAACCGCGCTACGGTTTATTGCACGCTACGACCGACTGGGGGTTATTCTGAAACAACTTGAATAACATTAGAGGTAATTCTTCCCTTAAACCGATGATAACCTAGTTGGTCTAGAAACTTGGTTTCTTCTTTGAAGAGTTTATTGTTAGTTTTGTAATCAATGAGAAGTTGATATGTTGCCCTTCTCAATAATAGATAATCCAAGTTAAAGTAAAAAATCTTCTTTTCGTTTGGTGCTAAGATAACAGTATGTTTAATGAAAAAGTCATTTTCTGGATCAATTAATACATGCTCTTTCTTAATTAGTCGATATAAATTCACATCAAAATATCTACTTGAATCTGAATCAGTATTACTTAATTTGTAATATCCTCCTAATCTCATTAAATGTTCCACAACTTCAAAAATATCTATTTTTTCTCCTGTGTGATTTAATTGATACCGTTTTTTTATATCTGGGAGTGTAAGTCTTATATGATCTCTTACATCTCCCTTTTTAATAAAAGAATGATTTTTTTTGTTAGTATCATCAGAGTCGCAACAATTTGCATATTGAGCCTGAATTGGAAGCCAATCATCAAACCCAATTTCATCAATTTTACAAACCAAATACAATTTCTTTGCAGTCTCATTTTTTAAAGAGAGGATCGCTAATAAACTATCTTTATCCTGATAAGTTAGTTGCAGATTAGCACTTATTTCTTGCCCTGTTATGCTATTTTCAATGAAAATCAGATTGAGAAATAGGAAGGTGATTATTCTAAAATTAAACATAATAAATATATTAAAATTTAGCATTTAAAAGCCATTTATATTTGTTCCAATTCCAATCTCCTGTCGCGCCGGATATACCGCACTATGTTGTTGTACATTAGCGAGATTTAGCTCCGCTGATTGCTAATTGCAATCTCGCTTTTTAGTATTATTAGGATCTTTGATCCGACAACTACTTCGGTGCGATACATTACGTCTGCAATATTACTGATTTGTTGGGAATTATTTTTCTTTTTGCATTGCAAATGCCCATAATAACCAAGGGGCGGATCACAGATCACGCCCCGACGGTTCATTATTTTTCTACGGCTTCATATCTGGGGGACGAGGGCATTTCTACCCACCACTCTTCGATATTGTTTGCTAATTATTATAGGTATTCAACTATTTGAATTGGTATCACCAAATCTAACACATTACCACACATTACCATATTTCTTCTTCACTTCAAATTTCGATAAATTTCTCAACATTGGAGGTCCACCTCCTTGCATTTCACTTTCTGTATAAATTAATTCCCAATATCTTTTATCTGCTGGGTCTTGATATAACTTTTCCCAACCACTCTCATCAACTGCAATCTCAGTCAAATATTCTGAGATAAGATTCTCAATTCTTTTACAAACATTATCAGCGTCTATTGTAGATCCATTAAATATCCAATTGCCACGCAATTCAAATTCTTCTTCTTTAATTTGTCCCATTTTATTCTACGATTATAGTTGTTGCTCCTGTTGGTGTTTCTTGATTAGGTATTGTAAACTCCTTAGCCCCACCAGCTGTTCTTCCATTGCCTACAAAACCTGGATTAGAACGATTTATTGGAGTGCTTATACCTGTACTAGGTGTATCAAACTCTGTTATCCTAAATCCACTACTACTTTGTGGAATGGTTAATTTTTCTGAGAGTTGAGTTGCATTAAGACCAGCAATATCAGCAGGATCCGTTACAAAAACATCAGGAGCATTAGGAGCCCCTAGCGTTTTACTCTCAACATTAGCAGGTACTACTCTTGCTAATCGGCTAGGAACGGGGTTTGAAATTATAGCCTTTTCAGTTGCGGCAGCACTTTTTGTCAATTTAGAAACACTTGAGATGTCTTTTGCAACTCCTTCACCCCTAGTTTGGCGTAGCCTACTGAAACCGTAGCGCAGTCGTTTGGCGTAGCGTCCTCGCTACGTCATTGCTAAAAGCAAGCGTCCTCGCTTGCAAATTCAAAGCTAAGGAATAGTTCGCATCAATCCAATTTTCTCAACAGACCGCAAGGCAGGTATAATTTCCAACAAACACTCCTTTCCGGCATAAGCTCTTGCGCTCGAATAGAGATAATCTTCGGCATATTCCACAATGCCCGCTCGGACAGGATTTTCGTGGATATAGTTAATCTTTTGATCGATAAACTGATTGCTATAAATAATCTCCGGATGATTTTCGTGTGTCCAGAATTGATGTTTCTCGCATCGTTTGTGTCGTTTAGCAGCGAATTCAAAGATATTCAACATCCAATCTCTTCTGCTTTCAGGCTCATCCTTTATCACCTTCAATATTTCGTTTGCCGTGAAACTCTTAAACTCACGTACAATATCACTCAAATCTCGCGTTTCGCTTCTCGATAACAGATGAATATGATTACTCATCACTACAAATGCGTAAATCTCCAACCCTTTATTCTTTTGGCAATACTGCAAACTGTTTATCACAATATCCCGATAAATCTGTCGCGTAAAGATATCCACCCATTCCACCACCTGAAAAGTCAAGTAATGAAGTTCGTGTTGCTCTTTTATTTGACATCCGCTACTCATATCTTAGGCTTTATATACCAATGCTCACAAAGATAACGATTCTTATCTTTTATGCAAAAGCGGCTTCAATCTTGAGGACTGAAACCGCTTTACTCTTCTCGCTTCGCGATACGTTGCCAGCCCGGAGGCTGGCTTTTAGCACGACATAGTCAGGAGACTATGCCGAACGACCGCGCTACGGTTTTGGCACGCTACGACCAACAAGGGTATTAAAGGTTTGTTCCCTTTTTGACTTCTTCTTGTTTCTTATTCATTAAAGCTTTTGTGGAACTTTCAGTGGTTTTAGCTGCACCTTTAGCTACAGTTTTTACCACTCTTTTAACATTCTCTGTCACCTTTCTGGTTATATTGTTTCCTGTCGATTTAACCACAGTTTTCATTCCACTGGTTAATCTTCCTGCATTTGTAGTTCCAACTTTTGATAAAGGATTTCCAACAAGTTTCGAGGATAACTTTCCAGCCGCTTTGTTTACGGTCAAATCAATAGCAGTGTTTTTTATAACATTGATAGGATTTGTTTGGAATTCTGTTTTCAAGCCTTCTTTTGATGTAGTTACTTTAACCGTATTGCTTATAGCAGTTGCTCCAACTTTAATTAAAGTTTTAGCAACAACACTTTCAACTGCGCTTGCTCCACTTGTTAATCCTCCGACAACAACTGCTGTTCCAATTGAAACAAGATTAATATTGTTTGTCCACGGGCTTTCTGAACCCGTGGCGTAATTAGCTGCCACTTGCTCTCCATAATCTACTACTCCTCCAGCAAATGCCCCAAACGCATTATCAATTCCAAAAACTCTCCCGTCTGGGTCTGTATTTAGTACTGTATTATTTCCACACATTGAGTATGGACTCAAGTCATAGTCGTTCTCTACCTCTGGATCAGGAGTCTGAAACCTACCAATTGCCGGATAATACTGCCTCCAAACAATATCATACGTATCATACCCATGCATCTCGATAAACTCCTTGCCGTTGTATTTTTTATTCTGCACCGAAGCTCCTGTGCCTTCTGTCCAAGGTAATCCCGAAGCATAATATTGTGTTTTTTGCACCGTGGTATTTGTATTCGCATACCAAACTTCGCGATTATCACCCGTGTGGTCTTTCCTGTAATAATAATACATGCTCACAGGACTGCTTGGATGCAGATAACCCTCGGCATTATACACTTTATCTAAGTCAATAAAGTTAGGATCTTGTGAATCACGGCTTCTGTCGTATTCAAAATTATCAACAAAAGCTGTTCCAGTGAGCGATCCTACCAAATCCCATCGTCCACTAGTATTGATTTACAACGCATTATCTATGTAACGCCAAATCTGATACATTACGGTCATCTTTCTACGGCTTCATATCCATGACGACTGAGGATACATTTCCAAAGTTTGATATTAAAACTGTAACAATCTTTTTCCTCCAAACCCATATTTGAAGACCCAAAACATCAAAATCATAAACCTTCTGATTTTGGCCTCTCTCATTCACAATTATATATATATTCTCAAACTTATCTGGTCTAATATTATATTTAGCGCAAAACTCTTCAAATGGCATTTTTATTATATTGCAATTATTCCAATAACAGTTGAAATTACAACTAATTGTCTCAATTATATTTTCTTCTGTCCAAATAATTACGTTCAATGTGTAGAAATTATAACTTTTATATGAAAAACAAATATTCTCACGTGTTTCTACATCATGCGGTAGATTAATATAACTTTCTATATTATCTCCAATTTTAAAGAATCCCAATGATTTATTTGGGATTAATTCTAATTTTTCCATATCGTTTATCTTTTATCTTTTATTTCCTCTACTATGCTCCTCTCCTTTCTCATTCTTTGCTGCGTTTTCCTCAATGTTCTTTATTTTTTGTTTTATTTTTTTCTTTTCAGTTCCGGTTGCACCTTGAAGCTGAGCTTCTAAATCTTGAAGTTGTTTTTCTACCTTCGTTTTGGTTCGTCCTCTATCTCCATGTCTTTCATTTTTACCACTGTCAGTAGCATTATTTAATACTCTTTCACGTGAATCAGTATCACCAGTTAACGTAACCGCAAGTATTGCTAAAGCGCCAGTAATAACTGCGGTTGCTCCAACCTCTATAACGATTTCAATATCTCTTACCGCTTCTCCAATAGTTAAAGCCACAGGGATTACTGCACTCGCTTTATTTTCAGCTTTATTATCACCAGCTTTTGATGACGATCTATTTTTGCCTGAGCTGCTATCATAAGTAATAGTTGGCGATGTAGTAGGTTTTTCTTCCTGATAATCAAATGTATGATTTCTATAATATTGATCTAAATTTGCTTGAAAAGGAGATTCTAGACCCTCATTTTGAAATGAGAAATCAAAGATATCTTTTGAACTAGTAGAAAACAGACCATCAGGATCAATTCTATTCACCGGATTATTACCACAAAAAGCATACGGACTGGTCGAATAATCCTTTTCTGCCGAAGGGTCAAACGCATCAAATCGCATCTTTGCGTGATGTAATGTTCTCCAACCTAGGTCAGAGACATCATACCCGTGCATCTCAATAAACTCCTTGCCGTTGTACTTGCGGTTTTGCACCGAGGTACCTAAGCCTGCATCCCAAGGGAGACCACTTGCATAATATTGTGTGCGCTGCACCGTGGTATTGGTTATTGCATCCCATACCTCACGATTATCTCCGGTATGATCTTTGCGATAATACAAATAATGATTGGAATACGCTGTACCAGATGGGCTATAATATCCTTCTGCATTGCCTACACGGCTCAAATCGTGCTGATAGGGCGAACTCCCATAGGTCGTGTACTCAAAATTATCGATATAGTCTGTTCCGGTTTCATCTATCACATCCCACGTCCATGCCCAATTGCCAACGCTTCCCGGTGTCATCGGATTTGATAAGGGAACTTCCATCGTAAAGTAATCTGTCTTCAACTTCCGCCCGCTGGCGTCATACTTATTCGTAATCTGATTCCCGTTCTTAAACTGAATCGTGTCTGGCAAATTTAAGATATTATACCGGATTGTCACAATATCGCGGTCTAAATCCATCGTCATATTGCCATTTTTGTCGTAGGCAAAGTCGTTGGTGATTAGATTTTTATTGTTATACTCTTTGGTGGCGTATTGGTTTTGTGACCCAGCATAGTCGGTCACAGCCATCATCTGGTTGCCGCTGTAAGCTATCAGGCTGCTGTTGTAGTTCCCCAAATTGTCTATCAGCGTAGTTCCCTTTTTGCGTTGCAGGGTCATTATATTGCCCATCTTGTCGAAAGTAAAGGCTTCGTTGTAGCCCAAGTTGAAGAACGAAGAGCCTGCGAGCTGATAGCCATCGGCATTGGTCAGACGGTTTAGTTGATCGTAAACGTAGGTATAAGCTCGCCTCGACGTACCATACGTCCAGGTGGAGTAAGCTATGTTGCCGTTGTAGCACGGGGTGGCTTTGGTGGTGGCGAACCCATTATAAAACAACTCCTCTTTGAATGCTCCACTCTGGAGCAATGTAGGCCAATTACGAATATTATAAGTATATCTTACAGTATCAGCATTGGTGTGTCGATAGTTATATTGCAACCTGCCGAGTTCGTCGTAACTCATATTGGAAAGCACGACCGGAGTTTGGCTGTTGTATTTATAGGTGGTTATTTTTTGTCGCTCGGCATTGTCGTAAGTGTAGGTATAGAGCTCAGGTACGGGTGTAGTGCCGGCTATATTGTGGTTCTTGAGGGTTTGCAGCACCTTACCTGTGAAGCTGTAGTGATTGTACACCACATCGAAGCCACCCAAATGATTCGACGAGTGGGATTGCACCACTCGCCCACGGTCGTCGTAGTAGAGTGCCGTAGCGGTGTAGTTGGTGCTTGTATTGTCGAGGATATAGGTGCGCGATCCGGTCATCAGTCCTTTGGTGTTGGTGTATTGCGGGTCAAAACCCAGAGGAGGGGTAGAATAAATCAATTTCGTTGTGTCGATAGTCGTTTGCTGTTTACGAAAGAAATAGTTATCGTAGTAGTTAACGGTCAGCGGTTGCACGGGCGTGATGCTGCCTGTGCAGGTATAACCTGTATTGTAGAACCCTATGCTGCCATCGTATGTTTCGGTAATCAATTGTGTTTTGTAGTCCGTGCCCAAAGCAGTGAGGGTTTTAGTACTGTCGATGTACGTAATACCGGTGTAGAGCACCCTACCGAATACATCGTATTTGGTTACACTCCACTGCTTTTTATTGGTCTGTTTCTTTCGGCGTTGGTTGCCGTCTTGCGAAAGCACCATTCTATCGGCTTTGTCATACACCATCCAGATAGGGTCGCAACCGGGCAGTCGCTTCATTATGCTATTCCCGCGTTCGTCGTATTGGTAGAGGTAGCCATACCATACCAAAGCATTATTATTGTCTTCTATCACACCATCAGAGGTGAGCCGATCGGCAGCCTCAGGTGGAATCACGTAGCGCAAGCGACCGAAGTCGTCGTTCACATAGTAGGTGCGCACATCGGTGCTGTTTTGCTTCATCACTACTTGCCCCAGTTTGTCTTTGTATTCGGTGGTGGGTTTGCCGTCTTCGTCGGTCACCACGGTTTTGTATAGCGTGGCGATGGTATAATAGCCTGCCCGTTGCAGCTTATTGCTACTGTTCACATAGTAGTAAGCTACTTCGTTGGCTATATTGGTCTGGTAGGCAGTGGCTACCTTCTTACTGTTAGCATACCACGCTGTCCCTGCACCGTATTGTCCCGTCACCCGATTGAGGGGCGATGGTTCGTATTCGGTAAGGGTGTAAGGTTTTTCGGCACTGGTATA
Source organism: Bacteroidales bacterium (assembly GCA_028687995.1). GTDB lineage: Bacteria > Bacteroidota > Bacteroidia > Bacteroidales > UBA7332 > CAXXIC01. The sequence continues at coordinate 349,457 of JAQTZA010000001.1, forward strand.
TTGTGTATTTTTCAGCCCGAAGAAAGCCGTGGTATCAACATAAGTACCCGTTGCCCCAGTTGCCGGAACAGGCAGCCACGTTTTGTAGTCTCGTCCGAGACCGTCGTATTGGATCATACTCACCAAATCTTTCCCTTGCGAAGTGATTCCTTTTTGTATTGTCTCTACTGGGCGTCCGAGGCCGTCGAAGTATTGAATCTGATCGATAAAAGTACTCGCATCATCTTTGGTATAAGTGCGAGTAAGGATGTAGTTTTGGTCTGTGCTTTGTGCCCATACTCCGAGAGTCACAAGCAGAAGCAGAAGGATATTATATATACGTTTCATACGCTTTGTTTTTTTTCGTTATTGATCCTCATCTTTGTCATATACTATAGATTATTAGTGATTATAGTTATAATCAATTTTTTGGAGAAGTTTTAAATTATTATCTTTTTTCGTAACCAGTCTTCCATAGATATCATACTCATAATAGGTTGTAATTCCTCTTGAATTTGTACTAGAAGTTATTCCCAAAAGCGGATTATATGTAAAAGTTTCCACTAGTGCATTCGGCGGTAGATTTAACCTTAAGGTTTGATTAAAAGTACTCCAATTGTTTCTTTGAGCTGAAGTAGTCAAGTTTCCAACAGAATTAATCATGAAACTTTGTATATTAGATTGAATAGAGTTTACCGTATTTTTCAAAGTAATATAATCTACATTTTGAACTTTAATGATTGGTTGAGTTTCATTGTAAGACCAAATAAACGATGTTTTTAGGCCCGAATCGTCCGAAAATTGAGACAATTTTTTATCATATTCATAACTTAAAGTATGAGTGAAATTTAATCCACTTGGAGCAATCTCCTTCTTGAATAAAGAGAAAAGAGGAATTTGTTCATTATTGTTAAATATGTTTGTAAAAAACCGACTTACTTGAATAGTATTTTTCTCCTTATAAGTAGTTTTAAGGTCTATTTTAATCTCTTTTTCTATCAAGGGAGATAATATGTTATATTGTTTCATGCTGTAGCAGTCTGTATTGTTAGCAGCCAAATCGTATGGGTATTTATTCAGTGTTAATGATTGTCTTCCATCGCTATTTATCATTGAATCCTTTATTATTTGACCTATCTGATTATACTTATAATAGTGCTCCTCTACAATATTATTTGGATTTACTATTGTATATTTTTCAAGTTGAATTATATGTGTTGGTATGGTATATAAGCACCCTTCACCATACGCATTACCCAGACGCGCAGGTTCTAACATATCGCAATCATTGGGAAGATCGGTGAAAGGATTATACATTTTGTGATTAATGTAAACTGATCCAAAGATCATACTACCATATGGATTTTTTATATATGAATATTCATATAGCACTTTATGTAGCAACGAATTATTGATATCATAATCTATTTTTTCCCTAGTTTTCCCATTCAACGGTTGATCCCATAGAGGAGCTCCCAAAGCGTAGTCGTTCATGTGATATACATCGGTTACTTGATTATGAAAGTTGTAAACCGTTTTACCTTGTGGGTACGAACTCCCTCCATTAAACCAATTAGAATCGCCTTCCTTATGTATTGTTACAGAGTTATACCCAACCGTTGAACCTACAGAATAACTGTTTTCTGGATATTTATTTGAAGAAACAATTTCATAATCATCATGGAATACAAACACATATGTTGTGCAAGTTGGTTGTCCAATAAATCCATTAATGAAATGATTATTGTATAATATATGATGGAATTTTAGTGGAGTCATTAATTTGCCAGTAGTCGATCCTGTTAAATCATTTCCTTCATCATAATCATATTTATATATCAGGCTTGGTGTTATGGCTTTATTGTCAAATAATAATTCACGTTTTACACGCAAACCACCTCCATAGCTATATTTAAAACTAGTGGGGAAAAGGGTATTGAATGCAATTTTGGAATAAGTAGAGATGTGTTTTGAACTGGCAAAATCTTGAGGTCCTAAATTATCATTTATATGAACACTTATAGAATAGTTTTCGGATGATGGTTCTAGTTCCGTTTCAAAATCAATATCTAATATATTTTGATTATATTGTCCAGAAAGATCCCATCGCTTTATTAAGGTGGTGAATCTTCGTAGTTCAATATAAGCATCTTGTATGTCGGCATATGTGCCTACTCCGCGATTGATTTGACCAACGATTTTGACACGAGTTGGCTGATTTATGTAAAACTGATAACTGGTTTGATCGTTTAAACTATTTTGATCGTTTACTCTCACAGCATTTGTCATATCAAACTCTATTTTTTTTAGTTGTTCTGTTGATAAATGTCTCTCATTATTAAATGTATTGGGTTCATACTCAATAACTCTAATACCTCCAGTTGGGTATGTAATTTTGTTAAGCAATCCTGCCTTCGAAAATATTTGGCTGGGGGCGCGATTTGCACCTATTGAATATTCTGGTACAGGAAAGTCAGCAAAATTAACGCCTACATTTTTTAAGTTGGGGATAATAGTATTATTTGTAATTTCACCATTGTAATAACCCCAATAATCGATTGCATAAGAGGTTTTCACTGGCAGACCTGATTCATATTCAAAACTATAAGCAGGCAGACCAACCTCACCTAACGATTTCAATATTAATCTTTTGGATTGTTTATTAATATTGAAATCAACATCATTATTGATATAATATGTGCCATTGAGTGGAGATGTATTGTAGTTATATTTAAATTCAAAATTCTTTTTTTCCCCAGTTTCACTATTTTCAATTTCTATTGATTGTAATTTTCTTTCATTCGGTAAATCTTCCCGTCGTTCAATAGCAAAGTCGTTAACATTGAATCTAACTATAAAATTTGGTGTCCGTATTTGGTCTATTGTTGCAATTTCGTAAGTCGACTTTATCATTTTCGGAGAATATCCATTTATAATAGACTCTCGTCCCCGATACATTGAAGCTGTTAGAAAATCGAATCTCTTACTAGCATCCGTGCGATAGCTCAATATGACAGGCATTCCGTCGTGGGTTAATATTTGTGTAAGATGAGAATTCCTAGATGTCATAATATATGGATTCGTTTCATTAGAAATAGTGGTACTTTTTGTAAACAAAAATATGTTTCCATCTGGATCTGTTGCTTTCCAATCAATTCCATTACTCATTTTTTCAAATTTAATGTTGCAACCCTCATCTAATGGATGAACCTTTTGATCAGCCGGATCTATATAAAATTTTCCACTGTAATTCAAAAAATTGTAGTAATAAGTGTCTGGTCTTAGATTTCCATTTTCTGCTAAATTTGGAATGCTACTTTGTAGATTGAGTGTAAAACATAAACCACCAGGAGGTGTACCTGGATTAGCTAGTGAAACAGAGTTAGTCGTTGCGTAATAATCTAATATTGAGGTTTGACTTTTTAGATAATTTGCTACGGTATTCCAGTAATCTGTATTTACATCAAGCTTTCCTTCAACGATCTGAGTTATCATTCCTCCAACATTTAAATTCCAACCCAACCCAACCCAACTTGCTTCTTCATTAACTTTTACGCCAGTCGTGTTATATCGCATAGATATTGGTATTTTTACGCTCCCATCTTCAATGGTATAGATTGGTATAGATATATCAATACTTCCGTTAAAAAGATTCACTTGATTATCAATAAATTTCATAAATGATGAAGCATCAGGTGTTTTTATTATAGGTAAATCATACGATATTGTACGATTATTGAGTTGTTGAGCATCTATATCATTTATAATAATCAGATTTACTATAATAGAGACAAGTAATAGTATGTAGAAATTGCATATACTGCTATTGCAGACAAAAACTTGAACTTTACGCTTTTTCATGATATTAGGGAATTATATTCTAAATTTATACTCTGGGTTTTCTTCATCAATTTTATTTCTTCATCACACCTCTTCTCAACAACATATCGTCCACATGCACGTAGATCAGGTATGCGCCGTGGTTGAGAGATCCCATCGGCACGATTGTGCGGTGTTCGCCCGCTTCGAGGGCTTCGGGGGAAGTGGAGCTAAACTGAACGCCCATGCTGTTGTGCACCGAAAACCAGATGTTGGCTTGGCGGGTCAGCTTGTATTTGATCACGAGGTTGCTCACCACCGGATTGGGGTAGAGCGTTGCCTCGGTGAAGACGCCTGCTGCCCCTTCGTCTTCGTATAGACTATCTAAGGGAATTGGCTCTGTCTCGATTTGCGAAACTTGCTTTTCGGGAGGATAATAGAAGGAGGTAGTAAAGAGGGTAGTGTCGCTGCTGTTCCCCTTTTTGTTGATGGTGGTGCGAATGCTTTCGAACACCGGATAGCGGATGCCGGCGGCGTACCACGAATAGGTATCGAGGGTCATCTCTACACTGTCTTTGCCCGTCTGGGTATAGTGGCGCAGGGTATGCACCCGAAGGGCTTTCTTCACTGTTTCGTTTTGTGGTAAACGTAACTCGCCCGAGGCATCGGCTTCCACACGGGTAGTGCCTTTCACGTTCAACGCCATGAAGTGACCGTATTGTCCCACTCCTTCGAAATCGCTTCGCAGGGTATCGCCATAGGCAAAGGGAAAGCGCATACGCAATTCGGGACGAGTATATTCCATCGTGGTCGTGTTGTTTTCGTACCCTACGCCCCACACACTGTCGGCTTGCTGACGGTAGTAGTAGCGGGTGTTGTGCTCCATGCCACAGAGGCGGAGCATATCGGTGGAGTCGGGAATGAAGTAGTCGAGGGTATATGCCTCGTTGATGGGCTGCACGGTGCTAAAGTCCCACACCTTACCCAGTCCCGCCGTGCCGGGTTCTTTGTATTCTACTTGTTGTTTGGTGATCTGATCGGCTGCCCGATAGGCATTGCGCGATGCGGATAGTGCATGAAAGTTTGTGGCTTGCAGGCTAAAACTGGTCGTGCATAAGGTGATAAAGAGAAAGATGTGTTTCATATAAGTGTTATTAATTGAGTAATTGAGTAATTGAGTAACTGAGTAACTGAGTAACTGAGTAACTGAGTAACTGGACACCAGCCCAATTCAATTACTCAATTACTCAGTTAATCAGTTAATGTATTTGTTTTAGCTCACCACTTTCAGCACCGGAGCGGTGTAGTCGGTAGTGCCGTCGGGTGTGATGGCTGCCACTCGGAAGTAGTACTTCGAAGCAACCGTCAGGCCTGCGATGTCGAAGGTGGCTTGCGTGCTGGTACCTGCCTGCATCCATCCGGTTTCGGTGTCGGGGATAGCATCTTTGGCATATTGCCAAAGGTATGCGCCTGCCTTCTCTACTGCTTTGGCGATGAGTTTCACGCTGCCAGAGTTCGCTCCCTCGGTGACGGCTAATACAGCTTTCGATGCAGTGGCAGGTTGCTTGGTCAGCTGAAATCCTGAACTAAGGATTTTGACTTCGTCGCCTGCACTGATACGCTCTACATAGGCTGCCAAGATGCGGAAAATACGATCTACCTCCTCTTCGTCGGCATTGCGAGCGGCAATGGCGGTGTGGCTGCCGTCGCGGGCGGCCAGTTCCGAAGCCTCCAGCTTATCTACCCCAGCTTTGGCATTTGTCAATGGTTCATCGGGCGATGGGAAAAAGGGATTGTCGGTTAAATCGTTGACCACATTCCGACAAAAAGGAATCTTGGTAGGAACAGATAATCGGATAAAACTCAATGATACTTTCTTCATACTGAATTTAATTTAAGGGTTTTAGAATATAATTAGGAAAATTGATGTCGTACAAAGAGGAATAACCAGAATGACAGCCTGCATAGGTATTGCGCAAACTGTAATCGGTGCGATGCAAGCTTGCATAGGTGCTGTGCAAGGAGGAATCGGTGCGATGCAAGCTTGCACAGGTATTATGCAAGGAGGAATCTGTACGATGTAAGCTTGCATAGGCATTGTGCAAACTGTAATCGGTGCGATGCAAACCTGCACAGGTATTATGCAAGGAGGAATCGGTACGATGCAAACCTGCATAGGCATTGTGCAAGGAGGAATCGGTGCGATGCAAGCTTGCACAGGCATTGTGCAAGCTGTAATACTCCTTGTGCAAGCTTGCACAAGGTAGATTGCTCTTTGCACGACTCTTTTCCCGACTTGCACAGGCACAAAAACGCCTTCGAGAAGAAGAGTTAAACTTCTCAAAGGCGTTAATCGAACTGTTGTCGTTGACAATGGCAGCAGAATTCATACGTTACTGATACTTTTTTAATTAATGTCTGTTTTGTTTCTTTAAATTGAATTTATAAGCAATCACTCTCATCAAATTTAACTCTTATCATCCTTTTGCTTTATCCACCTAATAATTGGTAGAGACTCAATTCTTTCGTGCTGCAATATTAATATGGTTTTCTAGAAGTCAATCTAATAAAAATCTCATTTTTTTCTCATTTTTTTCTAATCAACTATGAAGTGATTGTTAAATAAAAGATACATAGCATTATCTTAATCAGATACTTATCTTGAAAAAGCAATAAATATGAAAAAATGAGGAGATTTGGGCTATTCTTGCACAAAAGGAGAAAGGGGTTCATATTCTGGCTACAATTACTCTGATTATTGGAAGAAGTAGTATTTGCCAGTTGACAATTAAAATCTACTTACGACAGCGAAGTGTCCGTAACATAAACAAGGCGGATTCGTAAAAATCCGCCTTCATCGAGGTTATTTGTGGGAATAATCAAACGCTCAACGACATCGCATTCGTTATGCTATTCGATAATCGTTGATACAACGCCAACAGTTTTTTACGAACTACATGCTTATCAAACTGTTTTACCAAATTTTCAGAAAGAATTACCGCATTGGCATAGTAGTGTTTATCTGTCATCATTCTGCGGGTGATGCCCACGAAATCATTGATATATATTCCGTTCAAATAGGGATGTTCGTACAACGAACGATACTCTTTGAGGTCGCGAAACACCACTGGCAAACCACAAGCGGCTGCCTCAATGGGCGCTAACGGACAATTCTCTTGTGTGGACGGGAAGAGCAGCATATCTGCGGCAGCATAAATGAGTGGCATGGTGTCGAGGTCGAACATACCCGCAAATTGCACATTGGCTGTTACATTGGCAATTCGCTTATCGATGCGGGCAATGCCTTCGGTCATGGCTTTGAACGGTCGGCCGCCTGCCCATACAAAACGTGCACCAGGTATTGCTTCCGCCACATCCATAAACTCCTCCACTCCTTTTCGTGCCTGCAATTGTCCCACGCCGAGAACCACGAACTCATCATCCGCTATACCTAGAATTCTGCGCCCTTCGGCTCTCCTTTTTGGAGAGCTTTTCCATCTCTCGGTAGGGATTGGGTTGTAAACTCTTACAATTTCGGTTTTCGCACCCGTCTCTTTAATCGCCTCTTCTACTCGCGGTGAGATAGCGATGCAGACATCGGCATACGAATATACTTGTTTGAAATACCATTTAACGAGAGGCATAAGGAGTTTCCACATCGGCAATGACCCCTTGATTGATTCCGGAATCACGTGCACGGTATGCACCCGGCGACCTTTGTAGAAAAGTCCTTTCAGAAAATAGTATGGGCCGTAGGTATGGCAATGAAACACATCGCCCACTCCTTCATTGTTGACTACTACATCTACATCCTGCTTCGATTTCATCAAATCGACATGATCTACAAAAGCGGTGTGAACGCCATTTCCTTGAATCATGTATTGGGTTTCGGAAGCTATATGAACTTTCATTTGTTTGTTATTTTTTAATTTATTACCACGTAATAAAGTTCTACACTAGAATTACGGATTGTTTAAGAATTAAATATTCCGCCTTCCGCGGGACTTACTTTTTTTCATGCAAAAAAAAGTAAGCAAAAAATGCTTTATCGAAAAGAACTCGCTCGCTCGCCCATACAGAATTTGACGGTGTTGCTAAAATTCGCTGATGGGCTACTCACTCTACAGCTTTTCGATGGTTTGGTATTTATTTTTGTCCCCGCTGGGTCTAACAGACTTACATTTGCGATTAAATCAAGGGAGGTTTCAAAAAAATATAACTGAAATAACATTCTTCTTTCACTCACTCTATGAAATTATTACGCTTTTGCTGCTGCAATTCGGTTTTGAATCAGCTTGAACAAGATATATCCTACAAAAATTGTCAATGGAATAAAGCCTAAATAGAGTGGAATTTCGTTGAGATAACCAGAGACTTTTCCCCAATAGGGACCTAACAGATAACCGGCTAAAATATAGAACGTTGCCCACAACGAAGCAGTTGCCCCAATAATTGGCAAGAAACGTTTCGGAGAAACATTCATCAATCCGGAGATGACGGATACGTAACCTCTGATGAATGGTGATAGTCTGCCGAGGAAAAAACCGGCTGAGCCAAACGATTGCAACCGTTGACTCAACTTATTAAGTTTCGATTCTGATATTGGAATCCAACTGGGTTTACGGGACATAATTTGTTTTCCGAAAAAATAGAACGCAATAAAGAGAATGGTGCTTCCCAAGATATCGCCAGCAAACGCAGAAAGAATGGCATAAAAAAGATGTAGTTTCCCTTGAAATACCATGTATCCGCTAAAAATCATCACCAATTCGTTGGGTAATGGACTCGGTACGCCAACTTCCTGCAGAAAGACCAGAATGAAGAGTATGTAATATCCGTAGAGCGTTAAATTATGAATGAAATCGGAAGATAGAATTTGCATTGTGCCGTCTTAATTTTGGTTCAAATATCGACACAAAATTAGAGGGCGTATATTAAGGCTTTATGACTAATGTTATAAAATTGTGTAACAAATAATTCTACCTGAAACAAAAAGTCGCTATCGAAACAATTTCCGATAGCGACTTATAAACAACACTTTTGCTTAACTCTAATTATTTTTTCAACGGCACATAACCTACTTGATCTACAATCTTTTGTCCTTCGGCAGAAAGAACGAAATCGATAAAGGCTTTGTTTTTAGCTTCCGATTTTTTCTCGTAGTAGAAGTACAATGGACGTACTACTGGGTACGTTTTGTTCATCGCATTTTCTAAAGAAGGTTCTACAAACTTTTTGCCATCAAACGATACATGAATTGGTTTTACATCTTTGTTCAGGTATGCTAGACCGACATAACCGATAGCACCTTTTGTTTGGCTAACAGATTGGATGATGGCTCCAGTAGCTGGCATACTCAAGATTGAACTCACATAGTTTTTGTTTTTCAACACGTGCTCTTTGAAGAATTCGTAGGTACCAGAGCTTGTTTCACGAGAGTAAGGGATGATTTTCAAATCTGAACCACCCACTTCCTTCCAATTTTTGATTTTACCTGTAAAGATTCCTTCCAATTGTTCGCGAGTCAATTTGCTCACACTATTTCCTGGATTCACCACAACTGCCAATGCATCGTAAGCGATAATTTTTTCCACGATTGATTTACCAGCCTCTTGACATTTCACTTTTTCGTCGAACTTCATTTTACGTGAAGCCATTGCGATTTCGGTTGTACCATCCATCAAAGCAGAGATACCAACACCACTACCACCACCGGTAACCGTTACACTGGTTTTGCTTTTTTTCATAAATGATTCGGCCTCTTTTTGAGCCAATGGCAACACGGTATCGCTACCTTTCAACTTTTGAGCTTGGAAAGATGGTACTAAAGCGCAAACCATCAATGCTACTAATACTAACTTTTTCATAATTTCTTTATTTTACTTGTTTAGATTACTAACTTGTTTAAAATTTGTATTGCATTCTAATTGTTAATAAGTTATCATTCACATTTGTGTAATAACCTTTTACATTCGTTTTTTCGTTGGTTACCATGTCGTAATAAGCAGAAAGACGAACATTGTTATTCATTCTATAAAGATACCCTAATCCAATGGTTGAATAGGCAATATCTGCTTTACCAGTTTTGGATAATGCACCAATTTGATTGCCTTTGATATCGGTGTTTGGATCATACCAATCATATTTCACCACAATACTATGCTGAGTGTCTGCAATATCTTGCACAAAATTGACATAACCACCAGCGATATTACGAATATAAGTGTCTGCAGTTACAACAGGTGCAGTACCATCGTTGTTACTGTTCGAGCTTGAAGAGCTACCTGGTTGTTTCCCGAATATATACTCAGCACGTAACGATGTTAATCCAAAATTAGAACTGATTGAATATTGCCCATCGAACCCAATATATTGACGTTTAGCAAAACCATTTAGATTAGAAGCAAGATTGCTCAAATTGTAACCAGAAGCAGAGCCGCTATAGACATTTACGGTCGGTTGCATAATGAACCCAGAGTATAGCGAAACTCCAAAACCATATCTTGATGAAGCTGTTGCGTCACTATAAGTTATATGTCCAATAAAATCTTTTTTACTATCATTATCTTGGCTTATTGCATTACCAGAAAAGAGACCAGCTTCCAATTTCAGAACATACCAAGGTGACGTTTTTGGAGCTCTCACAATCAGACTCACTCCTAAATCGTTCTCGTCTGGAAATAGTGTTTGTGTAATTCTACTTCTTTCAGGCGACTCAAGTTTCGACGATGAGTATTCACATTCATATCCAAACGGTCTTACAAATATCCCACCTCTTACCGAAAATAAAGTTGTCCAAGGATCAAGCACCTGAACCGATGCAGTTTTCACTTTTACCGATTTTTCATTAATATCTAACTCAACAACGCCCTCGTAACCTGAATCGGTATAGGTGGCTTTCAATCTTCCACGTCGAATACCAAATCGATTGTAATCACTAGGCTCAGAAGCATTGTTCTTAGTTCCTACTTTCATATCGTTGGTTTTATTACCCAACGAATCAATTTGTGAAGTTTGCCATTGTGCTTGAATATAGCCACTGAATTTTAATTTACTGCTAACAGTCTTGGCATCTTCCAATAAAGTTACACGCTGGTTTAATCCTTCAATTGGATCAACATTTTCCTCTTGAGCAAAAGCTACTGTCGTAGAGATTAGACCCAAAGCCAAAGCAAATGATTTGAATTTCATAAATAATTTAGTTTTTTGTTTTAGTTTCGGATGCAAAGGAATATGTTTCGTATTACATCTTTTTGGCAAATGTATTACAATTCTGTTACATTTGATAGAAGTTCAATCCTGTCACTATTCACACTATTATATATAATAAGGAAATTTCATTTTGTAACATGTTTGTAATATATTTTTCACGAATACTTAACATCGAATATATTACTTTGCAGGCAAAATAGACAAGAGATAACGATAACCTCTCTGACAGTAGAGTTTGAATACTAAATATTTATCCTGTGAAAAGATTTCTCGAAAAATTAGCCGAAGGAGCATTGCTATTAAGCGGTAGTATCACAAGCATCACCATTTTATTAATTGTACTTTTCTTATTTAAAGAAGCATCAGGTCTATTCAGAAGTCCAGTGATAGAAGAGGGTTATGTGATTGCCTTGAACAAAGCCAATACCGTAAAATCACTCAGCTCGTATGAAATTAAGGAGATTTTTGACGGTGAAATAAGCAACTGGGCGGAACTGGGCGGAAAAGATGAAGCTATAGAGGTCGTTCGTTTAAGCGACTTAACAAATTACTATACAGAAGAAGAACTTGGAGCGGAATTCGAAAACATCCCTGCAAAAGCCAGCGAATTAACAGCTAGCCATCCTGGCATTGTACTTTTCCTCCCGAAACAATACCTTGCCAAGAAATTCGACGGAATCACATTAGACAAAGAGACCATCCACCCAGGAGATTTCTTTGGTGGAAAAGAGTGGTATCCAACCGCAAGCCCTTCGGCGCAGTTCGGGCTGTTGCCACTTTTGCTAGGCACTTTATGGGTGAGTTTGGGAGCAATTTTACTCTCTCTTCCATTTGGCATAGCCGTAGCAGTCTATTTAGCAGAAATCGCCACGATGCGTGTTCGCAATATCTTAAAACCGATTATTGAACTCCTAGCAGGAATTCCGTCCGTAGTTTATGGATTCTTCGGATTGGTCGTTTTGGTTCCATTTCTTCAAAAAATATTCCAACTACCAGTTGGAGAAACTGCCTTAGCAGGTAGTGTGGTATTGGCCATTATGGCATTACCCACCATTATTACGGTAGCCGAAGATGCCATGCGCACAACTCCTCGAGCCATGAAAGAGGCAAGTCTTGCTTTAGGCGCAACGCACTGGCAAACTATCTACAAGGTGATCATTCCTTATTCAAAATCGGGAATTACCTCCGCAGCAGTTTTGGGTATCGGTCGTGCCATTGGCGAAACGATGGCCGTATTGATGGTGACCGGAAATGCAGCCGTGATTCCTCATACATTACTCGAACCAGTTAGAACCATTCCTGCAACCATTGCAGCCGAATTAGGAGAAGCGGCCAGTGGAAGTGCGCATTATCAAGCGCTTTTTGCTCTCGGTTGTATTTTGTTTCTCATCACGATGGTGTTGAGTATCAGCGTTGAATTTATTTCAAAAAAACAAAAATAAGTAATAATCAGAAACATCATATCGATAAAGAATGACTCCATTAGATAAAACAAGTAAAATCGACAAACGAAAAAGAAGATCGCAATTTATTGCATTTACTTTGTTCAAATTGATGAGCTACTCAGTGGTTGCCATGCTAATTCTAATATTGGGATTTATCACCACAAAAGGAATTGGCGTTATTAATTGGGAATTCTTAACCACAGCACCACAAGAAGGAATGACCAAAGGCGGTATTTACCCTGCTATTATAGGCACATTGGTGCTAGTACTTGGCAGTAGCCTTTTTAGTTTCCCTATCGGCATCATGTCTGGCATTTACATGAACGAATATGCAACAAACAGCAAGCTTGCAGCCTTTATTCGGGTAATGACAAACAATCTCAGCGGTGTACCTTCGGTGGTTTTCGGTCTGTTTGGGATGGCACTTTTCGTAAATACGATGGGATTTGGAGATTCTATTCTGGCTGGTTCACTCACGTTGGGTTTGCTATCGTTACCATTGGTTATTCGCACGACTGAAGAATCTCTTAAAGCAATCGACTTTTCTTTTCGTGAAGGAAGTTTAGCCTTGGGTGCAACAAAACTTCAGACCATTCGCAAAGTTATTTTGCCCATGGCTTTCCCAAACATTATCACTGGTTTAATTCTGTCCATTGGTCGCGTTTCGGGCGAAACTGCTCCTATCCTATTCACAGTTGCCGCTTACTTTTTACCCAAATTGCCCCACAGCATTTTCGACCAAGTAATGGCTTTGCCATACCATTTATACGTAATCTCTACCAGTGGAACTGACATAGAAGCATCACGCGGAATTGCTTACGGAACGGCACTCGTTTTGATTGCAATTGTATTAATTGTAAATTTACTCGCGAATTTCTTACGCACTTTCTTCTCGAAGAGAGTAAAAATGAACTAACTCATAAAAATATAGTATGCTAACTGTTGAAGCAAAAAATGTTGATTTTTATTACAGCGACTTTCATGCGCTGAAAAACATCAGCCTCGAAGTAGAAAAGAATAAAGTGGTTGCATTCATCGGACCATCAGGTTGTGGTAAATCGACCTTCCTGAGAATTCTCAATCGCATGAACGATTTGATCGATGGCACTCGCATGACGGGTTCTGTGTTGATTGAAGGTGAAGATATCTATGCGCCAAATGTACGTGTCGATGAATTACGCAAAAAAGTGGGAATGGTGTTTCAAAAACCAAATCCGTTTCCCAAAACAATTTTCGAAAACATCGCCTACGGTCTTCGTGTGAACGGAATCAAAGACAATTCATTTATAGAACAACGCGTGGAAGAATCACTAAAATCGGCTGCACTTTGGGATGAAGTGAAAGACAAATTGAAAAAATCGGCCTTTGCCCTTTCGGGTGGTCAACAACAACGTCTTTGTATCGCTAGAGCATTAGCTATTTCGCCGAAAGTGGTTTTGATGGATGAACCAGCTTCGGCACTTGACCCCATCTCTACAGCCAAAATTGAAGAGTTGATTTACGAACTAAAGAAAGATTACACCATCATCATCGTTACACACAATATGCAGCAAGCATCACGCGTTAGCGATAAAACAGCTTATTTCTATTTAGGTGAGTTGATCGAATACGATGATACGACCAAAATATTCACAAATCCACAAAAAGAATCTACACAGAATTACATTACTGGTCGATTTGGATGAGTTTTCAATGTGCTAATTCATTCAAAACTCATAATTAATAACTCATAACTCATAACTAACATGAGACACTTAGAACAAGAATTAACAGCCCTTCGCCAAGATGTTATCGACATGTGGAGATTGGTGATTTCGCAAGTAGGCAAATCTGGTGAAGCCATTCTCTCTTTCGACAAAGATTTGGCCATGCAAGTATCGATGCGCGAAAAGAAAGTGGATGCATACGAGCTCAAAATTGATAATTTCTGCGAAAATATAATTGCACTTCACCAACCAGTGGCGATTGATTTACGATTTGTATTGGCAGTTCTTAAAATCAATGCGAATCTAGAAAGAATCGGTGATTTTGCGAATAGTATTGCTCGCCTTTTGATTACTCATCCATCCATCAGCCTTGATGCTGATTTGATTACACAAGCCAATTTGAGAGAAATGGTAGAAGAGGTAAAAAAGATGCTGGTTCACGGGCTTGAAGCCTTTGAAAATGAAAAAACGAGTATAGCAGCATCCATTTTTAGCGAAGATTCGGTGGTTGATGAATTAAATGACAGAGCAGCACATGTTTTTGCAAAATACATCGAAGCAAATCCTGACCGGGCATACGAATGTCTTCACCTGATAAGTGTATTCCGAAAACTAGAGCGTTTGGGTGACCATTGCAGTAACATTGCCGAAGAGATTTTCTTCTACCTGGATGCCAAGATATTAAAGCATTCACCTAAAATTTAAAGACTTATAATAAAATGCAATGCGCCAATAATCTTGATTACCTGATTTTTGGCGCATTTTTCGTATAATAGAAACCCATAATTGATGTCAATCACGCTCGAAAAGATTGCCTTTTTTATACCAAAAAAAGAGAAAACAGGCAAATTCTTTCGATTCGAATCGTTAACTTTGCATCATTATACCAAAACAGAAATACCAAGATGAAAAAATTAGAAAATTTAGTTGCTGAAAAATTATTGAAAATCAAAGCTGTAAAATTACAACCATCAAATCCATTCATTTGGGCTTCTGGTTGGAATTCGCCCATATATTGCGACAACCGCAAAACCCTCTCATATCCTGAAATTCGTGGCTTAATAAAACTTGAAATTTCTCGAATTATTCTTGAAAATT
Organism: Bacteroidales bacterium; assembly: GCA_028687995.1. GTDB lineage: Bacteria > Bacteroidota > Bacteroidia > Bacteroidales > UBA7332 > CAXXIC01. Next base: position 364,716 of record JAQTZA010000001.1, read on the forward strand.
TCGGCAAAGTGGATGCCATCGCTGGTGTTGCTACCGGAGCCATTGCTCAAGGTGCATTGGTTGCTGAAGAATTAGGATTGCCCTTTGTCTATATTCGTTCAAGTCCGAAAGATCACGGATTGGAAAACTTGATTGAGGGTGATTTGAAACCCAAACAAAAAGTGGTGGTTATCGAAGATCTTATCTCTACTGGAGGCAGCAGTCTGAAGGCTGTAGAAGCTATCAGAAAAGATGGATGCGAAGTACTTGGCATGGTGGCTATTTTCACGTATGGATTTAAAGTTGCAGAAGACAAATTTAAAGAAGCCAATGTACCTTTAATTACACTTTGCAACTACAATGCAGTATTGGAAGAGGCTGTAAAAACAAATTACATACAAGAAACAGACCTCGACACGCTCAAAAAATGGCGCAAAGATCCTGCAAAATGGAATCCTGCGAAATAGTACCGAAAGAGTAAAACTTATATCAAAATAAAGATTGTGAATGCTGTTTTCTGAGGGAAACGGCATTTCGATTTCATACACTAAAAACAAACATATGTCAAAATTTGAAAGTGAAATAAAAACAATTGGCACTAATATTACAACTGTTTATGCCAAATTATCGGACCTTTCTAATCTAGAAAAAGTAAAAGATAAAATCCCTCAAGACAAGTTGAAAGACATCGAATTTGATTCAGATTCGTTTCGTTTCTCAGTAGATCCTGTAGGAAAAATTGGCTTGCGAATTATAGAAAAGGAGGAACCGAAAACAATTAAATTCAAATCGGAATTAGCACCAATCGATTTCTTTGTTTGGATTCAGTTAAAAGAGAGTGCTGAAAACGAAACAAAAGCAAAACTAACGTTAGAAGCTGATTTAAACCCTTTTATCAAGGGAATGGTATCAAAACCGTTGCAAGAAGCAATAGACAAACTGGCTAATTTAATAGCTGGTTTTCCATATTAATTTTTTAAGACACAAAAACAAAGAGTAAAGACAAAAGAATAAAGACAAGCTGAGCAGTCTTAAATCTTAAATCTTGGCTCTAAAATCCAATAAAATGGCACAAAAACTCTGGGATAAAAACACGCAAACTGATCAAGGAATTGAAAAGTTTACCGTTGGAAAAGACCGTGAAATGGATCTCTATCTAGCAAAATACGACGTGTTGGGCTCTATGGCTCACACGACTATGCTCGAAAGCATCGGACTTCTGGAAGCCAAAGAATTAAAGCTCATCCAAGCTGAACTGAAAAATATCTACCAATCGGCAGACAGAGGTGATTTTGTCATTGAAGAAGGAGTGGAAGATGTACATTCACAAGTAGAATTGCTTCTGACCCGAAAATTAGGCGATATCGGTAAAAAAATACACAGTGGTCGTTCGCGTAACGATCAAGTTTTGCTTGATTTGAAACTCTTTACTCGTGCTCAAATTGCAGAAATTGTGTCATTGTGCAATCAGCTTTTCGAAACGTTGATTCTACAAAGCGAAAAAAACAAAAGCGTGCTGATGCCGGGCTACACTCACCTACAAGTGGCGATGCCTTCCTCTTTCGGTTTGTGGTTTGGAGCCTATGCCGAAAGTTTGGCAGATGATATGCAATTGATGCTTTCTGCCTATCGGATATGCAATCGCAATCCACTCGGTTCTGCCGCTGGTTATGGCTCATCATTCCCATTAAACAGGCAAATGACGACAGATTTGTTGGGTTTCGACTCCATGAATTACAACGTGATTTATGCACAAATGGGGCGTGGTAAAATGGAGCGAACCGTTTCCTATGCTTTAGCGGGAATTGCAGCAACTTTATCGAAATTGGCATACGATGCCTGCCTTTTTAACAGCCAGAACTTCAATTTCATAAAACTTCCGTCAGAATATACCACTGGTTCGAGCATTATGCCGCATAAAAAGAATCCAGATGTATTCGAACTGACTCGTGCAAAATGCAACAAAATCCAGGCGTTACCTCAACAAATTACACTGATTAGCAATAATCTACCTTCTGGTTATTTCCGCGATTTACAAATAATCAAGGAGATTTTCTTGCCAGCATTCGACGAATTAAAGGATTGTTTGACGGTGGTCAATCGGATGATAAAAGGAATGAAAGTAAACGAAGAGATATTGACAGACGACCGTTACAACCTCATTTTCAGCGTAGAAGAGGTAAATCGATTGACTCTTGCCGGCGTTCCATTCCGCGACGCATACAAACAAGTAGGATTGGCAATTGAAGCAGGCACATTTACGCCTGACAAAACGGTTTTGCACACACACGAAGGAAGCGTTGGCAATTTATGCAACAATGAGATTTCGGCATTGATGCAAAAAGTGATGGATGATTTTGATTTTGAAAAAGTAGAAGCTGCAGAAAAAGAATTGCTGCAAAGCTAAGCACGAATCACAGTCATTACACTTGTTGTAAGGGAAATACACACCAATATTAATCTACAATCTTATGGCATACAAAGCAAATCCACATCGCTATTCAAGCGGGATGAAATACCGCACTTGCGGAAATTCAGGCATCAAACTTCCGATTATTTCGTTAGGGTTTTGGCATAACTTTGGCAGTGTAGATAATTTTGAAACGGCTACCGATATGGTGAAGTTTGCATTCGACAATGGAATTACTCATTTCGATTTGGCAAACAACTACGGCCCTATTCCGGGTAGTGCCGAAACCAATTTTGGACGAATATTCAAAAAAGATTTTGTTGCTCATCGAGATGAAATGATTATCACCACCAAAGCAGGACATTTGATGTGGGATGGATTATACGGGGATGGAGGTTCGCGTAAATACCTAATGAGCAGCCTCGATCAAAGCCTCAACCGGATGCAACTCGATTATGTTGACATTTTTTATTCGCATCGATTCGATCCTTTCACTCCTATTGAAGAGACCTTACAAGCATTAGTCGATATCGTAAAACAAGGAAAAGCGCTCTATATTGGCATTTCAAAATATCCAGCAAAAGAGACAATTTTTGCTTACAAATTCCTGAAAGAACAAAATGTACCATGTCTTATTCATCAAGATCGATACAGTATGTTTGCCAGAGACATTGAGGAGAAAATTCTCCCAATTGCAGGAGAGCATGGCGTAGGCTTTGTGGCATTTTCTCCACTGGCGCAAGGATTGCTCACTAATCGCTATTTGCACGGCATACCAGCAGGCTCACGCGCTGCACGCCCCGAAGGATTCCTACAAGCCGATCAGGTGACTCAATACAAAATCGAAAAAGCGATGAAGTTGAATGAATTGGCAGAAAATCGAGGACAAACATTAGCAGAAATGGCTTTGGCCTGGGCGCTTAGAGATCAACGGATGACCAGCTTGATTATTGGAGCCAGCTCAGTAGCTCAATTGGCCGATAACCTGAAAGCAATCGAGAATCTGGACTTTAGTGAAGATGAATTGAAACAAATTGACAATATTCTTCGACGAAAGGAAGTTACATATAATGGAAACCAATAGAAAACAATTCGATTGAAACAAAAACTACTCATATTACTATTTTTTATGGGATTAGGGTTTTCATGTGATACCGAATACTTTAGTCCGATACCTGATGCACGAGTGGTTATCAATCTAGATTTGAGTACAACTGATATTGGGTTAGTTCCACTTAATAGTTCCAAATCATTTACCACTAGAAGAACTGTTTCGGAACAAATTGGATATGGTGGCGTATTGGTATTTCACGGTACAGAAAACGGATTGGATAAGTTCTATGCTTTTGATTTGGCTTGTCCGAATGAAGCAAAATCGACGATAAGGGTTTTTGTCGAAGACCAACTATTTGCTCGATGCCCTGTTTGTAAATCGAAGTTTGAGATTTATTCTGGCTTCGGCAATCCGGTAGAGGGTCCTGCAAAATATCCGCTGAAACGCTACAATGGTATCTCTTCCAATGGTGTCAAAATAACAATTTACAACTGAAAGCCGATTAATAGTGGTTTTTTTGGATATTTCTTGCACTAAAACTTTGTAAAAAAGAAAAACAATTCTATCTTTGCAACCGCAAATGCGAAAGTAGCTCAGTTGGTAGAGCATGACCTTGCCAAGGTCAGGGTCGCGGGTTCGAGTCCCGTCTTTCGCTCCAGGTCTGCCCGGATGGTGAAATGGTAGACACGAAGGACTTAAAATCCTTTGGCTTCGCGGCTGTGGGGGTTCAAGTCCCCCTCCGGGTACAAAAAACTAGAGTAAGCCTCTAAAATCATTAGATTTTAGAGGCTTTGTTATTTTAAGCTAGAATATTCTTCCTATTTTTGTCAAATACCAATATTCACACCCTTAATCAGTTCATTTTCACAAAAAACATAAGACAATGCAAACCTTTGCACCTTTTGCAAAACCGATGTATGTGATGTTGAAGCCAGTAGGCTCACTATGTAACCTCGACTGCCACTACTGCTACTACCTCGAAAAAAGCAACTTATATAGCGAATACAAAAACAAAATAATGACCGAGCAGCTGCTCGAGAAATTCGTGGAGGAATATCTAAACTCTCAAACACAGAGAGAAGTAATGTTTACTTGGCATGGTGGCGAAACACTGATGCGCCCCATTTCGTTTTACAAAAAGGCATTAGAATTCCAGAAAAAATATGCCAATGGTCGACAAATTGATAACAGCCTACAAACAAACGGCACACTGCTAACTGACGAATGGTGTATTTTTCTGAAAGAGAATAATTTTCTGGTTGGAGTTTCCACCGACGGTGGTCAGGAGTTTCACGATGAGTATCGTCGCGATAAAAGTGGTGCACCGACTTTTCACAAAGTAATAAAAGGCATCAATCTACTGAAAAAACATGGTGTGGAATACAATTGCTTAGCAGTTGTCAACGATTTCAATGCTGATTATCCGGTCGATTTTTATAACTTCTTCAAAAGCATTGATTGTCGATTCATTCAGTTTTCACCAATCGTGGAACGCATCTCTAATCACGCAAGTGGATTGAAACTATCCTTGCCCGAAGAAGAGGCGGAGTTGAGCGACATGTCTGTATCTCCCACTCAATGGGGAAAATTCTTGTGTGGCATTTTCGATGAATGGATAAAGGAAGACGTTGGTAAATTCTATGTGCAGTTTTTTGATTCTACGCTGGCAAACTGGATGGGACAATCTCCAGGTCTATGCACACTTGCCAAACACTGTGGACATGCGGGAGTAATGGAATTCAATGGTGACGTATATTCCTGCGACCACTATGTTTTTCCAGAATACAAACTTGGAAATCTTAATACGAGTACACTGACATCGATGATGTATTCGGAGAAACAATTGAAATTTGGCACCGATAAATACGATAAACTGCCGACACAATGCAAAAACTGCGATGTGCTATTTGCTTGTCATGGCGAATGCCCGAAAAACAGATTCTTAACAACTGCAGACGGAGAACCAGGTCTAAACTACCTTTGCAAAGGGTGGAAAATGTTTTATCACCACGTGACTCCTTACATGGATTTTATGAAAAAAGAGCTTCTAAACGAACGACCACCTGCGAATGTGATGGAATGGGCGAGAGAGAGACGAAAAAAGAAGTAGAATTTTTAAATTTCTAGATTAAAAAAGCGGCAAGATTCATAAAATCTTGCCGCTTCTAGTTTTAATTCTGATTATCTTCACAAGAAAAACTCTCAACGATTCAATCGATAACTCAAGCGTTTATTTCTTCTACCATTTTCTATGATCTTATTTGTCAATCATTGAAATTGCAACCTAAGAAAATCAACTCCACTATTTACACAATTCATTTCTCAAGTTTGAAAATTGACATAATCTTATATTTCATAATGAAGAATATCCAAAATCATTCCAAAAGGTTGAATAATTGGTCAATAATAGGAACATTTTGACCAATCTGATTTACCAATCAATTTATTAGGATTAACTTATATAAATTTGTTTTACCAATTTCAATTACACCCTCGCAGAAGCATTTCTTTAATATATCAAACGCTCCTTCAAAATAAAATTCAGCGTGTAAGATTTGAAACGAATAATGTTAACCTTTTAAATAAACAGACTATGAAAATAGGAAAATTATCTTTTGGAATCGGTGACCGTTTTGGCCACCAAGCTGTAGCACAACTAAAAGCAATCGCAAAAGCCAAACAAGCTGGTGTTGATGTTACTCCCGTTTGGAATAAATCGAACCGTGAGCATTCTATCATACACACAACTCCAGCAGACACATGGAATGCGGTGAATGATGCGGTAAAAGAATTCGGATGGAATGACCCATTTTTCGTGGATGCCGACCACATCAATATTTCAAATGTTGATAAATTTATCGATAGTTCCAACTTCTTCACCATTGACGTCGCTGATTTTATTGGAAAAAGTGCTGATGAAAGCGATGTAGCTGCAACTGTAGCGCGCAATTTAAAGTATTGCGGCAAAGAAATTTTGTTGAGCGCAGATCATAAAGTACTTGTGACCGAAGCGGATATACAATCTATTGCAAAGAAATATCTTTTCGCTATTCAAGAGGCAGGAAGAATCTATCGTCACATTGAAAAGGCAAAAGGGGCTGACAATTTTGTCACTGAAGTATCGATGGACGAAGTAAATTCTCCGCAAACACCAGTTGAGATGCTTTTCATCTTAAGCATGTTGGCACACGAGGGAATTCCAGCACAAACCATTGCTCCAAGATTTTCAGGACGTTTCAACAAGGGTGTTGATTACGTAGGCGATGTGGTGGCATTCGAATCCGAATTTGAATTTTTGCTTTTAGTAATAGAATTTGCGGTGCAGGAATTTGGACTACCTTCAAATCTTAAATTGAGCGTACACTCTGGAAGTGATAAATTCTCGATTTACCCTGCCATTCAGCGTATGCTCAAAAAATACAACAAAGGAATTCACGTAAAAACAGCTGGAACCAACTGGCTCGAAGAGGTTATTGGCTTGGCGTTGGCTGGTGATGCTCCTTTAAAGTTAGCCAAAACCATCTACACAGAAGCATTGGCAAGAATGGATGAATTATGCAAACCTTACGCCGAAGTGATTAACATTAAAGCAGATGAATTGCCAACTGCAGAGGTAGTGAATGGTTGGAGCTGTGAGCAATTTGTGAATGCACTGCGACACATCCCAAATCACCCTGAATACAATCCAAATCTTCGTCAATTAATACACGTTGGATATAAAATTGCGGTGGAACACAGCGAAGAATATTACGCAACTTTGGAAGCATATCCAGAAATTATCGGCGAACAAGTTACCACTAATTTGTTTGATCGACATATTCTGAGATTATTTGATTGCAAGCCAATAGTGTAATCACGAACTTAAGAAACTCAATATTAGCCTGACAGAATTTTAAAAATCTGTCAGGCTTTTTTTAAGATTTAAATTACATAAAAGAGTTATCATCGTAACTATAAAAGCACAATCGTTCTAACGTTCATTCTATCAGTTAATTTATTCTACATATTATCATTTTAAATTTTTACTCTCCACTTAATATCTGCTCGCATACGTTCGCAAACAAATAAATGGTAATATTTTAGTCCATTAAAATCCAGATTTCAAGTAAGCTTAGATTCAATCTTTATAGCTAATTCAAAAACTCAAGTTTGAACTCAAAGAACCTTTTCTTTATCCCCTTTCACTTCTTATAATTATTTAATATTAGCAAAATTACCTTATTAAGCTTACTGACCAATTTATCTACCTTTTGTATCAAAAACTGAAACAGAAAAAAATATTTATCCCATACTTTTGACGTGTCATTGTATGATATACATATATGAATAGCATCTCAAACACAAATTATTTTAGTTAACCACAAATCACCACTAAACTTTTAATTTTTAAAACCAATTAATTAAAATTCAACATGAAAAAAACAACTACAAATTCAATTTTACTCATGGCTTTTTTGCTACTGAGTATTTTGGGCGTGAAGGCACAATCTTCCACCTATTCGGGAACTTTCCCAATTACGATGCAAGGATACACAGAATCTTACACCAATCCTGTGGCTGCTACTTGGGCAGGATCAACAAGTGCACCTAGCACAGCTGCCAGAAATGGAAAATGCTTTGCTACAGCTAATGATATGAACTTGAATACAGGAAAAAACGTAACATATCGTTTACCTAATTGTGGTACAATGACTCTACAAGCCAATGGAACGGTGGGAAGAGGGTTTGTTATTACGGTAACCCGCGTTTCTGATAATGCACAATTAAGCCGAACAGTATGGGCATATAGCAATGGGACTTGCTCTTCGAATGATTTTGTAATCAACAGTCAAGTACCAGTAAACATTACAATTTTATCACCAAGTGCAGCTGAAGGAGCAATTACAACTACAGGTTCTTCCTATATTAGTTATGTGAATATTACCTCAGCTTGTATCTCTGCCGCAATCACCTCTGTAACTGCTCCAAGTAGTACATTATGTGCTGGCGCAACACAAACATTGACGGCTAATGGCATTTCAGCTGGAGGTACAGTAGCGTGGTATACTGCTCCAAGTGGAGGAGGATCGAATCTTGGTAGTGGTATTACTCTAGCAAATGCAGGACCTGGAACTTATTATGCTCTCGTTACAGCAAGTTGCAATTCTAGTACTGCCGAATCTTCTATAACAGTTGCCACTTCACCTGCTACATCAATAAGCTCACAACCAAGTGGAGCCACTTATGCACAAAACGATGCTCCAACAGCTCTATCTGTTACAGCAACTGGAGCAAGTAGTTATCAATGGTATAGCAATTCAACTCAATCCACAAGTGGCTCAACGCTTTTGGTCGGTCAAACTAGTTCTACTTATACTCCTTCAACAGCTTCGGCAGGCACAACTTGGTATTACGTTGTTGCTAGTGGCTGTTCTGATGTTACGAGTAATATTGTATCGGTGATGGTTAATGGCGTTTCAATATTAACGACTCCAACGGTTTCGGATGCCACAACTCCAACGAATCAAGGATTTACGGCCAACTGGTCCGATGTTGCAAATGAAAGCAGCTATAAGGTAAATGTATATGACGGCACAAATGCGTTGGTTAAAACAGTTACGGGTATTGCTGCCAATTCTACTAGTTCAGTTATTACTGGATTATCATCTAACACGAACTACACTTACAAAGTAATTGCCGTTGGCGATGGCGTTTCAACAGGAAATTCAGTTGAATCAGCTGCTTCAAATTCAGTTCGCACACTCAGTACAGAAAAAGCGATTACGGCATTTAGTCTTGCAGGACAACAATCATCTTCCATCGATGAAGCTCTGAAGACAGTATCTGTGTATGTAACACCTGGAACCGATAAAACCACATTGACTCCAACAATTACAGTATCAGCAAATGCAACGGTTAATCCTTTATCAGAAACTGTGACTGACTTTACAAATCCTGTGAATTTCACTGTTACCGCAGAAGATGGAACAACTCAAATCTACGCAGTATCAGTCTCGTTTGGTAGTTCTGCAACTGATTATTTCCGTTCAGCAGCTAATGGAAACTGGGGAGACTTATCTACATGGGAGACATCAGCTGACGGCACTTCAAGTTGGGTGAGTTCTTCATTGATTCCAACTGCTTCGGCCAATGTTATCACTATTCGTTCAGGGCACAATGTAACAGTTGCTGCTTCAAAATCAGCAGATCAAATTACTGTAGAAACTGGTGGAACAATCACTGTAAGCACAGGACAGACACTAACAATTGCTGATGGAGCAGATGTTATTGATTGCCAAGTGAATGGCACAATTGTAAATTTCGGTACCGTTACTCCTACCGGGGCACTTCAATTTGGTGATGGAGGAGTATATCAACACTCACAAAACGGAGGTACAATTCCTTTATCTACTTGGGGAACTGGTTCTACTTGTTTAATTACAGGTGCCACGTCTTCTTCTCCAAACAACAATTCACAGAATTTCTATAATTTCACTTGGAATTGCGTTGGTCAATCAAGTAATCTTAACCTTGTATGGGGTGTTGCCGCAAAAACTACTATTTATGGCAATTTTACGCTTGCAAGTTCAGGAGCATCGGAGTTTAGATTAACGAATAGTTCTATTGCAAACGATATTGAAATTAAAGGAAACTTTGTACTCTCTGGAGCAACTACTAATTTTAAAATTTCAGGATCAGCAACTTCTGCTAAAATGAATGTCATTATTGGAGGTAATCTTACCGTTTCAGGTGGTACGTTAGCAATTAGCGGAAATAGCGCGGCAAACTACGCATGGAATGTTTCAGGAGATGTAAATGTTTCAAATACAACATTAACAAAAAGCGGAAGCGAAACTGTGTCAAAATTGTTCTTTGTAAAAAATGGAACTCAAACTCTAACAGTTGGCTCAGGTGTTACATTTGGTAGTGGATTCCCAATGGAAGTAGCAGCAGGTACTAGATTGAATATGGGAAGTAGCGTATTTAATGGTTCAGGAGCTTTTACTTTAAATGCAGGTTCAACTCTAGAAACCACTCATACAAGTGGTGTAAATGGTAATGTTGCTACGTCAGGTACCAAAACACTTGATGCTTCCGCAAATTACATTTTCGATGGCGTTACTGCCCAAACAACTGGAGCTTTACTTACAGCTGCTAACAATGTAGAAATCAACAACTCTAGTAATGTTGCACTAAGTGGAGCAACTACTTTAAGTGGAGCATTGACATTGACATCTGGGAAAATCAGTTTAGGCGCAAATAACTTAACTGTTGGCACTACAATCAATGGTGGTTCAGCTACTAATTATGTGATTACCGATGGTGCTGGGAAAGTAAATATTCCAGCTAATTCAGGTGTTACAACTCAAATCCCTGTCGGGATTTCAGCTAGCAGCTTCGACCCTGCAAGTGTTAACCCCGTAACTGCCACTTCATTTGCTGTAAAGGTATCTTCTACCCTTTCGGGAACAGCAGGAGATTTGGAAATATTCTATCCAAGAGAATGGGATATAACACCAGCCGTAGCATCGTCTACCATACTCTCACTTTCTCCTTCAGCATCTGTTGTTCCAGTATCAATGACATACCAACCAGTTGTCTATCATTATGAAAATAGTGCTTATACACCAGTTTGGTCGGCATATAGTAATGGAACTTTTACTTGCACATTTAGCAACTTCTCTCCTTTCGTTACAGGTGAGGGATTGGCTACTGCTTTAAATCCATCTTATTTGGATGTGAAAGTCTTTAGTCGTGAGAAACAAATAGTTGTAAATGGCACAATGGATGAAACAATCTCGATTTATACTATTAATGGTCAATTAATCGAGAATACAAAAGCAACTGGAAGTCAAACCATCATTAATTTGAAATCAGGTTTGTATCTAGTATCAGTTAAATCTGCGAACAAATTGAATAACTTCAAAATCAACGTTAGATAATTTATTTGATAAAACGAAAAAACCTGCTAGAATTATTCTAGCAGGTTTTTTTATGTAAAAAATTAAGGATTGAATAGTCTATGTAAAAATCTCAAAACATAATCTACAGTTGGTTGAAACCATGGGTCAACTAACCAAAAAGAGTGTGGACTGTCAGATAATGTATATGACTTATTATAAATATTATACTGATTCAACAATTCAATCATCTCTCCTCTTCCAGCATGAAATCTAGCTTGCGAACTTGCAATAAAAACTACAGGAACTGACCTTTCATTTACCCAAAATATGGGTGAGGCTTCTTTCCAGATTTGCGGTTTTTCTTCAAAAGTACAACCCAACCATTTCACGTCAGATCCACCACGTTTTCTATCAAGGTTTAATGAACTTGGAGCTAGAAAATCGACAATTCCGTCAATATCAATCACTGCTTGAACCTTGCATGAAATGCTAATTCTTTGGCCAGATCTTTCAATGAGTGCTACATCATTCGTCATAGCAACCAAAGTTGCCAACTGACCGCCCGCTGAGTTTCCTTCTATTGCAATTCTTGTCGTATCAATTCCATATTCAGTAGCATGGGTTTTCAGCCATCGAATGGCATTTTTAATATCATACACCGCTGCCGGATATTGCGCCTCACCACTCAACCTATATTCCACAGGAATGCAGACATAGCCTTCACGCGCAATGGATGCAGCCATTGTTGCTTCCATCGATTTATCTCCAGAACTCCAACCACCGCCATGTATCATCAAAAGAGCCGGATAAATCGCTTGCTTTTCAGGAGAGAATAGATCAAGATGTAAATTCTTGTCATTACCCATCGAATTTTTAACTGTAGAATAAACAATATTTTTCGTTATTCTAAGTTCAGAAAAATTGGGTGAATGAATTCGAGCATTCGGATATTTTTTCTGAATCTTAATCAAAGCTTGACGAGTAGTATATGTCGAATCAATATTCGTACGACACAAGACCGGAGAGGCTGTCATTGAAAGCCAACCTACAAAAAGCAAATTGAGTACACGATGTTTCATAATTTCCGTAATATAAAGTTCATCAATTTGTTTGATGCAAAAATTACCCCAAACATTCGTAAGAATATTTGGGGTATCAACCAACTCAAACTCAACTTTCAATACACACTATCTAAAGAAAATTGCTCCTGCACTATTTTTACCCGCAAAACTGGCATCTTTAAAGGAAAAAAATCCATTTAAAGGATCATTCCACAATGATGTGGATGCCCCAGAATACGCAGTCATATATTTTTTAATTGAATAAGAAATCACGACACTTACGGGATCATCGATATAGTCGTTCGTATAATAACTTCCGGCAACAGTGAGAGCACCACTAGTCTGACGCACACCGTTTGCCCCCAAAACTCCACCAGAGCTTCCAAAAATACAATTTGAGATAACAATACCACTACCAGTAAATGTGGAAGTATTCGCGTCTATCAAATATCGAGAAGAAGAGGGATCAAGCATACCTTGATTAATTGTACAATTTGATACAGAAATCGTCTTCATAGGCTGACCCGTACGTAACACCAATGATCCTTTGAAATTGTAGATTGCACAATTATCGAAATTAATATAATTGATAAAATCGGCACTATTGCTATTTACAATTGCATAAGTGCTATTAAATCCAATATCATAAATCGTACATTTATTGAAAATCAGAGAGTCAATTGTTTGATTCTTTCCACCCTGAACTCTCATGGTTGTATTACCAAAATTATGCAGATTACAGTTTTTGAAACTAAGGTTACTTACATTGGTCATTAGATTATTGTTAAACAAATAACCAATTTTGATAGACGCTGTATTGTTATCACAATATCCAGTAAAGTCAATATTCTCAAACTTCACATACTGCAATGTAGAACCATCTTCAAACCCAAGCATACTACTTGTTGCTGACGGTGTTCCATTTGTAAGACAAAGTACTGGACGATTTGTTTCACTGAAACATTTCAACTTCACGTTTTTATTGAAACGGAATGTAGTAGAACCCAACGGATAGATTGCACCTGGCTCTAACACTAAAACCTGACCGCTTGAGGCATTGGCTAATGCTGTTGGCAAATCTGAACCAGAAGCTAAATAAGTATCTCCTTCTACAATAAAACTACTTGTTCCACGCAAAATATCATTATTATAAAGTTGTACTTTATAGGTTGAATTTTCTAATGAAGCTACAACAATGTCTCCTACTGTTTTTTCAGACAAAGATATCGGAACCATTTTTGTTGTATTGTCTGCTGCGGTCAACAAAAGATGAGTTACATTCGCTCCTGGAGTCCATTTGACTTCAATCGTATTCATATCAGTCATCTTCGCAATAAATCCGAAAAAAAGATTCTCTGCTGGAGTTTTGAAAGAGAGTGTTGAATTGAACTTAGAGCTTTTTGTTTCGTCTATAGCATTTGCTTTGATTCTTGCAAAATAGGCAGTACTACCAGCTAATTCCTGCACATAGGTTAGGTTTGTGATAGTAGTATCAATCGCCATTGTAGAGAAGTTAAGGCTATCGGTACTGACTTGTAATGTATAAGAGACAGCATCTACAACTGGAGCCCAAGTGAAAGTCACTTGAGTTTTATTAATAGCAGCAGCGAATTTAATTGGCTGAAATACGCGATCAGTCGTTAGCGATGTTAACTCCTGCGACAAATCTTCGCAGGAATAGATAATCAATCCCATCAAGAAATATGATAAGAATAGAATATGTTTAATTGGCTTGTTCATTGTATGTAAATATTAAGTTCCGATTATTAATAACCATAGTCGTTGGTAAGTGTTCCATTGCTTGCATCCAAAAAGAATTGCCAAATTGGCCAGAATTGATGGGTATCAGGTTCTTTTTGGAACAAAGAATTTACCTTTATGTCCGTCAAATTGTTCAATCCATTGCTCACAAACCATCCTTTATTTGTAGGATAATTGAGGAGTGCTCCGGCAGCATCAGTATCTCCATGTTCCAAACCATATATTACCAACGACTCACCATCTGCCGCTGTTTTGTAATAAATTTTATCAGGTAGATCTGAATAATTGTCCGACCGGTTTGCCAATGCGGTTAATTTTGTTTTGGCTTCGTTTAATTTCGAACCCAACAAATTCCAACGAATTAGATCAGATTTACGTAGCATCTCGCCACAAAATTCCAATGCACGTTCGTCAACTATAGCATTAAAGAATGTCTCTTTGTTTGCTATGACGGAAGACATGTAGGTATCCACTTTCTCAGGATGAGTAAGGAACGCACGTTCACGAATCTTTCTGAGATAAGGAGCTGCAGCATTCGGCCCATCCAATTCATTGATTGCCTCAGCAGCCATAAGATAAACATCAGCATATCGCATACATTGCCAGTTTACACCATCATCATTTGTTGATGTTACTACCCGACTCATCCATTCGTAACGCAGTTTTCCGAAACACCATGAACTTATTTTTCGAGGCACTTGCACTCCATTTGTCCATTCGTAGGGTACGCAGGTAATATCACGACGAATATCATCTTTGTCAAAATCGTAGAAAACGGTTGGAACGGGTCCATTTGCACCGCCTTGTGCCTGTTGAGTGTATTTATCAGTTGTTGTATGTTTCACCCCAAAAGTGTACAATACACGACCTCGACCATCAGAGAAGGGAAGTTCGTATAACGACTCTAGACCTGCAGTTGTTTTGTCTTGACAAAGGTTTAAAAAGTTTTGTTTGAAGGTTCCCAATGCGCAAGTTTTACTTTCTATCACATCAAGACACTCTTGTTTCACAATTGGATAAAGTTTTTCTACAGAAAGTTCAGGATCATTGCTTCTTCTAACAGTCTTATCAGGTCGTAAAGAAAAACCAGCGGCTGCCAAGCAAATTCTTGCTCTCAAACCTTTCACAAATGCTTTATTCACATGTTCTGTACTTTGTGTTAAAGCGCTTTCGTTAGGCCAAGCCACCAAGTTTTCAGATTCTTTCAAATCTGCAAGAATTTGTTTGTAAATAACATCTCTGTCTGATTTTGGCAAATAGAGTGTTGATGTTGTGATTGGTTCAAAACGTGCAGGAACATCTCCCCATGCTTTAATCAAGTCGTTGTAAATATATGCCCTCAAAGTCAAAGCCTCACCCAATAGTTGAGCTAATTTTGCATCTTTAGTCACATTACCGTATGTTCTCAAACCACGGATACAAAGATTTGCACGTTCTATTCCCTCATACATTTTCGCCCAAGCATTGTTGTCGGTGTTCATCTGTGTGCTATTTACCAATGGTGAATAGCTCGTCAATAGAGCTCTGTCATCAGATGTATTTTCGGAAGAGTTATACCATTCTATATCCGTATTTAATCCATAAAATGGGATGTATCTTCCTCTATATGAATTAGTTTCAGAAAACGATTGATGAATACCCATTACAGCTTGTTCAGCCAAGGTTACATTTGAGAAAATAAACGACTCATCCAACGAAGACTGAGTGGGTGCTTCAAGTGTGTCATTACATGAATATATAGTGACAACGAAAGACAGCAGTGCGGCAGTTTTATATATTTTATTTTTCATAATTGCTGTTTTTTGATATTAAAAATTCATATTCAATCCAACAGAAAATTGACGACTCTTTGGGTAAGCAGAATAGTCTACGCCAGGCGTCAAATTTGTCTGACGGCGAGTTGAAACCTCTGGATCAAATCCAGAATAATTGGTCCAACAATATAAATTATATCCTGTTACATAAAATCTCAAATTCTGAATACGAATCTTGCGGACAAGTCTATTGGGTAATGTATATCCTAACGTCACAGTATTCAGGCGTAAAAATGAGCCATCCTCAACAGCCCAATCAGAGAATACAAATTGCTTAGTCTCTGGTGACCACATGGTTGTATTGGCATTCATTGCAGCCAATTGCGCTGGATCGTTGCTGATTAATCCGTCAGAAGTTAGATTTGTCCAACGTTGACCATCACCCATTGTAGTGATCATATTTCTGTATTGATACTTGCTTGTAGTGGTATATTCAATTTTGTTGGCGTTGTAAACATCGTTTCCATAACTCCAGTTGAAATTCACACCCAAATCGAAACTTTTAAAGCGGCTACTAATTGCAAAACCTCCAGTATGAAGCGGGTTTGCATCACCGATGATTGTTTTATCGTTCGCATCAACAACATTGGTTGTTCCATTAATATTTTTCAATTTCATTGATCCTGGACGTAATGTTCCTACGATTCCAGAACAATCAACCACTCCATCATTTAAAGTCCATTTATTGGTAGACGCATTGTATCCCGAAAAATCTGACACTTCGTATCGACCATCAGATTGGTAACCATACATTTTACCTACTGATCCACCTTTCGAAATCCAATAATCGGTACCAACCTCTGTTGAGGCCCAACCGCTCATTGCTCCAAAATCGCTCATGATTCCCAATGAATTGATTTTATTCTGATTAAATCCGATATTTCCACTAAAAGTTAACCCAAAATCTTTTTTATCAATCGCAATCCAATTGAGCGAAAACTCTAACCCAACATTCTGGGTTTCACCCATATTTCTATATTGTGTATCATATCCTGTACCCGATACTGGGAAATTTATAAGCAAATCTTTTGTTGTGTTGTAGTATGCTTCGACTGTTCCGCTCAATTTGCTATTGAACATTGCAAAATCTACTCCGGCGTTTCGTGTTATGGTTGTTTCCCATTTCAAATCGGGATTTGCCATCGTCTTAGATGGTGCCCAATAAGAGGTAAATCCATTGATCCATGTAGTTGTACTTGATCGGTAAGATTGAACCATTTGTCCACCCGGTATATTATTATTACCGGCTGTACCATAGCTAATTCTCAACTTCAAGTCATCCAACCAATTTTTTGCAGACTCCATGAATGGTTCAGATGAGATACGCCAAGCGGTAGCCACCGATGGGAAGTAACCCCATTTATTGCCAGCAGAGAAACGGCTCGATCCATCACCTCTAAATGTAGCACTTAACAAATACCGGCTCTTATAGTCATAATTTAGGCGACCAAAGAATGAAAGAAGTTTCGAATTAGGATAATAATAATCGTCCACCGAATTGGCAACACCTTGTGTAGTTAATTTAAAAGCATTGTCGGAATTGAAAAATGAAGGAAATCCAACAACATTCGTACCCATCGATTTTGATTCTGTGTAAATAAATTCGTGACCAAGCATCACATTAAGGTGATTCTTTTCTCCAATCAGATGTTTAAAATCATAATTTAATGTGTTTGTGTTTCTGATGGTACCACGCGTATCTTCTGTGAGAATTATAGCCGGTAAATTTTGATATGCTGCCGGCACATTATTTCTAACATAATAAGTAGTGGAGCCATAATAACGTTGATCATTGTTGCGGTAATCATCGTATCCAAATTCTGATCTGGCTTTGAGATTGCTATACAACTCCCAAGTGATGCTACCTGCCATATTTAATGTTTTCCGTTTCTGAATACGATCATTATCAGAAATAGCAGTGAGTGGATTAAATAAATTACCCAATTCGGTATCATCGCTCGATCCACTTTCAGATGTTAAATTTCTAAGAGGAAAAGGCGTGTAGATCATTGCGTATTTGAGACGTGAGTCGGAAGTCGACTTTTCATTTTGCTCATTCATACCACCACCATTTATATTTGTAGAGGCGTACCGGCTAGAGAAATCGAAAGCCAATGACTTTGATATTTTTGTATTGTATTTGAAACTCAAATTATCTCTACTGAAATCAGATCTCTGCATAATCGCTTTGTCGTCGATTCGACTATAACTGAAGCTAAATTTGCTTTTATCTGCACCACCGTTTATACTTAAATTGTGATTGCTGGTAAATCCGGTTCTTCCAAAAACAAGATTTTGCCAGTCGTTTGTAGCCACATTTTTATAGAGATCCATATCTGAATATTTTCCAAAATAGGTCTCATAAGAATCTGCTTTCCCATCATTTTTCACCAATGCCAATTCGTACTGCCATTTAGCGTAGTCGGTTGCTGGGAGAACATTTAATGTTTTTGCAATTTGTTTCCAACTTAAAAATGTATTATAGTTGACTGACACCTTACCCTCTTTTCCAGATTTTGTAGTTACAAGAATAACACCATTTGCTCCACGTGAGCCATAGATAGCAGTAGACGAGGCATCTTTCAACACATCAATTGACTCAATATCATTTGGGGCAATGTCGTTGATAGATTCAACGGGGAATCCGTCAACTACGAATAACGGCTTGTTGTCTCCCGTAATGGAACCACCACCTCTTACTCGTATCTTCATTTCTGAATCCGGAGAGCCTTCAGTAGTTGTTATCTGAACTCCCGCCAATTTTCCTGTAATAGCCTCTATGGCTGAAGAAACTGGCACTGCTGCAATTGCACTCGCTTTCACAGACGAAACGGAACCTGTAATATCTTTTCGTTTTACTGTTCCATATCCGATCGCCACAACTTCTTGTAGTAATTGAGTATTGGTTTCTAGTTTAATTTGGAGACCCGAAGTCGGCTTACCTTTGAGGGTTACTAGCTCGTCTTTCATTCCAACGAATGAAATTTTGAGAACAGCGGTTTTTGTATCAGGAACTTTTAGGCTAAAACGACCATCCAGATCAGTAATCGTTCCTGTGGTTGTTCCTTTAATTGTAACAGTAGCGCTAGGCAAAGCTTCACCTAAATCATCCTTTACAACTCCAGTAACAACGGTCTGAGCATTAGCATAACAAACAAAAAAGATTGTTAGCATTAATGTGCAGAGTGTTTTTCTCATAATACTTAGATTTTAAAGTTAATAACAATAGTTGCTAAATCGCAAATAGCATACAAAGCAACCTTAAAAAGCAAAAAAACATGTGCAGATTCCGGTAAAGAAGGTGTACTTTTTGAATAAATCTCTACAAAGAATAAATCGGCACTAACATTGCCTTATTTTTGTGTTCATGGTTCAAAAAAAACTATTTACTGTGTCAAAAAAGAGTATTAAAGATATTTATTTTAATTCACTTTTAAGCAACCCTAACGCCTTTAAACTTATTACCGCCTGATAAGCAAAACGGCGAGCCCCTTCTTGTTTCAGGTGTGTGTCATCATTTACAACATAAACGATCTCTTTGGATTTCTCTGGACCTAGAGTTTCGACTAACTGCTGTGTCGAACTTGTCAAATCGACCAATGGAACCGACAAATCTACCGCTACCTTTTTCATTGCTGATACATAATTGAGGCTCGAATCTTTTTCTGAATTTATCGACAAATTGTGCATTGCTTTTGGGGTAAGATGCTGATTCTCGAAATAGCGTCGGACAACTGGAGTAAACAGAATTGGAATTGCTCCTCGGTCGCGAGCCTCTTTCGCATACTTTTGGAGAAAAAAGCTATACTGACCATACGGCGCTGTACCACGTGCAGTGGTATCATTTTCATCTGTATCCAATCCGTTGTTTTTCTCGTCATTGTGCCCAAATTGAATAAAAACATAATCGCCGGGGTTAAGCTGGTTGCGCAACTTAGTCCATACTTCGTAGTAAAACGATTTAGAGCTTCGCCCGTTTCGAGCAGAATTGATTATTTCAACATCACTTTTTAAGAATTCTGGAAACAGTTGACACCAACCTCGCTGTTCGTTGACACCACTAAATTTAACGGTATCGTAATTGGCCATGGTGGAATCACCGATGGAGAAGATACGTGGTTTTGTGCTCCAAGAAACTAAAAATACGCTCAGAGATATGATTCCCAGGATAATAATTCTACTGTTCATAATTATTTGTTTGTCGCTTTCTGAGGATTCCAATTATCAAAACCTCTCATCACATTTTCTAGAGTATATTCTGAAGCCTCATTTTTGGTCAACGTTCTTATCCAAGATACACGTGCTGAAGTATTTGCGCCTTCTCCTTTGTTGTTGTATTCCATAAATCTAGCACTTTTCTCGTTCTCTATTTTATCCCAATTGTGCCATCCTGTTTCTCTGATTTCATTAGGAAGAGTACAGTTCATGAACAAAACCATTGCATACGCACGCCAAGGACGACCCAAATATTCGGCTGTGACAGTACTATCTGCCATACGGATATTGCAATTATTGAAAATGTAACCATATTTAATATTCTGAGGTGTACTCGCCGCAGTAATGTAAGAATTACGTTTACATACGATTTCACACCCTTCGAACCAAGCAGTTGACGGACCAAAAATAAAATCAGTTGTTCCTTCGATATAACAATTGAGGAAGTATTGGCGCATATTTTCTCTGCCAGCATATATCGTATCTTGATTCCCCAAGAATTTGCAATTAATAAATATGACCCTGTCTCCTTCTACGTGAAGAGCTACCGCCTGACCCAACTGTGCTGCTGAGTTTTCGACTGTTAGATTCTCCATCGTGATATCGTTTCCACAAATTTTCATAGAAAAAGTACGAAACGTTCCCATTTTATTGATATTGGCGTGATCGTCATAATTGATAATCGTTTTATCGCGATCCTCTCCAATCAAATGAATATTGCAGCAATAAGTAGGAATCAAAAGCTTTTCTTTGTAAAATCCCTTTTTAATAAATATCGTCACAATACCTGATGGATTGAAAGCCCGAACCGAATCAATCGCTTGCTGTATATTTCTGAAATTGCCAGTTCCATTGCGATCAACCACAATATCGTATTTGGGTTGCTGACAATAAAGTGCCGAACTAAATAGACAAAGAAGTACTAAAATGACGCTTTTCATGATTTACTCCTTTTTACTTTTCTTATTGACATTGGGTTTATCAACATTTGGCTGCACGAGACTATTCAGATAAACCTCCAAGAAGGTATATCCTTCCGAATTTATATCTTTTGCATTTTTCCCCGGAAAATTCTTTTCCAACCAACCATCAGGAATTCCGTCTGAATTACAATCGGATAACAATTCTCCCATTCTATAGTCAGGCCAACCGCCAACATCGGTTTGCGAATCTATCAGTCCTGATTTTCCTGAAAGAGAACCTTTGTATTGATTCACACCTGTTTCAACCTCTTTTACTATTCGAGCATCCACTACATCTCGTTTAAACGATGCTCCAGCAAACAACAAAACCTTTAAATATGCATCCGTTGCCTTTTCGATTTTTACAGGTGTACATTCAAATGGAACAGTAGCTTTACAGTCAGAGATATTAACACCTTTTACAAAATCTACTCCTTTCCAATTATTTTTGGTTACATCCGGAAAACCAACTACATAATTATTTTCTATAAAATATTTTCCATAGCCCGGAGGACATAACGATGGGTTTGCATCCATATCGATGTTAGTAATACGTCGTCGAATGGTCGATTTCGTGGCATCACCAGCTTTAAAATAATTGGCGACTATGTTAAATTTGCCACTTTCGCCACCATAAGAGCTATTCTCGCCCCAATTATAAATCACATTATTACAAAAGTCAACTCTCTCTTCGTCCAATGAGTTATTGTATTTTAATCCAGCACGGCGTAAACCATTGAATCTCGGATTGCGGCTGCTATGATCGGCAATCAGATTATGATGGAAAGAGGCATTTTTACCACCCCATATTCCTCCATATCCGTGTGCACCTTTCGGATGTTCCGAATTATTGAGAGACTCAGAAATGATGCACCACTGCATTGTGAAATTTTCATTTGAATAAAATGAAGCACATTCGTCAACCGACCAACTGGCTGAGCAATGATCGATAATGATATTTTTATGATCTCTTCCACCCAATGCATCGGGATCGTGATTTTTGACCAAATCGCCTAATCTAAACCGCATAAAACGAATAATCACATTGTTGGTATTAATAAACAGGTCATTATCTTTTATACAAATACCATCTCCTGGAGCACTTTGGCCTGCAATTGTAACAGAATCATTTTTAATGGATAGCGTCTTGGTTAGGCTAATTAATCCAGATACTTTAAACAAAATTATTCGAGATCCTTTTTGATTGACGGCCCAACGAAATGTTCCTTTTGAGCCATCATCAGCTAGTGAAGTAACGTATAATACTTTCCCACCTCTTCCTCCTGTGGTATACATACCACCACCTTCAGCGCCAGGGAATGCAGGAATTTGTGCCTGAATATATAAACTGATGAAAAGAAATAGTAGAAGGATTATTTTTGATTTCATTGATGTGTTATTTAATCATTAGTTTTGATGTGTATGAAGATCCTTTTTGTATTTCGCATTTTACAATGTATATTCCTCTCGGAACTCCTTTTAATGAAAGAACCACCATATTATCAGTAACTAGTTCATTCTTCAACAAAACTCCATCGGTAGAGATGATTTGTATTTTTGTCAGAAGTTTGGGAGTTTTAATATGAATTTCATCGCCTACTTTCAGAGGATTTGGGTACATTAAAAAGGATTCATCTCTTTTTTCACTGACTGACGAAAGTTCTAAATTCACTACAGACTCGACTAATTCATTCAAATAAACCTCTAAATTAGTATAGATTATACTTAGATTGTATCCATTACCATCTGCCAAAGCAGTATTCAGTCCATTCTTAATCTCCCAAGAGTCAGGCATTCCATCACCATCAGAATCAACAGGAACAGATGCTAAATCGTAATTGTAAGCAGGCCAGCCACCCACATCTTTTTGAGAATCGATAAAACCTCCTGTGCTACCATTACTACCAGCAGTGCAACTGACCGTTCCATTTAAAATATTTCTGACAATTCGTTTATCCACACTATCTCTACGCAGACTGGCTCCAGCATACGAAGTTACACTATTATAAGCTTCATTTGCAGACTGAACTGTTAATTGTGGAATGGCAAATGGAGTTGAAGAAGTAATATCATTTATGCTTTTTGCACCAAGATTTACGGGTTGAAACCCAATCGAATTATCGTTTGTTACTGCACTATAATTGTGCATCACATTCCCATTTAGGTAAAACACCCCCCAAATTCCTGCGGGTTGGCTATTAGAGCCATCATCACCATTTGGACTAAAAATTCTATAACTTACAACACCCGTACTGCGTGCAATACCTGACCGATAATAATTATTCAAAATATTATATGAGCCACCTTCGCCGGCATAACCACTATTGCCGCCCCAATTATAAATTACATTATTTACGAAATTCACTTTTTGTGTTGAAGGACTATTCGTATATCTACTTCCACAAAAACGCGGATTGCGACTATCGTGAAAAGCAAGAATATTGTGATGAAATGAGGCAGGTTCTCCACCCCATATACCACCATAACCATGTGCTCCTTTAGAGTGCACAGAATTTCTCATACTCTCTGCCATAATACACCACTGAAGCGTGAAATTCTGATTATCATAGAATGATGAACATTCGTCGATATTCCAGCTCATGGAGCAATGGTCGATGATAATATTTGAAAGATTACGTCCCCAAATCGCATCTGCGCCATCCCATCCGTACGCCGTATTACCGGCCAATTTATCTGCCGCTGCGGCTTCGTCTCCCATTCTGAATCTCATGAAACGAATAATAACGTTACTCGCTTGCACTACAACAGGGTAATTTTTCAAACAAATTCCATCACCTGGCGCAGTTTGGCCAGCAACAGTTAGATTTCCGTTTTTAATTCGCAATTCTGAAGTCAAAGGAATAAGACCCGCTACTTTAAAAAGAACTGTTCGAGCACCAGTTTGATTTATCGCCCAACGAAAAGTACCAATAGATCCATCATCTGTCAATTTGGTCACATATAATACTGACCCTCCTCTTCCTCCAGTGGTAAACATGCCATCGCCTTCCGCTCCAGGAAAGGAGACGGTTTGCGCTTGCATTAGACTTATTGCAGAAATAAAAATCAAGAAGATGATTGTATATCTTTTCATCAAGAGCATAAATGACTAAATTTTTCAGAAATATTGAATTACTTCTTAAGCAAAGTACTTACCATAATAAACGGCCCGACTGCTTTTGGATCGTTTTCACGTATTGGTTCAGTGATGTAGTATTGGTAACTCCCATCACGATATTTTGGTTCTCCACCCAAACCTGCTACAGAGCAAGCATCGGTTAAAGAGATTGTTCCATCGATATTTTTGTGGATAAATCGTTTCACAAATTGATTATATGCTTTTGTCCCTTTTTTCAGAAACGATTTTGGCAAATACCCTTTTTGACCACCTTTCACCCAAGTATAAATAAACATGGCTGAACCAGAAGATTCAACGTAATTACCTTCTTCACCAACTTTGTCAGTCACCTGATACCACATTCCAGTTTTTGGATCACGGTATTTTTCAATTGATTTGCACAAATCGGTCAGAATTTTAATTATTTCTGGTCGCTTAATATGATCTTTCGGCAGAAAATCAAGAACATCCACCAGAGCCATCATATACCATCCCATACTCCGTGACCAAAAATTTGGAGAACAACCTGTTTGAGAATCTGCCCATTTTTGCTCACGGCTTTCGTCCCATCCGTGATAATAGAGTCCTGTTTTCTCATCATACAGATGTTTATGAATCAGTATAATCTGTTTGGCTACATCATCAAAAATATCGTCTCCACCATAACGATGAGCATACTCTGCTAAAAATGGAGATCCCATGTATAATCCATCTAACCACATTTGGTTAGGGTAAATCTTTTTGTGCCAAAAACCACCTTCTGAAGTTCGGGGATGTGTTATCATTTGACTACGCAACAAATCGATTGCCTTCTTAAGTTTTTTCTCTTTGGTAATATCATATAAATCAAACAGCATTTTCCCTGAATTTAATTTATCGATATTATAGTCCGAAAGTTTATATCTAGTGATATTTCCATCGGACGAAATGATGGTATCAGCGTAACTTTTTACGTAATTGAGATATTTTGAATTTTGCGTAATACGCCATACGTCCAAAATCGCACCCAATTCTAAGCCATTGCAATAGTCCCACTTTGGTTTTTTAGCAAAGTCAGTCATCCAACTTTCTGGCATGCGTTTCATTTCCGAATCGGTCATCCATTGATAGTACGGTTGTTTTGCTTCAACTCCTGTTATTGCTATTAATAAGCAAAAAAGAAGTACAATTAACTGTTTGTTTTTACTCATTTGAATACTATATTATCGTATTTTACTTCAGAGGATACCGAAATCTGACTCTTGTTTTCAAGATTTGAAGGCAACCTAATATTTCGTGTTTTGTCACCAGTTATCTCAATTGGCTTTGCCAAATTTGCAGGAAACCCAATCTTAAGTGCTTTGAAATTCTTCACATTATTGAGTATAAATGCAGGTCCTTCGGTAGGTTTTACACTTACATTTTTAAATAATACACCGTCTGATTCTACAATTTCAGCACCATAGCGTGATGTGAAAAAACCATTTTCAAGAACTATGTTTGATATATTCATTTCAGGCAATCCATTGAAAAACAGTGCTCTTCTCGCATTTTTTGATACTATGTTTTTTACAAATATATTACGAAAACACGGAGTTTCTTCAGTTACAGGAATATTCTGTGAAGAGGGTGCAATTTTCACGCTATCACTTAAAGATTCAGAGGCAGATTTACCACCATAATACAAATCAAATAAAAATGAATCAGTAGCAATATCAGACATGTTTATATTATTAATATAAATATTTTCGACAACTCCTCCTCTACCTCTACAGCTCTTGAATCGTAATCCAACATCTGTACCCAGAAACTGACAGTTATTAACTGAAATATTGCGAACGCCACCCGACATTTCACTTCCTACTACAAAACCACCGTGTCCTTGAAAAACTCTGCAATTATCAACAATTACGTTTTCGGTTGCTCTGGCTCTTTTTCGGCCTACTTCATCTTTCCCCGATTTTATACAAATACCATCGTCACCGACATCAAATGTACTGTTTACAATGAGTACATTTTTGCACGATTCAAGATCTAAACCATCACCATTTTGAGCATACGCCGGATTGCGAGCAAAAACATTATCGATAATCACATTCTCACACAACAACGGATGAAGATTCCAACTTGGTGAATTTTCGAAAAGAACACCTTGTAATAGCACATTCTTGCACTCAATAAAACTGACCATCACTGGTCGAAGAAAATCCTTGACATCGAGCCACTCTTGCTCCGATAAATTTCCACGGGGAACATTCATATCACTTATTTGCTGTCCCTTATATGATTTCTCAGATGGATACCAATAGTTTTTTTCCTTTAAAATTCCACCTAATTTGGTAACCATCTTCCATTGATCTTCTGAAACCTTTGATTTTTTCAGAGGGCGCCATGCATGACCTGAGCCATTGACAGTACCCTCTCCCGTGATAGAGACATTGATTAAATCCTTGCCGCTAATCGGAGATTGGCATCGTTTGGTATCCACTCCTTCAAATATTGTATTTACAAGTGGATATAAGTCAAAATTAGGTGAAAAAACAATAATTGCTCCCTTATCTAAATGCAAATCTATATTTGATTTAAAAACGATAGGTCCAGTCAACCAAACACCAGATGGAACTGTTAAATGACCTCCTCCTTTATTAGAAAGATGTTCAATCGCTTTTTGAAAATTTTCAGTATTAAGTGTTGTACCGTCACCTTTTGCACCAAAATCTTTAATAGACACAGTCACGGAAGGAATTACTGGAAGTGGGACTTCACTCATTTGAAATGGTAACTTCTTGTACAGATATGAATATTTATTTTCTGCAGCTTTCATAACGGTTACTGAAATAGCTACAAACAATAAATAGACGATAACTCCTTTGAATAGATTCATGGTAAATTGAAATTATGTATTATAATAAATTGAAACCTTTTTACTAAAATAGAATATGCCCTCACAATGCAAATCGTAAATACGTATTGAATTTGAAAAACGACATTGCAATTCGATGAATGCCTTTATCGAAACCGAGTGCAAGATATATCAATCAAAAAAAGTCGATGTGGGAAAAATTGATTTATAATGGGGAGAATTTGACAATTAGCAATTTGTCGTCTGAAAATGACATATTATTAGATAAATTTGCATAAAATGATTCAATACATTAGTTCTTAACAATGTACACACATTCTTCAATCTGTTAATTTTCAAAACTATGACTAAAAAAACATTCATCTCGTTAGCAATACTGCTCTCACTTTCGGGAAACATTATTTGTCAGAAATCGGTTAATCAGATTTCTATCAAAAATATCGGACGCGAAAAATTGGTTGATTTCACACTCGAACTTCCATTATCAAAATTCAATCTATCATTAACCAATTACATAGCGATTGTAGATAACAAAATCGTTCCTATTGAAACAAGTGAAAATATATTTGGCATCAAAACAATCATTTTGCCAATTGACACTTTGGATGTTAATAAGACTCATAAAATAGAAATTAAAGAAGGATTCTCTGCAACTTATCCCAAAAGGACTTATGCCGAGTTATCCCATAAAATTGGCGGACATTTTGAGGGCAAAAAATATGTTGGCAGTTTTTCATGGGCAAAGACAAATTACATCCGCGTACCCGATGAATACACCGATCACTCCTTCTACCTAAAATACGAAGGTCCTGGTTGGGAAAGCGACAAAACAGCCTATCGGTTCTACCTCGATTGGCGAAATGCAATGGACTTATTCGCAAAAAAAACACCACTGATGATTCTACCAGGCGTTGGAATTGATGGCTACGATAGTTATCATAAACCGTCCGACTGGGGAATGGATGTATTGAAAGTTGGTAAAGCATTAGGTGTAGGTTCAATCGCTGTATGGGATGGTAAAATTGCAATTAGAGTGGACAAAAAAGATAGTACTATTTGCTACATTAAGGCGGACGGAAAAATCCGTTCGCAGGTAATGACAACTTACTTTGGGTGGAATGCCAATGGAATCAAATGCAATCTAAAATCGCTTATCAGCATTGATGCGGGCAGTAGAGCAACGCACGTAGAATTATTAACAGACAAAGATTTACCAAATATTGCTTCTGGATTAAACATCGAAAAAGACGTTGAAATTCTTACTGAAGAAAAACCACTAGGTGAATGGACCTACTTTGCCACTTTTGGCAAACAAAGCTTAGCGGATGACAACATGGGTTTGGCAATATTTTACCGCAAAAAACAACTCAAAGAGATTACCAAAGATCCATTAAGCCATGTAATAGTACTAAATCAAGATCATCGCTTTGTTGAATATTATTTCATGGCTACCTGGGAACAAGAGTGGCAATCAGTCAAAAGCAAAGCGGATTTCTTAAACGCAATTCAGGAAGTCGAAAATAGACTCAATAACAAAATTCAAATACGTTAGTCTTTTTAGAAATTGCGATTTACAAAAATAGCTGAATCAAATGATTCAGCTATTTTTTGTTTAATGAACTATCGAACTATCACCTTGGCTATTTTATTGCCACATCTCACTATATACATTCCTTTTTCGATTATAAAAGAATTTATACCAGAGGAAATTTTCTGCGTTTGTATTAATACACCAGTGCAGGAATAGATTTCAATCATACCATAATGAACACTATTCACGACAATTTGTCCTTGTTCGGAATAGATAAATGATTGATTTGTAGATGCCGCAATGTGAGTGAGTGAATCAACAGTAGCAGTAGTAGAGCTGCTCAATGCCCCAAATTCAGAAACAGCAATCACCTTGTACACCGATCCATCAGAATAGGTAGTTGAATAGTTAGTTGTGCTAGAAAATCCAATAACTACTTCATCTTTCAAAACTACATAACAAATGGCTCCGTCTACTGCATTCCAAGTGATTCCATCATTAGAAACAACTACATTTTCTACCATTGCTGTGGTTTGTGGTTTGAGCGTGGCATCCCACGAATCACCCCCACCGAGTACATTTGTCATTGTATAATTAGCAGCTTCTTCAGTTGTCAAAGTTGCCGTAGGACTACTACCTGAAACCACATTACTATTCCCATCAGTGTAGGAAAATGAGGTATTTCTTCCTGCCAATGAAACGGAGTTATTAGATGAATTAACCGTAGCATATTCCGCAAACAGTGCCGGAATAGTACTCATACTAATCCAACCTCCAGTAGAAGCCAAAATATTCATTTTCGTATTCAAATAGACTGCACGTGGTGAGTTTTGCCAAGGGCGACCCAAATTATAGACTCCATCTTGTGAACTCGCTCCGTCTATAGTACAATTATTGAAGACATACCCATAGTTATTCGCAACTGCGGTAGAAGGTGCGCAAATTACATCAGCTGTAGGGCGATCTTGCATATAAAGTAGGCAACTTTCGAAGAAACAAGCACCATTTCCAAAGATAAAATCAACTGATCCACGAATGTCACAATTCAGATAATACTGGCGATCAGCACCGACATTAGAGGTTAAATGTGTATCTTGATATCCAAATAATTTGACGTTTTTGAACACATTCTTATCGCCATACACTTTCAAAGCTACTGCTTGACCAGCATTAAGTCCTGCTGTGTTTTCAATCGTAACATTCTCCATATATAAATTTTTGGCCATTATTTCTACAGTCTGGCAAGTAGAAGTCGTGTAGGCACCAAGTCCACTGTAGTGACTTCCAGTGATAATCACTCCATCGCGACTCTGACCAATAATACTTACATTGTCCTTTGAAGCAGCAAGGGTTGGGTATTCGTTATAGGTTCCGTTTTTAACAAAAATAAAATATGGAGTGGCATTATTCAAGGGTACAGCATTAAAAGCTGATTGAATTGTCGTTCCATTGCCTGAACCATCTTGTGCAACTACAAAATCAAACAATTTTGGGGTTACTGCCGGTTTCGCTTTAGTTGTAAAACTGAGGGTAAAGGCTCCGCAAGGATTGTTGAATAAATCTTTGAATGCTCCTGCTGGTACATCAAGGGTGTAAGCGGTTGAATAATGAAGATTCGCATAAGGCAATGTAATATTTTTACCCACAACTCCGGGAGAAAGTGTTACACCATTGAGCGTAATGTTGCCACTACCCAACGATACATTTTCACTATAAGTCATTTTAATCGAACCGTTTATAGCAACATCAGTTCCAGAAGCTATTGGAGTTGTAGATGCAACACTCGGATTTAATCCATCATCGACTGGTCCATTCAAATTAAATTGATATACATCAATAAAATAGAGCCAAAGATTGGCGCTGTTATACATCAAACGCAACGTAGTCGGAATCGATGATTGAGCCGCAGCCGTTTTCACTAGTGCTCTGTCATTTGTACCAATGATAAATGTTTCAATCGTGTTCCAAGTGACACCGTCACCAGCCAACTTTTGGATGTAATATTCTTGGGGAACAGAACCACCACCAGATTGAATATAAAAACTCAGCTCACCCACCGAAGGAAGAGTAGGTAATGTAACTGAATTGGTTTTAAACGAATAGGTATAAGGTGATGCGGCACGTGCACCAGCACTTTGCACATTATCAAAACTAAATGTATATCCATTTACAGTTTGACTTACAGTACCCGAACTTACACCCGGCACAGATGTTGCATCTGGTGTAAAGCTAAATAATTGTGTGCCTTTTGCATCCACTTCGGTATGAAAAGTGATGGTTGTTCCAACATACGAATTATTTGCAACGTCGGTAATCGCATTTGTAGGAATTGTCAAAGTATAATCTGTATCGTATGCCAATCCGCTGTAATTGATATAAATTAAATTGCTATTAGAACCAGATACAGCGGGTGTAATAATTTTTGAACCAATTGATACATTAGCTGAACCCGCCTTGCAAGTTTCACTCATCACGAAAGAGATAAATCCATTTACTGGCAGAGTAGTACCATTGCTAATTGATACATTTGATGCTGTTGGAAATATTGTATCCGGAGTTTTGAATGTAGCACTCGTAATGGCTGCTGTAACTGTGTTCACAGAGTTTTTAAAAGCACCTGCAGGAACGTTCAAGACATACGAATTATCAGTGCTCAAACCAGAATAATTGATTGTAACCGTAGATGCACTTACTGAAATATCAGATTCGGAAACGGCAACTCCACCTAACGTAATATCATTTGCTGTGGCGCGGGTTACATTTTCAGAATACTCAATCGAAATACTACCACTTGTTGGGATAGTGCTTCCAGTAACGGGTGCAACTGACACCACAGTTGGTGGTGTTGGTGCTGAAACGTCTCCATAAATTTGCAAATCGGTTAGATAGGCATTTTGAGTGGGTGCTAAATTGGTAAATTTTAGCTGAACGTTTGTGCCGTTAACGGCCAAATTAGAGACACGAACGCCAGTACTGGGATTTACAAACGTATTGTAAATACTGACCCAATCGGCATCTCCGTTGCCTTTTTTCCATACTTGAAATCCACGACTACTACCGGTAGTAGCTTCCACAAATGTGATTTTAGTGATAGATGCTATAGCACTTGTGATGATAGACATCGTGCCCGATGTTACTTCAGTTGTTTTTGCCATTTTGAGATATCCCGACGAAGCGATACCTGCAGCTTGTGCTCCAGTCGACCAACCACTGTTGGCAATAGAGATCCCATACATGGTATATGTCAACGATTCATTTGATAACATAGTTGTTTTGACAACCGAATTGTTTGGCGAAGCAGTGGATGCAGTATAATTAGTCCATGACTGAAAATTTTCGTCCACTAAAAGCTGTTCAGACGCTTTTGAAAGTTGTAACAACAGAAAAGCTAAGATAAAAAAGGAGAATGTTTTTTTCATTTGTTTGGATTTTTATAGGTTGTGTGTTTCATACAAAATTACTGCGGATTGATATATTTAATGTTCAAAAATTGACATTATAGGTGGAGATTTTAAAGATGATATTCTTCCGACAAGATGACTTTGAAATTTCATCATTCCTCTACCATAAGCCTGCCATTCATATATAAGATAAAAAAGAAGATTAGTTATATTCCTAATATCTGAAATATTATTCAAAAAAATCAACTTAATATTTATTCCTAACAGATAAACAAAATGTCCACACTATATGCAGATTAATCCACATCCATAGTAAACATTTGCCGTAAGTTTGCAATCTGAATTATCCCTTTATGCTCATGAAAAAAAACACAACTCTTCTTATTCTAGTAACATTATATATTTCAATATTTAATGCGGAAGTGTTTGCCACAAACTATTATGTTTCTCCTACAGGATCTACTTCTGCTGCTGGAACAATAACTGCTCCTTTGAGTTTTACTACTGCCATTGCCAAATCACTCACAGCAGGCGATTCTGTTATTCTACGTGGCGGCTTATATAGTTTTAATGCTCTTCAACAAATATCAAAATCAGGATCGGCAGTCAAATATTTACACATTGTGGCTTATCGCAATGAAGTTCCGGTACTAGATTTCAGAAATCAAGCTTACAATTCGAGCAATCAAGGGGTGAAAATATCTGGCAATTATGTTCATTTTAAAGGAATCACGGTGCAGGGTGCAGGCGATAATGGTATTCAAATAACAGGCAGTAATAATTTTATAGAATTCTGTGTTGCTCGATGGAATTGTGATTCGGGATTTCAACTTAAAACAGGAAGCAATAATTATATTCTAAACTGTGATTCGTACGAAAATTTCGATTATGAAAGTGGTGGAACTGCTAGTCCAGATTTTGGAGGAAACGCAGATGGTTTTGCAGATAAACAATATACAAACACTGGGACGAATACATTCAAAGGATGCCGTTCGTGGAGAAATAGCGACGATGGATGGGATCATTTCGAGAAAATTGGAAATACAGTACACGACAGCTGTTGGTGTTATGCCAACGGACCAGCGTCTTTTGACATGACAGATAATATTCGTTTTAAAACGGACAGTGCAGCATGGTTTTCTAAATTCAAGAATGGGTCTGGACGATATGTGATGACTAACTATGGCAATGGAAATGGATTTAAATTAGGCGGGAATTATACCGCTAACAACTCGGTTGTACATCATTGTATATCAGTAATGAATAAAGTAAAAGGATTTGATCAAAATAATAACAACGGTACAATGACCATTATTAATTGTACTGGTTACAAAAATGGCAATAATTATGGTTTCTCAAATAGTAGTTATGGCACTTTGATAATTAAAAACTGTGCCTCCCTCAGTAGTACTGGCTCCAATAGTTTCGCATGCAAATCGGTAACTCAGACCAATAATACTTGGAATTCAGGTTTTGGATGTACTACGGCAGATTTTGCAAGTCTGGATAATACCCAAATGCTAAATCCACGTCAAGCCGATGGATCTTTGCCCGAAATAACCTTGCTTCATTTAGTTTCTAATAGCATCATGATTGATAAAGGTGTCGTTTTAGAATATGGCTACGTAGGCTCTGCTCCAGATCTTGGTGCGTATGAATATGGCAATCTTTCGCCCATCAACAATGTAATTGAACAGAACACAAATCCAATCATTTACTTTTCGCAAGAATCAAAAGAAATACATATACTCGGTGAGATAAAATCAGTTGAAATTTTTGATATTTCTGGGAAAAGGGTAGTTTCAATTTCACAAACAGAAGAAAATCAGATTTTGTCTGGGAGTAACCTACCAAAAGGAGCTTGTATCGTAAGGACAAAAAGTATCGACGGACACATCACCAATCAAAAACTGTTTATTCAATAAAACTTTATATTCTAATAACATATACCAATGAAAAAGCAATTATTTATTTTATCAATTTTATTATTTGTGTCTCTACTTTTAAGTGCACAAACAGTCACAATAAGCGAATCCGTTGGATGGCTTGAATCAGCTTATGTAAAATGGCAACCGGTTGAAGGTGCTAGTAGCTATAATGTTTATTATAGTGGTATTGGAGTTACAAATAAAAAAATCGACAATCAACTAATTCGCAGTTATGGCACCTATTTTCGTGCAGATGTAATGGGGATAAGTGCTGGATCATATACCATCAAAGTAGCTCCCGTAATCAATGGATCAGAAGGCACTGCTACTACAACAGATCCAATTACTGTTTTGGCGCAAGACCGCACAGGTTTTGCTTTTGATGGAGGACGTGTTCCTGGAGGTTATAAAGCAGATGGTACAATTAAAGATGGTGCCGTGATAATTTATATTACAGAAAATAATAAAAACACTATTTCATTGAATATTACCGGAGCGACGACCAATCCATGTGTCGGTCTTCAAAATATTCTGTATGGAATAAAAAAAGGAAAAGATACCCGACCATTTATCATTCGTTTAATTGGTAACATCACCGATATGACTGTGATGGAAGGAGAAGACATCGTTATTGAAAACGCTAATAATGCTTCAAGTTATATCACATTTGAAGGTGTTGGTTCAGATGCAGTGTGCAATGGTTGGGGAGTTCGTTTAAAAGGAGCGACTAACATAGAAGTGCGTAATCTGGGTGATATGAATTGCAACAGTACAGCAGGTGATGATTTCGGATTACAACAAGACAATGATCATGTTTGGTTACATAATTGCGACATGTTTTACGGTAATGCAGGTAGCGATGCTGATCAAATAAAAGGAGATGGTGCATTGGACAATAAAGGTTCAACCTATATTACGTTCTCTTACAACCACTTTTGGGACAATGGTAAAGCGAGTTTACTTGGCTTAAGCGAAAATACAACTACCGGTTTGTATATCACATATCATCACAACTGGTTCGACCACTCAGATTCTCGACACCCACGTGTCAGATTTTACTCTGCACACGTTTACAACAACTATTATGATGGAAATGCTAAATATGGCGTTGGTTCCACTGAAGGTTCATCTGTTTTTGTAGAAGGAAATTACTTCCGCAACTGTAAACATCCAATGATGATATCGATGCAAGGATCAGATGTTTGGAACACCACAACTTTAGTAAATGACCCAAACAACATGGGAACTTTCTCAGGTGAAAATGGTGGAATTATTAAAGCATTCAATAATACATTTGACACGTCAATCGGCACAAACAACATGCGTTTTGTAGCTTATGGCGACCCAAACGCTGCGTTCAACATTGCAGGAAAAATAAGTTCAACAATAGATTTCGATGCTTATCTGGCCACTTCTCGAGGAGAACAAGTTCCTGCTACAGTGAAATCCTTCCTTGGAGGTAACACATACAATAACTTTGATATAGATGCAGCTCTATATGTTAAGAATTTGGTAATCGATGAACCAACTGTAGCAAGAGACAAATCAATGCAATACGCAGGTCGTGTAGATGGTGGTGATTTGAAATTCACATTCAATAACTCAGTAGATGATGCCTCTTATTTGGTAAATAATACCATAAAGACGGCTCTTACAAATTACACCTCTCAACTGGTTTCAGTTCAAGGCGATATCATTACCGGAGAGCAAACTATCTCTTCGCCAGCGAACAATAATCAAACAGTGACAAGTGGAACAGCGATTAGCTCTATTGTTTACACTTGGGGTGGCATTGCGACTGATGCAACAGTCACAGGAATACCTGCATCTGGACTTACATTCGTAAAAGACGCAACCGCTAAAACAGTCACTATTTCGGGAACACCAACAGCAACTGTTTCTTACTCAATTGCAACGATTGGTATTGGTGGTACCTCAGTTACTGCGTCTGGCACCATTACTGTATCTTTACCAAGTAGTCAAACAATTAGCAATCCTGCAAACAAAGATCAAACTGTAAATACTGGAATAGCAATTGAACCCATCATTTTCACTTGGGGTGGCGATGCTACAGATGCTACAGTAAGTGGATTACCAGCTTCGGGTATTGATTTCGTGAAGGATTCTACAGCTAAAACCATCACAATTTCTGGTACACCAACAGCAACAATCTCATACTCAATTGCTACATCTGGAAATACTGGAACTTCTGCATCAGTATCAGGAATCATTACATTATCAAATGATAATGGTTCAACAGGAGAGTTAATTCACGATTTTACTGCATCAGGCAAGACAAGCACTATTTTCACAATTACAGGGAATCTTTCTACAGGCTACGGAAGCGTCACTTATGCAGGATTAACACTGACGCAATGTCTTAAAATGGAGTCAAGCACCAACATTGCATTCTCAACTATTGGAGATGGAACCCTGACTTTAGTATTTGGAAGCACCTATACTGGAACAATAAAGGTAGATGGAACTGTATTCGCACCTATTTCTGGTATTATAAATGTTCCGTTGACAGCAGGAAGTCATACTATTGCGAAAGGAAGTGGATCAAATTACCTGTTCTACATTCGCTTTGCCTACACAACTACAGCGGTGAAGAATACGTTAGTTTCAGACATTAATTTCTATCCAATTCCTGTGATAAACACGCTAAATATTTCTTCCAGCTCATCTATTAATAGAACTGACATCTTCAGTCTATCAGGGACTTTGCTAGTAAGAATAGATGGAAACCAAAGAACAATCGATTTAGGTAATTTAAAAAGAGGAAGTTATCTTATTAAAGTATCTACTGAATTGGGAGTAAAAAATCAAATGATTATAAAAAAATAGATTCGCAATTATTACAGAATAAACTCATGCACAGTGTGCAGAAATATTGAAATTCTTACAGCTTCTGCAGATTAAACTGTAGAAGCTGTAGTATTTAATAAAAATTAATACTTAATAAAGAAATTTGCAAAAAAAATGGTTTTTAACCTCGCAATAAATTATCCTATTTCGAAAGATTGATTTTCGAACAAATAGGTTATCTTTGTTTTGACGCCGATTGTTTCCGTCACGCCTTAAATCTGAAAACACAAAATTAGAAAAACCCTATCTACCATGAAAAAGGTTGTTTTTTATATCGTCTTTTGCGCTTTTTATTTGCTCTCATTTGGACAAACAAGGGATCAATTTGCACACTACTCTGTAAATGACGGTTTATCTGAAATCAATGTGCTTTGTATGCTTCAAGACCAAAAGGGTCAAATGTGGTTTGGTACTTTTGACGGTCTAAATAA
The DNA here is from genome assembly GCA_028687995.1 of Bacteroidales bacterium. Taxonomy (GTDB): domain Bacteria; phylum Bacteroidota; class Bacteroidia; order Bacteroidales; family UBA7332; genus CAXXIC01. The sequence continues at coordinate 401,974 of JAQTZA010000001.1, forward strand.
ATTTGACGGTTATACTTTCAAAACTTATAAAGGAAATTCTGGCGATATTTTTGGTCTTGTAAATTATAGAATCGATAGAATAAAAGAAGATAACGAAGGCTTTATATGGCTTCAGACCTATGATGGCAGAACCTATCGTTTTAATCCACGAACAGAGAGATTTCTTCAAATTCCCCAATGCAAAAAAGAGTATACAGACTACAGATTACCATTTGATAAAATATACACGCTCAACGATGGTAGTATTTGGATTTCAGGCAGTGACAATGGTTGCTTTAAGATACGAAACACTGAGAATGAAGACTCGGTTAAAATAACACACTACAGTACCGATTATGGCTTATTATCTTGCAATAAAGTCAATGCAATATACAGCGATAAGAAAAAAAACACTTGGATATTAACCAATGATGGCCTCAATCTCATCAAACAAGGTTCTGAAAAACCACAACAACTATTCAATGAGAAACAGGAGACCAGTTTTTATTCAATTTCCGAAAACTATCCATACATTTGGATTGGAGGAAACCGGGGAAGATTGAGAGTATATGATAGTAGGAAAGAGACTTTTGATGTGATAAATACACCTGTTTCTGAATCAAATATCATCGATATCAAACGTGTCAATGCTCAGGAAATTTTTCTTTTGACCAATAAAACAGGGTTTCTGCTGTACAACATTCAAGATCACAAGTTTACTGAGTTTAATAAAAATAGCGGAGATGGTATTATTAGTGATAATTTCTACTCCTGCTTCATGGACAAACAACATAATATTTGGCTCGAGACAGACAAACCAAGTGTAGTCTATTTTGAGACAGGGAAACGAAAAGTCAATAATTTCAGTGTGTTTGTAGACAATTCTGCTCCATTTGTGGTATTGCCAAACTTTTTTGTTGTAGAAGATTCGTTGGGTAATACTTGGGTACATCCTCGCAAAGGTGGATTTAGCAAATATAACCGCTTATCTAATAAACTTGATTATTTCTACAACGATCCAAACTCCATTGACCACAAGTTTTCGAATGTAATGCACTCAGCATACTCCGATCGACAAGGAAATCTGTGGCTAAGTCCTTTTTCTCATGGTATTGAGAAAGTCGTTTTCAGCAAATCGTCATTCAATTTTTACAAACCAGTACCCAATCAGACTGTATCTTCGCACATCGAAGTCAGATCCATTTTCCAAGACAAAGATAACTATCTTTGGGTTGGCACAAAAGATGGCACAATTCATATTTACGATCCTCAGCGCAAATTGTTAGGCAAACTATGTGAAGATGGTAAAATAAATGGGTCAAAGCCTTTAAACGCTTCCATTTACAACATTACCAGCGATCACAATGGCACAATTTGGCTATCTTCAAAAGGGTTAGGATTATTCAAAGTCGTTAAATCACCCTTTGGCAAAAGCTTTAAATGCACCATTACCAATTATCAGTACAATCCAGATGATATTTACAGTCTGAGCTCAAACGCAGTCTATTCGGCATTTGAAGATAGTATGAATCGCTTGTGGGTAGCCACTTATGGCGGTGGTATAAACTTGATGCAAACGACCGATGGCGAAGTGAGATTTATTAGTTATCGGAATAAACTAAAAAATTATCCAGTTGAACAATGTTTAAGGACTCGCTTTATCACCGAAGACAAACGGAATAGAATGTTTGTCGGGACGACAAGTGGATTAGTTGCATTTAACGGAAAGTTCAGCAAGCCAGAAGATGTTCAGTTCTATCAATATTCTCATCATCCAGAGCAGGCTCAATCAATATCAGGAAATGACGTTCACTACATTCTACCAGCAAAAGATGGCAAAATCTATTTGGCCATATTTGGTGGTGGATTAAATATTTTGGATTCAAAATTCAAATTGAATGAAAATCCAAATTTCATAAAACTCATGAAGTCTAGCGGTGCTCCGTCGAATGTAATTTTCACATTGAAAGAGGATGTGAAAGGTGATATTTGGTTTTCAACTCAGACTGAAATTGCTAAATTTTCTCCCACAACTCAAAAATTTGATGCCTATAATCCAATCAACAACAACAATTATAACTTCATTGAGGCTTCAGCTTGCAAAATAAACAATGGAGAATTGGCCTATGGTACTACTGAAGGATTTGTCATTTTCGACCCATTGAAAACGAAAAAGAGCAAATTTATTCCACGGATTATTTTCACTCAATTTCAGCTGTTTAATAAAACACTTGAGGTTGGAGATAAAGATTCACCGCTTACACATGTAATCGACGAAACAAAAAACCTAAAACTAAACTCGAAACAAAATATTTTCTCAATCGGTTTTGCTGCCATTGATTATACGAATCCGCTCAACATTGAATACGCATATAAGTTAGAAGGGTTCGATTCTGAATGGAATTATGTCGGGAATCATCGTTTTGCTACCTACACAAACCTTCCAAAAGGAAAATATACGCTGCGCGTAAAATCTACGAATTCAGACGGTGTGTGGGTTGAGAATGAACGAAGTATCGTAATCGAAAGATTGCCATCTTTCTGGGAATCTTCTTGGGGAATTCTTCTCTATATTCTTCTATTTTTGGGTATCATGATTTTGACCGCATATATTCTATTTATCATTCTTCGACTTAAAAATGAAGTAGAAGTGGAACATCGAATCAGCAATATGAAACTTCGGTTCTTTACCGACATTTCACACGAATTGAGAACACCACTAACATTGATTGCCTCTCCTATCGAAAACATTCTGCGCCATGAATCGATTTCGGATAAAGTGAAAGATCAATTGGAAATTGTACAGCGCAACACCGATCGTATGCTTCGACTGATCAATCAAATACTTGATTTTAGAAAAATACAGAACAAAAAAATGAAGCTATTCATCGAAGAGGTAAGAACAGGAACTTATGTCGAAGAAATCTGCCAAAGTTTCAGAAAGCTTGCTGAAGAACGTCAAATTGAATTTCTAGTTGAAGACCACAGCAACGATGCAATTCTATGGCTTGATAAAGATAAATTTGAGAAAATTCTCTTCAATCTTTTGTCTAATGCATTCAAATTCACACAACCACGTCACGCCATAAACGTCTCAATTACTGACGAGAACAACCTTATTGTGCTCAAAGTTACCGATCAAGGCGAAGGCATCAGTAGCGACCGACTAAAAACGCTCTTCACTCGATTCGAAAGTTTCGCCACAAACGGAGTTTCTTTCCAACAAAGCTCCGGCATCGGACTTTCACTCACTAAGGAGTTAGTAGAAATGCACATGGCAGAAATCAACGTGCAAAGCAACCCCGGTGAAGGCTCTTCATTTATCGTTTCCTTCCTTAAAGGACACGAACATTTCGACCATAATAAAGACTTCATTTTGAACGATTTAGAAAAACAGGAAAATAACCATCTCGAAGAGACAAAAACCAATATTGAAGAACTAGAAGACGAAACACCAATAGAAGCAAATGACAAACCAGTTATTCTGATTGCTGAAGACAACACAGAACTTCGCAATTTTTTGAAAAACATTTTGTCAATCGATTACGAAATTCTGGAAGCCGAAAATGGCATTGAAGCATTAGCATTGTCCAAGGAGCATATTCCTGATTTAATCATTACAGATGTCATGATGCCACTCATGGATGGACTTCAACTTTCTAAATTGATCAAGGAAGACATCAATATTAGCCATATTCCATTGGTTTTGCTTACCGCCAAAACCGACATGGAAAGCAAACTCGAAGCATTGCAATACGGTGTTGACGATTATATCACGAAGCCATTCAGTTCGGCATACCTCGAAGCGAGAATAACTAATCTTCTAAATTTACGGAAGCAGCTTCAAAATTTATATCGATCAGCCATTACAAGCGGCGTTATTTCGCCGTCGAAACCGAATGTTATTTCGCAAGACGATATATTCATCCAACGTATAATGAAGTACGTCGAAGATAATATTGATAATTCGGAGTTGACAATAGACGATATTGTATCAAATGTCAATTTTAGTCGTTCCGCATTTTTCAAAAAACTGAAAAGCTTGACTGGTCTCGCTCCAGTTGAATTTTTGAAAGAGATGAGAATACAACGATCTGCACAACTAATCGAAACAGGTGAATTTACAATTAGTCAAATTACGTATATGGTGGGGATAAGTGATCCTAGATATTTCAGCCGATGTTTTAAGCAAAAATTTGGCATTAGTCCTCGGGAGTACAAAGAGAAAATAGTATCGTCATCCAGAAGTGATATCGGAATGGCGGAACGCGAAGAATAACTATAACAAAATTTCACTTTCAAAAATCAGATTATACCTTTTCAGAATCAAAGTCACTGAATCTGTGACAATTTGCAATTTTAACGGGAATATCTAGTAAGAATTTAATGTTCTATTTTTATCAATATTTTTAAGAAATACCAAAAAATCCACAGATTCAAACTATTTGTCCACACGTTTCTTTTCGTGAGAGTTTACATTTGCAGTGTTATCAACAACTAAAATTTAAACTAACTCTTAATTAAATCAATCATGAAAAGAAAACTACTTTCGTTAGCAATGGCGTTAATCGTCGTTATGGGATTAAATGCGCAAAAAGTGTGGAACTTTGGTGCAGATGCTACTACCTTTCCTCTTTCTACGGGTGTAGGTATGGGGCCATTTCCAGTTATAATTGATGGTCTTTCTATTACAGGCATTTCAACTAATGCAAATATGGGTGCAATCACGGCAGGTGCAAAAACGTTTACAGATGCAAATAATGTAAGTTACTCTTTCGCCAATAGATTTCAGTTTAACGGTGCAGGTTATACTGGTGCAGCTGCTACAGATGTAACACCAAGCGTTAATATGCCTACCCAAAGATACATCTCATTCAATGTAAGTGGCAACAGTAAAATCTATTTTATTGGCATTACAGGTTCAAGTTCATCTGCTCGTAAAATCTTTGTTACGGATGGAACAACTTACGTTGGAGGTCTTAATTTCCCTGCGGCAAGTGTAGCAAATGACGGTACTATCGATTATACTGGTCCTGCTGCAACGTTGTATATATTCTGCAATCAATCTTGCAATTTATATTATCTATCCGCTACCAATGTATTAACTACTGGTATTAAATCAACACTTTCTGATAAAGGCGTTACATTCAATGGAACTGAATTAGTAAATAATTTAGGCGCAGAATTAGAAGTATACAATGTAGTTGGAAAAAAAATCACCTCTTCCATTACAACAATCAGTACTTCAAATTTTCCCAAAGGAATCTATATGGCTCGCATCAAAGGTCACAAAGAAGTTTTGAAATTTAAGCTCTAATTTTTCGCATTCTTTAATAGGTAATTTATTAGACCTGTTCTCAATGGTGGATTCACTTTGAGAGCAGGTTTTTCATTTATTCAGTTCCATACTAAATGAATTAAATTTTTATACTTCCTCTGCATTTTTTAACAGTTAAATAAAATTTATTTGTTAATTTTGTAAATCTGTAATTAGCAACTGATTTCATTCATACTCTCCCCGGAGAAAGCCAACACATAATATTTTGAGAAAGTATATTTTTATCATCCTTGTAATTATATTTTCAAGTTATCTTCCTGTATTCTCTCAACAGACCTTCACCTCTGCTAAGGATACTTCTAACCTAATCTCATTTGAGACATTGGCTCCTCACATAGAAAAGCAAAATCAAATAAAGCTCTATTACAAACCTGAATGGTTTGTAGGAAAACGATTTAGAAAAGACATTTCGTCATTGCCTCTCAACGAATGTTTAACCATAGTAAAACGCCTTACTGAACTAAATTGCATTGCGGTTAACTCTTCCACTTATGTGTTTGTGCCTGTCGAAATACGAAACTACACCAATAGAATTGACAACAAAGGGGTCGTGCTGATTGGCGATGATAACATTATCTCAAATGCCAAAAATGCAACCATAAGTGGCAAAATAATTGATATGCAATCAGGCAAACCACTTCATGGAGCAAAAATAAACATCGACATTTTAAACATCACCGCGACCAGTGACAAAGCTGGAAATTACAAACTCACCCTTCCCATTGGTGAATATTTTCTCCGCATGAACTATGCCGATTACAAAGAAAACATTAAACCAATCAGAGTAAATGGGAATGGCATTGTTGACTTTGAGTTGGCTGAAAGTTCAATTTTACTGAAAGAAGTTCTTGTAACAGATCGAGCAGCAGATCTCAATGTCATTCGCACTCAAATGAGTACAATTAAGTTCAATTCGACAACCATCAAAGAATTACCCCTATTTTTGGGTGAAAAAGACGTCATAAAGAGTGTAACACTACTTCCGGGCGTGCAATCCACTGGAGAATTTGGCACAGGTTTTTTTGTGCGTGGTGGTAGTGCCGATCAAAATCTCATTTTGGTAGAAGATGTACCTCTCTTTAATTCTTCACACATGTTTGGGTTGAATTCTGCAATTAACTCAGATGGTATCAGCAGTGCATCGCTTCTGAAAGCAGGCATTCCTGCAAAATTCGGAGAGAGAGCCTCTTCGGTAATGGACATTCGTTTGGGAAGCAATCCTGACAAACTCTCGGTAAATGGTGGCATTGGACTTATCAATTCGAGACTCAATGTAGAATTACCCCTTTTCAACAAAAAAGTTCGATTGCTCATCGGTGGACGAAGCTCCTATTCAAACTGGATGTTGCATTCGCTTCCAGATGCAGATTTGAAGAAAAGCTCCGCCAGCTTTTACGATATGAATGCACTCCTTTCAATCCGTCTAAACCGAAAAAATGGGTTGACTTTGTTTGGTTATTTTAGCAACGATGAGTTCAGTTTTAGCCAAAATTCACCCTATCGATACGACAACACCTTGGCATCCATCCGATATTCGCATATTTTTAGTGATAAATTGAACTCGTCGTTACTTTTAGGACTTAGCCGTTACCGCAACGAAGTGAATCAATCGGACACCTTAAAACCAAATGAAGCCTACAGAATCAGCTCTTCAACAAACTACAATAATGCAAAACTGAATTTCACTTGGAGTCCTACCCAAAAACAGTCAATAGATTTTGGGTTAAATGCCATTTTATATAAACTTCAACCGGGCATTATGTCGCCTCTGGGAGCTCAATCGGATGTGATTTCTAAAATCACGAATTCAGAAAAAGCGATAGAATCAGCCGCCTATATTAGCGATAACATTAACTTTTCAGCAAAATTTAGTGCTGAACTAGGTGTTAGATTCACCCGTTATGGATCTCTTGGAGCGAGCAATGTCTTTGTGTTCAAAGAGAATGCTCCACGTTCACCAGAAAATATTACAGACACACTACATTACGGGAATAATCAAATCATCAAATGGTACAACAGTCTCGAGCCCAGACTCTCGCTGCGATATTCTTTTGACGATGTAAGTTCGGTAAAATTCAGTTACAATCGAATTAGTCAGTTCATTAATTTAATTTCCAATACAGCGGTAATGGCTCCAACGGATGTTTACAAATTGAGTAGTCCGAATGTTTCACCATTGGTTTGTACACAATTCACATTGGGATACTTCAGAAATTTCCATAAAAACACCTACGAAGCATCCGTCGAATTTTATTATAAAAAGTTGGATAACATACTCGAATACCGTGATGGTGCGCAAATATTATTGAACAACTCTTTGGAGACAGACCTACTTCATGCTTCGGGATACAATTATGGCGCAGAATTCTATCTCAAAAAGAATACTGGACGATTGACAGGATGGGCAAGCTACACTTACTCCCGATCGATGCGACATACAACGAGTCCCTTCGAAGCTGATCAAATTAATCGAAACAGGTATTACCCATCGACATTCGACAAACCTCACAACGTGGTTATCAACGCTTCGTACCACATCACCCGTCGTTGGCGATTCGCGGGCACTTTCAATTTCAACACGGGCAAACCCATTACATTACCCGAGTTGAAGTACAATTACAATGGATTTCAATATGTTTACTATTCCGACCGAAACAAATACCGATTGCCCGATTATCATCGATTGGATATCGCCATCACTTTTGATGAAACACTGCGGTTGAAACAAAAGTGGAAAGGAAGTTGGACATTTTCCATTTTAAATCTGTACGCACAGAAAAATCCCTATTCGGTTTTTTATAAATCAACCTCGCAATTGGAATCGAAGTTTTATCAATCGTTTAATTTGTATCAGATGTTTATCATCGAAAGACCAATTCCAACGTTTACTTATAATTTTAAGTTTTAAATATTAACAATGATGACTTTCTTAAAACAGAAAAGTTTTGTTACACTTTTGGCACTTGCATTGATTGGGTGTACAGAAATTTACACTCCTGACATCAACTCGGGCACTCAAGCTCTTGTGGTTGAAGGAATGATTACCGACGGAAATGGACCATTCACAATAAAATTATCGATGGCAAAACCACTACCGTTCGACTCTATCAACACATCGCGATTTGCAGTAAAAGGTGCAGTATTGAAAGTCACTGATAATGAAAATCATACATTTAAACTAACTGAAATAAGCACTGGAGATTATAGACTACCATTAACTTTCAAAGCAAAAATCGGAAATTGGTACAAACTATTTATTACCACCAAAGACGGATATAGTTACGAATCGAACGCTGAAACATTGATTGCGCCACAGAGTTACGACAGTATTCGGAGCATGTACGCATCGGAAAATTATATCAATTCGAAAAATGAATTACAAAATGTAGTGGGTGCCGACGTAAGAGTCGATCTTTTCAATAAGCTTTCAAAAAATGACTCCGTACCATCCTGTCGATTCGCATCAGATCTTACCATTCAATTACAATACACTTATCGCGATCGCGATTTATTAGGGAATGAGATAATGTCTTATCATTGGGTGGTTACTAGTTGGAAAACCCTTCCGTTAAACACGACCGAAAACATCACGGAAGTGAAAGGTGCAACCGTAAATCCTTTTATAAAGAATCATCCAATTGGATTCATTCCATTTGAAGCGTCAAGTTATGGCTATGTAATTCCACCACCCACCATTATTTATTTTTTGAGGACAAGACAACTCACCATGAACAAAGATTCGCACCGATTTTATAAAAGCACAGTCGGTCAGTTGTCTGCAAGCGGAAAAATATTCGATCCAATTACTTCTCAAGTCTATGGCAATATGAGATGCGTTAGTGATGCTTCAAAAATTGTGGTTGGTTTATTTGAAGTCTCGGCTATCAAAAATCATGCATTTGTAGTGAAAATGGACGAGGCGTCAATGAAACGCAAAGAGACTTCCATCGAAAAGGTCAGTTTTGTGGAAATGCCACAAGGAGACGAATATCAATACCGAATTTGGGATTATCCAAAAGCAGATGCTCCAAAAAATGATCCGACGTACACACCTATTCCGCTGCCGATTTGGTGGTATCACAATTAATAAATCGACAAAAAATGACATTGCATAAGAGGTTAATTATACTATTTTTCACCCTATTTTTTGTTTTGACTCATGGAGAAGTTAAAGCTCAAAGGTTAGGATCAGAACTGGTATCTCTGCAAACAGATAGAACAACTTATATTGCAGGAGAATCAATCTATTACAAACTCTTTGTGATAAACTCTGAGACCCAGAAATATTCTGACCAGAGCAAGGTAGCCTATATCGCCATAAGAGCCACCAAGGCAGATCCAATCATCAAAATCAGGGTAAAATTGACAACTGGTATGGGAGATGGTCGTATCGAATTGCCTGACAGTCTAATTTCAGGTGTTTATCAATTAGTGGCATTCACAAATTTAACACGCAATTTGGGTGAAGATTTTTTCTTTCGAAAAGAGATAACCATCATCAACCGTTTCGACAAATCACTCGACTTTAGGGTGTTGGCAAAAGAACTAATAGATAGCACGTTGATTCAGTTTCATGACTCTCTGTTGCAAATACATATCGACACGACTGAATTTAATCAGCGTGAGAAGGTTTCACTGCGAATTGGTTCGACTAAACCGAATGCAAATGTGACGGTCTCGGTATTTGAGGAAACTCCTTTTGAATCTCATCAGACATCTTTTATTGATTTCACCAAATTAAAAAAAGAAAGTTTGAATACCTCGAAAACAGCCAATTTCGCTTGTGAAAATAAAGGGAAAATATTGAAAGGGAAAGTCATTGATACCAAAACCCAAGAATCAATCAAAGATGCCATTGTTTTACTGTCATGCATTGATAGCATTCCAAATTTACAATATATAGTGACCAATCACAATGGCGAATTTCAACTATTATTAAACGATTATTACGATGCCAAAGAGCTATTTTTGACTATTAAAGAGGCAGCAGGAAGTGAAAATTGGCAAATCATTGTAGTAGATGAATTTGCTCAATCACAAAATTGGAATTCTACAACGATCGCAAACAATCAATCTCAAAGAGAATATGCATCTAAAAGCCAGAATCTCGGTTACATCAACAAAACATACCAACCAAAGCCAGAATCTGCATCCCTCTCGAAGAAAGAGTTAAAAGCTAGAATTCCTCAATTTTATCATTCGAAGGTCTCCTCTTTTTACCCAGCAGAATTTATGCCTTTACCCGATTTTCCTGAAATCGCTGTAGAAATACTTCCCGAAGTTAGAATTGTGAAAGAAAATGGCAAATACCAAGCCCGAATGCTCAACAAATTAATGCATCAGTTCGAATTGATGAGCCCTGCATTTTTTATAGACGGTGTTTACGTTGACGATATTAATAAAGTAATACCGTTGGAATCGAAGCAAATAAAGAGAATCGATATAATTTCAAACCAAAGAGAATTTGGCGATCTACTTTTCGGAGGATTGATTTCGATAACTTCTACATCAAACGAGATGAAACGATCGAAACCAGCATCATATTCACTCAGATTGAAGAATGATGATATTAATAGTGGCGGGGAAATAGTTACAGAGAATCCAAAATCCGTCCAAAACTCAAATTCTCCATTCTTGAAACAGTTGCTTTATTGGAATCCGAATCTGTCAATTAAATCTAACGAAGAGCAAAAAATCGAGTTTTACACCTCCGATCATTTATCAAATTATATTATCAAAGTCGAAGGAATTGCAGAAGATGGAACACCTATCAGTAGTAGTGCAATCATCAAAGTGACGGATCATTCAAATGCGACAATGCCATGAGAAACTTCATATACCTGCTCCTTTTTTCGATTTGTTTGACCTCAAATGCCCAAATAAATGTGGTGTCAAGAATTCCTGCCCCCGATTCAACATTTGAGCCAAAATTAACAGGCGAACTATTTTTCGAAAGTCAATTAGTGATTGGAGACCAATACTTTAACAAAGAGTGGGCTTCGTGCGATATATTGCTAACAACTGACGAATTGATTCGTGACAAATCAGCAAAATACAACGGTTTATACGACGAATTAATATGGCTAAACAACTGTAATTTCGGCAAATTCAAGATTGACAAATCTTCCATTAAAGAATTCTGGCTAAAAAACATTGTCGGTGAAGACATCCACTTCAAGAAAGTAAATGTAAATGCGGCCGAGAAAGATTCCTTGCAGACAATTTTCGTTGAAGTAGCAACCGAAGGCAATATCTCGTTCTATATACATCATAAAATTTCGCTACAATGGCCACAGTATATGGTAGATGATAATGTAAGACGAAAATATGATGTACTAAAAGCAACTCCTGTCTATTATATAAAACTTCCATCTAATCGATACGAAATTATAACGAAACTTCGCAAAAAGGAGTTACTACATCTGTTTCCAGAGCATCAAAATGCCATTAGTAAAATCATTAAAGATAATCGATTGAATCTGAAATTGGAGAGTGATTTTGTGAAAGCAATTGAGTTACTAAACTCAGGGAACATACTCATATCACAATAAATAGCGATGATGAGTTGGGTTATTTCAATTTAGAAATGATTTTCTTCTTCAAAGGTTTGTTCTCAGTTTGAGGCACCTCAGATGCGTCTCTCTTCACATAATGATATCGAATTGCAGTGTCCAACATGCCACTCTGCTTTTCAAAATCTTTACAGGCATCGCATACGCTAATATGCATACGCAACTGCACTTTTTCCGCCAAAGTGAGTTTAAAGAGACTCTTCTTCTCAATCAATTCTGTCGCTTTCTTGCACGAAAGCATCAGAAAATTCATCATTTTGTTGATCATTTTACTCATTGAACCAATTCATTTCTAAACATTTTCGCAATTGCAGTTTGGATCGATGGAGTATCTGCCAAAAATTAGTAGGCGTAATCTGCAATTCCTGACAAATCAACTCGCCCTTTTTCTCTTCGAGAAACTTAAGATGAATGGCTACTCGCCAATTTTCTGGCAAGCGATGCATACAATCGTTCAAGGTGATCAGAAATTCAGAATTATCCAATAGATTTTCAGCATCATTGGTCCATTCTTGAGGCTTTTCATCGGCTCTCCAATGACTATCTTTATCAAACATCCGATCCAATATTCCTTGGTTGTCTTCGATAGGTGATCGAAAAGATGTGCGAAAGAAATCACCAATTTTATTATTCAGAATAGCAAATAACCATGTCTTGGGATTGCTTTTTGCCTCAAATTTATCAAATGATTGCACAGCTGCCAGGAAAGTCTCTTGCACCAAATCTTCAGCCGTCTCTTTCGATGAAGTTTTATACAACGCCCATGAATATAGATTATCGGAATAGAGTTCTACCCAATCTTTTATTATTTCTGACGTTCTTTTCGACTCCATTTTACTACTCTCCAAACAATTTGAATAACACAAAGATATACTTTTTTGGTCGAAAAAAAGAACCTCTCTCACTGTTAAAAAGATAGTTTGTGTATCTTTGAGGAATAAAATTTAAAAACAAGAAAGATATGAATTGGTTTGAGTGCAAAGTGCGTTACGAGAAAACGATGGAAAACGGAATAATCAAAAAAGTGACTGAACCGTATATGGTTGATGCACTATCTTTTACTGAAGCAGAGGCTCGAATCATCAAAGAGATTACCCCATTTATGAGTGGTGAGTTTACGGTTGCAAACATTCGTCGGGCAAATATCAGCGAACTATTTTTGGATGAAACAGGAGACAAGTGGTACAAGTGCAAAGTGATGTTCGTGACCGTTGACGAACGAAGCGGAGCTGAAAAAATGACACCTTCGTTTATGCTTTCGCAAGCCATCGACTTCCAAACAGCACTCAAAAACCTCATTGAAGGAATGAAAGGTACCATGGCTGATTATACAGTTGCATCTATCACAGAAACTGCAATTGTAGATATTTATACGTACGAAGTTCAAGAGAAACAATAAATTTTTAGCTTTTTCTTCGGCGATTTACAAAATCAACTTACTCTATTTTTCTTTTGAAAAGATGTCAATAACAAAGAATTTACAATCGGTTCAACAAAATATCCCACCACATGTTCGACTGGTGGCGGTTTCTAAATTCCATCCAAACGAAGCAATCGAAGAGGCTTACAAATGCGGACAACGGATTTTTGGAGAGAGTCGTGTACAAGAATTGGTTCAAAAGGAGAGTTCATTACCCAAAGACATTGAGTGGCACTTCATTGGTCATCTACAGACCAACAAAATTAAGCAAATTGTGCCATCTGTAACCATGATTCATGCGATTGATAGCGAACGATTATTAAGCGAAATAAACTTACATGCTCAAAAAGCAAACCGAACCATCTCTTGCCTCTTACAAATTCACATTGCAAAAGAGGAGACAAAATTTGGTTTTTCGTTTGATGATTGTCGCGAATTTATTGCCTCAAATAGATGGCAAAAGTTCGAAAATATTGAAATCGCAGGTTTGATGGGTATGGCAACATATACCGAAAACAAAATTCAGGTGAGAAATGAATTCAAATCACTGCATCTTTTTTTTCAAGAACTAAAAACAACACAATTTAAAGAAAAAAACTATTTTTGTGAGCTTTCGATGGGAATGTCCGACGATTATCAATTGGCGATTGAGGAGGGAAGCACGCTGGTGCGGATTGGAAGTACAATTTTTGGAAATCGAAATTATTAAAATTTGTCTATTATGAGCAAAATGGAAACCACCTATGCCGGATTAGAATTAAAAAATCCGATTATCATTAGCAGTTCAGGACTGACAAATGCCCCTCAACGGGTACTCAGCCTCGAAAAAGCAGGTGCTGGTGCAGTGGTGTTAAAATCGTTGTTCGAGGATCAAATCAATATGTTGATGAATCAATACAACGAGTATAACGAATATCCTGAAGCCTTCGATTATATCCGCTCCTATTCAGAGACATTCTCCATTGCTGAATATTCTCGATTGATAAAAGAGACCAAAGAGCTCTGCACCATACCTATTATTGCAAGTATTCACTGCTTTAGCACTGGTAGTTGGAGCCATTATGCCAAAATGCTCGAAGATGCTGGTGCGGATGCCATCGAATTAAACATTTCCATCATGAATACTGGTCGTCAGCCAATCAATGTGGAGGAGATGCATGTTCAAATTCTAAAAAATGTACGCAAAGAGATTGAGATTCCTATCATTGTAAAAATAGGTGATAACTTCACCAATTTGGTGTCGGTTGTCGAATCTTTACACGGAAATGGTGCTGCCGCCGTTGTCCTTTTCAACCGCTACTACCAGCCAGATATTAATATTATCAAACAAACGTTTACGGCTGGACAAGTATTCAGCAAACCAGAAGATTTGAGCAATACATTGCGGTGGACAGCTGTAATGACTGGCGTTTTACCTCAAATAGAGATTTCCACATCCACGGGTGTTCACGATTGGGAAGCAGCTGTAAAAATGTTACTTGCAGGAGCTACCACAGTGCAAATTTGCAGCGCAGTTTATCAACAAGGCGAGATTATTATCTCAGAATTTATCACCTGCATAGAAGAGTGGATGCTGCAAAATGGGTATGAAAGTATCGAAGATTTCAGAGGAAAATTGAACTACAAGAATATTCCAAACCCTTCAACCTACGAACGTACTCAATTCATGAAGTATTTCTCAAACATGAAATAATTTTCAAAATTATCTCCCATGAACTTCATAAGGAAAACCATTTTACCAATCCTTTTGGCAACTATTTGGATTAGTATTTCTGAATTTGTACGAAACGAACTTCTATTCAAGAATTATTGGGTAGATCATTACCAACAATTAGGACTAGCTTTCCCATCTGCACCCATCAACGGTGCTATGTGGGGTGTTTGGTCACTGCTTTTATCCATTGCCATTTATATTCTCCTGAAAAAATTCTCATTGATACAAGCTGTAATGCTTGCGTGGTTCATGGCATTTGTGATGATGTGGTTTGTCATTGGCAATTTAGATGTATTGCCATATAAACTTTTGTATTTTGCAATTCCTCTCAGTTTGTTAGAAGTTTATATAGCCACTTTCATCCTAAAGAAACTCTCATCACAAACTTATTAAGCAAAAAATAGAACAGATATTGTTATTTTTAAATTATTTTAATATCACCATTCTCTGCTTTTATATTATCTTCGCACCATAATTTATTAAACGAAGGAAATATGCTTAATTTAATCAAACAACTTTTCGGAATGGGTCCAAAGGTGGACTATGCAGAATTAGTAAAACAAGGTGCTATTATCCTTGATGTTCGTACCAAAGGCGAATATACAGGTGGTCACATCAAAGGCTCACTAAACATCCCTTTGGATGCACTGAGTGGCAACTTAAACAAATTCAAAGACAAAAATAAGGCTATTATCACTTGTTGCGCCTCTGGTGGAAGAAGTGGCGTTGCCAAGAACATCCTAAAATCAAATGGTTATACAGAAGTGCATAACGGCGGAAGCTGGATGAGCTTACGAAATAAAATCTAAGAAGTAATAGGACACAACTAGGAGGATGCTCATCAAACATGAACATCCTCTAGTTATTTCTATGAAAGCTAACCCCTATTTTTCTGGGACATATTTTACCAACGAAATATCTTTGTGAAAATCTTTTCCAATCAGGGTTTCCTTCACATATCCGGTGCGGATGACGAAGTTACCGAAACGTTCTCCAGAAAGGCGCTCTTCGGAGTAATGTTTCAGAATTGGGATTAACAATCCAAGAATCTCTTCTTCCGAAACCATTTCAGCATAAAGTTTATTCAAACGATCACCTGAGAAACCAGCGCCAAGATAGAGGTTGTAACGATCAGGAGCTTTTCCCACCATCGCGATTTCACCCAAGAACGGACGTGCGCAACCATTGGCACAACCGGTCATTCGTATAATTATCTCGTCGTCAATTAATCCAAATTTTTCGAGTTCAACTTCGAGTTTCTCTAGGAGCGATGGCAAATAACGCTCCGCTTCGGCAAATGCCATTCCGCAGACAGGGAGCGCCACACACGCCAAACTATTGAGGCGCAAACCCGAGAGCTTGTTGGTCAGTTTCCATTTCGACAATAATGCGTCGATTTCGGCTTTGTCTTCTTCAGCCACTTCTCCAATCACGAGGTTTTGGTTTCCGGTCAAGATAAAGTTGCCTTTGTGCACCGATGCGATTTCGCACAAAGCTGTTTTAAGTTGTAATTTATCGTCGTTTTTCACCTTTCCACCTTGCACGAAAAGAGTAAAATACCATTTCCCGTTGAAGCTCTTTTTCCAACCGTATGCATCGCCATTGCTGTCGAAATGGAACGGTTTGGCAGGTTGCAGTTTATCGCCCAATACTGTTTGAATTGCGGAAGTGAACACATCGAGTCCAACTCGGTCGATAGTGTATTTCAGACGGGCATTCTTACGATCGGAGCGATTTCCGTTGTCGCGTTGAAAGATAATAACAGCTTTGGCAGCTTCCACGATATCTTCGGTTTTCACAAATCCAATCACAGAGGCCAAGCGA
Organism: Bacteroidales bacterium; assembly: GCA_028687995.1. Taxonomy (GTDB): domain Bacteria; phylum Bacteroidota; class Bacteroidia; order Bacteroidales; family UBA7332; genus CAXXIC01. Next base: position 418,821 of record JAQTZA010000001.1, read on the forward strand.
GGATAAGTGGTTTCGAGGCCGAAAGTCGTTCCCATTCCGCCACCAGCTAATACATTGTACCCGACGAGTTTCCCTTTTTCTACAATTGCCACAAAAGCTAGGTCATTTGCATACGCATCCACGTCGTTACGTGGAGGAATCGCAACCGCAATTTTAAACTTACGCGGAAGGTATGTTTTTCCATACATTGGTTCGTGGTCTTCTACCTTTTCACCACCTTCTACTAGTTCGTCATTGACCCAAATCTCGTGATAAGCAGTTGTTTTGGGCGATAAATCAGTATGCAATTTCAATGAATCGTCATACACTTGTTGGTGAATTTCTGTCTCCCACGGATTGGCGGAAGTCATTACGTTTCTGTTCACATCGCCACAAGCTGCCAACGTGTCGAGCAACGTAGCGTTGATGCCTTTGATGGTGGCTTTGAGATTTCGCTTCACCACACCGTGCAACTCAAACGCCTGACGGGTAGTGAGTTTGATGGTCGGATTGCCATATTTATCAGCCAAAGCATCGATGTCGAGCCACTGTTTGGCAGTAGCCACACCGCCTGCCACACGAATGCGAATTAAGAAACTGTAAAGCGGCTCCAATTTCTGTTTGCGGCGCTCTTCGTCGAGGTCGCGGTCTTGCTGCTGGTACGAACCGTGCAGTTTCATCAACTGCTGATCGTCTGCGCTAATACTGCCAGTAAGTGTGTCGGCAAGTCCTTCGCGAATGGTTCCACGCAGGTAGTTGCTTTCGATTTTTATCCGTTCTACGTCGGAAAGCGGTTTATTTTCAGTCATAAGTTATAAGTCGTAAATCAAAAGTTGTTCCGCAAGCGGAATGTCCGCTATGCTTCCATAAGTCATAAGTTAAAAGTCTTCTGCATTTCTTTAAGCTCCTCCCCTTGGGGGAGGCTGGGTGGGGTCTAATAAACGTCTGTTTGGTAACGTTTTGCTTTCTGCAAATTAGTCACATATTCTTCGGCCTGTTCTGGCGAGAGATTTCCTTCTGTCTGGATGATTTGCAAAAGCGTTTGATGCACAGCAGTTGCCATCTGTTTCATATCGCCACACACATAGAAATGAGCGCCTTCTTCGAGCCAAGTGAATAGTTCTTTGCTGTTTTCAAGCATTCGATCTTGCACATAGACTTTTTGCTCCAAATCGCGCGAGAAAGCCACACTCATTTTGGTCAAAACACCCTCTTTGAGAAAACGTTGCCATTCGAGTTGATAGAGGAATTCACTTTCAGAAAAGCGATTACCAAAGAACAGCCAACTTTTGCCTGGATTTTCTAATTCTGCTCGATGCTCCACGAAAGCACGATAAGGCGCAATACCAGTTCCAGCTCCAACCATTATGATGGGCGTTGTAGCATCTTGAGGCAAGCGAAAATTGTTATTTTTTTCAATAAAAACAGGTGCATTTTCATCCGTATCAATTCTATCGGAAAGGAAAACCGAACACAATCCAGTTTTGTCGCGATTATTACTAGTGTATTTTACAACGCCTACGGTCAAGTGCACTTCATCGGGATGTGCCAACGGACTCGAAGCGATGGAATAGAGACGAGGCGAAATTTTACGCAATAAATGGATGAGTTGCTCGGGTGTCAAGTCAGTTGGATATTGAGTAAAGAAATCAAGCACATCTTTTCCATAAATGAATTTCTTCACATTGGGTGTGCTGGTCAGAATCGCTTTCAGCTCCTCGTTTTGGGTTAATTCCACATACCGTTGAATAACATCAGCCGTGATATTGGTCAATTCGTATTTATGAATCAGCAAATCGTGTAGCAAGGCTTTGCCATTTTCGGTTTGCACTTTTGTATCGGGAGAAAAACGCAAAAGCGTCATTAATTTCGCCACCAACTCCAGTGAATTTGTAGCATAAATACCGAGAGAGTCACCCGGTTCGTAGGTCAACCCTGAGCCTTCGGTAGAGAGTTCTACGTGGATGGTTTGACGATCTGAGTCTCTGCCGTGAAGGAATGTCTTATCAAGTACGGTTGCGTGAAAAGGATTCGATTTGCTATATTCGCCAGTGACTTCAAGGACCGAAGAAGATGATTGACTAGCAGAAACCTGTGCAGCGTTTGATGTGGAGGTTGCTCCTCCCAAAGCAGTTAAAGCTCCTTTAATCCAATCTTGTGCCGATTGACGAAAGTCCACATCACAATCTACTCTATCAAACACACGTTGACCGCCAAGTGATTCCAACTGTTTATCAACCTCTATTCCTACTTGGCAAAACTTGAGGTAAGTACGATCTCCTAAAGCAAGCACAGAATAATTTAGTTGATCTAACTTTGGAGCCCGTTTACTGTGTATAAAATCGTAAAACTCTTTTGCTTGAAAAGAGGGCTCTCCATCGCCGTGTGTACTGATAATCACGAGCAGATTCTTCTCGTTCTTAAGCTCTTTGGTCGGATAGGTTTCCATGTTTTGTAATTTAGCCTCAAAACCAGATTCCAAAGCGATGGATTGTGCCATTTTAGCAACCGACTCACCATTTCCGGTTCGTGAACCGTATAAAATGGTTATTTTTTTGTCTGCAATCTCAGAAGATGGAGCAGTTATGGTATTATTTTGAATAACGGCAGAACCATTTATGCCTAGTTGAGTCGATACTCCCGCAAAATAGCCCGACACCCAGAAAATCTGTTCAGATGAAAGGTCTTTTTGCAAATCAGATAGCAATTTAGACTGCTCAGACGAGAGCGGAATATTGGGATTAAATGTCATTGTACTGAATAGTTTGATTATAGATAGAAATACGCTACAAAAGTAGAGCTCTACCTACTACTACCCAATACCACATTCGTTGTAAATGTTATACCATAAATTGGGTATGGAGGGAGGGAGGAGTGATGAGTGATGAGCCTGCCTGTCGGCAGACCGGTTTTAAGTCAAAAATCGATTCATCGCTTGTCAAACACCTCCGGAATGGGCGAACCTATACATCCGCTCGGCATTTGAATATGCAAAAGAGCAGCGAGGGTTGCCGAAATATCTGTCATAAAATGAGTTTGATTCGAAGTGCCGTGGTGAATATTCCAACCCATAAATATGAGAGGAATGTGCGCATCGTAGGGATTCCAAAGGCTGTGCGTGCATCCTTTTTTGCAATAGTGAGGCAGCCAACCCGATAGCGGAATCATCACCACGCTACCGCTTCGTTGTTGATTGTAGCCATTCACCATTTTCTCTTTGATAACCGCAGGAACAGACGACTCTTCGATTCGATCCTGATCCACAGCATATTGCACTCCCTCCTGTTTTTGAAGAAAATTGACTGTTGTCGATTTCACCAAATCGAAGTCGATATTCAAGCTGTCGATGCGCGCTTTGTTGTAGAAAACCTGAAAATTATCGATGCCAAAGGTCAGTTTATCTGCTCCAAACTTCTGTTTCAAGAGTGATTCAAGGTTGCTTTCTATTTTTTGAGAAAGAATTCCTGCTGGCATTTTGTTCGCTTGCATAAAACCATTGGCATGGGACGATCCGTGGTCGGCAGTCAAGAAAACGAGGTAGTTTCCTTTGCCAATTTTTCGATCCAGATAGTTGAAAAATGTTGATAAATCTTTGTCCAAACGAAGATAAACATCCTCTATTTCAATGGCATTCGGACCCACTAAATGACCCGAATAATCAGTAGAAGCACAGTTGATAGTTAGAAAATCGGTCGAAGTCTCTTGTCCGAGTTTGTATCCATCGACAGCAGCTTTCGCAAAATCCAACGTCAATGTGTTGCCAAATGGCATTTGGCGCAGCGAACCGTGATCTGCAGCATACGCTTTCTGGGTATCGTAAGGAAAAACAGGAGCCGAAGCTCCTTTGAGCGTTCCCTCCCACTCCACATTGTCAGCCGTACTTTCGGTGTATTGATCTATGGGTAAGAGCGTGTTCCATCCATTGGTAATTAGTTTTTCAATCGGTTTGGTATCGTTGAAACGGTTCGCCCAATCGGGGAGTTGATTCATGTAGTAGTTGCTGGTAATGAATTTGCCCGAAGCATCGTCGATCCAAAATGCACCTGTCGGATTATGCCCGGCAGGGAGAATAGATGCTCGGTCTTTGAGGGAAACACCCACTACTTTCGACTGAAAATTGGTGGCCAAACGCAGTTCGTCGGTGATGGTAGTTACCAACAATTTTCGAGGAGACATCTTGCCAGCTTTACTGTCTGCACCAACTGTTTGAACGGTCGAATCGTCGGTGCAATAGACCGACTTGCCAGAAATAGGATCCGTCCAATCGTTGCCTGCAATGCCGTGAATAGAGGGTACTGAGCCCGTAAAAATAGAGGTGTGACCGATGGCTGTGACCGATGGAATATAGTTAATCATCGTATTTTCGCACGAGAATCCTTCGCCTAGTAATCGTTTGAAACCGCCTGCTTCGTATTTTGAATAGTAGCGATAGAGGTAATCCCAACGCATTTGATCAACCACAATGCCCACCACCAATTTTGGTCGATCGGCAGGAGAAGTTGTTTTTTTATTTTTTTGAGCAAAAAGCGTTCCGCAAAGCAACACGGAAAAGAGCGAAATGGCTATTAATTTCTTCATTGTGTAGTTAGTGTGTGATTCAGTGCGCTAAGGTAGAACAATTTAGAGAAAAGGTCAAACGGATTTACAGGAATTCATTGAAATGTAATGATTGGGTGCAAACGGGAAGCGATGAAGTGCGCGAACATGTTCGTGCATTATATAATACCATTTAACGCTGACAAGTCTATCGACGTTGTCAGGTTGTTCGCGGCAAAACCTGTCAGCGACGAAGTCCTGACAGCGTTGAATAAACTCTACTTCTCCTTTTTATCGCAAGTATTCAACCACAATATACAGTTACAATCTGTCAAAAAAAAGCACGAGTTATAGAACTCGCGCCAGTTAGAGGTTTGTTAGCGAGATTTGTAATCTCGCTTTTTTTAGTATTATAAGGAACTGCGTTCCGACTACATTTATTTCTTTCGCATTAAAAATGCTCATAATATGAAAAAGGCGGGAGCAAAGATCCCGCCAACGGAACAACATCTTTCTACGGTTTCATATCCAGTGGGACGAGGATTTACGACAACATCGCTTTCGGCGTGAAAATTCACGGCATGCGCAACCGCAAACAGCTAAACCGCATCGTGGAACACTACCTGCAAGCAGTAGGTTTGTGGGACGAGGTGAAAGATCGCCTACAAACTCCGGCTGCAAAGCTCTCCATCGGACAGCAGCAACGCCTTTGCCTGGCACGCGGACTGGCCGTTGAGCCACAGTTTATCCTTGCCGACGAAGCTACTTCGGCACTTGACCCTATCTCGAGCCGACTGATTGAAGAGCTATTTGTGAAACTGAAAGAGGAATACGCAATCGTTCTTGTCACCCACACGCTTCGTCAGGCGCGACGCATCGCCGATCACGTGGTCTTTATGTACCTAGGCGAAGTGATTGAAGAAGGTCCTGCTAGTGAAGTATTTGGCAATCCGAAACAGGAATTGACCAAGAAATATTTGGAGGGAGCGTTTAGTTAAGAAAATCTCCGTGAGGATGGGGGTATCATTTAACGCTGACAAGTCTATCGACGTTGTCAGGTTGTTCGATGCAGCACCTTTTTATCGCAAGTTTGCAACTTGTGATTCTTATTTTTGCAGTTTGCAACTGCAATATACAGTTTCAAACTGTACAAAAAAAAGTAAAAGGCAGATTCGAGTTGAATCTGCCTTTTGAAATAAAATACTTGATATAAAATTTACTTAATATACATTTCTAAAATTCGAACTAATGTTTCACTATGATTATAGATGTCATCAAGAGCTAAAATTTCACTTTTTATTTCCTTTTTATTTTCATCTAAAACAACAAAATATTTTTTATTTCCATTGAAATATAACCTACACAACGGTTTACGATTATTATCATCTAATAAAACCGAAAAATAAGACTGAGCATCACGATATGTCACACGTTTTACATCAACATGTTGTCTCAATATTGATTTTACAATCAGAAATCCTTCAATCTCCTCTTCTGATGTTTCGATTTTGCTCTCAGTATCTTTTGATGTTACAGAAATTTGTAAATTTTCTTGTTCTTTAGCCGATTCATCTTCTTTTGTCAAAGCGGTTTTCAACCTCTCGGTAATCAAATCACTTATGTACTGTTGAACTGATTTCTTCGTTAAATTAGTGAATAATTCAAGCACCTTAGCTGTCACAACACTTGGATAAACTTGTTTTGCAAAATATTTTACAAATTCAGGATTCGGATTATTTAATTCTTGATGAATCAGCTGTTTCAATTCATTCATATACTTCAATTCGCTTGCTGTATTTACAATACTATCCGCATCAAAATATGATTTATGGAATTTCTTTAATTCTTCTATTTGATTATCCTTAATTTCCGAAATATTGAATTCTAAGAATGGTTTTTCATCCATTTTATTAGCATCCACTAAATCCGAATAAAAGCGATACACAATCCCGTTGGTCAATAATCCAAATTTTGCTTTCGACACATGAAAATAGCGCAACAACTGTCCATCATGAATACTTAAATTCTGACCCCAATGTTTACATTCAACTAAAATAGTAGGCTTACCTTCCAAAAATATTGCGTAATCAATTTTTTCTCCTTTTTTTAATCCAATATCGGAGATAAATTCTGGGACTACTTCTATTGGATTAAAAACGTCATAGCCAAGAGCTTGTAAAAATGGCATTATAAATGCATTCTTTGTTGCTTCTTCTGTTTGGATTTGATCTTTGAGTTTTACAACTCTTTCTCCTAGAATTCTAATTTGATCTTTAAAGTCCATTATGTATTATTTTAAAGGTTTGATACTTTCCGAAATGCAATATTTATCAATATTAAACATACTAAGTAAAACACTAATCGATACAAAAATAACAATTAGTTTCTGATTGCAAATAGAATCAAGAAAAACATATTAAAATATTTTATACAATTAATTTCCTTGAGAGAATCAGCGTGTACTATTTTTTCATCTTTAGTTTAGAAAGCAAAAAGAAGCATCAAACGGATAATCCCCTCTGCCCAGTCTGGGCAAACACCAAAAAAGTTTAGTTCTAGCTTGCCCAGTTTGGGCAAGGCTGAAATAAATTCAGTTCGAGCTTGCCCAAGCTGGGCAAGTAACAAAAAAATCCAGTTCACGGTTGCCCAAGCTGGGCAAGCACCAAAAATTTCCAGTTTGCCCTTGCCCAAGCTGGGCAAGCTCGCCAGAGAATTATTTCGCCTTTGCCCAGACTGGGCAACCATCTACAAAAATTTATTCTAATTATCCCACACATACTTTACCATTAAAAATATTAAATTAAAAATAAATTGAGGTATATATTAGAAATATTCTGACAAGTTATTATTTTTGCAATGCAATCACTCATTTATTCATTTTTAAAACAATTATTGTATGTCAGTTGAAGTTTCACGTTTGCCATTAAAAGAGCTTTGGAACAGCGAATACACGATATTCGTAGACCAAATCTCAAAAATCGTTGCTAAATACAACGTTCAGGATTTACACCTTAAGAAATCGTTCGACAGGGTTTCTGCATTCTTACCAAGTTTAGCTAAAGTAACTGCTCAAGAGTTGAGTAGTCAGTTTAGTAACTCTTTAAAAGATTTAGACAATGAGCGCGACTCGCTCATTAATGGTATCATCGCTCAGGTGAAAACGATGAGCAAAATCACGATCCCTGCGCTGGCTACTCAGGCAGCAGTATTGAGTCGATTGTTTGACAAACACGGTCGCGACATTGCAACGGCGGGTTACAATGCAGAGACGAAACGAATCAACGATTTATTGTCGGACTATCACACAAAAGCAGAAATAAAGACAGCGGTAGATGCTATTAGCCTAACGTTGCTTTTCGATCAATTGGCAGTGGTGAACACCCAATTCGAAGAGCTGTTTTTGCAACGGAACGAAGACGATGCCACCACCGAAAGTGTGGATGCACGGGCATTACGTTCTGAAACGGATAAAGCGATTACCGCATTTTTTGATGCCATTGTATTCTGTAGCTCAGAATACGATGAACTCGACTACACACCACTAGCCAACGAACTGAACGAAGTAATCAACTACTACAAAACACATCTGAAAGCCCGTTCCACACGACGCAGCAACAGCGGCAACGTATCAAGCGAAACTCCTATTGAGCCGAAAGCGTAAAACACACTAAATAGAAAAGGATGACTTGCGAGGGTCATCCTTTTTTGTGTCAGCAATACAGTACAACGAGTAGATAATATCTGGAACAACGCAGACTTTTAGACAGTTTATCACTAAAAAATTGCGCGGAATTACTTCGTATTCAAGAATGGAAAACCGTATGGCAAAGATTATTACGATAACTTCACTTTAACTCAATGCAAATTAGCTCCACCAATTTTCAACTATAATTTTGACAATGAAAAAAGTCGCAAACACCTCTTTTAAAAGGTTATTTGCGACTTTCAATAGACTGTTAATTCAATTCGTTATTTCTACTCTACAATGGTATTAAAGCCATAATCATCAGGCAGTTCACCCAATTGTATTGCACGTAGTTTATTGTACAATTTTTCTGATAGCGGCCCCGCTTTTCCATCTTTTGAAAAAACGTAAGATTTACCTTCTTGCAAATCATCGATTCGCTGAATGGGGCTTATAACAGCAGCAGTACCACATGCACCAGCTTCTTCAAACGATGCTAGTTCTGTTTCGGGGATTGGACGTTGCTCTACTTTTATTCCCAAAGATGGGGCTATCTTCATCAAACTATCATTTGTAATAGATGGCAGAATTGACTCAGATTTAGGAGTAATGTATGTATTATTCTTGATACCGAAGAAATTGGCAGGACCACATTCATCGATGTATTTTTTTTCACGCGCATCGAGATACAACACCATCGAATAGCCCAATTCATGGGCTTTTTCGCCAGCGCTTAGGCTTGCTGCATAATTACCGCCTACTTTGTATTTCCCTGTACCTAGCGGTGCGGCTCTATCGTATTCACGTAGAATCACCACAGGCGTGGGCTGAAATCCTTCCTTGAAATAGGGACCAACAGGCGTCACAAACACCAGAAACATATATTCCTCAGCAGGTTTCACACCCACTTGAGCACTTGTACCAATCAACAATGGTCGAATGTATAATGATGCGCCACTTCCATAAGGTGGAACAAAACGTTCGTTTTTCTTGACAATTCCGATCACCGCTTCACAAAACTTCTCCACCGGAATTCGCTGCATTAAAATCCCGTCGCAGGTACTTTGCATACGTTTTGCATTCTCCTCCATCCGGAAGATACGAATTTTGCCGTCTGCACCACGAAACGCTTTCAAACCTTCGAAAGCCTCTTGTCCGTAATGCAAACATGTGGCTGCCATGTGCATTGGTATATACTCAGAATCGGTATATTCCAACTCACCCCATACACCATTTTTGAAACTACATCTTACATTCAAATCGGTTTTGATGTAGCCAAACGATAACTCTGACCAATTAATATTATCCATTGTAATCTAAAATAAAAAATGTCTGCTATCCGAAGATAGACCGTTGCAAAGATAATTTTTTTTCGTGAAATGAGGGTTCATTTGCACTTGTAAAAAAACGAAACCATCGAAAGTGAAAAGAATTTAGATTGTTTTATTGAAAAGAAAACCCTCTTTAGAATAATAAAGGAGTATTATCCAAATTGAAATAGCAAACTTTAGCAATGCTGGAAGGAAATACCACACTGGCTATTTCTCCATTCGGACAGAAAAAAGTACCGCAAGAAAATCCACTCTTTAAAATCGAATTTGCATGCTTGCCTACTACATTTAATTCACGCAAGTTGTCTGTCAATCCTATTCCTAGAGCCTTGCAATATGCTTCCTTTGCCGTCCAGACAGTATAAAATCGGTTTTGATTCATCTCGCCGTTTTTACAGAATCTCTTCTCCTCATCCGAGAATGCGAAATCCAACGCATCAGAATGATCCGAAAATAGTTTTTCTTCTAGGTCAACACCTATGCTTTGGCGTGATATTGCAATTAGAAATCCACTCCCGGTATGGGATATATTAAATTTAAATTCACGATTTTCAAGATAAGGCTTCCCTGACTCACTCGTTTGAAAGACTACCTCCAATGGGTATGTATCGATCAATTTTGCACATAAAACCCTCAACCAGGTATGAGTAGCTATCCACATAACCTGTTGTGACACAACCATTCGATGGGCTTTCGACAATTCATCCGTAGTAAGATATTGTTCTATATTAACAGAACCGATAGAGGATAGTGAGCCATAAAAAACAAACAATTCATTGGATGGTAGCAATGTCAAATCCGTTTTCGATGCCCATTCTGGGGATTCTATATTCATACATTTAGTTTACTTAAAAACCACTCAGCCACCATATCCACATTATCTTCCAAAAATATTTCACCATGAAAGCAGGGAATAAAATGAGAATTGACACCCAATTTTGCATAACGTTCCCACTTCATTGTTAGTCCGCCAAACTTCAAGTGCGACTGCGATGTCAACAGTTCAATTTTAATATCCAACGGACGTATTGTGTAATCATGCAATAATTCAAACGCTTTTAGTTGTAAAAAATCATTGAATTCAGGGATGGAGAACGATTCTGTTTCGAGTACAGCGTCTATTTTGCGGTGCCTTATTTTATAGACAATAATCTGATCCGCAATGTTTTTCACGATTGTTTTTACTTGCTTCAATGGATTACGAGTGATAAACCACCAAAGTTTCGACCTAATTATCGCTGTTTTAAATAGAATTGGCAACTGACCATCGTACTTTACAAATAGAGAACTCGCATCGAGAATAAATAGATTTTCTAAGAGATGCTGCCTATTTTTTTTCAACAATTGACGAGCTATTTCGTACACCACAAAACCGCCAAAAGAGTAGCCTGCTAAATTTATCTTTTTGAAAGGTAATACGCGTTGAATTTCATTCAAATACAACCAAGCGAGTGCCTCTACTGTGTCTGGAATCTCAATTTCACCATTAATTAGTGGGGCGTGAAGCACATAAATGGGTATTCGAGGATCGAGCCTCAACGCTAATTCATCAAACTGAATGACATGCTGACCAGCTCCCCAGATTAGAATGAGTGGAACGACCTTCTCATCTCCTTTTTGAAGACAAGTAATGACTTCACTTTCAATTGCAGGTTTATAATTGGAAATAATTTTGGTCAGTTGCTTGATAGTTGGGAAATTGTAGATATCTGAAATCGATATTTTCACTCCGAAATCTCGCTCGATGGATACAATTAACCGAATAAATTTCAACGAATCGAAGCCACTAAAGAGCAAATCAGTTTCAGAATCGATTTCAATATCGTCTGCAATATCATGCACAAGATTCAGCAAATGAGTTTTAATCTCTTTCTCTTTAGCATCCAATTCCAAATCTTCGTGGCGCATCACTTGCTTAACAGAATCCGACAATTTCGTATTCGGTTCAGCTTTCGCAATAGATAGATCAATCGCTTTGCGCACCAATTGCCTTCGATCTGTTTTACCGTTATGCGTCAGAGGCATACTTTCGAGTTGATGAGCAATTTGTGGCACCATATAAGAGGGAATCAACTCATACAGTGATTGCTTTATGCTTTGATAATCGACAAGTTGTTGATCCTTTGTCGTGTAAAATGCAGCAAGGGCTTTATCGCCAGATTTTTTCTCGAAATGTACAACTTCACATAATTCTATATCAGAAAATTTCTTGATTCGTTCAGCGATTCCTTTGGGCTCTACTCGATAACCGCGTATTTTCACTTGCTCATCTTTTCTTCCCAAATAGTAAATTAATCCAGTAGAGTCGCAAGCCACTAAATCGCCCGTTCGATAGCAGCGCATTGCGCCTTCTATGGGTGAATTTATGATACCAAAAGCACGATTCTGCGCTTCAGAAGCAAACACATAGCCATGTGCCACACCCACGCCCGAGATTAATAGCTCACCGACTACTCCACAGGGCAATGGGTGTTCATTTTCATCAATTATCTTCACATGATAACCTGGCAATGGCCTTCCAATTGGAATATGTATTGAAAGTTCATCTTTTGCTGTCAATTCGTAGGTGAGCGCCACTACTGTCGTTTCTGTGGGTCCATACGTGTTTATTAATCGATGTTGTGGTGAAGAAGATAACCACATATCTACATCTAATCCAAATACTGCCTCACCTCCAATAATTGTCAAGCGAACAGCTAATTCATTTGCAACATTCTTGTATCCGTCGAAAGCGATTATTTGACGCCAAAAAGCAGTGGGCAAATCCCAAACACTGATTTTATTTTCAAGTGTGTATGCTATAAATTCCGATGGGGAAAGGATTTTCTCCTCTCTCAGATAGAGAGTTGCACCCGACCCTAAGGTCATAAAAATCTCTTCAATGGACGCATCAAACCCCAGATTCGAAAATTGAAGAACTCGATCTTGGCTCGTAATTTCGTATTGAGAAATAGCTGCTGAGACAAAATTAGACAACGACTCTCGACTTATTTTTACCCCTTTTGGCACACCTACCGATCCACTCGTGTAGATTATATATGCAATCGAATGAGGCTCAACATCTATTGGTTCTTCATCGTAATAATCTACAAAAGTGACTTCGTGAAGATTCAAAATGGGAGTTTCAAAAATTTTATGATTGCTATTGTTGTTCGTAATCACAAGCTTAGCTTTCGAGTCGTCCACCATAAACCGCTGACGCTCTTCGGGCAATGCAGGGTCAATCGGCAAGAATGTAGCTCCTCGATAGAGAATTGCCATCACGGATACAAAATAGTAATATGATCGACTCACATTGATGGCCACCACATCTCCTTTGTTCACATTACCATGCTCCAAAATAACAGTCAATTGCGACACATCAGCCGAAAATTCAAGGTAGGTAATTTCATTTCCATGATCGTATATCGCCCTTTTGAAAGGCGCATACAACACATGTTTTCGAAACTCTGAAACCACATCTTCTATTTTGGCGATCGGTTTTTGGCTGGATTCGTTTAATGGAATATATGAATTTGCGAACAAATTATCTTCAAATAGTGCAATCTTGGCGGTTAACGACCTAAGATTCGCGACTGAATTGCTTACAAACCCGATAAAAGCAAATGCAACGGCTTTGGTAACTCCTTTTACTCGAATGGAATTTTTCCCTACTTCGAAAACCAGTGAATTTGCAAATTGAATCGGTAAATCAATACCTGATTCTACAATCACAATTTCAGGTATTTGGCTAGCACGACCTCTGAGGGCACTATATCGAAGGGCAAGATTTGCGCAAAACGTCTCATTTTTCTCGATCTCTTCAATTGATTGGAAAACAGAGATCAGTGAATCTTCCAATTTAGCCTCATTAGCTAAAGCAACATAGAATGGAATCCACTTTGCAAAATAACCATACGTATCTTGATTAATTTGGGTCAAATTAGATGGAATAATGCCAATTGCTCCTTCCGTTCGTCTGCCTAATCGAAGAAAAAACAACGAGGCAAAAGCAGTCACCAATGTAAATAGATTTTGTGCTGGCCAATGCGATTGAATGGATGCAAAAGTTGGTTCTGGGATTTCAATCCACTCTTCGAGTGATTCTGTTACAATATCAGAAATGATTGGAGATGCGATAAAATCACATTGTTGCAGTCTATTTTTCCAGAAATAGTCATATTTGGCTACCTTTTCAAACTGTTGTTGAATTTTTGCCACTTTCATTGCTTCGGGAGATGCAATTCGTTCTCCTTGAACCAACAAAGTAGACAAATCAGCCTCTTCTCCCCATTCGTTGAAAAGCTGCCCCAACACCACACACCCATCGGCACACGCAATTGCCCACGAATTTTTATATCGAACAACCTCCCCTATTTTTCCAAATCGCCCTTTGTGCACCTCCGATTTTGAAACAAAATAGATGCTGCCTTTCAACAACACAGTAGCTAATAAAAATTCATTATCTGAATACATACCAGCATCACACGCACGAAGCAATGCACTTAAGTTTTTGACAGTTTCATTCCAAAACAAAAATCCCATCGATGCAGGTCGTTTCGATAATCCGAAATAGGTGCGTTTGCTTTGATCTTGAGGCACACCCATCAAGTTGCCGTCTATAATCTTATCAACAAGTGCCGAAAAACTCCAAACAGACCTTTCGAAACAGCGATTATTCAGCGAGAATGCTGTATCTACGCTATTCACTATAATGTTCTCTGTCAGATAGATTTCACCGGCATCAATATCATTTGTCACATCATGCCAAGAGACGCCGTGCACTTTCTCGTGATTAAGTAACGCATGATTGGTTGCATACATTCCAGCATATTGAGGCAACAACGAATCGTGATAATTGATTGTTTTCTCTTTTGCAAATGCCAAAAAATCCGCTTTCAAAATAAATCCATTGTTGATGCTGAAAATATAATCTACTGAATTAAACAATGTCAAATCTGAAAGATTGGAACAACAACGAATAGTCAACCGTCGAGCAATTTTTCTTACATTTTCGTCAGGAGATATTATACAATCAATGAAGACATTTTTCTGAAATAATATATCAATGCATTGAATGAGAAGAGCACCCTCTCCCACTAGCATACAACTGAAAACTGGTGGCACCTTCAAAATTTCGGTCAGTTGAGAAGCAACTAAATCAACCTTTCGGTCAACAGATTTGACCATCTCAGAAAGCAGAAAATTGATACCTGCCGACATTCGATTAACAAAATCGATATCGTAAAGCATTGTGTCGTACTCAATCCAACAGGTATATGCTTTATCGCATTTTTCTACGTTAAGCAACAAATCTATTTTTGCAGAATTATTCCCGATTTCTCGTTGTGAAATCGAAAAGCTATCAGACCCTGTAGATTCATGAGGCCAATTCTGCATCACCATAATGGTTTGATAGATTGGATTTAAATCTAATCTAAAATCAGACGTTACAGCTTTTGCTATTTCGCCAAAAGGTGTAGATGCATTCGAGAATGAAGCAACGGAAAAATCGTTGCATCGCTGCAAAATGGATAAAAATGTATCTTCTTTTTGTTTTGTAAATCTGATGCTAACCATATTGGTATAGTAACCAATCAAATCGGTGACCATTGGATGTTTTCTATTGGCAAATGGCGTCCCAACGACCAGATCACTTTGCTTTGCAGCAGTGCCCAACGCCAATTGATAGGCGCTCATCACAATAGAAAATGGGGTAATACTCAACTTTAATGCCAGACGTTCAACTCCTTTTGTAATTTCGTCAGAAATATTCCACCACAATCGATTGCCATATCTTCCGGCTTTCTTCCAGTCTGGATTTCGTTTGAGAGGTAATGTGATTCTTTCCGGAATATTGATCAACGCCTTTTGCCAGAAATCAATTTCAGATGATTTTACCTCTTCCGACAGATGATTATTCAACCAAATTGCATAATCTCCGGAACGATAAAGCGATTTTTCGGGTTTTTTACCCAAATATCGCTGGGTCAATCTCTTCATGAACAAATTCAACGACCAACCGTCAAAAATCAAATGATGAATCGTCATCAATAAACGAAATTCGGTCTCATCCCATTTTATCAATCGAAACGAAAACAGAGGCAATTTTTGGAACGAGAATAGCACGTTTCCATTCTCCAGAATCTCATTCTGATATTTTTCCTGTTTGTCAACATCTTCGTACATTGACAAATCGATGAGCGGTACAGAAAAATCAACAGTCGGGAGAATTCGCTGTATCGGAATTCCATTTTCACTAGGGAAAATAGAACGAAATATCTCTTCTACATCAACAGTTTCTTTCAAACTTTGAATAAAATGCACGTCATCAATCGCACCTCGAATAGTAAATTCCTCTTGAATATTGTGAGTCAAACCAGTTGCATCAAATTGATGAATGACCCACATTTCACGCTGTACGGGTGTCAATGGAAACTCCATCCGATCCACCTCACATCGTTCAAAATCGTCAATAATTGGGTCTTCACCGTTTGTCATAATGTCAACCAAACGGCACATTTTTGACAAAGTCATTTTATTGTAAAACTCCTTCAAGGGAATCTCAATACCGAATTGTTTAATGATTGAAGTAATCGCTTGTATCGCTTTGAGCGAATGACCTCCAGCTGCAAAAAATTCCTCTTCTAATCCTATCGTTTTTCTGTCAAGTATTTTCTGCCAAATCAAATAAACCTGTCTTTCAGTCTCATTTTGAGGTTCAAAAATAGAAACTACTTCATCTGTTTTGATTTCAGAAACAGGAGGTAACACTTTTCGGTCAATCTTCCCATTTGCATTTAAGGGGAACGAACGACAAACCACCATTTCGGATGGAATCATATAATGCGGCAAGAACTGGCTCAGTTTTTCAATTATCAATGCTGAAAATTCGTTATCAGACATAAAGAAATTTTCAGATGGCGCATCTGCCAAAATTATTTTTGGTCGAAGATAGGCCACCAAAGAATCATCTCCACGACGATCTTTGGAAAATAAAACCACACTCTCTTTCAACAATTCGATTTGCTGCAAGGCATACTCGATTTCACCAATTTCGATGCGCTGTCCTCGTAGCTTCACCTGAAAATCACGGCGACCAATGAAGTCGAACATTCCATTCTCCAATTGACGGCCAACATCTCCCGTTCGGTACATTTTTCCCTTCCCTCTGAACGGATCAGGCACAAACTTCTCAGCGGTCAACTCCAGTCGGTTTAGATAGCCGTTGGCAACACCAGCTCCACCGATGCAAATTTCGCCTTCTTCGCCTTGCGTCACCGACTCCATTTTTTCGTTGAGAATGTAAATTGAATTATTTACAAGCGATTCTCCAATCGGAATTTTAGTATAAGATTCTAATGGATCACACACAAACGATGTGGCATAAACCGTGGTCTCCGTTGGGCCATATTCATTGATTAACTTCACTCGGCTGCCATCCAACTCCTCGTAAAACTGTTTTACTAATGAAATTGTCAAAACTTCGCCACCGACTGAGACCCATTTCAGCGACTGTAGCGGTTTTGAATTTCTATTCGCGGATATATAATCTAAAAAAGCGCCCAACATGGATGGAACAAAGAACATAAAGTTTACACCTTGCTCTTCAATAATCTGTGCTAATCGAGCAGGATCCTTCTCATCTCCAGGCTCCGAAACATACAATGTTCCACCCATTATCATCCACCCGAAAAGTTCCCAGACGGAAGAATCGAACGTATAAGGTGATTTAAGCAGTACTACATTTCCTTTTTCAAGAGGCTGATTTTGCTGTTTCGATTGAATTAAATTGACCACCGAGGAGTGACCGACCATCACACCTTTTGGTTGTCCGGTTGATCCACTGGTAAATAATATATAAGCGTTATCCGTTGGATTTATTTTCGCAAAAACTGTTTTGATAGGTATTTCTGTCTTAATCTCAGGGACAATAGGAATAAGTCCAAGACTTTCAATAAAATCTTTGTTCTTCGATTGCGTAACGACATAACGCACGTTTGCATCCTTGAAAATTGAAACCGTACGTTCGCGGGGATAAGATGGTTCAACTGGCAGATAGGGACTACCCAATCTTAAAATGCCAAATATGCCTACCAACATTTCGGCAGAACGATCGAGACACATTCCTATAGGCACTCCGGATCGTACACCTATAATTTCTAATTGCGTTGAGAAATGGCATGAGGCATTATAAAACTCGTTGTATGAGAATTGAAATCCTGCTCCTTTAATAGCAATATTGTCAGAAAATTGATCTTTTGCCTGATCAAATTGGTCAATAAGATTTGAATTTTCTGAATGTTGATCCATGATAAATTAAACTATAAAAAGTGACGATTCACAAAATTACATTTTTTTACCGAGGATTACAAGCTGATTATTTGATCTTTTGCTCAATTGCGAGGTAAAATCCCAAAGAATTTAACCAATTGATTCTATCACTCTTCTTCTCCAAAGACCTATTCTGTTTGATTTATGCCACTATCTTTGATTAATTAATTGCCATGAATAAACAATTTCATTACTCAATTATTACATTATTAGCTGATAAATAACATATTAGGGCAATTCTTACTTTTTATTTAAAAAAATAACATCAAAATGTTTGCAAGATTCAAAAAACTGCCTTACTTTTGCAACGCAATTGAGAAATCAAGCGCACTACGGTTCGGTAGTTCAGTTGGTTAGAATGCCGCCCTGTCACGGCGGAGGTCGCGGGTTCGAGTCCCGTCCGTACCGCAAGAAAGCTCTTCAGAAATGAAGGGCTTTTTTCGTATATATAATCTTCAAAGAAAACACAATGTGTGAAAGATGTAACTCAAATTATAAATAATGTAACACGAATTGCTCTCAATAGCCTCACCTTTATCCCATCAAATAAAACTCACAAAACAAGGATAAAATGAGACTTGCAAAACTTCTAATTATTTCTATTGTGCTTCTCTTCTTCGGAACACTACAAGCACAAGTTTCCATTAATTTCCAATTCGGCACACCTCCTTCGTGGGGACCTACCGGATATAGCGAGGCCCGCTATTATTACTTACCCGACATTGAAGCATATTACGATGTGCAATCTTCAGTATTCATCTGCTTCAATGGGTCGAAATGGATCAAACGTTCGCATTTGCCTTACCGATATCGTAACTACGATTTATATGGTGGGTACAAAGTGGTGATGTCTGATTATCATGGAAATACACCATACAGCCACTTTGCTGACCATCGTTCAAAATATGCGAAAGGCTATCGGGATCACCATCAACAAACTTTCAAAGAAAAATCTGAGAACAGAAGAGAAGACAAATTCAAAACAGAATCAAGAGAAAGAAACAACCAAAGAGACAATGAAAGAGGAAAATCAGAAAATAAAAAAGAGAATAAAGGCAAAGGCCATGGTCACAAATAAAAAAATCAATTTAATAATTAGTTAAAAACACTCAATCAAATGAAACATTTATCAGCAATTATTATCTGCATTCTGGCTTTTTACACTTCGGGTGTTAGAGCAGAAAAGCACGCTTCATCAGATCGTTATGGACATACTCTTAATGTAGGTATCGGAATTGGAGGTTACTCTGGTTATTATAATTACGTGGGGCAATCGCTACCTGTACTAAATGCCAATTATGAATTTACGGTCGCTAATAACTTTACGTTAGCTCCTTTCATAAGCTTCTACAACTATTCAAATAGCTATTATCACGAATCGGTAATCCCGATTGGTGTGAAAGGATCCTATTATTTCGATGACATCTTGAAAGCAAGTCATAATTGGGATTTCTACTTAGCCGGTTCATTAGGAACAGCAATAGTAAATTCTACTTGGGACAATAATTACAACGGTAATCGAAATTATTACCACAATGGAAACCCACTGTTACTCGATATACACATAGGTACCGAATATCACTTGACTCGCAATTTGGGTATATTCCTTGACTTGTCGAGCGGCGTATCTACACTTGGATTATCATTTCATTAACATAAAATAATTCATTATGGCTAAAGAAAAAGAAGGCAAAGAAAAAACAGGTAAAACTGCACCCCAGATGAACCTAAAGGAAAAAAGAGCTGCAAAGGCCGCTAAACGCCAAGACAAAAACAAAACGAGCGAAATACAATAAATTCATTATTCCGTCTCTCTTCATCCTAAAAATGGCATTGCTCTACAAACAATGCCATTTTTTTTGCACGTTTCAGTATGAACTTTTCGCCAAATTTAGTTCGGATTCGGTTTTCAATAAGATGCATCCTCAACTATATTTCAACAAATTGATTTTCAAACAAATATATGTGAACTATATAATAATACCCTGAAATTATATAACACAAAACATGACCAAACCACTCATCTTTGTAATGTGAAAACGCTTTCACACTAATCTACAACAAAATGAACTCAACTGAAGCAAAAGGCAATTGGAGCCAACAAAAAGGAAGACTAAAACAGCAATTTGCTGTACTAACAGACAATGATTTATTGTATGACAAAGGTAAGAAAGAGGAGATGTTTGGCAAACTTCAAATCATTCTTGGAAAAACAAAAGAGGAGTTGCACAATATTATCGACAAACTTTAATTATCAATATTCTCTAAAAAAAGAAACAATAAAAAAAACAATTTTCGCATTAGCGATATCAACATCTCTGATTGCAGGAATTAGTCTAAACAGCTGTCAATCAAGTGAAAGAAAAATTGAAAACGCTGAAGAGAACGTAATTGATGCAAAACAAGATTTGCGTGAAATTAGGGTAGATTCAGCCATTAAAGCTGAAAAAATAGCAACCGCTGAGCAATGGAAGATCTTCAAAAAAGAGTCGGATATTAAAATCAGTTACAATGACCTCCGCATCAAAGAGCTAAAAGTAGAGATGAGACAGGCTGGTAACACATCAGATGCTAACTTCAATAAGAAGATAGACGAATACGAGTTAAAAAACAAAAATTTGAAAACTCGAATGAGTGATTATGCGAAATCTCAATCAGATTGGGAAACTTTCAAATTAGAGTACAATCACGATTTATCTGAGTTGGGCAAAGCATTGAAAGATATCAGTGTAAAAAACATCAAATAATAAACCTTCCAATAAAAACTAAAGATAATGAAAAAAATAATTTTAGTTGTTTTAGCGCTTATCGCAGCCTACAACATGAATGCACAAAGTAATGACTCGCGCGACAACCTACAACTAGGTGTTAAAGGCGGACTAAACTATTCGAACGTGTATGACACACAAGGTGATGAATTTAAAGCTGACGGACGATTCGGAATGGTTCTTGGTGGATTTTTATCGATCCCGATTGGTAGATTTCTAGGAATACAACCTGAATTGCTTTTTTCTCAAAAAGGCTTTCAAGGAACAGGAAGCGTGCTCGGTAGTCCTTACAGTTTCAACCGCACAACAAACTACATCGACATTCCGATATTGGTGCAACTAAAAGCCAGTGAGCAATTCACAATTGTGGCGGGACCTCAATATTCATTTTTGATCAAACAGAGTGATGTATTCTCAAACTCCATTCTTACCACTCAACAAGAGCAAGAATTTACCAACGATAACATTCGCAAAAATACGCTTTGCTTTTTAGGTGGTTTAGATGTCAACTTCGACCGATTAGTAGTTGGTGGACGTGTTGGCTGGGATTTCTTGAATAACAATGGCGATGGTACTTCTGCCACTCCACGTTACAAAAATGTGTGGTCTCAACTGACTCTAGGTTATAAATTCTAACAATATTGGGAGAGTGAAAGATCGTTATTGAAACTTAGGTTGAAATAATAATGATAATGATATTTGACTAATGTATTATCTATCCCCTTCGCTCTCCCTTTTCAAAAAACCACTGATTATGAATAATTTACTCTATTATATTGCGGTTCTTCTATTGATAGGTTGGGCGATCGGAGTCATAGGCTATAGCCTAGGCGGATTGATACATATCCTTGCAATAATCGCTTTTTTAGCAATACTTCTCAGGTTAATTCGAGGAGGTAAAAATCTCTAACATTATAGGTATAAATCATCACAAAAAAAACAGAATTATGGACACAGGAAAAGTAGTATTAGGTGCATTGGCAGGCGTAGCCGTTGGTGCAGTATTGGGCATTTTGTTTGCGCCAGACAAAGGATTAAACACACGTCGCAAAATCTCGAAAACGGGGGAAGATTTCACTCAAGATCTAAAGGACAAATTCGAAGATTTTATTGAATCAATTTCTCAAAAATTTGAAGATGTAAAAGACGAAGTGGTTGACTATACAGATCAAGCACAAGCTGAACAAAAGGAGAAACGCGATAGTAAGTAAACAGCCGCAGATCCTTTTGTCATGTGAAAAATGGAAAAGACGTTGGGTCGTACATTTTATAAATTTCAATTTTGTCAGGTTCGAAAACCGTCAAAGTCTGTTTATATTCTCAATGCACCCGCTGTCTTTCCGTATGTTAAATGTAAACTAAACCCAAATAAATAATGGAACCGAATGCGAAAATTATAGAGACGCTGCTAGAAAGAGCTGCTGAATACGGCAAAACTACCTACGAACTGAGCAAACTAAAGGCGCTAGAGAAAAGCTCTGATCTGATTTCGACCATTATACCTCATATTTTAGTGGTTGGTTTGACAGCATCTTTTTTACTTTTCCTCAATATTGGATTATCATTGTGGCTTGGCGAAATTATTGGCAAAATTTATCTGGGCTTCTTTTTCGTATCCCTATCGTACATGATTGTCGCTCTTTCGATGCATTTTCTATTTCATAAAAGTATTAAAAGATTTGTAAGCAACTTCTTCATCAAACAGATTCTAAAATAGACTATTATGCGCAGCCAATCTTATCAAACAGAACTAAAGAATGAAATATTTCTGCTCGAAATGAAACAGGCAATCAATGCCCAACAACTTCAAAAGCAATTGCACATAACATACGAAAGCCTCAAGCCTACAAACCTGATTAAAAGCACATTGCAAGAACTTGGATCGTCGCCTAACATGTCTTCAAACATTCTGAGTGGAGCGTTAGGTTTAGCATCTGGGTATCTCTTTCGCAAAGCAACTGTAGGTAGCACACACGGTGCAATTCTCAAATTAGTCGGCACGGCTCTTCAGTTTGGAGTTACAAATCTGGTGTCATTACACGCCGACGATTTAAAACATTATGGACAAATCTTGATTCACCAATTTTTCAGAAAAACCAAAGAAAAAGTATAGTCCAATGGTAACCAAAGTATCTGAATTTCCTGCATATTACAAACCCGTCATTTTACTTGTCGGATTGATTGCGTTAACGACAATATTATACGTCGGTCAGGAAATTATTGTTCCACTTGTCTTTGCCATTATCATAGCCATATTGCTCAATCCGGTCGTTAAATTCTTTGTAAGAAAAAAAATCAACCGAGTTTTAGCCATCACAATCACACTCATTCTCTCTTTTTTGGTGATCGTATCTTTCGGTATGCTCCTCATCTCTCAAATTTCCCAATTTAACGACTCTTGGCCTCTTCTAGTGGATAGGTGTACTGAATTACTGAATCAATCCATAAGTGGTGCGTCGCAATATTTTGATATTGACAAACAGCTAATATTGGATTGGGTAGCCAAAACCAAAAGTGAACTGATTAACACTGGTGGAGCAAACGTCGGACAAACTTTACTAACGGTAGGAAATGAAATGGCAAATCTGCTACTCATTCCTTTTTACATATTTGTGATTCTTTACTACGAATCACTATTACGTTACTTCATTTATCGAATATTTGCGTCAAGCGAAAAAAAACAAGTCAGCGAAATTGTTTCACAAACGAAAACTGTCATTCAACAATACTTGATTGGATTGGTCATCGAATTTTTGATTGTTAGCACACTCAATACGATCGTGTTACTAGCCCTTGGCATCCAATATGCCATACTGCTGGGCATTATCGGCGGATTACTCAACCTGATCCCTTACATCGGCGGATTAGTGGCTGTTGCATTGCCTATGATGGTGGCCATTGCCACCAAAACCAACGGCTGGTATCCCATTTATGTCTTGGTTTTATATTATCTAGTTCAATTATTCGACAACAACTACATTGTTCCAATCATAGTCGCATCGAAAGTCAAAATCAATGCACTGTTCTCCGTAATCGTAGTGCTCGCAGGAAATGCGCTATGGGGAGTTTCGGGTATGTTTCTATCAATTCCCCTACTGGCGATCGTTAAAGTCATTTGCGACCACATCGAATCGTTGCAGCATTGGGGAATGTTATTTGGAGAAATGATACCAATTCCTATAAGAATAAAAAAACTCACCAGAAAATTAAAACCTATCCATCATGATTGAAGTAAAAAGAGAAGGTATCCTTTTATCGAAAACCGATTTGGAATTTGAAAACGAAGCAGTACTCAATCCAGCTGCCATTCGCATTGGAGACAGCGTGCATTTATACTATAGAGCTGTGCGCAATGGCAATCATTCGAGTATTGGATATTGTCGGTTGGATGGTCCACTTACCATTTCAGAACGTTGGGATAAACCGTTTATAGTTCCCGAACTCGATTTCGAGACTCAAGGTGTGGAGGATGCTCGCATTGTGAAAATCGACAATCTCTACTATATGACTTACACTGGTTACGACGGGATAAATGCCCGTGGAGCTTTAGCCACATCAAAAGATTTGATTCACTTCAAAAAAATGGGTCCAATTGTTCCTCAAATTTCGTACGCACGATTTGTCTATTTGGTCGAATCAGCTGGAAAAGTAAACGAAAGCTACTACCACAATCATAAATTCTATTATCAAGAGGCTGATCCCGATGAGAAAATTCTATTGTGGGACAAAAACGTGGTCTTTTTCCCACGAAGAATCAACGGCAATTTGGTCTTTCTACACCGTATCAGACCAGGAATTCAACTTGTATCGGTAAAAAATCTGAAAGACCTTACGGTTGCCTTTTGGGACGACTATTTTCACAATTTTCAAGACCATATCGTAATGGATCCTTTGATGAAACACGAATCGGACTACATAGGAAGCGGTTGTCCACCGATTGAAACCGAACACGGGTGGCTACTCATTTATCACGGGGTGCAAGATACAAACGTAGGCCTCATTTATTCGGCTTGTGCCGCCGCTTTACTAGATCTCGACGATCCACGGAAAGAGATTGCACGACTCTCTTATCCACTCTTAACACCAGAGCGTGAATGGGAAAAAGTGGGCGATGTAAACAATGTGGTTTTTCCAACAGGCACAGCCGTATTTGGTGACACGCTGTTTATCTATTATGGTGCTGCTGATTCGCACATTGCAGTGGCTTCGCTCAAATTATCAGCCTTAATGGCCGAGTTACTCTCATCCGTCGTTTCAGTTGACTTAACTGATTCGCAATAGCACTGAAATTCAAATCATTATTTAACTGTCAAGAAACATATCGACCAAAAGAAAAGTAAAACTAGTATCAGACAATTGGATGTTCAACATTCGGAAATTATGCTCAATATCGACAACTTTGTATTTCCAGAAATTAATCCAATAATGTATCGTCAAAAACTGACGACCACCACAAAACCTGAATTAGAAAAAATTCTTGTCATTTCGTCGTATCCCCCTAGAGAATGTGGTATTGCTACCTATTCACAGGACTTAATAAGCGCATTAAATAACAAATTCAGTAGTTCGTTATCGTTAAAAGTATGTGCTCTCGAGTCAGGTCATAAGATGATACATTATCCTGAAGAGGTACAATTCAGACTCGACACGTCACAACCCAATGAATACAAAAAGTTGGCCAAAGCAATTAATCACGATACACACATTCAGATAGTGCTATTACAACACGAATTTGGTTTTTTCAAAAACAACGAGCACGCTTTGCTTGAGTTCTTATATGAACTAACTAAACCAGTTGCTATTGTATTTCATTCTGTACTTCCACATCCAACAGAACAGATGAAAGCACAATTAAAGAACATCGCCGGTGCATGTGAATCAATCGTAGTGATGACAAACAACTCTTTCGGCATATTATCCACCGATTATGAAATTCCGGAGCAAAAAATTTCGGTGATTGCCCACGGCACACACCTTGTGCCCCACCTAAGTGAACATTTCTTGAAATTGAAATACGATCTGAAGGATAGAAAAGTGCTCACTACATTCGGGTTACTGAGTTCTGGAAAAAGTATAGAAACAACTATTGAAGCACTTCCCGCAATCATAAAAAAATCGCCTGAAGTAGTGTTTCTTATTATCGGCAAAACTCATCCCGAAGTAGTGAAAAATGAAGGAGAAATTTACCGAGATCGACTCGAACAGATGGTGCATGACCTCAAACTAGAAAAGCACGTCATTTTTATCAACCAATACTTGGCTTTGCCCGAATTGTTGGAATATCTTCAACTAACAGATATTTATCTTTTCACCACCAACGATCCGAATCAGGCAGTGAGCGGAACATTTGCTTATGCCATGAGTTGCGCTTGCCCCATTATCTCTACACCGATACCTCACGCTCGTGAGTTTCTGACAAAGGATACGGGAATTATTTTTGATTTCAAAAACTCAAAACAATTGGCAGAAGCTGTGATATTGCTCCTCAGCGACGACGGATTGCGCCGTTCCATTAGCTCAAACACTCTACAAAGTATTGTCTCTACTGCGTGGGAAAATTCGGCGGCAGCACATGCCAGACTTTTCGAAAAGATGAGTAATGGAAAATTAAAGTTGAAATACGACTTTCCAGAAATCAATCTAAGTCATTTACAAAAAATGACTACAGAAATGGGAATCCTTCAGTTTTCGAAAGTGAATCAACCCGATATCGAATCGGGATATACACTCGATGATAATGCGCGGGCATTGATTGCAGCTGCAATGTATTTCAGATTAACGAAGAAAAAATCGACCCTTCATACCATATCAAAATACCTTCATTTCATAGAATACTGCATGCAACCCGACGGCAATTTGCTTAACTATGTCGATAAAAACAAACGTTTCACAGAGCAAAACTACGAAACCAATCTCGACGATTCAAATGGCAGAGCGTTGTGGGCACTTGGGTACATCGTTTCATTGGCTGGAGAATTACCATCCGAATTTATTCTGTTGGCAGAAGGCCTCATCGAAAAAATGCTGCCACGTATTGAGAGCATTCACTCTACCCGCTCAATGGCTTTTGCTATTAAAGGGTTGAGCCACTATTACGACATCACAAAAGCACCCGCAATCTCCGACTTAATCACCGTTTTTGCCAACCGTTTGGTGCAAATGTATAAACACGAATCGGAAGAAAACTGGAAATGGTTCGAAGGTTATATGACCTACGCCAACAGCATTTTACCCGAAGCCATGCTTCATGCGTGGATCACAACAGGTACTCCAATATATAAAGACATTGCGCTCAAATCGTTCGATTTTCTGCTGAAACATACTTTCAACGAAAACGGCATCGAAGTTATTTCTAACAGAAGTTGGTGGGTAAAAGGCGAACCAGCCGCAAAATTTGGAGAACAACCCATCGACGTTGCTTACACCATTATGACATTGAGTAAATTCTTCGACGTGTTCGGAATCGACGATTATAAAGAGAAAATGACCATCGCATTCAATTGGTTCCTTGGGTGTAATCGATTACAACAAATCATCTACAATCCGTGTACGGGTGGCTGTTATGATGGATTGGAAGAAAAGAATGTGAACATCAATCAGGGCGCAGAATCGACCGTCAGCTACCTGATGGCTCGAATGACGGTGGAGCAATACAAAAAGCCGACAATACTTCAATAGAATATTTCAACTGAAAACAAAAAAATTCACCAGCATTAAAAAAGAAAATGAATATGAAAACTGAAAAACAAAAAACAGTATTGATTGCTCTCGACTATGATCAAACTGCACAGAAAGTATTAGAAACTGGATATTCGATGGCAACAGCAATGGGTGCTAAAACTGTTCTTCTCCACGTTATTTTAGATCCTATTTACTATTCCACCACCGAGTACTCTCCTATCATGGGATTTACGGGGTATATGGACACCGTTCCATTGCAATTGGAAAATCCAGGTGCTCTGAAAAAAGCTTCTCAATTTTTTCTCGAGAATGCTATCCGTCATTTAGGTATTGGTGACATCGAAACCATTGTAAAAGAGGGTGATTTGGTGGATGGAATTCTCAAAACAGCGAAGAAAATAGATGCCGATATAATCGTGATGGGATCGCACAGTCGCAAATGGCTCGAAGATATCGTGTTGGGCAGTTCAACGAACGATGTGTTGCAAAAAACGACCATTCCACTCTTTATCGTTCCAACAAAAAAAAGGAAATAAATCCCAATTACAAAATTTGAAAGATGAATCGGGATGAGACTCTAAGAAGGCTGTCGTTGATCGTGTGTTTGCTTTGTCTCTCTTTTGTCAATATAATGGGACAACAAGAGAGACAAAGCGAGATTTATAACCTCAAAAAATTCTACACGATACATCGTGCCCCATTATTCTGGCTAACAACAGAGAAAGAGACTAAGCGAGCTATTGAATGGATAAATGTGATGGATGACGCTGGCAAATTAGGCATAATACCTAATGACCAGTTAGATGATCAAATTCGCTACGTACTGAAGAACAGTAAAACGCTCAGTGACAAAACAAAAATTGAGACTGATCAAGTCATCACAACAATGGTTCTGAAGTTTCTCAAAACGTTGCAAGAGGGAAATATTTCGTTTGCATACAACGAGGTGAGTGTTTCGCGCGATTCGATCTATGTTGATCAATTACTCTCTTCTCCCAAGAGACACATTTCAAAATTTGTGTCAAAGTTGGATTGTAAAGACGATGATTACCTAACATTGAAGCGATATCTCCGCGATTCACTCTCCACAATGAAGCCTGAGAAATACAAAGCGGTGGCAATGGCGATGAATTATCGTCGTTTTCTATCAATAAATCACCGTTCAACCTACATCTTAGCAAACATTCCAGATGCAGAGGCCATCTATTATGTTGAAAACAAACCTATATTGATGATGCGCACGGTGGTGGGTAAAAACTCGAAACCAACGCCTATCATTGCCGCTTATATCGCCAGTGTTGTCACGTTTCCGTATTGGAATGTGCCACATTCAATTGCCGTAAAAGAGATTCTACCCAAAGTACAAAAAGATGACAATTACCTGGAGCAAGCAAATTTGGAAGTAGTAAATGCCAAAGGCAATCCGATAGACGACTCTGATCTGGACTGGAAAAGCTACAATGCAGAGAATTTCACCTACTTTTTTCGACAATCAACTGGAGCCGATAATTCGCTCGGTGTATTGAAATTTAATATGCAGAATCCCTTTAGCATTTTTCTGCATTCCACCAGTTGGCAAGGTGTATTTGATCTAGACAATCGTTTTTTGAGTCACGGGTGCATTCGTTTAGAAAAACCAATTGACTTAGCCAACGAATTGTTGAAAGGGAAATTAGACATCGCTCAACTGAAAAAGGGCAAAGAGAACACCGAACCAAAAACCTTCAAACTCGATGTCCCCGTTCAGACATTCATCATCTACAATCCAGTAGTAGTCTCGGGCAAGAACATAACGTTTCTGAAAGATGTATATGGATTGGTGAAGTAGCGGAATTCCGTTAATCAATTGAGTTTGTATTTTTAAATTTTCCAGATTATAGATTACTTAAAATCGAAGTCCCAAAGGGTAGACACAAATACCAGACTGACAATTGAAAATCAGCGGAGCTAAAATACTGTTTGAGGAGAGAAGCCCGAATACAAAAATTGAAATTTGAGTAGAATGTTTCACGGGCGAGCGATCGAGTTTATTTTGTCTATGTTTTTTTGCTTACTTTTTTTGCGCCAAAAAAAGTAAGTCCTGCGGAAGGCAAAACGAAACATCCAAGTATAACTACCGTGAAAAAATGCCTGAATCCCCGTTCAGACATTCATCATCTACAATCCAGTTGTAGTCTCGGGCAAAAACAAAACGTTTCTGAAAGATGTATATGGATTGGTGAAATAGCTGAATTCGGTTACTCAATTAATCAGTTACTCTAATTCAACAACGCAGAACTCGCCAAATAGCGATTGTCAGGCGTGTAGATAAACAAGCACGTACCACCTTTGATGGTGTCGATAATCGGACGATTAAGATCTGGTGGAAGAGCCGGACAACCCAGACTTCTACCTAATCTACCATTACGTTTAATAAAATCCGCAGTGGCATACTTGGCTGCGTGAATAATGATGGCACGACGCAACGCATTGTCGTTGTAACCTCTCTCCACACCGTTGATTTGCAAGGCAAAACCAGTATGACCTCCCATAATTGGGTGCTCGGTCACATAAAATCCCATGCTGCTTTTAGACGAACCATTCTCATTCGAAAAACGCTTCGCATACTCTTCTCCCGTATTCCGACCGTGTGCCACATAAGTATTGAACAGCAATTTCTTATTCTTCAAATCAATCACGTAGAGGCGTTTGCGGTTGCTCGATTGCGAATAATCGGCGATAGTGACGATGGTTGCGTTTTGTAATTTCCCTGTCGAATCGAGTTTATCCAATCCTTTTATAGCTAAATCAAACACCGCTTTCGAGAGTCCAGTTTCCGACAAATTAAGTTCTGTATAAAGGTCGTTTATTGGTAGTTTTATCAACCCAAAATCGGTATCAGCCGCATAGCTTGTCCACGAAATAAAAGCGAATAAAAGATAGATTATTGTTTTTCTCATGGAATAAAGGTAGTCGTCTCATCGGGATAAGCAAGTGAGAGCCGCCTTAATTCATTATAATACATACAATTACCGATAATGTAACACTTGGGAGAATGGGGAATTTATTCGGGATTTTTAGTTATCGCCAAATTTGACACATTACCACATTACCCTTTTAAATTTAAGCAATAAAAGAGACTTATTTTTTGAAATTATAGCTAAATCTTCAGGTATTCGATCAGAATCCTGCTTCAAAATAATATATCTTTTATCTTCCGCTCTACTTCCTGCGGTCTCTTTCCATTTGTACTTCACCGAAAATAAGCCATCATCGCTTACATAAAATCCAAACATATAATTAGAATTAATGTAATCTAATAAACTGAAAATACGAAAAAAGTCACATTTATATTTCGAGGATAACATTCTAATAACAGGTTTATCCTTAGAGACCTTTGCCCACTTGCCTATAGCTTTGCAATCTACATACAACACACTATCATTATAGTTTATATAGCAAAAGTGCATTCTACTCTCATTGGGTATCGAATTAACTATATTTCTTAGTGTTGTAAGAGAATCAGTGACATCTTCAACCGAATTTACAAACTCAATCTTTTTTATTTCCACATTCCTATTCATATATGCGAAAAGAGCAATTAACATCAATAGTATCCACCAAATATTCTTCATTTTCAATATCTATTATATCCTTGAATAATCATTTTATCCCCCTCCACCGTAGCCTATCAAAAGCGCGCTGCCGTTTATTACACGCTATGCTAAACTGAGAGAATCAATAAAAATATGAGGTTTTCACGAAACCTTTTTTCAGTTTATTGAACCACCATTTTACCAACTTTACCATCCCAAATCCACTTGAGATTTTTGTTCGATTTCTGCTGTTTGGGAGCTTTGGCACGATACATCTTCCACATGTGTGTCACAAACGGATCTTTCGCTTTTCCTTCGAGTGCCGAACGTTTGTATATTCCTCGCGCATCGCGATAGGGATCATCTACCCTCATCCAACGCTCAACATAGTCGAAAAACGCATCGTGTCCCCACAACTCTTGTGCATTCATATAATAAGCAGCCAAAGCTGTACCTACCCAAGCCGACGAAGTGCAGCAGAGCCGATAACTCTCAGACGTTTTATCCCATTGCGCCCACTCGTCAGGACGTTTCTCTTCGTAAGTGTCGCGCTCACCGTGGTGTTTGATCATTTGCCACAATGCGGTTTGTCCAAACCATCCTTTACCGTAGTAAGTCTGTGCGTCTTCCTGAAAAACAGCACTCTCAGGCAATTTTGCCAATTCTGGTCTATTTAGCATAATGCTTGCAAACAGGATTGGCCATTTTCGTCCGCTGGAGTGTCCTCCTCCTTCGTTCCAAAACCCACCAACCATCGCAATGCCATACAAATCAATCCCGCGTTGAATCAATTCAATCGTCAGTTTCTCCTTTTGTTTTTGTGGAACATCAAGCATCAGCATCAGGCTTGCCATCGAGACCAATCGAGCTTGTTCACGTCCATAGTTGGGTTCATTTTCGTTGGGCACAATCTCTTGCTGTTGCCACGTGAGCAGGTGATCGAGCCACGGACGATCAAAATAGCGCTCCATCTTCGACCAAGAAGGTACCGAATCGGGCAGCGCAAGTTTGGGCAATTTGCGCCAAGCAATATCTCGCAGGCGAAATTCACGTCTATCGCCTCCCACATACGAGGGACGGAAAGCATCTTCGGAAGGAACTTGTTCAACACACGTCAATACCGCAGCAGATTTGAGAACAGTTTTCACGGTCGAATCGCGCCCTTCGACACACTCTTTGCAAAAATTATCCACGGGCAGGTTCACATTACTTTCGGTCGATATCAGCGTCTGATTGGGTTGTAGCACCATTGGAAAACGAACACTCATTTTGGCATCATAAAGCTGATTACGAGAATCATAACCGTGTTTTTCGGTGGGTTTCGTCGCAATCATCGAGCCGTTGCGCATCGAAGTGTCGCGCGAAAGGCTGGTGTCGTTCCAATGATTGAGCGTAATGCGTGTAGTGTCTGAAGCAACGCTTCCCGGTGTAGGCGACACCGAAACCACTTTCACAGGACCTTGCACCCACCAATCGCCAGTGATGTATTGCCCTGCCAACATTGGCTTATCAAATATCCAAGTGATTCCGTATTGGGTGATTTGAGAGCGTTTCGAAGCACCAAAAGCATATTGACTTAAACATATATAAGCCATTGCAACAATCAATTTCAGGCAACTATTTTTCATCTGATTTGTTTTCTATGAGGTAATTTCTAACTGATGCAAGTCTGTGACCACGAGTGTTATAAACCCGCGCCAAGTGGGTCACCTTTTTCTTTTTGTAGTCTTATAAGGTGTTCGAATACATCTTCAATAGTTTCAATATCTTTTTCTGATATATCTCCAATATATTCTTTCTTTTTATAAAACTCAATAGTTTTTCGCGATATAAATCTTGTGGACATTTTGTCTTTCAAGTCACACTCAAATTCATCTATCGGAATTTGAATAGATTTAAAGGTAAATAATTGAAGATAATCAATATGAATAATCCTAAAAAATTCATCATATTCAATTCGATAAATTCGAACATTTCTTTTCCTGTTTAGTAGAAATAAAATTATTACCAAAGAAAAAACACCAATTAAAAACCGATTATCATTTGAAACTGAAGAACCTATTAGACCTAAGTTCAATGATATAATAATATAACTTTCTTTCCAAAGTATATTAAGTAAAGTCTTGGACTTAGAAATTTGATAGCTCATTATATTCATAATTACGCTTCTTTTTGTGGTTCTGGTAATTTAATAATAGGTTTAGCTATCTCGTCCCTTCTGATATACCATAGAATGGAGCTGTCCGTTAGCGAGAAACAGCGTTCACCATTAGGTAATTGCATTCCGGCCCCTTAATTATCATAAATAACTGCGTTCCGACAACAAATATATTTCTTATTGTCGAAAGTACAAAAGGGGTTTCACTTGCTTTTGTAACTGTTTTAATTGCTTTTCTTACGAAAGCAATTGTTTTTTGTTCTGTTTCACTCCTTGGCATGAGTTTGCAAACTCGCGAAAAAGCAAGTTTTTATTAATGTGTGAATGATGAAACTTTTCGAAGTTTAAGTGTAACATATTCGAAGTAGAGAACCCCTACCTTTACTCCATTGCAGTGGACGTTGGGTGCACACTCTCATCAGATATAATCATAAAAAAATGGCATTCATTGATTACTATAAAACTTTAGGCATCGACAAATCGGCTTCGGAAAAAGAGGTGAAAAACGCGTACCGTAAAATGGCGCGAAAATTTCATCCCGACCTCAATCCAAACGATGCAAGTGCGAAAGCCAATTTTCAGCAAATCAACGAAGCAAATGCGGTACTGAGCGACGCAACCAAGCGTGCCAAATACGACCAACACGGTAAGGATTGGGAACATGCCCAAGAGTATGAAAAAGCAAGACAACAACAGGCAAACAGTCGTGGACAACGTTCGTCGGGCAGACAACAAAACGAGAGCGAGTTTTCTGATTTCTTCGAAGCAATGTTTGGAGGTTCCATGGGTGGCAGTCAAGGTCGTCAAGCGAAATATCGAGGCGAAGATTTTACCACCAGCCTCTATCTCGAACTACTGGAAGCATACACCACACACAAGCAAGAACTGAACATCAACGGGCGGAAAATTCGCATCACCATCCCGGCTGGCATCGAAAACGGACAAACCATCAAAATAGCAGGACACGGCGGTCAGGGTAAAAATGGAGGTCCGGCTGGTGACTTGTATATCACATTCACCATCGCCAATCATCCCCGATTCAAGCGAATGGAAAACAACCTCTATACTGCTGTCGATTTAGATATTTATACGGCAATTTTAGGAGGCGAAATTCTGCTCGACACACTCAACGGACAAGTGAAACTGAAAGTAGCTCCCGAAACACAAAGCGGCACCAAAATCAAGTTACGCGGCAAGGGATTTCCTGTTTACAAACACGAAGGTCAATTCGGCGATTTACATATCACCTATTCTATCCAAATTCCGACTAATTTGTCAGAAAAACAAAAGGAGTTGTTTCTAGAATTGAAAAAACTAAGCGATAAAACGACTTAACCAATGCAACAAAGAAATCGAATTGCCATCACTGAATTCTGTCTAATGAACGATATTGAACTTTCGTTTGTGGAGTCACTCTCGCAAAGTGGATTGATTCAGATTAACGCAGGATATTTAGATGTAGAGCAGCTTCATAAGCTAGAAACGATTGTCTGTTTTTACTACGAACTAGACATCAATCTCGAAGGAATCGAAACCATTACGCACTTATTGGATCGAATAAGCATTATGCAAAACGAAATGCGTTTGCTCAAAAACCGAATTCGATTATATGAAAGTGAAATTTAAGATTTAAACAAAAAAGATATTGCAAACCATAATTTGACTAAAGCTCGTTCATTTTTCCCTTTACTTTTAAATGTGTGAAAGATGTAATTCTGAGTACAAATTCTATAACGTTTTCCGTCAAAAGAACCTCAACTTTGTACAGTAATTTACATATTCACTAAATCAAAAAATTAATGAAAAGAAAAATAGTAATGGCAGCAGTTGCAATGGCATCGATTGTCCAATTCACAAGTTGCTCAAAGGATGACACAACCACAACGAATCCTGTCGTAATTCCTATACAAACTACAACACAATCAACAATTCCGCTTGCAAGTACCGCAAATTTTGCTATCTTAGCAGGCTCTTCCATCACTAGCACAGGAAATACATCCATCACTGGCGATATCGGGTTAAGCCCTGGTAGTTCAATGGGTGGTTTTCCTCCAGGAGTTTTAGTAGGAACGCTGTCTATTAATACGTTGATAGCTTCTCAAGCAAAATTAGATTTGACTACCGCCTACAACGATGCCGCTGGACGAACCAGCACCGACATTGTCACACTTTCTGGTAATATAGGTGGGCTTACACTTACTCCCGGATTGTATAAATCTACCTCCTCGTTAGCGATTTCATCAGGCGATTTGACATTCGATGCAAAAGGAAACTCAAATGCTGTGTTTATTATTCAAATAGCTTCAACCTTAACAACGACATCGGATAGAAAAGTTATTTTGAGCGGCGGTGCATTAGCCTCTAATATATTTTGGCAAGTAGGAAGTTCTGTCACTTTGGGCACCACATCTGTATTTAAAGGAACAATAATGGCTATGCAATCGATTACTTTCAATACTGGCGCAACCCTCAATGGGAGAGCACTTGCTCGAATTGGCGGTATCACATTTGCAGGAAACACGGTTGTTAAATAATAATTAGAGAAAGTCATATTATTTAGTTATAGGCATTGCAAAACAGTGCCTCTGACTTTTGTTCATCACACAAAATGTGTGAATTATATAACAATCCACGATAATTGTATAACAACTCTGGATGCTTAGAGACGTAAATTTGAAAAGTCCAATGACTAATAGAAACCGATTTTGAAACTACACATCAAGTATATGGTGAGTGCTCGCTGCAAAATGGCAGTGAAGCAAGAATTAACAAAGCTTGGACTACACTTTGTCTTTGTTGATTTGGGTGAAATTGAAATAATGGAAACGCTATCGACAGAACAACAAACAGAGCTAAAATTGGCTTTATTTGTTGTAGGTTTTGAACTGATGGACGACAAACGAGCTGTATTGATAGAGAAAATCAAGAATGCGGTAGTAGAAATGGTGCACTATAGCGACTCCATCATTAAAGTAAATTTCTCGCACTATTTGAGCGAGAAATTGAATTACGACTACACCTATTTGGCTAATCTATTTTCGGAAGTGCAAGGCACCACCATCGAACAATTCATCATTTCACACAAAGTGGAGCGAGTAAAAGAGCTCATTCTGTATGACGAATTGAACATGACCGAAATCGCTTTTAAGATGAACTATAGCAGCGTGGCGCATTTATCCACTCAATTCAAAAAAGTAACGGGACTCACACCCACCCACTTCAAACAACTGAAAGAGAAACGACGCAGCGCCATAGAAGACATATAAAAACAACCGGGAGTTCTGACGAATTTCCACCTTTAAATTCGAAATGGAAAGAACAAAAACGCACGAATCACTTTATTCCAGTAGCTTAATCGAAGCTATTTTGGATCCATTGATTACCATCGATTTGAATGGTGTCATTATGGATGTGAATCATGCTAAGGAAAAAATAACGGGTGTCTCTCGCGATTATCTTATTGGTACTAATTTCTTCGATTATTTTACGGAACCGGCGAAAGCTCGTAAAATTTATGAAGAGGTTTTCGAAAAAGGAACGATCACCGACTCGGCTCTCACCTTTCTGCACAAAGAAGGAATGCATACAAATGTATTGTTTAATGGAGCCGTTTATCGCGACGAATCGGGGACTGTGATAGGTGCAGTAGTCGTTGCCAGAGACATTTCGGAGCAAAAATGGGCTGTAGAATTAAGAAATGCCAACAAAGAATTAGCATTCCAGAATGATGAGAAAGAAAAACGTGCGGCTGAATTGATTATCGCCAACGAAGAGTTAGCGTTTCAGAATAATGAAAAGGAAAAACGGGCCAACGAACTAATTATTGCGAACAAGGAGTTGGCGTTTCAAAATGACGAGAAAGAGAAACGCGCAGCTGAATTGATTATTGCAAACAAAGAGTTAGCATTTCAAAATGACGAGAAAGAGAAACGTGCAAACGAACTAATCATTGCAAACAAAGAGTTAGCGTTTCAAAATGACGAGAAAGAGAATCGTGCAAACGAACTAGTCATTGCAAACGAAGAGTTAGCATTTCAAAATGACGAGAAAGAGAATCGCGCTGCTGAATTGATTATCGCCAATAAAGAATTGGCATTTCAAAACAAAGAGAAAGAAAAACGTATCACCGAAAACAAAGAATTGGAGGCATTCAGCTATTCGTTGCAGCTTACCTCTCAATATGTACGAAGCCTTATCGAGGCTACCCTTGATCCGCTTTTCACCATCAATCTCGATGGTAAAATTACGGATATGAACAAGGCATCGATAGACATTACAGGTGTTTCTCGAGAGAAATTAATTGGAAGCGACTTTTTCGAATACTTCACCGAACCAATCAAGGCAAGGGAAGTATATCAAGAAGTTTTTGCCAAGGGATTTGTCACCGATTACCCGTTGACCATTCGAGATGGCAAATTGACCGACGTACTGTTCAACGGCTCGGTGTATAGAGATGATTGTGGAAAAGTGGCCGGTGTGGTGGTGGTGGCACGCGACATTATGGAACAAAAGCGGATTGAGACCGAACTCATCGAAGCCAAAGTATTTGCAGAATTAGCCACCCTAATAGCAGAAGAGGCCAAAATCAAAGCCGAAACAGCTACCATAAGTGCGCAAAGTGCAGTCAAGGCGAAACAACAGTTTTTGTCGAATATGAGTCACGAAATTCGCACGCCGATGAATGCTATTATCGGATTCACGAAAGTTTTACTCAAAACAGATTTATCGGCCAAGCAAAAAGAGTATCTCAGCGCCATCAAGATGAGTGGTGATGCCTTGATTGTGCTCATCAACGATATTCTAGATTTAGCAAAAGTAGATGCAGGAAAAATGGTTTTTGAGCAAACTCCTTTCAAAATATCGGCCTCCATTTCTGCCATGATTCACCTGTTTGAAACCAAAATTCTGGAAAAAAACTTAGAACTAGAAACAGTATATGATCCCCAAATTCCAGAAGTGGTCGTTGGCGATCCAGTGCGTCTGCATCAAGTCATTTTGAATTTAGTGAGCAATGCCGTCAAATTCACTTCTGTCGGCAAAATTACTGTTAGCGTTCATCTTATTTCGCAAAATGATGAGAGCGTGACGCTTGAATTTTCGGTAAAAGATACCGGCATCGGAATTGCCCCAAACAAGATTGCAAATATCTTCGAAAACTTCCAACAAGCCAGTAGTAGCACATCTCGATTGTACGGTGGCACAGGTCTAGGGCTGGCAATTGTAAAACAGCTGATCGAACCGCAAGGAGGACATATTACCGTGAAAAGTGAACTGGGGATTGGCACCACATTTAGCTTCAATCTGACCTTTCTCAAAACTGAGGAAGTGGTCGAACCCAATCAAATGATTGAGGAATCGGATACTGAAATCAAAAACATCAAAGTATTGGTGGTAGAAGATATTCCGCTCAATCAATTGCTGATGAAAACGTTGCTCGACGATTTTGGGTTCGAAAGAGACATTGCATCCAACGGTAGAATAGCGATAGAAAAACTGGAAACAAAGTCGTACGACATCATTCTAATGGATTTGCAAATGCCCGAAATGAATGGGTTTGAAGCTACTGATTACATACGCAACACATTACATTCCCAAATACCTATAATAGCACTAACAGCCGATGTGACAACAGTTGACTTGGCAAAATGCAAATCGGTGGGTATGAACGACTACATTGCAAAACCGGTGGATGAACAACTGTTATACAATAAAATCATTACCCTAGTCAAAAAACCAGCTCAACAGAATGCCCCTTTAACTAAAGAAAAATTGAATGACATTGCAGTAAAAATAAAATGCACCGATTTAGAATATCTGATCCGTCGTACGAAGTCTAATCCGACATTGATGATGGAGATGATTTCACTCTACCTCGAGCAAACACCACCTTTAATCAATACAATGAAGCAGAGTCTTTTAGAGGAAGATTGGCAATCGCTCTATTCGGCTGTTCACAAAATGATACCCTCGTTCTCAATTATGGGTATCAGTCCAGATTTCGAAAAAATGGCAAAGAAAATACAAGAATACGCCAGTGCTCAAGAACAATCTGATACTATTTCAGGATTAGTTTTACAAATTGCAAATGTTTGTTCGCAGGCATGTGACGAGCTAAGAACAGAATTTGAACGCATTAAAAAAATACAACCATGAGCAACGAGAAAATAAAACTTTTTTTAGTCGATGATGATGCCGTGTACCTTAAATTACTCGAAATCGAATTTCTAAATCATGCCGATTTTGAAATCGAAACATACCCCACCGGCGAGCTGTGCATAGAGAATCTCTCGCATTGTCCCGATGTCATTATATTGGATTATAGACTCGATGGCATCGACAAAACGGCCATGAATGGTATCAAAACCTTAGATAAAATAAAAGCATTCAATCCCGATATTCCCGTGGTGATGCTCTCATCTCAAGATAAAATTGAGGTCGCCATTGATTGTATGCACCACCGTGCCTTCGACTATGTGGTAAAGAGTGAAACGGCTTTTGTACGATTGCAGAAAATCATTACCACCATTTTTCGATACAAAAAAATGGAGAAAGAGTTGCAGTGGTATATGGATAGGATGTAAAAGAAAGAATACGATTGACCGAAGAGCCTCCTTACAGAGGCTTTTTTGCGTAATATGAATTTCAGCTAATTTACTGCCAATCATACATCATCTTGCTACGGAATCATATCTGGCGGGACGGGGGGGGTGTTTTCTGCAATACTCAGTCTACCGTATACTACCTACTTTTTCCGTCGCAAAACTACACCTTTAAAATCGGAGGGCAACAAATTACTTACTAAATATTCTTTCTCAATTATTACATTAAATACTTTATTCAAGCACTTATCTGCCAATTCTAGCTTATTACCTCTCTGAACAACACTCCCCATGGATAAAAATAAGCCTTTATAATGAAGCTTATAACTTGATTTCGCAATAATTAAGGATAATGAATTATCATCTTTATATTCACCAACCAGCACCCTTTGATTGATTTTCTTCAATTTGTTTCTCGCTTCGACTTTGGATATTATTTTATCTTCTTCAATATCAATAGGGTCATCCTCTTTATCTCTCAATAATACAAATTTGAGAGACTGCATACACCCAAATGATTTTGAAACAAATAGAGTTTTGGAGTCTATTTTAATACACTCAATTTCGAATTTACAAATATTATCTTTCAATATGACTTTTGATCCATTCTCAAAATATTTCCCAACAGACAATAAGGTTGACTCAAGAATATCGTCAGAATATGACTCATCAAGGGTAATGTCATATTTCCCAGATTTATGAAAACAAAGCGTGCATGCGAATTTTTCATTAAAATTCACAAGGTTGTATACTCCAACCATTTGAGCGAATGATTCCGAAAGAAATGCATAGAAAATCAACATAACCAATATACAGAATGCTCTCATGATTAATATGGATAAGAAAATTTATAAAATGCTGGAATTCTAAACTGTGATGCAAATCCGCCCGTCCTCACGGATATACCAACGAATGGCGGTGCTCGTCAGCGGAATATACTATCCCGCTTCTTTAGTATTACTAGAAACAACGTTCAGCGGAGCTAACTGTGTTCCGACAACAAATGTATTGTTTTTTCGCATTACAAATGCTTATAGTATAGAAAAGGCGGATTAACAAAAATCCGCCTTGACCGTACATCACTTTTCTACGGTTTTATATCCAAGGGGACGGGGAATCAGTATTGATTTACAATGCATTATATATACAACGCCAAATCTGATACATTACCACGAGGTACTAATCACATAATACCTTTCCTTTACTGTAATTTATTTGAGCGATGTTATTGTCTTCATTGCTAATAAAGATTTCAATGCAATCTCCTTCATTAATTATCAAATCATTACATTCAAAGTTTCTTTGATAATGTTTTGAATTGAAGGTATAATCGCATTTTATTTCACATTGGCCAACTCTTTTTCCTGCAGATTGTCCAATCCAAATAACTTTTGCTTTAACAATCGTTGTGGAGCCATTGAGTTTCTCTTTTTCATAATAATAGCTTCTTATACCAAAGATTGCAAGTAGAAAAAGACAAACTCCTAAAATAATATCGGAATATTTTATGATCAACTTACCAATAACAATTCCTTTAATTGGTTTATTACTGTTTTTTTTCATCTTTAACAATTCTAGTGGTAGTTGTGTTTACTGTCTGACTAATAGCTTTTTGATTAACTTGTCCAACAGTATTATTCAGCATTTGTGTCTTAACCTGATTATTTCTTGCATTTTGGGCATTAACCTTTGCGTCAGCAACATTTTGAGTTTTCACAGGTGAGTTTGGATGTTTTGATAATCTGTTTTCGGCAGTAGTAACTTTGTTATTTGCTTGAGCAACTTTATTGTTGGCTTTAGATACAGCGATATCCGAACTTGCAGCTTTCATTTTGCCAGCTAAAACATCGCTGCTTTTACTAATAACAGTGTTTAATGCTGCCCCCCGTTGACCGTAGCCTCTACCACAGCCAGCCGTTCGGCGTATGGCTCTGCCTACGTCGTTTTTTCTTTAAAGCTCCTGCTTTTCTTTAGGTATTTGCAAAGCTGGAGCTTTGCTTTTAGTACGAACGAAGGCAGAGCCTTCGCTCAACGACCGCGCTACGGTATATTGCAGGCTACGATGAACACAGAGGGCATAGATCCCGCCAACGGAACATCATTATTCTACGGTTTCATATCCGGTGGGATAGGATAGTAAATTTCTTTTATTATATTATCTAGCTAAATTTGCAACTAGTATGAAAAATAAAGGAATTGATACTATTGAATAAATCCAAAATAAAATTATTCCTTTTGTTCTTCTCTTTTGTTGCATTTGATCATATTTCTCTATGATTTCATTTCTTTTTGCAAATAAAAAAAAGTAGTTTGGAATCATGATTGAAAGTCCAAGACCAATTCCTGTAACTTTATAATCCACAATAAGTGATTTAATATCAATTTCCAAAATAGAACAACAGATAATACAAAACATCATGATATTAAAAGAAAGCAACATACATATTAATAAATATGAGTTAAACTCCAACATATCAGTTCTACCTATTTTCTTTAGAAAATACATCATCCAGTAATACATTTCTTTAATCATACTATTATTTTTTTGGTGTTAAAAACCCAGTCCTCACGAATATACCAACGAATAGCGGTGTTCGTCAGCGAGATATGCTATCCGCTTCTTTAGTATTACTAGGAAACAACGTTCAGCGGAGCTAACTGTGTTCCCCCGTTGACCGTAGCCTCTACCACAGCCAGCCGTTCGGCGTATGGCTCTGCCTACGTCGTTTTTATTTTAAAGCTCCTGCTTTTCCCCGTCCCTTCGGATATACCGCACAATAGCGATGTCCGTTAGCGGGATATGCCATCCCGCTTTTTTAGTATTGCGAGGAAACAACGTTCAGCAGAGCTAACTACGTTCCGACAACAAATATATTTCTTATTATTGGAATTACAAATTCTTACAACATTTCTCATAGACCAATAGTAATTGGTTTTAAAATAGTCATAAAAATTGAGCTATTCCAATAAAAAGAGCTCATAAAAAAACCTGAATAACAACACTTTACAAAATGTGTGAATGATATAATTCCTATCCGCAATTATGTAACACATTCGGCTTTGGTTGTTCTCATCTTTGTACTGTGAAAATTCATTCACACTTTAACGAAACTATATGAGAATCACGAAACTATTAACGACACTTGCCATGGCAGCTGTTGTGTTACTTGTGGGATGCAAAAAAGACGATTATGTAGAAGTAATCGGTTTGTGTCCGCTTGTTATTTCAACAAGTCCTGAAGACTTAG
Organism: Bacteroidales bacterium; assembly: GCA_028687995.1. Taxonomy (GTDB): domain Bacteria; phylum Bacteroidota; class Bacteroidia; order Bacteroidales; family UBA7332; genus CAXXIC01. Next base: position 461,694 of record JAQTZA010000001.1, read on the forward strand.
CAACAAACGTACTACTCGATAAAGTAGTTACTGCTACCTTTAATGAAAAGATGAATGCGACTACCTTCACCTCCGCATCTTATACCCTTCATCAAGGAACGAATGCGATCGCAGGTGTCGTAACGTACAAAGATTCGACTGTTTCTTTCACTCCTACCGCACTTTTATTGCCTTTTATGGTATATACCGGAACAGTAAAATCCACCGTTAAGGATACGCGTGGAAATGCTCTTCAAACAGATTATGTGTGGACATTTACCACACTCCCTCAACTCACCTTATCACCTCTGCCACTCAGCAGCGGAGTCACCACAGGTGCCGGGCTTTTCGCTCAAGGCTCTACTGTAGCCATCAATGCAACTCCTAATACGGGTTTTGTATTCGTCAACTGGACAGATAATGGAGCAGAGGTTTCAACCAGTGCTAGTTATCAATTGACGATGGCGGGCAACAAAACACTCATCGCCAACTTTATACCTGTCGTAGCTGGTAATTTCGCAGTCAATTTATCGGCGAATCCGATTGCTGGTGGCACAACCACAGGAGCGGGCGCATTCACTGCCGGCTCGTTAGTCACGGTAAGTACATTCCCTCACATAGGCTATATTTTTAAGAACTGGACAGAGAACAGCACAATTGTCTCTACTAGCTCCAGCTATCAATTTACATTAGTAGCCAACAGAACGCTAGTTGCGAACTATACTGTCATACCTGCCTCTCAATTTGCTGTCAATCTGTCGGCCAATCCAGCAGCGGGTGGAACAACCTTAGGTTCAGGATCTTTCAATGCAGCTTCATCTGTCAATGTTTCGGCAACTGCCAACGTGGGCTATTCGTTTGTGAATTGGACCGAAAATAATGCGTCTGTTTCGACCAGTGCCAATTACACGTTCGTACTGAATGCGAATAGAACGTTAGTAGCCAATTTTGCAGTTAATACGTACACCTTAAATGTAACGGCAGTAGGTGGTACTGTCACGAAATCACCTCTACTGTCAAACTATAGTTATGGAACTACTGTAACATTAATAGCAACACCATCACCCGGCTTTGTTTTTGCTTCGTGGAGTGGAGATGCTATTGGAACGAACAACACCATCGACGTATCGATGACTGCAAACAAAAATGTAACTGCCAATTTCACATCCGTAGCTTACACGCTTGATGTAACAGCAGTGAACGGATCGGTAGTGAAAAACCCATCGAAAGCAACATATACGTTTGGCGATGTGGTGCAATTGACCGCAACTCCAAATCTTGGGTACACATTTACCTCATGGAGTGGCGATGCTTCGGGTACTGTTAATCCATATCCACTTACAATGAATGACAACAAGAACGTGACAGCTCTTTTCACACTTTCACCTCCACTTGGACCTGGCGTGATTGATTTAGGTACAGCTGCTGATTTTACCATTATGTCTAAAGCAGGTATTTCAACTACCGGTTTGTCATCTGTCACAGGAAACATTGGAGTGAGTCCATCTTCAGCTTCATCTATCACAGGATTTGGACTGATAATGAACGTCGACGGACAATCGTCTCATACACCTATCGTTACGGGTAATGTATATGCTGCCGATTATGCAGCACCCACTCCTACCAAAATGACAACTGCTATTTCTGACATGGAAACTGCCTTTACCACTGCGAATGGACTCACAAACACGGTCATTGTTGGCCTATATGCTGGCGATATCAGCGGTAGAACGTTAGCTCCCGGATTGTATAAATGGAGCACAGGTGTATTGATTACCAATGCCGGAGTCACCCTCAGCGGTGGACCGAATGACACATGGGTTTTCCAGATTGCACAAGATCTGACCGTCAATAACGATGCCAATATTACATTGATTGGAGGAGCTCAGGCAAAAAATATCTTCTGGATCACAGCATCGCAAGCTACGTTAGGCACCAACACCAATTTCAGTGGAAACATTTTGAGCCAAACATTAATTTCGCTCAACACTGGGGCAAAAGTGAAAGGACGAATGCTCGCCCAAACTGCTGTGACATTGAATGCTGCAACAGTGGTTCTGCCATAATCTAAATATTCTCAAACAATGTGTACAGAGTTTTTCTCTCAGTCCCGATAATGATCGGGGCTGCCCACATTGTGATTTATCAGTATAAATAAAACTAAAAATACGAAATATGAAACCTATTATTCATTTCAAAGTAAGAATACAAAGTAGAAAGATTCTGCCTGTTTTAATGCTCTGCGCAGCTTTCTTCTTCGGGATTACAACCACGCAAGCTCAAGAAGATAGTTACACTCGACCAACTTGGATGTTCGGTATAGCTGGTGGTGCCAATTTCAACTATTACAATGGGTCGACTCAGAGTCTAAACTCTAGTCTCTCTGTACCAACTACGTTTCACAAAGCAACTGGTACCGGACTTTATCTGGCACCACTGATCGAATATCATCCAGTCGACTCTCGTTGGGGATTGATGTTGCAAAGCGGCTACGACAATCGCAAAGGATTTTTCGATGCTGTGGTGACACCTTGCAATTGCATTGCCGATTTATCAGCCAATATCAGCTACTTAACAATCGAACCTAGCTTACGTTTTGCTCCATTCAAAGGCAACTTCTATTTGTATGGAGGTCCGCGAGTAGCATACAACCTTGCGAAATCGTTTTCGTACACTCAAGGAACCAATCCGTTGTATCCCAACCAAATTGCCAATCCTAATGTAAATGGCGATTTAAGCAGTATGCGAAAAACAGTGGTATCCATGCAGATTGCCGCTGGTTACGACATTCAATTATCATCCACGAGTCATCGCACGCAATTCGTTTTTTCACCGTTTGTCTCGTTTCAACCCTACTTCGGGCAAAATCCTAGATGGATTGAAACCCTAAATTTGACGACTCTTCGTGTAGGAGCAGCTCTTAAATTTGGCCGCGGACACCGTGTGGTAAAAGAACCGGTAATTTTTGAACCAGTTGTGGCACCTTCGCAAACCGTGTTTATCGATTCAGAAGTGTTATTTTCGGCGAATGCTCCCAAAAACATTCCAACTGAGCGTCGTGTCAGAGAAGTTTTCCCACTTCGCAACTATATTTTCTTTGATTTAGGTTCAAATGAAATACCGGAACGCTATGTGTTACTCAAAAAATCGGAAGTGAAAGATTTCAAAGAAGATCAAATGGAGATCATTACACCTAAAAGAATTGCAGGCAGATCTGTTCGTCAAATGAATGTCTATTATAATGTAATCAACATTCTGGGTGACAGGATGCAAAAAGATCCTTCTACAACCATTCTACTCGTTGGCTCATCTGATAATGGTCCAAAAGAGGGACGCATCATGGCTGAATCGGTGAAACATTATCTGATAGATGTCTTCGAAATTGATGCCAACAGAATTAGCATCGAAGGAAGATATAAACCCAAAATCCCATCAGAACAAGTAGGTGGAGACAACGAATTAGTTCTTCTGCGCGAAGGCGACAGACGAGTATCAATAGAGAGTAGTTCACCTGCATTATTGATGGAATTTGTAAGCGGGAAAAGTGTTCCTCTAAAACCCATTGAAATTGTAGAAACAAATACTGCCCCACTCGACAGTTATGTCACATTCAACCTGAAAGGCGGAAATGACTCATTCTCGACTTGGTCTATCAAATTGACCGATCAAAAAGGTGTTACTCAAAATTTTGGACCATACACAAGCGCAAGTGTAAGCATACCTGGTAAAGCAATCTTAGGAACACAACCCGAAGGAGACTATCATGTAGAGATGACTGGAACGACAAAAGGTGGAAAAGTTGTAACGAAAGAGACCACGATTCACATCGTGTTGTGGACGCCGCCTACCAACGAAGAGATTATGCGATTCAGCATTCTTTTCGAATTCAATCAGTCGAAGGCCATCAACATGTATAAAAAATACATCACAGAGGTAATTGCACCTAAAATTCCACAAAACGGATCGGTAATTATTCATGGTTATAGCGATGTTATCGGTGATTCGATTCACAACGAAAAACTCTCGATGGCTCGTGCGATGGAAGTTCGACAAATAATAGAAAAACAACTATCTAAAGTAGGACGAAAAGATGTCAAATTCGAAATTTATGGTTTTGGTGAAGAAAAAACACTTACACCTTTCGAAAACAAATATCCTGAAGAACGCTTCTACAACCGCACTGTCTTGATTGATCTATATTCGAAGAAGTAATAATTATATTCACAAACAATAAATATTGAAATAATGAAAAGTGAAATATATTTTCAGAAAAATATCTTCATCAATCAGATGTGGTTATTCTTTATGGCTCTTATCACAGCAATATCATTTAGCTCGTGCGCTCAGAAGGTTACTTTTAAAACCTCAAGCGTTGTGCCAGCAGCGAGAGGATATGTAAAGATAAAGAAAGACAAAAATGAGAACTACAACATCGAGGTGAAACTATTCAATTTAGCAGAAGTAAATCGACTTCAACCCTCTAAGGAGACCTACATCGTATGGATGGTCACAGAGCAAGAATTGGTAAAAAATATAGGACTCGTAAAAAGTGCTTCTAGCATTTTCTCCAAAAGTCTAGAAGGTTCATTCGAGACCGTATCTTCTTCAAAACCGAGTAAAATATTTATTACTGCCGAAGAGTCTTCCGACGTTCAAGTACCTGGTTCCAAAATTGTATTAGCCACAGAACGTTTCTAAAGCGAAATAACAAAACCAAATCTATCTAGATAATTTAATAGATGGTTATATTCAATTGAGAGCTCTTCAGAAATGAGGAGCTTTCTTTGTATTTGCGCTAAAATATTATCTTTGTAGCCATTCATCCCTAAAACTACAGAAATGAAACCACTATTCGTACAATATCCCAAATGCGGTACTTGCCAAAAAGCTGCCAAATGGCTCAAATCCAACAATATTGACACAGAAATACGCGACATCACAATCGAAAATCCTACCCGTGAAGAACTCAAGTTATGGATTGCTCAAAGTGGACTTCCTATTCAGAAGTTTTTCAATACCAGCGGATTAGTTTACAAAGATCTGAATCTGAAAGACAAAGTAAAAACAGCCTCAACGGATGAACTATTAGACCTTTTGGCATCGAATGGTAAATTAGTAAAACGACCAGTTTTCGTAAAAGGCGATGAGGTACTCGTCGGATTCAAAGAAGAGGAATGGAACAATCTTTTTGTTAAATAGTCAACCCTTGCGAAATTGACACCACAAAAACTTAGCACAGCGAAAGGCAAACGGATCGAATCCCTTGATTGGTTGCGGGGCTTAATGGCACTGTCCATTATGATTTACCATCTCTGTTTTTGGTATTTCTTCAAACCCGACGCTTCATCCTTTATTGGACGGATGGGCATATATGGTGTCTCTATCTTTTTTATTCTTTCGGGATTGAGTATGGCGATTGTCTATCATCGCTTTATTTGTTCAGTAAAAACTGCTGGATTCTTTTTTGTGCGGCGGATTTTCCGAATTTGGCCGTTACTTAGCATTGCTACTATCGCATCCATTTTATTAAGCCATCATTCAACACCTTCTCTTCCCAAAATCCTTCTCAATCTGACCGGCTTTTTCGGATTCGTTCCTCCTTACGAATACATTGCAACAGGAGCTTGGTCTATCGGCAACGAGATGTTTTATTATGCGCTTACTCCGTTGATTATCATACTCTATAACTACAAAAAATGGGCAGGAAATTTGTTTTTATTAGGTAGCTTTTTAATCACACTCTATTTTGCCTTTGTTTCGTTGAAAGCAGAATCTTCACTTTCGCAGCAGTGGGGAATTTATATTCATCCGCTAAATAATCTATCGCTTTATACTTTTGGAATTGCCATTTATTATAATTTAAAAGAGGTCGTTTTCAATCAAAAAGCAAATTATATCCTGATTTTAGTATCTGTTCTTGCAATCATTTTCTATCCAGTACAAGGAGATCAAATAGCAATTGTCACCGATATAAATCGAGTAATCTTTATTCTCATATCATTAGGATTAGTGATTGGATTTTATAAAATTTCTAATTCAATTTCACCAACTTTGACCGCTCCTCTCGAAAAGTTAGGCGTTATTACTTACGGAGTTTATATTCTTCATCCTATAGTAAAATCTTTTGTTAATAAGTTCTATTCCATCATCGGAATAAGCAACAGTTTACTAATTGTCGTCTCCATTATTGTAACTACAATCTTATTTTCGTTGCTGTCTTATAAAATATTGGAACTTCCGTTGATGAAATACGGCAAAAAAATCACTTCCTAATTTACGGTTTTATTGTTTTTTTCTACCTTGAACATTTACTGCCTATTTACTCACCTTTTTTTCCTATTTTTGCAATAGAGAAAAGGAGTTATGCAAAAAATAATCATTATCGTAGCAGGTGGCAAAGGAATGCGTATGGGTAACGACCTGCCGAAACAATTTCTTCCGATTGGCGGAAAACCTGTACTGATGCACACATTGGAGAAATTTCATTCTGCAGATGCTGAAATGAAGCTCATACTTGTATTACCCGAAGCTCAACAGGATTATTGGCGGGAACTTTGCACAAAATACAACTTCTCACTGCCGCACACGATTGCCAATGGTGGAGAAACCCGCTTTCATTCAGTCAAAAATGGACTCGAGAAAGCCACAAAAGAGATTTCCGATAAAGCAATTATTGGTGTACACGATGGCGTGCGTCCATTTGTATCGACTGATGTCATTCGTAATTGTTACAAATTGACTCAGAAAAACAAAGCCGTAATTCCAGTCATTGAAGTACACGAAACTATTCGGAAAATCGAAAACAGCAACAGCAAAACGGTCGATAGATCTTCCTACAGACTGGTGCAAACTCCACAGGTTTTTCAATCAGATATTTTGATAAATGCTTACCAGCAAAACTACGCCAGTGGATTTACTGACGATGCATCCGTAGTAGAGGCTGCCGGAATTACAGTTACTTTAACTGAAGGAAATCGCGAAAATATCAAAATCACCACGCCATTCGACATCATAGTTGCTGAAGCCATTCTTGCCGTAAAATGAATTTAGCGCTGCAAAATATCAAATATCTACCGGGAGTCGGCGAAAAGAAAGGCGAAATACTCAAACAAGAGTTAGAAATCCAATCTTTTGAAGATTTGTTGGGCTATTATCCCTACAAATACATCGACAGAAGCGTCATGCACCGCGTGCGCGACATCAAAGAAGATATGCTCTACGTGCAACTGAAAGGAAAAATTCTCTCTTTCGAAAGCATGGGAGAAGGTATGAGTAAACGCTTAATTGCAAAGTTCAGCGATGGAACCGGTGTGATTGAATTAGTCTGGTTCAAAGGAATAAAATTCATTCTCAGCAAATACAAAGTCAACACAGAATATGTAGTTTTTGGGAAACCAAACGCATTCAACCACAAAATCAACTTGCCTCATCCCGATCTTGATAATATCGATGAAGATCTAGAAAAACAAGCCGGAGCACTTCAAGGATTCTACAATACGACAGAGAAAATGAAGAACCATTTTCTGAATTCGAAAATGATTCAGAAATTGATGTACAACCTGTTCTCTATTCTGAAAGAACCGCTGAAAGAGAATCTCAATGCCAATACAATTGCAAGAGCCAAAGTGATTTCACATCACGAAGCCATTTGTAATATTCATTTTCCCCAATCACAGGATCTACTTCGTAAAGCAGAATATCGGTTGAAATTTGAAGAGCTTTTCTTCATTCAACTCAATATTCTTCGATATGCTAGGCTGACAAATCGTAAATCAAGTGGTTTTGTATTGCCTACTATTGGTCATTTTTTCAACACGTTTTACGAAAAGAATCTACCGTTTGAGCTCACCAATGCACAGAAAAGAGTTCTCCGCGAAATCAGAGAAGATGTGCGAAGCAGCCGGCAAATGAATCGTTTGCTTCAAGGCGATGTGGGTAGCGGTAAAACGATGGTTGCACTCATGAGTATGCTGATAGCAATTGATAATGGCTTTCAGACTTGCATGATGGCACCGACCGAGATTTTGGCGACACAACATTTCATCTCCATCACCGAACTGACTGTCGGAATGGGATTGAATATAGTCCTTCTCACCGGATCAAGCAAAAAAGGCCATCGAGCGGAAGTTCATCAACAACTCATTACAGGTCAAATACACATTATCATTGGTACTCATGCACTGCTAGAGGAGATTGTGCAATTCGACAATTTGGGAATGGCTATTATCGACGAACAGCACCGCTTTGGCGTAGCACAACGAGCCAGATTGTGGAGTAAAAACAAAAAACCACCTCACGTATTGGTGATGACCGCCACTCCCATTCCTCGCACATTGGCAATGACGCTCTATGGAGATTTGGATGTTTCAGTGATTGACGAACTTCCTCCGGGTAGAAAGCCAATACAAACCATTCATCAATACGACAACCGAAGAGGTTCGCTGAATGCATCCATTCGTCAGCAATTGCAATTAGGAAGACAAGTATATATTGTTTATCCGTTGATTCAAGAGAGCGAGAAATCAGATTATAAAAATCTGGAAGAGGGCTTTATTCACATTTCGGAAACATTTCCAGAATATAAAGTATGCATGGTGCATGGCAAAATGAAACCGGCAGAGAAAGAAGCCGCTATGCTACAATTCGTTTCGGGGAAAGCCAATATAATGGTGGCAACTACTGTAATAGAGGTGGGTGTCAATGTTCCAAATGCGTCGGTTATGGTGATTGAAAGTGCTGAACGATTTGGACTTTCGCAGCTACATCAGCTGCGAGGTCGTGTAGGCAGAGGTGCTGATCAATCGTTTTGCGTACTTGTCACTTCTCACAAATTGGGTGAAATGACTCGCAAACGGATGGAAATTATGGTGAATAGCACCGATGGTTTTGTGATTGCTGAGGCAGACTTGAAACTTCGTGGCCCTGGAGATTTGGATGGAACACAGCAAAGTGGCGATCCATTCAAGCTAAAAATCGCCAGTTTAGTGTACGATGGACAAGTTCTGCAGCTAGCTCGCGACATCGCTTCAGAGATATTAGAAGTAGATCCGGAGTTGAGAAATCAAGAAAATTTGGTTCTAAAAAGCGAATTAGAGAAAGTTTTCAGGAAAGATGTGAATTGGAGTCAAATTAGTTAAATCGAAATGTTAAAACTTCGCTATCGATGTTAATATCCTACGGAAAAAACTTAAAAGGTCGTCAAAATGTTGTACAACATGTTTTGACGACCTTTTTCTTTAGCCTCAAAAAGCTATCTTTGTTCACGAACGAAAAAAATTAGTTTTCAATTATGGAAAAAACATTACTACTTATCAAACCAAGTGCGATGCAAAGAGGACTTATCGGAGAGGTGATTTCACGCCTTGAAAAGAAGGGTCTTCGAATGGCTGGCATGAAAATGATGATGATGAGTGAAGATTTGATTAAAGAGCATTACGCTCATTTGTTAGACAAACCATTTTTCCCTAAAATCAAAAATAGCATGACTGCTACACCGTTGATTGCATGTTGCATCGAAGGCGTTGGAGTGGTTGATGTTGTTAGAAAACTGACTGGTGCAACGAACGGAAGAGAAGCATTACCTGGAACTATCCGTGGTGATTTATCTTCTAGCATTTCAGAAAACATCGTTCATACATCCGATTCGTTGGAGAATGCAATCATCGAGGTAAATCGTTTCTTCAAAGCTGAAGAAATTTTCGAATATCGTCAAGTGGCGCATAGTTTCATTTACGCTGGCGACGAAGTATAAATTATTAAACAACAAATATGAGTAAGGCATTTCTATATTTTCTTATTATTTTCGGCACAATATTTATGTCGGAGAATGCTGACGCACGTACAAAGCGTCACCATTCAAGAAAATCGGTTGCGCGTGTAGCGAAACCGATCGTTCGAACGACAGATGACTTGTTAGCTGATCAGGTAAGAATAAATAGAGAGAAGCTTCGTCTAGACTCCGTTGCTTCATTGAAGGATAATAGCTACGAAGAGGATGATTTATATCCTGCATTAGACCTATACGATAATAATTGGAACACATCTGTGGTGCATCCATTGAAAGGAAAACAAATGTATCGTCCAGATTCATTGGTTATCGATGTTTCAGGTTTTTACATGCCAACTATGGGCGATGTCACTTCAGAATATGGTTATAGAAAACGATTCCATAGAAACCATTACGGTACCGATTTAAAAATCCAAATTGGAGATCCTATCCACGCAGCTTTCGATGGAAGAGTTAGAGTAGTGGCAAGACAACGAGGATACGGAAATGTTATTGTCATTAGACACAACAATGGATTGGAAACCGTTTACGGTCACCTATCTAAACATCTAGTTATTGTTGATCAATATGTAAAAGCAGGCGACATTATTGCTCTAGGTGGAAACACAGGTCGTTCGACAGGACCACACCTTCACTTCGAAACCCGCTTCTTAGGAACACCAATTAACCCAGAAGAAATTTTTGACTTCACCAACAAAGTAACACACATGGATAGTTATGTGTATTATGAAAACGCAAACAAACACAAATCGAACAAAGCTTTGGAAAGTGTAGTGGGTATTGCTTATCATAAAGTAAAAAGTGGAGATACGCTATTCTCAATTGCTGAGAAATACGGAACAAAAATCAGTGTTTTGAAGAAAATCAACAAGTTGAGAAAATCTAAACTCCAAGTAGGACAAGTCATTAGAACAGCGTAAAGCAACAGTATAATTAAAACAGCAACAAAAAACAACAACAATCCTAACTAAAAGAGGCATTCAAATCAATGAATGCCTCTTTCTTTTGCTATCTTTTGGACTTTATTCATTCAACAAATGATCTAAAAAATCATCCAATTCTTTATCCATATTTTTAAAAAGTGAATCTTCAATAACGACCTCACCTGCTTCTAATAAGTAAACCTCGGCATATTGATCAAAATTATCATCGACTAATAACAACGAGAATGGTTTCAACAAATCAAAATCAAGTAGTCTATCAAAAAAATCAGGCTCAGACGAAACTTCTCTAACTAGCTCTTCTAACTGTTCAGATAGTTTTTCTTCCGAGACATCTTCATCTTCACTAATATTAAATTGGATTTGTGATTGCAAATCCTCATCATCATCGTAGATAGATAACTGCTGTGTTGAAGAGTTGAATTGAACATACAAATCGGTTAATGTTGCAAGTTTGTCACTTGTCTTACAATTTTCCAATGCTTCAATCAAAGCTTTTGCCAAATTGGTTTTTGCTAATTCATACATTTGAGTCATACTTCATCCATTAAATTATCATTCTTACTCCTATTTCTGCGAAGATGCACAAAGATAGCAAAATCAACGGTCATAGCTACGATTAATTTTTATCTTGTTGGGCTAAGCGTGTTACTTGAATATTTCTAACATTCAAATCCTTAATATACAAGTCAATTTTAGATATTTCGCTCCTCAAATTCATTGAGTTTGAATTCTGAAAAATCGATTTTGATTGTTCTGCCCAACTAATAGCTGCATCAAATTGATCCATTATTTCGGAGTAAAGTGCAAGATTGGCAGCGCAATACGCCTTAATACGTTTGCTTTTAGATTGATTAAACTCATACTCCCAAATATAGGAAGCCTCTTGCCATCTGTTTTGTTTGGCATATTTCAAAGCATCAAGCATATTGCTTGTTTGCGTAAAATACAAATTACGTTGCACAAATTCCTGATTCGGAAAAATTCGTCTATATAGCTTATCAGCACTATATGTCATCATATCATTCAGACACGAAATTGGAGATGGAAATCTCGAGAATGCTAATTCAGATGACATATCAAAATTCTCCCAATAAAGCGAATCTTGCTGATTAAGTGTGGCAATCTTTGTATTCGTTTTTAGATTATAAACCGTTGCTTGAGGAAAATTTCGACCATCCAACGTCACGCGGTAAAGATTCTCGTTGGCAACATAACTCATTTTTAAAACACTATTAATCTGTATTCTATCAATTGAGATTAGCATCTCAGCACCAGTTGAATCGGCAATCGCCTGAATCTGGCTCGAAGAGAGTGAGCTTTCATCAGTGAATGATTTTTTATTATTCATTCGCTTCAAACTCGCCTTTAGAGAATGAGTTCCATTAATTTTATTGGCTAATTCATCTACAAATGACTCATTCAATTTAAGGGCATCATACGAAGGACTCTCTTGCCGAACTTTAAAAGTGAACATAGAATGCCCAAAATTAGCTGGTTGCGGCACGGTGTTATCGACAATTACAATTTTGGAAATATTATCAGGAAGTTCAATTTCAGCAGGTCGTTTGACTTCCAGAGTAATGACAGACGTGGTTTCACAAGATATAAGGAAACCGACTAAGAGGGTGGTATATAAGGCTCTAAGGTTCATTATTTTCACTTATTAACAATTGCAAAGATAGGAAAACTAATGAATAAACAAAATTTAGCACAAAAGAGTTTAAATCCTTATTTGACGAAACAAAAAAATACCCTGAAAATCGTTGGGATTATCAGGGTAGAATTGTCTATTTCTTTAACGAAGCAATACTCTCTTCTATCGACTTGATCTTGCTTTCGGCATCCGATTGCTTCTTGCGCTCGGCATCCACAACTTCTGGTTTGGCGTTGGCAACAAATTTTTCATTGCTCAGTTTTCGTTGTACCGAAACAAGGAACCCTTGTTGATAGATTAATTCTTCATTGAGTTTCTTGAGTTCTTCTTCCACATTCAGCAGATTTCCAAGAGGCACAGCATATTCGGATGTTCCAACTAAGAAAGAGACCGCTCCAGTTGATTTTTCGGAAACTACATTTAATCCTGACAAATTACTCAATTTGAGAATCAACGGATTGTTGTTTGCATTATGTTCGCCAAGAATTTCAAGCAAAACTGCTTCTTTGTTCGGAATGTTCTTTTGAGCGCGCACGTTTCTCACACCGGTGATAATCTCTTTTGCAATTTCTACTTCTTCAATCAAGGAGGCATCAAACGATTTTGCTTCAGGCAACAACTGCGTCATCAAGCTCTCGCCTTCTGCACGCTCGTAAGTTGCCTGCCAAAGCTCCTCAGTGATGAATGGCATATATGGATGAAGCAATTTGAGCAACGCATCGAAAAAGCCGAGAGTTGCCTCGTAAGTTGCCTTATCAATAGGTTGCTGATAGGCAGGTTTCACCATTTCGAGGTACCACGACGAAAATTCGTCCCAGAAGAGCTTGTAGATTTCCATCAACGCTTCCGAGATGCGGTATTTGTCCATCGAATCGTTCACGTCAGCGATGGTGCGGTTCAGCAACGCATCGAACCATTTGATGGCGATGGCAGCAGATTCGGGTTGAGATAATGTTTCGTCAACCTCCCACCCTTTCACCAAACGGAAGGCGTTCCATATCTTATTATTGAAGTTACGACCTTGCTCGCAAAGTGCTTCATCGAAATGAATATCGTTTCCTGCAGGAGCAGCAAGCATCATACCCATTCGCACACCATCAGCCCCGAAAGTTTCAATCAGCGCCAATGGTTCGGGTGAATTACCCAGCGATTTCGACATTTTCCGACCCAACTTATCGCGCACGATACCTGTCAGATAGACATTTTCGAACGGCATTTCGTTGCGGTATTCGTAACCCGAAATAATCATACGAGCCACCCAGAAGAAAAGAATATCGGGACCGGTAACCAAATCGTTGGTTGGGTAATAATATTTAATCTCCTCGTTTTCGGGGTTATTGATTCCGTCAAAAACCGAAATAGGCCACAACCACGATGAGAACCAAGTGTCGAGGCAATCTTCGTCTTGACGTAAATCTGAAAGTTGCAAATTGGCATCACCCGATTTTTGACGAGCGATCTCTAACGCTTGTTCTGGAGTTTCAGCGACTACATAGCCACCTTGTGGCAAGAAGTAAGCCGGAATGCGGTGTCCCCACCAAAGCTGACGCGAAATACACCAGTCTTTCACATTTTCCATCCAGTGACGGTAGGTGTTTTTGAATTTCGCAGGCACGAGTTTGATGTCGTCGTTCATCACCGAATCCAACGCTGGTTTAGCCAATTGTTCCATTTTCAGGAACCATTGCATCGAGAGTTTGGGTTCGATAGGAACATCAGTGCGTTCAGAGAAACCTACTTTGTTGGTATAAGCCTCCACCTTTTCCATCAAATCGGCTTCCACCAAATCTTTCTCGATCTGTTTGCGAACGTCGAAGCGATCCAGACCAGCATACTGTGCGCCGTGATCGTTCAACGTGCCGTTGTCATTGAAAATATCGATGGTTTCGAGGTTGTATTTCTCGCCGAGCATGTAGTCATTGACATCGTGTGCCGGTGTCACTTTCAGACAACCCGTTCCGAATTCTACATCCACATATTCGTCCTGAATAACAGGAATTTCGCGATTCACCAGCGGAACTAGTACTTTCTTACCACGCAGATGCGCATTTTTCTCATCGTTCGGATTGATACACATAGCCGTATCACCGAGTATTGTCTCTGGACGAGTAGTTGCCACAACGGCGTAGCCCTCTTCTCCAACAATTTTATATCTGAGGTAATAGAGTTTTCCTTGTTGTTCTTTAAAAATAACCTCTTCGTCAGAAAGAGCTGTCAACGCTTTTGGATCCCAATTCACCATGCGAACGCCGCGGTAAATGAGTCCTTTTTCGAACAAATCAACGAAAACTTTCAATACGCTTTCGGAGCGCACTGCATCCATGGTGAAGCAGGTGCGATCCCAGTCGCACGACGCACCGAGCTTTTTCAACTGCTCGAGGATGATGCCGCCATGTTTGTCAGTCCATTCCCATGCGTGTTTGAGGAATTCTTCGCGCGAAAGGTCGGTTTTCTTGATGCCTTCGGCAGCCAGTTTGTTTACCACTTTCGCCTCTGTAGCAATGGAAGCATGGTCGGTACCGGGCACCCAGCAAGCGTTTTTACCCAACATACGAGCACGACGCACAAGAATATCCTGAATGGTATTGTTGAGCATGTGACCCATGTGGAGCACTCCCGTCACATTGGGCGGAGGAATGACGATACAATAAGGTTCGCGACCGTCGGGTTTGGAGGCAAACAGATTGTTGTCCATCCAATATTTATACCATTTGCTCTCTACTTCAGCGGGATTGTATTTACTTGCTAATTCCATTATATACTGTTGATTTTTTTGATTTCAAAATTGAACGACAAAGGTACAAAAACAGATTTTGTACGAATCGATAATTATTTAATGATATAGATAGTTTTTGAATTTAGATTATAAATTCTGTTTAAGAAAACGCATGAACGTTTCATACAGATGAAAACGAGTATTGCCTCCTTTCAGGAAGTGATTTCGATTTGTATATATCTGCATATCAAACTGTTTGCCAGCTTGCACCAATTGTTCAGCATATTCTGCTGTGTTTTGGTAATGCACATTATCATCGGCAGTACCTTGCACAATCAATAAATTTCCCTGCAATTGAGATGCATAATGTCCAGCGGACGATAATTCGTAACCTTCGGTATTTTCGTTGGGAGTTTTCATAGAACGTTCGGCATATACCGAATCATAAAATCGCCAATCAGTAACAGGAGCCACTGCAATACCAGCTTTAAAAATGCCATTACCGAGTGACATCGACATCAAAACATTGTAGCCGCCATAACTCCAGCCCCAAATAGCAATTTTATCTTTATCGACAAACGATAGAGAAGAGAGATAACGAGCAGTTTCGATTTGATCTTCTGCCTCAATTATACCCAATTTACCATACGTTTGATTGTTGAATTGAACGCCTCGGCCCCCTGTACCTCGGCCATCCACACAAACCACGACATAACCTTGCTGAGCAAGATAAACTTCCCAATCAAGTTTATATTCGTCTTTCACGATCGGATGATGAGGTCCACCATATTGTACCATCACCACAGGATATCGTTTTTGCAAATCAAAGTTTATTGGCTTCACCATCCAACCATTCAACAAAATATTTTTACTCGTTTTAAAAGTAAAAAACTCCTTATTCTGGAAATTTAAAGCTGCTAGTTCTTTTTTAAGTTTGTTGTTTCCTTCAAGAATTGCTACACTTTTCCCTGTTTGAATTTCACGGATGTCAGTTACTTCTGGTGTGGTTGCATTTGAAAAATGATTTATCCAATATCGATAATTCGAACTCAATTCGGCATGATTAGTTCCATCTTGAGGAGTCAGGCAGGTTTTTCTCCCTTTTCCATCCAACACATAAACAGCATTTCGGGTAGTATTACCTTCATTCGATTCGTAGTAATAAGAGCCATTTGCTGCATTATAACCCAAGAATCTAGAAACTTCCCATGCACCACTCGTAATTTGACGGCGTTGTACTCCAATGGGTGAATAGTCATATAGATGGCGATAGCCATCTTTCTCGCTCATAAAGACAATTTGATCTGGATAAAAGGCAATTTCATCAAAAATATCGTTGTCGATGTATGTATCACTCTCTTCACGAATCAATAAACGTGACAAACCCGATGCTGGACTTGCAGTGTAAATTGTAAATTTATTTTGCAAACGATTTAAGGTAAATATGGCCAATTTATCTGGTTGTGCCGTAAAACGAATACGGGGAATGTATTCAATTTCATCGTCCCGCAAATCCATCGTTTTAATGACCTTTGTCATGATATTAAAAGTCATGACATTCACTTTCGAGTTAGGCTGTCCAGCCTTAGGATATTTTATTTTTACAGTTCCTGGATAAACAGCGTTAGCTTCTATCGAAGGATAAGAACCTTTATAAATTGGGAATGAATATTCTGAAACTTTTGTTTGGTCGAAACGTAGAAATGCAACGAAATTATTGTCTGGAGACCATTCAAAGGCACGATTGAAGCTAAATTCCTCTTCGTACACCCAATCTGGAATGCCGTAAGTAATTTTATTAGAGTCGCCATCTTTTGTTATCTGCGATTCGGTGCCATAATCCAATTTAACAAGAAAAAGATTCGACTCTCGGGCAAATGCGACCATACGTCCATTAGGTGAGAATGTTGCCATTTGTTGTTTTCCGCCCGAAGACAATGGATAAACTATATTTCTTTTGAGTTCAAAAACAAAATAATCAGCTTTGTAAGAATGACGATATATGTCCTCTTTATTTGAATAAATCAGCATTTTTGATTCGTCGGAGGAAAATTCATACCCGTCGAATTTCTTGAATTTACAATCACGGGCAGTTTTGACAGAAAAAAGAGTATCGACCATTTTACCCGTTTTATAAGCAACCCGTAAAACCGCAGTACTATCGTCGCTCATTTTCGAGAAAAACTCACCATCTACCATCGGGCGCATCTCTCCAACCGTTTTGGATTTGAAATCACCGTTGACAATTCTTTTCAACAAATCGTTGTCGCTTTTAGCGGCAAAACAACTTATTGTAAAGGTTGCTAAAAGCAAAATGATAAACCTACTTCTCATCATAAAGTCCATTTGTTTCATTCAAGCTACAAAATTAATAATTAATACCCTGCACTCTCCTATATCTCAACAGGTTTACATAATTTAACTGACCTAAAGGCAAAAATAGCGTACTTTTGTGCCTTTCACTTGTTTTAGCAAGTAATAAAAGCTTCAAAAATGGCAACCATCAAACGATATAACGAGTTTCAAGACTTTTTGAAACTACATTTTTCAGGAAAAGTACAAAAAATTTCAGTCAATGCAGGTTTCACATGCCCCAATCGAGATGGTTCGAAAGCGCAAGGAGGTTGTACTTACTGCAACAACCACTCTTTTAGTCCCGAATATACGCACAAAGTAAAAACAGTTACTCAACAACTTTCGGAAGGAGTTCAATTTTTCTCGGGAAAATATCCACAAATGAATTTTCTGGCCTATTTTCAATCATATACCAATACGTATGACGATGTCAATAAATTAAGAGAATTATACGAAGAGGCATTACAGGTTGACAAAGTAGTCGGATTGGTGATTAGCACGCGCCCAGACTGCTTGGGAGATGATGTACTCGATTTACTCGAAGAAATATCGAAAAAATCATTCCTATTACTTGAATTTGGCATCGAAAGCACCATTGATTCTACACTCGAATACATCAATAGAGCGCATACTTTTGCAGAATCGGCGGATGCCATTAGAAGAAGTGCTGCGCGAGGGATCAACGTTGGCGGACACCTGATTTTAGGATTACCGGGCGAAAGTCACGAGCAGATTTTGAGTCATGCTGATGAACTGTCAAAGCTACCACTAACCACAGTAAAAATGCATCAGTTGCAACTACACAAACACACGAAAATGCTGCAACAATACGATGAACAACCTGAGTTGTTTCATTTCTTCGAAATTGATGAATATATCGACTTAGCCATTGATTTTGTGGAACGACTGAATCCAAATTTCTTTATCGAAAGATTTGTTTCGCAAGCGCCAAAAAATCTGCTCATCATGCCCAAATGGGGAACGAAAAATGCAGATTTCATTCACCAACTCGACAGAAGAATGGAGGAGCGTGACGCAAGACAAGGCGCACGCTATCAAAACATCTGATAATCTATTAAAAGTTATGTCAGAAAAATCTAAAGGACACATTGCAATGCTCTTTTCGAGCATCATTTTTGCACTCAATGTACCTATTACCAAAAGTTTGATTCCCTTATGGATCAGCCCCATTAGTGTCACATCCATTCGATTGACCTTTGCGGCAATTATGTTTTGGATTGCCTCTCTCTTTTTTGCAAAAGAGAAAGTAGAACGAAAAGATTATCGCACATTCTTCTGGGGTAGTTTTTTTGGCATGGGATTCAATCAAATTCTCTTCATCATGGGATTATCGATGACCTCTCCTATCGATGCCACCATCATTGCCACACTCTCGCCCATGATGGTGATGATTATTTCTGCGGCTATTCTGAAAGAACCGATAACGCTAAGAAAAGCATTGGGTGTGTTTATTGGTGCTTCGGGTGCATTATTGATTGTGTTAGCCGAAGCTGCAAAAACAGGCAATCAACATACAACCTCTTGGATTGGCAATTTGCTAATTTTCGGAAGTGCCACATCTTACGCTACCTATCTCGTAATCACTCGTCCCATTTCACAGAAATATCAACCAGTTACACTTCTCAAATGGATGTTTCTGTTTTCTATGATAATGGTCTTGCCTTTTACCTTCACAGAATTGATTCACGCTAAGTTATGGACTGCACATGATACATCTGCATCGTGGCGCATCAGCTATGTATTGTTGATGGGTACTTTCTTGGCTTATTTCTTGATTCCAGTAGCGTTGAAGAGAATTCGACCAACAACCGTAGGCTCATACAATTATCTGCAACCGCTTATTGCCTCTTTGGCAGCCATTGTAGTAGGTCAAGATGTATTGACTTGGGAAAAGCCAGTTGCTGCAGCTTTAGTCTTTTTAGGAGTATATCTGGTAACAACAAGTAAATCAAGGGCTGATCTGGAACGGGATGAAATCTTAAAAAACAAAGCAAACAAATAGTTAATTTAACATTTAATAGTTAATGTCATTACAAAACGATGTCAATCCTTTACATCTTATAATTTGATATAAATATAGTTGGAATATTTTTTTATTCCTGACACACAATCTATATTTGCAGTGTGTTTTTCATGGTATTAGATTTTAAGGTTAATTAGGGTTGAGGTTGTCGGGATGACAACCTTTTCTTTTTTATACAAACTCATTCTTCAAATACTCATTCTTCCTCTCCCTACACTTTTTCTTACTTCGAGAAAAAAACCAACCAATTATATTTTTTCAATTTTATTTTGGTCTGAAGGAGAATCTAAAATCATTAACAAATATTATATTTACATAATTATTGTTCTTTTACTACATCTAAAGAGTCATTTTTTACTCTTTATTCAAGACACACATTAACCTACTAAATCTCTACGACATGCCTAATTACATCTTGGCTCTTGATCAGGGCACAACAAGTAGTCGTTCTATCATTTTTGACAAAAGAGGAGTGACAGTAAGCGTTGCTCAAAAAGAATTTCGTCAAATCTATCCCAAATCTGGATGGGTTGAGCACGATGCCAATGAAATTTGGAGCACTCAATTTGGCACAATGGCAGAAGCTGTCGCAAAAGCCAACATCAACATGAGGCAAATTGCAGCTATAGGCATCACCAATCAGAGAGAAACAACTGTAGTTTGGGACAGAAAAACAGGCGTGCCAATCTACAATGCCATTGTGTGGCAGGATCGTAGAACAGCAGAATATTGCGATAGGCTTAAAATCGACAATCTGTCTACCATTATTCAAGAAAAAACAGGATTAATCATAGATGCCTATTTTTCAGCAACCAAAGTAAAATGGATTTTGGACAACATACCACATGCCCGAGAAAAAGCAAGTCGTGGGGAACTAGCATTTGGCACCATCGATTCGTGGCTTACTTGGAAATTATCCAACGGAACTGTGCATATAACAGATGTAACGAATGCGTCTCGTACCATGTTATTCAATATTCATACTCTAGCATGGGATGATGAGTTGCTTGAAATTTTCAATATTCCTTCTTCCATTCTACCAATAGTCAAATCAAGTAGTGAAATCTATGGTTTGACTGGCAATGTGATTCCCGATTCACAAATCCCTATCGCAGGAATAGCTGGTGATCAGCAAGCTGCACTTTTCGGACAAATGTGTACTAAACCGGGCATGGTGAAAAACACCTACGGCACTGGCTGTTTTATGTTAATGAACACAGGTGAAAAGGCAATTACATCGAAGAATAACCTTCTAACTACCGTCGCCTGGCAAATAAATGGAAAAACAGAATATGCGCTCGAAGGAAGTGTTTTTATCGGTGGAGCTGTTGTACAGTGGTTAAGAGATGAATTAAAAATCATTCGTAATTCGTCAGACATTGAGGCTCTAGCCTCACAAGTGAAAAACACTGATGGAGTATATCTTGTACCTGCCTTTTCAGGATTAGGTGCACCACACTGGAATCAATATGCGCGTGGCACATTATTTGGATTAAGTAGAGGGTCAAACAATGCTCACATTGCACGAGCTGCAATCGAAAGCATCGCTTACCAAACTTTCGACGTATTAAAAGCAATGGAAGCTGATTCAAACATTGAAATTCAAGAATTGAGGGTAGATGGTGGGGCTACTGTAAACAATCAATTGATGCAGTTTCAAAGTGATATATTAAACAGCATAGTAGTAAGACCAAAAACGACAGAAACTACGGCATTGGGCGCTGCATATTTGGCTGGCTTAGCTGTTGGTTTTTGGTCAACTGTTGAAGAGATAAAAAAACAATGGCAGATTGAAAAGGTGTTTTCTCCAGCCATTACAAATGAGAGTAGATCCAAATTATTAAAAGGGTGGCAACGTGCAATCAAAGCGTCCATTGCTTGGGCAGAAGATAAATAAAACACAACAATTTACATGATACTCAACAAATTCTTAGCAAACTTAGAGAGTCAAGAAATATGGGATATTTGCATCATTGGGGGTGGTGCGACCGGTTTGGGCGCAGCTCTTGATGCAGCGTCACGTGGACTTAAAACTGTATTATTCGAACAACATGATTTTGCAAAAGGTACATCTTCTCGAAGTACCAAGTTGGTGCATGGAGGCGTACGTTATCTTCAACAAGGTAATATCAAACTAGTTTTTGAGGCTCTTCGAGAACGCGGATTGCTGCTAAAGAATGCCCCTCATTTAGTTCATAATCAGAAATTTATTGTACCAAACTACAAATGGTGGGAGAAGTCATTTTACGGTATTGGACTCAAAATTTATGATAAAATGGCAGGAGAATTAGGGCTTGGATCCTCCGAACTCCTCTCTACAAAATCTACACTAAAACTTATTCCAACCTTGGATCCCAAAGATTTAAGAGGAGGTGTATTATATCACGATGGGCAATTTGATGATGCGCGATTAGCTATCAATATCGCTCAAACAGCTGCAAAAAAAGGAGCAACAGTACTCAACTATTTCCAAGTTATCAAACTCAATAAAATCAAAGGTAAAATTTCGGGAGTAGAGGTGTGTGATCAGAATACAGGCAGAATCTATCAGATAAAAAGTAGATGCGTGATTAATGCAACAGGTGTTTTTACCGATTCTATAATGAAAATGGATGATAAAAAGCATAAGAATATTATCACTCCAAGTCAGGGAATACACTTGGTGGTTGATGGAGAATTTTTAAACGGAGAGACTGCCATTATGGTTCCTAGAACGGACGATGGTCGAGTACTTTTCGCAGTACCTTGGCACAACAAAGTAGTTCTAGGCACTACAGATACACCCATTGAAACAATAAGCACCGAACCAATTGCTTTGAAGGAAGAGATTGCATTTATATTGAAACACATCGGACGATATCTTACCAAACAACCACAACCATCAGACATCAAAAGTATATTTGCCGGACTTCGGCCCTTGGTTAAAGGCAATTCGGATACAACTGCGGCATTGTCTCGCGACCACCTCATTACAATTAGCAAATCTGCAATGATTACTGTAACAGGTGGAAAATGGACTACATACAGAAAAATGGCAGAAGATACGATTGATATCGCTTTATCAAACACACAAATAATCGCGAAAACCTGTGTCACGAAAACCTTAAAGCTAGTTGGATCTGACAAACCTCAGTTTTCGGCAGATATCGAATTCATCTCTGAAAGTGAATTAGAAAAATTGATTCAGAAATCGATCAAAGAGGAAATGTGTCAAACGGTAGAAGACTTCTTAGCTAGACGCACGAGACAACTATTCTTGGATGCAAAAATAGCGATACTTAAAGCTCCATTTGTTGCGACAATTATGGCAAATGAACTGAACAAAGATAAAGAATGGGTAAATTCTCAAATATCTGATTTTAATAATATTGCAAAAAATTATCTACCAAATTTAGATTAACTATGAACTCATTTATTGGCGAATTTATTGGAACAGCACTCCTCATCACACTGGGTGGTGGAGTAGTTGCAAACGTAGTTTTAGAAAAAACGAAAGGTCAAAACAGCGGCTGGATTGTCATTGCATTTGGATGGGCAATGGCAGTATTTGTTGGAGTATATTCATCCCTTAAATTGGGTGGTAGCGGTCATCTGAACCCTGCTGTAACGATTGCATTAGCCACATTTGGCACATTCAAATTCTCGCTGATACTAACTTACATTTTGGCGCAGATTTTAGGCGCATTTACAGGTGGAGTAATCGTATGGCTGGCCTATAAAGACCATTTCGATTCAACGAACAACAGTGATTTAAAAATGGCAATTTTTTGCACTTCTCCTGCAATCAGGAAACCGATAAATAATCTTTTGACAGAAATTATTGGCACTTTTGTATTACTTTTTGGAGCATTGTGTCTATCCCCTTCAGCAAATTCGATGGGAAGTCTCGAGGCTCTTCCCGTATCATTACTTGTGCTAGGAATTGGACTTTCACTTGGTGGTCCAACAGGATATGCAATCAATCCAGCGAGAGATTTTGGTCCGAGATTAGCTCATTATATTTTACCAATAAAAGGAAAAAGAGATAGCGATTGGAGTTATAGTTGGATTCCCATTATCGGCCCAATTATTGGTGCATTAATTGCTGGGTTGTGTTATCAAACAATTATTTAAAAAATTAAATCTAAATCCAATTACGCCCATTTTCATATTAACAAATTTAAAAAAATATAAGATTGCGGTTTATACAGCAATATATTGATTACTAATTAATTATCAAATGAAAGGAAACAAACAATCAAGAACAATTTTGCATTCAAAAATGTGATATACAACATACAAAAACATTAGGTCTATCTTAAAAAATGTTAGTTTATTTGTCTAGATATTTTTGGAATTTCACTTTATCCAAATTTATAGTTGAATAAATTGATTTTACCCTGTTGATGAATATCTCATTTTCTAAATCAATTCTCACTGTTTCTTAACATTCCTTTAGCAGTGCGTTTTTCTAGATTTTGGGCGCGGATACCGAAAAGCGGAAGAGTAGGTTATACATTTATTTTGACACACAACATGAAAACCCCAACAAGCCCTTGGTCTGTCAAGACATTTCCAAAACTATCTTCAGTGCTAAAACATCTTTTCCCAGGTTTCCTTTTCTTTTCTTTCATGCCTCTATCGATTGCGCAATGCGGTTACGGCTTACAATTCAAATCTTCTGATATGAGCTATGCACTTGGAGAGAATATCAATGATGTGTCGAACAACTTTACGATTGAATTTTGGGTGAAACCAAACAAGACGATTAAAGCTGGTATGGTTGCAACCAACGCAGGATATGCAGGAATAAACAATCAAAGTTATGCCGTTTGGCCCAATTGGTACACCGACATTTCGAAAGAAGCTGGTGCTGGAATTTCAGTTGGCACAAATGGAATTGCAGTAATTGAACATGCCCATAATTACATGCCGGCGACACTTGTTTATTATACGCCAATTCCTAATAACACTTGGTCTCATGTTGCTGTAGTGTACATCGAAAAACAACCATTTCTCTATTTAAATGGGCAACTTGTAGCAACAGGGCTTACAAGTACAAAAAACAAAATTCATCCGAGCTCAAACATTGGTGACATATTAACCTATTTGAATTATGGCGCTCTAGATGGATCAATCGATGAATTAAGAGTCTGGAGTACGTCATTAAACGCTTCAACAATTTCTGAATGGAATAAAAAAGCAATCACTTCTACTCATCCTAATTTTAGTTCATTGTATACTTATTACAAAATGGATAGCGGAAGTGGAGTAACCTGCTTGGATGAAACAGGAAGAGGTCATATCGGTACACTTATTAATCACATTACTTGGGTAGATGGATGGCAAGAAAGTTTGGAAACACAAATACCAGACAACAATATTGTGGTTGATAACTCAACAATTTATTTAGGATATGGACCGCAAACAGCGACTTTATTAGCTTCTGGAGGTGATTTTTACAGCTGGAATGGCTCAAACCTAAGCAATAATACAGGAGAAACAACTCTTTTCACTCCTATAAATGAAGGAAGTTACACCTTTTCAGCAAATACTTCTAACCTTGCTGGTTGCACGAAAATAGCGACAACAAATATTACTGTAATTGATGTAAGAGTTTCAGGCAGCAGCACAAAAGAGCCTAAAATATATATTTGCCATAGCTCTTCTGAGAAAAATGAAAAGTCTGAAACACTAATTCTTAATACAAATTCGGTTTACACTCACTTGCGCAATCATCCAGGTGATCATCTAGGAAGATGTTCAAATTCAGCGTTAACAAAAAAAGCAGACAAAGAGAAATCTGAGTTAAAGGAATTTGAAGAAGATAATAATGAGAAATCTGAGAAATCTAAAGAAAAGAGAAATTCAATATCTAGAATTACAGACAGAGACAATTCCAAATCTAATCTTGAAGTTTCGATGATTATCTATCCCAATCCCTCTAATGGAACTATCAATGTGAATATTGCAACCGCAAATAAAGAAGAAGAAGTTACACTTCGAGTTTACGATTTTGCAGGAAAACAAATCATCGAGCGATCAAATATTGCACAAAATGGTATTACAACTCTTGACTTAAGCAACTTTGCTGCCGGATTCTATCACGCAGAAGTAACACAAGGGGCATTTAGAAAATTGATAAAACTTACATTAAAAAAATAATCTTCTTTCTTTTTAATATTTGAAGCCGTTTCAAAACTACTTTTGAAACGGCTTCTTTACGCATTAAAATTTACACAAACTCAATTTGTATCAATAATATAAAAATTTAGATACGAATTCTTTGGCATAGTTATTGCATAATCAATTTAATAACGCAAAACAGGTAGATAAGGCAACAAAAGCCCTTTATACTTAAAATTATACAAGATTTCAAACTATATTTGCGTTTTAATTGTTTGTAATCGAAACCCATTAAGATAGTTAGATGAAGGAAACAAAAGAGCTCGTAAAAAAAGTCATTGAAGGCATTCAAGAGAAAAAAGGAAATAACATTACGGTAGTCGACATGACCAAAATAAAAGATGCTATGTGCAATTATTTTGTGATTTGTCAAGGAGGATCTAATACACATGTAGCAGCCATTGCCGATAGTGTGGTGGAACATGTAAAGAAAAATCTAGGCGAAAAACCGCTGGCACAAGATGGACGCACCAATATGGAATGGGTTGCGATTGATCACGGAGCTGTGATGACTCACGTTTTTGTACCACAAAGTAGAATTTACTACAATCTTGAGCAACTGTGGAACGACGCTCGTATCACTCACATTGAAGATATATTTTAAGAAAATACTTTTTACCCATCATTATGGAACAGCCGAAAGCACCCAAAAACAAAAAACCAAATTTCAAATTCAATCTTTATTGGATCTATTCCATTATTGCATTTACCATGTTTGGTTTGTTTATATTTAGTCCAAACACAAGCGTAAAAGATGAAAATTGGTCTAAATTTGAAGAATTAGCCAGATCCAATTCATTTAGTAAAATTACTGTTTACTCCAATAAAAAAATGTTGGAGGCTACGCTTTTCGATTCATCTGCATCAAAAGTTTTCTCAAAAGATGAACTAGCGAATGGAGCTAAAGAGAGACAAATAAAAGTAAGCATTCCCTCTGCCGACAAGTTCAACGATCAGGTTCAGATATGGAAAAAAGAGACAAATTTTCATGCCGACATTACCTATAAAGAGGATAATGATTTCATGAATAGCTTCCTTTGGAGTTTCGGTCCACTCATTTTAATTGCAATTGTTTGGTTCTACTTCATGCGCCGTATGTCGGGGCAAGGCGGTGCTGGTGGAGGAGTATTCAATGTTGGTAAAGCGAAAGCACAGATATTCGACAAAGCGTCTGTAAACAAAACGACATTTAAAGATGTAGCAGGTTTATCTGAAGCCAAACAAGAGGTAGAAGAGATTGTGGAGTTTCTTCGAAATCCATCCAAATTCACCGAGTTAGGTGGTAAAATTCCCAAAGGAGCACTGCTCATTGGCCCTCCAGGAACAGGCAAAACCCTTTTGGCAAAAGCTGTAGCTGGCGAAGCTGATGTTCCTTTCTTCTCGCTATCTGGTTCCGATTTTGTGGAGATGTTTGTGGGTGTTGGTGCGTCTCGGGTTCGAGATTTATTCCGTCAAGCAAAAGAGAAAGCGCCATGCATTATCTTTATCGACGAAATAGATGCTGTAGGTCGTGCTCGTGGCAAAAACCCAAGCATGGGAGGTAACGACGAACGCGAAAACACGCTTAATCAGTTGCTTACCGAAATGGATGGATTTGGCACCAACAGTGGTATCATTGTGATGGCTGCCACCAACCGAGTTGATATTTTGGATAAAGCATTGCTTCGTGCAGGTCGTTTCGACCGTCAAATCAATGTGGATCTACCAGACATCAACGATCGCAAAGCGATTTTCGGAGTTCATCTTCGCCCAATCAAAATTGATGAATCAGTAAATATAGAATTCCTTGCGCGTCAAACACCAGGTTTTTCAGGAGCTGATATTGCGAATGTATGTAACGAAGCAGCATTGATTGCAGCTCGTGGAGGAAAATCCTTCGTTGAAAAACAAGATTTCACCGATGCGGTTGACCGTATTGTTGGAGGTTTAGAAAAGAAAACAAAAATCACAACGGAAGAAGAACGCACCGCTATTTCGATTCACGAATCGGGACATGCCACCCTTAGCTGGTTCCTTGAGCACGCAAGTCCGCTTATTAAAGTTACAATTGTACCTCGTGGACGGGCACTCGGAGCAGCATGGTATTTACCCGAAGAGCGTCAAATCACCACCAAAGAGCAAATGCTCGATGAAATGTGTGCCACATTGGGTGGACGTGCAGCAGAAGAGCTTTTCCTCGGAAGAATCTCTACTGGAGCAATTAATGACTTGGAGCGTGTTTCAAAACAGGCGTATGCCATGATTGCCTACTACGGCATGAGCGATAAATTACCAAACTTATGCTATTACGATTCAACAGGTCAAGAGTATGCTTTTACGAAACCTTATAGCGAAAATACGGCACAACAGATTGACAAAGAGGTAAGTGATATGATTTCGCAACAGTACAATCGTGCGAAAGAGATGTTGACCAAATACAAAGATGGCCACGCTTCGTTAACCAAAATATTACTCGAAAAAGAGGTTATTTTCAAAGAAGATTTGGAAAAATTGTTTGGAGAAAGAGCCTGGAAATCACGAACTGAAGAAATTCTCATTCAAGATGAAGCAAAAGAAAAAGCGAAACTAACGTTAGAAAGCGAAAGCGAATCATCACCCGAAGAGACAAAAACCTTATAAACAAAGATAAAATAGGAAAAAGCGGAATAATCTCATGGATTGTTCCGCTTTTAAGTTTTTACTTTAGAATGCCCAAATTTATCTCGCAAAAAACTTTTTGTATCTTTGCGCAAAATACAAATTTACTTAACCATGTCTGAACTACTAAAACGATCTATAACAGGGTTTATTCTTGTAGCAGTAATGATAGCTGCCATTGCATTGCATTCCTTCTCAGCAATGGGCTTATTTGTATTCATAACCTTCTTTACTCTTCGTGAATTTTACAGTTTAACAAGAAGCTTTTCGCCAAACAACAGCAAGTTAGTTTCGGCAATCATGGGTGTTTACATCGTGATGGCATCCTTTTTATCTGCGCTCCAGTTTTTCTCGAAATGGCTTCTTCTACCCTATTTCCTATACTTGATTTATCTATTCATCAGTGAATTGTACAACAAAAAAAGTGCCAGCATTCTATCGATTGCGGTCTCGTTATTTGGCCACTTTTATATCGCAATACCTTTTGCCTTAATTGGTTGGTTTGGATTTTTCTATAGCTACACCTATCAACCGATATTAATTCTGGCGTTATTCTTCACCATTTGGGTGAACGATTCGGGAGCCTATTTGGTAGGAAGTCAGATCGGGAAACATCGTCTTTTCGAACGAATTTCACCCAAGAAATCGTGGGAAGGATTTTTCGGCGGATTAATTATTGCTGTTGCTTTCTCGCAACTAATTGCACACTATTTCCCTATTATTTCACCATTGAAATGGGTTGGATTCTCCATCATCACCTCTATTTCAGCCACTTACGGAGACCTATTCGAATCATTCCTCAAAAGATCCATTGGCGTAAAAGATTCCGGTACTATTTTACCGGGTCACGGCGGGATGCTCGATCGATTCGATGCACCGCTCTTTGCTATTCCCACCGTGATGATATATCTCTATTTCTTTTGCTAAAGGAATTTACATTCCAATAGGAATTACCAGTTTCACGCTCACATTTCGTCCCATATTGTACACCCCACTTCGGCCGGTGACATTGTTCGTTGCAGCATATTTCAAGCGACTCAAATGGCTTTGGTAGGCGACATCGGTCAAGTTATTGGCACTCAGATAGAGAGAACAGATTTTCTTATTCTTTCTAATAATATCGGCACCCAATCCTACATTTAGCAGCGAATAAGCAGGCGTTTCCGTTTCTGTTCCATACGCCGAATAGATATTATTTTGGGCAAAATAATTCTCCAATTCGAGTTTAAAATAACCTTTTCTGATAGTATTCCCCCATTTATCGAGCTCTCCCTTTAGAGCAATCTGCCATTTGGCAGGAGGTGTAAATGGTAAATATTTTGTAGAATCGGGTTGATTACGCTGAATGGAGTGCACAAATGCAAATGTATTTTCGATGTGCAACCAATCCAATGGATGCGGGTGAATATCGAATCGAAACTCTCCGCCAAACAGATGCGCATCGCCCGACACATATTTGAACACATTTTGATCGGACATGATTGAATCACCGCCAGCTGCGTTGTTTAGCTTTCGCAGGAAAATGAAATGACTAATTGAATTGTCAAACAAATTCAACTCAGCAGAGACATGTTCGGTGTTGATTCCCAATGTATAGTCAAGTTGTAAACTGCTTTCAGGTTTCAGATTCGGATCCCCGACTTCGTAACGAATCGTTCCTTCATGAACACCGTTCGCTCCCAATTCGGCAATATTTGGAGCTCTAAAACCACGAGAAACATTCAATTTGGTAAACATCGATTTTGAAATTTGCCAGGTAGCGCCTAAACTTCCCGAGAATCCAGTAAACGTGCTATTGAATGCTGCAAAACGACGAGTAGCAGACGAAAGCGAAGGATCAGCTTTTACTCCATCGGCATCCAGATACAAATCTGAGGCTTGTTCGTTACGATTGTCAACACGAAGACCACCACTCACGTCAAACGTTCCGAAATTCCTCCTGACAACAGAAAAAACGCCCAAATCGAACAAATTATACTCCGGCACTAAATATTCTACGCCCTTATTTCTTGATGATTGCTGCATTCCATTTACACCAAAAGAAAATTCATATTTATTAAATGGTGGTAAATTATATCGAAAATCATAACTCCAAGTATTCAATAGGAAATAGAGCTGATAATCGCTAGGATGGGTTACATCAGAAAACTCTTGTCGTCGATTTTGTTGAAAACCAATAATAGCATTCAAATTACCCTTTCCTATGTACAAATTACTATTCCATACTGCTTTGTAGTGATTTATTTGCTGAAACGGTGTGATCGGAGTGTAGGATTTTGCATCACGTTCGGTAGCCGTTAAAACACTCTCTTCACCCGATGGCAACACAATCGGTTTAATAAAATTCCCGGTTACGCTATCACGTTCTCCTTCCACAATTCCGGGTTGAATGTGGTACGCGCTCAATGTTAAGTGCGAAAATCCCCACTCTTTATTCAATCCCAACATTCCTTTCAGCGCATTCTCCTTAAAACCTGAATTGAACACATAACCGTCGTACCTGTTTTGATAGGCATGTGCCTGTTTATTACTGTAACGAACGTCCCAAATCAATCCTTTTTTATTACCGCCTAAATTAAGCGAATACCCAATCAATCCATTATTTGTTTGATAATTTGAAATAACGTTACCGCCAATCTTTCCGTCGGGCAAAGAAGGTAGAGAAATCATATTCACTACGCCGGCCATGGCATCCGAACCGTAAACCAAACTGGCAGGACCTTTGAGAACCTCGACACGTCCCACTTCGTATTCGTCCACTTCGATACCATGCTCATCGCCCCACTGCTGACCCTCTTGTCGAACGCCATCACTCACCACGACCACTCGATTATAGCCCAATCCACGAATAACTGGTTTTGAGATTCCCACGCCAGTCGAAACTTGAGAAACTCCTGGTTGTGCGGTTAAAGCCGAAATAATATTAGTAGATGCATTCTGTTCTAAATCGAGATGAGTGACCACCGCGATAGGCGTTGGGGTACGTTTTTGCTCAGCCGATTTCATCAACCCGGTTACTACGACTTCGTTCAATTCAGTCGCGGTGTATTCCATCTCAAAGTTATGACTAACGACTATTGATAAATCAATCTGCTGATTGATTGACTTATAGCCCAAATATGAAATATGTACCATTGCTTTAGTAGCTGGCAACTTTGCAATATAAAATTCACCATTTGCATCGGTAGATGTTCCACTCTTTAAATCAGGAAAATAGATTGCTACCCCAATCAATGGCATTCCAGTTTTCTTTTCTATTACCTTTCCATAAAAGGATTTATCATTCAATTCAGCGCTAAAAGAGGAGAAGCTATGCATCAATAATAGTGCAAAAACAAAAAATACTATATATATTTTTTTCATTTTGAAATTCATAAATGGATTACAAGTAGAGTGAAAGACTCTTCTGAAACGGGTTCAAAAAAATCACTCACTATTATTTTTAGAAGGAAATAGTACGAAAGAATTTAATCAAAAACCGACTGTTTTAGACCAAAAGAGATAAATTAGCACACTGGAGGTGCACGCAGACGAAGTAGAGTTAAAGTCGAAAATGTAGGAATATCGACCGTAACAGCTTCTACTTTAGAAAAAGAAACTGGTTCGACAGGCATCGCAAATGCCTTTTGAGCTATAAATTGAACAAATTCAAAATCGCAAATCGAACAGCTATCAGAGTAAAAACTGGTTAATTCATTCTCAGTAGATTGATGATTTAGATCATGTTTTTCTCCCGTATGATGATGCACCTCTTTTATCACCATCGGATAAAAAAGAATCAATAGCTGAATCCAAGCGTAGAGAAATGTTCGTTTTGAAGTAATCACAATCAGAATATTATCAACTAGATTACAAATTTGAGGAAAGAATGTTCAAATTCGTTTACTGAATGAAGTTTATTTAACGCAATGTGTCATGACTATTTTACTAATCTGAATCCAAAATAGGCTAGCAAAATTCCGAAAAACAGACTGGCGGCAGCATATAGAGCAAATTGAAAATAAAGACCTCCACGCAAAAGTGTGACATTCTCGTTGGCAAATGAAGAAAAAGTAGTAAATCCTCCGCAAACTCCAACCGCTAAAAAGATACGCCAATCGTGCCCCATCCAGGTCGTTTTCTCAAACAATCCGAAAATAACACCTATCGCCAAACTGCCCACCATATTGACAACGAATGTGCCAAAGGGAAAAACCATCGTAAAATAACTCTGCACCAACACCGAAGTGAGATAGCGTAGAATACTGCCAATCGCTCCACCAGCACCAACTAAAAGTATTGTTTTCATCGTTCTATCTCCTCCAAACAGTTAGGCAACATCAACAAAAAAGGGATGCAGCGATTGTAATTCAATTCATAGTAGTTTACTCCCAGGTTGATGTTTTCGTAATAGTGAGGTTGGTTTTTACGGTAGTATCGCTCCGAAGGCATTTTCCAGAACTGTACACCCAACTTTTGAGCGACAAACCACTTTTCGAGCAAGCGCGCCATTCGTCCATTACCATCACTAAATGGATGAATATGCACAAATTTGAGATGCAGCAGCGAGGTGTGATAAAACACCTTTTCGACAGATAAATCTGTCGTTAATAAATTATTTACATCTTCGAAAAGCGATTTCATCTCTTGAGCAACAAACTCTTCTTCCACCGCAAGATATACCAATCCTGTTGAGCCAAAAACGCCCACTTTAGTATTTCGATATTTACCTTGTTTGCTCTTTATCAACAGAGTAGGCGAACATAATTTATGACAATGCAAAAAATTCGACTCGTCCAAAGGGTGGTTTTGAGCATAATTATAAGCCAAAATCAGATTCTCAATCTCTTCGACATCCTTTGTTCTCTTGAGTTTTGTTGACGACAATTTATAATTCATAAATGAATTTAAGTCCAAACTATTGCCTTCGATGTTCGACGAAAACACAGCCGATGATATAGTTTGATAGCCCAAATCGAGTATCAAATTCGATGAATCAAATCGATTCACCGATTGAGAAATTTGATTCCCAATCTTTTCTATAAATGGAATGAAATATGTTTCGTCAACTATTCTCACCTACTTTTTCAAATTAAGAATGTACAAACTGCAACTCTTTGCCTCTACAAGTTTCGTCGAAAATACCATTATCGTAAGCCAAAATTCCGTTCACGAAGGTTTTTTCTACTTTTGTTCTAAACGAATTTCCTTCGAATGGCGACCATCCGCATTTGTAGAGAATATTAGTAGATGATACAGTCCATTCTCTATTCGGATTCACCAACACCAAATCAGCGAAATAGCCTTCGCGAATAAAACCACGATTTTCTACGCGGTACAACGTTGCCGGTGCGTGACACATTTTGTCAATCACCAATTCGAGCGAGAAAATCCCCTGCAAAGCCATCTCCAACATGGCGGTAAGTGAATGTTGCACCAACGGTCCTCCGGAGTACGCCTTGAAGCATCCGCCCTCCTTCTCAGAAAGCAAATGTGGCGCATGGTCAGTCGCTACCACATCCAACCGTCCATTGATTAGCGCATCTCTCAAAGCCAATTTATCGCTTTCGCTTTTGATGGATGGATTCCATTTGATTTTATTGCCATATTCTTCGTAGTCACGATCGTCAAACCAAAGATGATGCACACACACTTCTCCGGTAATTCTCTTTTCGGTGAGTGGTTTTTGCTCGAAGAGACTCATCTCTTTAGCCGATGACAAATGTAAAACGTGGAGGCGAGCATTGTATTTCGTAGCCAAAGCCACCGCTTCAGCCGACGATTGATAGCAAGCCTCTGCGTCACGTATCATCGGATGATATTTCAACGGTAGATCTTCTCCATACAACGCGGTATATTTGGCAACATTGGCTTTTATCACTTCCTCTTTTTCGCAATGAGTAGCAATCAGCATCTCTACTTCTGAGAAAATGCCAGATAACGTTTTTTCGCTATCCACCAACATATTACCAGTCGATGAACCCATAAAAACCTTTACCCCACAAGTACGTTTCGGATCAGCTTTGAGTACTTCAGTCAAGTTGTCGTTGGTAGCACCCATATAGAATGAGTAGTTCGCCACCGAAACCTCAGCTGCACGATCAAATTTCTTATTGAGTTCTTCAATGGTCACCGTTTGCGGTTTGGTATTTGGCATATCCATAAACGAAGTAACACCGCCAGCCACTGCGGCTCTCGACTCAGAAGTGATGTCTCCTTTTTGAGTTAAACCCGGTTCCCGAAAATGCACCTGATCGTCTATCACACCAGGAATCAGCCACTTACCAGTTCCGTCTATAATAGTCACATTTGCCAAATCTATTTCCGGCAAATTACCAAAATAAACTGCCGAAATTTTATCCTTTTCGATCAATACAGAACCCAACATGCGGGTTCCTTCGTTGATAATCGTTGTATTTTTAATCAAGGTCTTCATAATCGTAATCGGATTAATTTTCAACTACTTTTCCATATAATTCAAACGGTTGACTATCCGTAATCAACACATTATATATCTCTCCTAGAATCAAATCGCTCTCTTTCGAAACCAATACCTCTGGATCGACCTCTGGAGAATCAAATTCCGAACGACCAATATAGAAATCCTCATCTTCTCGATCAATGATTATCGGTAACGTCTGTCCCACTTTTTGAGCGCTTAGTTCGGCTGCAATACCTTCTTGCACACGCATCAACTCATCCATGCGATATTGTTTCACTTCGGCAGGTACGTTATCTTCGTATTTTTCTGCGGCGTAAGTTCCCTCTTCTTCAGAATATGGAAAAGCTCCCATGCGCTCAAATTTCATATCACGCACAAATTCAAGAAGTTCTTCAAAATCTTGTTCTGTCTCACCGGGGAATCCCACTAAAAGGGTTGTTCTCAAGTGAATGCCTGACACTTCACGACGAATCGTATTCAACAATTCATACGTCTGCTCTTTTGTTACGTTACGACGCATCGCTTTTAGCATAGGATTGCTAATGTGTTGCAACGCAATATCGAGGTAATTACAAACATTCTTGCGAGCACGCATCACTGGCAAAATATTGAGAGGAAAAGAGGCTGGATAAGCGTAATGCAAGCGGATTCGCTCTACACCGGGCACATCTGAGATTTTCTCGATCAGTTCAGCCAACCGATTTTCTTTGTATAAATCTATTCCATAAAAGGTTAAATCCTGCGCAATCACCTGAAACTCCTTTACGCCAATGGTTACGAGATTATGCACTTCGGTGATAATATCCTCCATTTTGCGCGATTGATGCTTGCCAGTCATCAACGGAATAGCACAATAAGCGCAAGTCCGGTTACAACCTTCGCTGATTTTCAAATAAGCATAATGTTTGGGAGTCGTAATGGAGCGCTCTAATGCCACATCCTGATTATACGATTTTCCTAAATCGGTAATGACATTTTTCCAGTTGAATTTCCCATAATACTGATCCACTTCCGGAATCTCTCTTTTAAGTTCCTCCAAATATCGCTCAGATAGACAACCCATTACGAGCAATTTACCTATTTTTCGCTTCTTTTTGGCTTGCACAAATTGTAATATTGTATTCACCGATTCTTCTTTTGCATCGCCGATAAATCCACATGTATTAATGACCACAATTTCACCGTTCGGATTTTCAGAATCGTGATTCACAGTGTATCCATTTGCCAAAAACTGACGCATCAGATTTTCGCTATCCACTAAATTTTTAGAGCAACCTAAGGAAATTATATCAACTTTATTTTTCTTCATAATAAAAAAAGCCCCTCCCTAACCCTCCCCAAAAGGGAGGGAATTGAAGAGCTTAATATAAATTTTGTTTAAACATTTAATCATTTTTCTGAGTCCCCCTTTGGGGGATCAAGGGGGCATATTATTCTCCAAACAAAGAATCGACAAACTCTTTTTTGCGGAATACCTGCAAATCATCGATACCTTCACCCAATCCAATATATTTAACTGGCGTGTGAAATTGATCTGAAATACCAATCACAACGCCACCTTTTGCGGTGCCATCTAACTTTGTAATCGCCAACGCATTCACTTCTGTAGCCGCTGTAAACTGACGAGCCTGTTCGAAAGCATTTTGACCGGTAGAACCATCGAGCACCAATAAAATCTCGTGGGGCGCATCGTCCACCACTTTCTTCATCACGCTCTTGATTTTGGTCAGCTCATTCATCAAACCCACTTTATTGTGCAATCGACCGGCTGTATCAATAATCACCACATCGGCGTTATTTGCTTTTGCCGAGCTCAATGCATCGAAAGCAACAGATGCTGGATCTGAACCCATTTTTTGTTTGATAACAGGTACTCCTACTCGTTCACCCCAAATCACCAACTGTTCTACTGCTGCTGCACGAAAAGTATCGGCGGCCCCCAGATAGACCGATAGTCCATTTTTCTTAAATTGATGAGCCAATTTGCCAATGGTGGTAGTTTTGCCTACTCCATTCACACCGACGACCATTATCACATATGGCTTTTTATCTTCGGGAACAGTAAATTCGTGCTCAATATCACTGTTATTCTCTGTCAGCAGTGAGGCGATTTCATCACGCAGAATATTATTGAGTTCGGATTGATTTAAGAATTTGTCCGAAGAGACTCTTTTTTCGATACGAGTGATAATTTTGAGCGTCGTTTCCACACCCACATCCGACGTAATCAATATCTCTTCTAATTGATCCAGAACATCTTCGTCAACTTTTGATTTCCCAACAATAATTCTCGACAACTTCGAAAAAACATTCTCTTTTGTTTTTTCCAGACCTTTGTCTAGCGTCTCTTTTTTTTCCTTTGAAAAGAAATTAAATATTCCCATAATTTGAAATCAAAATACTGTAATTCAGCCACAAAAGTAATGAAAATCTGTGTATAAAAAAAGCTCCTCAAATTGAGAAGCTTCTTTTATATAGTATAGAAATATCTTTATTTCGCGAAAAATTCTTTCACTTTTTCGTTAGGAACCATTTCATCTTGAAATGTGTAAGCTCCCGTTTTTGGTGATTTAACCATCTTAATCACTTTTGAATAAGTACGTCCTTCACCTTTTTGTAATGATGCTACGGTTTTCTTTGCCATGATTGACCTTATTTAATTTCTTTATGAACTGTCACTTTCTTCAAAATGGGGTTGTATTTTTTCAACTCCATACGTTCAGTGGTATTTTTTCTATTTTTAGTAGTAATGTAACGCGATGTGCCGGGCATACCGCTAGTCTTGTGCTCTGTGCACTCCATTATTACTTGGATTCTATTACCTTTTGCTTTCTTTGCCATTTTCTTTATCTCCTTTATCCAATAACGCGAATTTCACTTAAGAAACCATTCTCAATTGCTTTTTTAACAGCAGCATCTAAACCAAGCTTGTTAATAGTTCTCAAACCTGCAGCTGATATTTTAAGATCAATCCACTCTTCTTGTTCTACCCAGTAGAATTTTTTTCTAAAAAGATTGACATTGAACACTCTCTTAGTTCTTCTCTTAGAGTGTGATACGTTGTTGCCAACCATCGCTTTTTTTCCGGTAATCTGACAAATCTTCGACATTGCTATCTTGTGTTTTATTATTATATTTTTTCTATTTTCTCAAACAGTCCGCAAAGTAAAGCAATATTTCCGAACTACACAAATAATTGTTTGCAAAAATCCATATTTTAAGAAGGAATGAGAATGAAGGGTTCTATGCGTTAAAAGAAGTTACAAGGATTCGTTCTTTTTTACATTATTCGACCATTTTTATCTAAATTTTAGCTCTATCATCTCAGCAGCCAAAAGCATTGCTTCGTTCGAGGCACGTTGAATATTTGCCTCTCTCACCTTTCCAAGACGAAACAACTCTACACGCACTTCGTCTCTCATTTTGACTGCTATCCAAACTGTACCTACTGGTTTTTCAAGCGTTCCACCATCAGGGCCGGCAATGCCAGTCGTAGCTATCGCGACATCAGCATCTGCCAACTTTGCAATCCCATTGACCATCTCCAACGCAACCTCTCTACTCACTGCACCAAATTGCTCAAGCGAATCCTTAGAGACGCCTAAAACAGCACGTTTCATCTCATTGGAGTAAGAAACAACTCCTCCTAAGAAATAAGCAGAACTACCTGAAATAGAAGTGATATGGTGCGCAATATTTCCTCCAGTGCAACTCTCAGCCACAGCCAATGTGAGGTCGTTTTTCTTTAATAACTTCCCTAAAACTTCGCTTATCGGCGCATCCGAAGATGAAAATATCGAATCGCCCAACAGAGGAAGCAATGATTGTTCGGCTTTCTCCAACGCTGTTTCGATCAGTGTCAAATCAGAGTGTCGAGCCGTTAGTCTTAATCGAACGACTCCAGGCGATGGCAGATAAGCCAATCGAATAAAATCAGGCAATGCGTTTTCCCAAGCCTCAATATGCAGTGCCAACGCCGATTCGGGGTAATTTTTTACCGAAAAAGTACGATGAACAATGTGTATATCTTTCGAGAATCTAGCTTTTAAACGTGGAAGAATATCTCGAGTCATGGCAGTTTTCATTTCGAAAGGCACACCCGGCATCGAAACTAGAATCTTACCATTACGCTCAAACCAAGTGATGGGTGCTGTTCCCGTGGTATTTTCAATAACCTCACAGTCACGTGGGACAAACGCCTGATCGCGAGTCAGTTCATTTATTTTAATATTACGACCTGCAAATAAAACTTCAATGCGGCTCAAAACATCTTCATTGAACACTAGTTCTGTCTCGAAAAATTCGCACAACGTTTTCTTCGTGATGTCGTCTTTGGTTGGACCGATTCCGCCCGTCACCAGCACTACATCTACCCGACTCAACGCGGTTGAAAATGCGCTAAGCAACTCGTCACGATCATCGCCAATAGTAATTTTTCGAGCTACTTCAAACCCTAAATTGTTAAGCTCTTTGCCCATCCAAGCTGAGTTCGTATCTACCACCTGACCAATAAGAAGTTCGTCTCCTATCGTTATTATCTCAACATCCATTTTTCAAAACATCTACATTATATTGAATACAGAAAATGGGCAGTATGCAAGCACACAACCCATTCGCAAAGATAGATAATTCTTATGTTATACCAATTTATTTCTTTTCACTGCATTGATCCACCAAATAGACAATGGATTGATACGGCACACCACTGTGGGTAGTTAGACCTATTTCGCAGGTACGGCTGTTGCTGTATCCATACTTCACCTTCTTCGCTTCTATTTGCGGACGAAGTTTGCGCAATGCGTATTTATTTATTTCAGGATGAGTAAAACCTTTATCACCGGCAAATCCACAACAGCCAACCTCCTCGGGGACAAGCACATTGTTTGAGCAAGCACGTGCCAAATTTATAGTTTTTTCGGCTAACCCCATTTTTGTCATACTACAGGTAACGTGTATTGAAATCGGATCGTCTGTTTTGGTAAAGTTCAATTTATCCATCAAAAATTCATGAATAAATTCAACCGGCTCATAGAGCTTCAACGGTTTGCCCATGGTGTGACGCATGCGATACAAGCAGGGACTTTGATCGCACAAAACAGGATATTTACCATTTCTGGAAGCCACTAGAAGTGATTCTTCCAATTCGGATGACTTTTCGTCCGCCTCTTTATAGAATCCTTTACTTTCCCAGATGGTTCCACAACACAAGCTTTTCATCCTTTCGGGATAAATTACCTCGTATCCCGCTTTTTTCAGCAATTCTAATAATTTAAGGTGTAACGGCATTTGATCTGGATCGCCGCTTGCCGGCCCCATCGTTTGATTGATGCAACTCGGGAAATAGACCACTTTAAGCGGGTTATCTGAATTAACAGGTTGTACTATTGGACGTTTGATACCTTTTGGCATAGCTGGAGTCCAAAGAGGTATGGCATTTCCACTAACATATCGAGCGCTATTCGCTAAGGCTTGAAAGGATTTTGTACCTACAACTCCGTGAAGTGTATTGACAAATGCCAACGCATTACTTATAATAGGTGTAATTTTACCAAAATTATGGGCAGTATAAGCACCAAGCTGCTTATTCGGGAACGATTGATTATTAATGGCTCTTAAGTCGTGAATCAATTCTCCGGTATTGATACCTACAGGGCAGCTGGTAGAACACAAACCATCACCAGCACAAGTTTGTTCGCCGAGATATTTAAATCCTTCTTCCAACTCTTTTCTTCGCTCAGGCTCAATTCCTAGATTCTTCAATCGAGTAATTTCGCGCTGCACCACTATACGCTGACGAGAAGACAAAGAAAATCCATTGGTCAAACAATTTATTTCACAGAAACCGCACTCTATACATTTATCTACATGCTTGTTAGTCGGAGTCAATGATTTGAAATTCTTCAAATAACAAT
Source organism: Bacteroidales bacterium (assembly GCA_028687995.1). Lineage (GTDB taxonomy): Bacteria > Bacteroidota > Bacteroidia > Bacteroidales > UBA7332 > CAXXIC01. The sequence continues at coordinate 502,308 of JAQTZA010000001.1, forward strand.
CGGGATCGTCGTTAAATATCACACCCGGATTGAGCAATCCTTTCGGATCAAAAAGGTTTTTCACCTCTTTCATGATGCCGAAAATCTCATCTCCCCACTCTACCGGAACAAACGGAGCCATGTTTCGACCTGTGCCATGTTCCGCTTTGAGAGAACCATCGTATTTATTAACAACAAGATCAACCACCTCTTTCATCAGCGCCTCGTAGCGTTTCACTTCATTCGGGTTATCAAAATCTAGATTAACAATAAAGTGAAAATTACCTTCTAATGCGTGGCCGTAAATCACCCCTTCATCGTAACCATGACGCGCAATCAGTTTTTGCAAATCGTCGGTGGCTGCCGGCAAATCGTCAATCTGAAAAGCCAAATCTTCGATAAAGCAAGTTGTACCCAAAGGCCTCATACCTCCAACTGAAGGGAAAATTCCTTTTCTAATTTTCCAATATTTGCCATATTCTTCTACTTTATCTGTAAAATGAATCGGCTTTATGGTAGGAACATCTGAAATAAGTCCTTCAATGATTTTGATATTTTTATCAAGTTGCTCTTGATCATCCGCTTTGGTTTCTACTAAAATAGCGGTTACCCCATCGGGAAAATCTTTAATATACGCCGGAATTCCATCCTGATTTTCCACAGATTTTAATGCGAGTCGATCAAGCAATTCGGCACCATACACCTCTTTCTTTCCTTTTTTCATCTTCACAACCGCCTTAGAAGCTGTGACAATATCGGAGAAATAGATCATAGCACTCGCTTTGAATGGCTGATCTACAACTGTTTTAAGTGTAAATTCAGAGGCAAACGCTAATGTGCCTTCAGAACCAACGAGCAGATTAACAATAATCTGAATCGGATCGTCATAATCGATAAAGGCATTCACACTTAAGCCAGTTGTATTTTTGATGGAGTACTTCTTTCGAATGCGCTCCACCAACGGTTGATTGGCCCGAATACGGGTCTTTATTTCTTCAATTTTGGATATAAAATCGGCATGAGTTTTCTTGAAATTCTCCCTGCTTTCAGGATTGCGTGTATCGAGCAATGTTCCATCCGAAAAAATGATACGTGCGCCGATAATGGTTCTGTAACTATTCTCATGAACACCACAATTCATACCACTGGCATTATTCATCACAATACCCCCAATCATGGCAGAATTGATGGAAGCAGGATCAGGACCAAGCTTTCTACCATATTTAGCAAGAATTTGATTAATGCGAGCGCCCACAATTCCGCATTGAACCGTAATCTCTTCTGCATTTTCTGACACAGAATAATCTTCCCAATGTTTTCCAGCGACGAGCATCACAGAATCGGAAATTGCCTGCCCTGACAAACTAGTGCCTGCTGCACGAAATGTGACTGGAAGATTATATTTGTAACACAATTTTATAGCCTCAACAACTTCTTGTTCATTGGCTGAACGCACTATCATTTGAGGTATTAATCGGTAAAATCCGGCGTCTGTTCCCCACGCCAATTTACGAACCTCATCTAAATAGATACGATCACCTGGCAAAACCTTTCTCAGCTCATCGTAGAATAATTTATATTTTTCTTTTAGCATAAATCGAATTTATTAAAATATTTATAATCCAGTCAACACAAAACATATCTAATTTGACACCAAAATTATACATTAAATTAACATCAAAATAACTTACAAAAATAATAATTCAATTTCATTTGGAAAATAGACTAAATGACATTAAATTTGCACAAAATGGCATAATTTATGAGAAACACACCATTTAAGTACACCACACTATCTGAACAAGACCGTTCGTTAAATCTTTACGTTACTGTTGTCGGATTATCCGATGTACAACCGGGTGCCGAGTTTCCAACAAATAATGTTCACCCCGAAACTTACCGATTTTCGTTGGAAAGCGGTCGTATTCTTCAAGAATACCAAATCATTTATGTAACGGAGGGATTTGGAGTTTTCGAAAATAGAAATAAGGTTTTCAGAATCCATCCGGGGAGTATTATCGTATTATTTCCAGGAGAATGGCATCGATATCGTCCACTAAAAAATACTGGATGGAAAAGTTATTATATTGGATTGAATGGTGATGTTGCCAAAACACTGTTCAACAATGGCTTCTTTACTCCTGAAAGTCCGATAAAAAAAATTGGTTTTAATGGAGAAATTTTTGATACTTTCGAGAAAATATACTCTCTCGCAATCAATGAAAAACCTGGATATCATCAAATATGTGTTGGCCTTTCAATCGCATATATCAGTCAGATAATAGCATTTATCAAATATAAAGAGTTTGAAGGAAAAGATATAGAGATCAAAATAAGGCAAGCTAGCTTTATACTCAATGAGCGCGTAGGTCAAGATATAGATGCTGTGGAATTAGCCACTGAGTTAAACATGGGGTATTCTTATTTCCGGAAAATGTTCACCAAATACACAGGATTGCCACCTGTTCAATATCACTTACAGTTAAGAATCAAGAGAGCAGAAGTGCTACTAACTTCAACAAATAAGACCATCAAAGAGATTTCATTTGAATTGGGTTTTGAATCAGCATTTTATTTCTCTCGTGTGTTTAAAGAAAAGACAAATATGTCACCCGCCGATTATCGAAAAATACACGTGTAACAGATACTCGTTATAAAGCGATAGGGTTGAGTACAAAATGAATAACCCCTTATTCATTTTGACTCAACCCTATCTTTGTTATGACTTCTTCCTATTTTTATTCAGAAACAACAACGGCTTCTATTCCTAGGTAATTTGCAATCTTCACAATTGTAGAGGCATGGTGGCCAATACCTAATGCGAAATGGTGAGTTGGAGCCTCTTTCACCCAACGAGTTAAGAAAGTTCTCACATCTGGTTTAAATTTACCACGTGTATTCGTATTTCCAGTAGCTGGAATTGGCCCTGCTACTGATTCACCTTCTGCAATGATAAATTTGAATTTACCATCGTAGGTTGAATTGATACTTAACATGGTAATAGGACCTGTTTTGATTTTGAACTCAACACCTGCGCCTGAACCTGGCTTTCCATGAAATTTTTTCAAGCTACGCAACACCGGTTTTCCATCAGCAATAGAGATATTGTGTGGTCCGTCGTGACCCACCAACACAAAGTCTCCTTCAAAATCAACTGGGTGGAATTCAGCAAAACTACCACCAATTCCCATTTTATCCATGATAAACAAAGAAATCAACGTTTTAATATCTGACTCTCCACACATCGGGATATTTTTGGCAGTTAGTAATGAATTACCCACTGCGAGATTTGTCATTACTTGACGTTCGAGACTACCTTCTACACTATCGTAATAGTAAGCTAATCCACTCAATTTATTTTTTGTAACAAAATTATCTAACGCTACATATACACGAGCTGCAACATAGAGATCGGCATCGTTCAACTTACTAGAAATTGGATCAGCAACAGGATCAGGTGTATCAAAGAATGACAGAATTTGTTTCTTAGCAACCTCGATCTCTTCATCGGTAACCTCTTCATAAGAAGTAACCATCTGATTAGCTTCACACGCCTTCACATGACTTCCAAAAAATGCAGTAATCATTGTTGGATCGAAGTGCATATCCAACATTGCATTCAATGAGTGACCAATATGACCAAACTGTGCGTTCTTCAAACCATGAAGTACTCTTGCAATACGACAATACTCATCTATCTGTTTGTCAACTTGTGCATCATTGTGCAATGTACCAATAATTGTTTCTGGAATTTTAGCACCCAAACGTGCTGCTGCACCTGTAAATTCAGGAAGGGAACAGATATCATCGTTCATCAACTGCATATAGGTAGTAGCTTTAGCATAATCCAATGCTTCGAGTGGTTGTAATGCAACCAACACAATGGGTATATTTAATCTTTTCAAGATGATACCGAATGTTCCAGACGTAGCATAAGTTACCATATCGCAGAAAAGCAAATCAAGATTTGCTTCTGCCAAAGATTTAACAGCTTGGTATGCCTTTTCAGAATCATCAACCAAACCAAAATCAACTACATCAACATACTCAGGAATTTTTTCAATAAAGACATCTTGTTTTGCATACATCTCTTCTAAGAGTCCTGGAAATTGCGCCCAATAAGTATGATGACCAACACCAATAACACCTATTCTTGGTTTTCCACTTTCTACTCTTTTAGAATAATCTACTTTTTCTACTGTTTTCATTACAATTTAGTTTCAAATTAAATTTTGTATTTTTTTCTTTAAATTTCTTCTACGCAAAAGTCTCTGATTTTTTTATTTTAGGCATAAATACCATAAAAATCACAAATGCAATTGGGTACATCAATCCAGCCCAAATCCACAATGGATCATACGAATAATGCGAAACAACATAACCAATACCTCTATTCACGCCAAAGGCAGAGAGTGCCCCAAATGTACCTGTCAATCCGAACATCGTTGAAGTCGCTTTGCTTCCAAAAACATCTCCCACAGCTGTTGAATAATTTGTTATCCATAATCCATGAGCAAAAAAGAAGACAGAAATAAGAGCGATCACAGCATACGCAGAATCAACATGCTGAACAAAAAGAACGGAGAGTGTCAATAACGCGCCAATGGCCATCAATGATTTTCGGGCAACATTCAGGCTTGAAGTTTTTGTAAACACTTTGTCAGAAAGATATCCTCCTAAAATATTTGACAATCCCAAAACAAGAAAAGGAATCCAAAACAATTTTCCTATCAAATCAATGGGTATTCCTCTACTTTCGCTCATAAACTTGGGAATCCAAAACATCAGAAAGTAGAAAATTGGATCAAATAACATTCTCATTGAAATGAAAACCCAAGCATTTTTACTTTTCAACACTTCCGAAAACGAATACTTTTTAACTGTCTGAGTATTCAAATCAACCTCTTGAACTACCTTATGTGTCGAATTCTTTTTATTATTAAAATAGAGCCAAAATCCAATCCAAATTAAACTAATCATTGGTGAAACCAAAAAGAGTTTCCTCCAACCAACAGTATCAAGCATATAAAGACAAAGCAACGGCGCAACAACAGCACCAATAGCTGAGCCACCAATAGCAATACCTGTAGCCAAAGACCTTTTCTGGATAGGAACCCACTCCATAACGGTTTTGATTACACCAGGAAAACAAGCACCTTCTCCAATTCCAAGAATAAACCGAAATATCATGAATGCACCAACTGTTGTGGCGATACTATGTAATCCTGAAGCTACTGTCCAAATTCCTAACGATAGTGCCAATCCAAGCTTTGTGCCAAATTTATCAATAAACACACCACCTAAAGTAAACATCAAAGCATAACCGAGAATAAAACCATTTGTTATCCAACTGTAATCACTATCTGAAATAACAATATCTTCCTTGATTTTAAGAATTGACATAGACAAAACCTGTCTATCGAGAAAGCTTAGAGCAGTTACAGTAAACAAGAGGGATACAATGATCCAAGGAACATAAGATTTTGTTTGGTCTTTCATCACAACAGTGTTATTTTCATATTCTAGTTACCAATCATCGGTGCGAAAAGGGCACAAAGGAAATCCAAGATTGCTATACATTGAAACTGGCATATAGTTTTTGAATCCATAACGCACAGCTACCGGATTTTTAATCGTTGGTTCGGTGAGCAAAAGTTCCCTACCCTTGTTTCTTAATACGACTTTTGCTGGTTTAAATTTTCGATCGCTACCGGCAATTTCGAATCCACGAGATTCTGCGGACGAACTATTCAAGCCATCTTCAGCAAAATCTAATTGAATTGAAATTGTATCATTACTAATACTCATTGATTTGTATTGAGGAGAACGATATTCTATTCCTTCACGACCATACGTTTTGGCCAATGCCCAATAAGCAAATCTCTCACCAGCCTCTTTTTTCATTTTTGGGTGAATAATATTGGGATCACCTGTATCGTAGGTGACAATCATACCAGAATTAGGTATTACCTTCTGAGCATTTGTTTGAACTTCTCGTTGCATAGCAGACTCTACTGAATCAATTTTACTATATCTCCAAGCAGCAATTTGAGCATAATAAAAGGGAAATTCTCCCTGACCCCATAATTTACGCCATTGAGAAACCATGGCAGGAAACTCTTTTTTATACAGAGACGAAGCGTGTGCATTTGCCTCACCTTGATACCATAACACACCTTTGATTGTAATCTGCCGTAAAGGATAAATCATCCCGTTATACAATTCACAATTTACAGGATGCTTATCTATCAATGTATTTTTTTTCGGTGTATTTACTTTCGAAAAGAAAGAAAGTGTTAAGCTATCCATGTATGATTCAATATTCGCGCCACCCCATGCTGCACAAATAACTCCGACCGGAACTTTCAGTACAGACTGCAAATGCTTTGCGAAGAAATAACCTGTCGCACTAAATTCTTTCACCGATTGTGGTGTATTTTCACCCCATTTCCCTTTGCAACTATCAATTGGTGTAATACTCTTTTGCTTTTCCAACTTGAACATTCGAATTGGAATTAATGGGTCTGCTTGGACAATAGTATTTTGAGCATCATTTATAGGTTGTCCAGGATAACCCTTCACAGGCATTTCCATATTCGATTGGCCAGAGCAAAGCCAAACTTCACCTATCAACACATTTGAGATTTTCAATTCTTTTCCGTCGTTAAATGAAATAGAATAAGGACCACCGGCTTTAGGCGTTTTAATAGAAACCAACCATCTACCCGATTCATCAGATTTTACAGAAAATATTTTATTAGACCAAGATGGAGAAACATATATGAGTTTATTTTTGGAAGCAGAACCCCACAATTTCACAGTTGATTGTTGCTGCAAAACCATATTATCAGATATTAAAGTTGGCAAATGAATTTCTGAGAGAAGCACACTTGCATTTAATACTAATATAAGGATAATTATAAACTGTCTTTTCATGATTTGAATATAAACGTAAACTAGCTTTTAGATTTAAGATCGAAAAACTTCAAAATTGCAAAAAAATATAGATTTCTTTCTAATCAAATCTATTGGTCAATTCCAACATTACAAAAGTATAGCAAAGAACATTGAAAAAGAATAGACAAAATGAGCAATTGTTTGCACTATTTGACACTCCCAAACTTAAAATTTTCATTATATTTAATATACTTTAACACAAATACACATAAAACCTTGATGCATCATCCATACAATTCTCCTTATCACAGAGCTACACACCAAGTAATCAACGAGTTATATCAAAACACTTATATCAAAAGACAAATTAGTGAAAAAGATTGTCCAAAATAGACTTACAGGACAATCTTTTTCACTCAAATTTATAGAATATTCAATATAAAGTGACGTCTAATAGGGTTATTGTACAGCTATTTTGTAATTCGTAAGTTGTGTACCTTCTTTTTTAAGTGTTACAACATAAACACCTTTCATTGGTAACTTATACTCCAAGTTTCCACTCACATTTTGATTCAAAACCAATCTTCCAAAAATATCATATACACTAACATACGCATTTTCATGATTAGCAATCTTGGCATATAAAACTCCGTGGCAAGAATATACTTGATCAGGTGTTGCAATTGTCGAAATATTGTCTGTTGCCAATGCATTGAAATTAAAATATGAGACTTGATAACCAGTACTTACACCCGCAACTGCATCTGTTTGAGCAATCAGATCATTAATACTAAGCGTATTAACAGTTGGATCTGTAGGTGATGTAGTACCACCTGTAGCAAGATTTGCAAAATGCGTGTATGATGTTCCTGCTCCATTATCCCAGGTTCGAGCCGACACCAAAACCAATTGACCTCTGATAATCAAGAAAACAGGATTTCCACTATCACCTGATATAATTGCCTCATGCAGCGCTAGACGTTGAGTGGTAGTACACGTACGTTCTGAATACATCATCACAGCTGGGTTAGAATTTATAACCAGTAGCGAATTAAACGAGCTAACTTCATTCACCAAAGCCTTCTCTTCTTGATCTGTACTAAAGGTAGGCAATCCTCTTCCATTATTAGAAAGATAAGTTGCATACGTTGAAGGTAAAAATTTACAAGGTGTAATTGTTGATGGCACATCAGAATCTAATGTAACAATTTCAAGATCTGGAAATTGAGTAGGTGAGAAAATTGTATTTGTCTTGTATCCAATTATCTTACGGCGAACGGTGACGTTATCACTCGTTACGAAATAGAGAGAATCTCCAGTTGACAATTTAAAGTGAGCCGCTAAAATTGCGTGGCGTGGCGTAATCAATGTTCCAGCATGTAAATTATCATAATTGAAATTACTTGGACTAATACAAGTCAAATCCAAATCTGCCGCCCAGCAAGCAGGATTACGAACAAATACTTTATTCACATGATCTTGTGTAGTGTAGATTGGCATCGCAGCAGCGCTATAATTGCTGGCAATACGCAAATCTATATTATTTGAAGCATTTGTATTAAAGTTCGATATAGAAATTGCAGTCACACTACCACTACATGTAACATACTTCACTGTAGCGCCATTTGAGGTCAAAGTAATATCCTTAGAATAAGTGGTTGCAGCTGCACTCTTCTTCAAACGAACATATACAAGAGTAGGATTTACAATGGTTCCACTTTTGGTGATTTGCAAGCTATAAGGTGTGTAACCATTCAAAGGATTGAATGAGATTTCGAAATAATCGGGTGCAGTTACAGTCACATTTCCAGTCATATTTACGCCTTCCACTGTAAAGTTTTGAGGGGCTGAAGCTCCACCATCTTCTAAACGACTAAATCCAGAAAGCGTAGCTGTAGACAAAATAATGGTGGGCGAAGTACTATTCACCTGTCCGCTAAGTGTCACTGTACGAGTAGTTGCTCCTGCATGTGTAGCAGTTATCGACCCAGAATAAGAATTAATTGCCAATCCTGATTTTAACCTGACATATATGGTAGTTTCACTCACTACATTTGAAGATGGGGCAATCGAAAGCGCACTGGATGTAAAACCAGAGCCTGATGTTAATGAAATTTCATAATTAGAGGACGGTGTAATGACCAAATTACTCGATAAATCAAATGCACTTACGGTAAATGTCTTTTCTGAAGATGGTCCAGACCCTACATTATAGCTAAAGCCAGTTAGAGCAGTTTCTGATGCCGTAATATAAGGTGTTAAAACTGCAAAATTGTAGTAACCAATATTTCTGTGATCCACTGCGGTTCCAATGTATGCAGCAGCAGTTGCAAAATGATTCACCAAAGTAGGATTAGAAGTGATATATGCCCCTAATAATCCGGATGGATACCTCGTACTAATCACTTGTGTATTGGAAGTGTAATAAACCGCATTATTTGTATTTGCAGCATTTCCAGGGTTTGTACTCAAGGCAACCACATCAGTTGCTGAAGCTGAACCTGGACTATTTGCAAAAAGGGAATTCTTTACGATTGTGGTTGATGTACCACCATTTTTGATATTAATTTCAATTCCGGTAGAAGCATAGAACGTACAATGGTCTAAAGTCAAACTATTGGTTGTATTGAGCGAAGCAAGACCATTGCTAATAATAGTTGCCGTTAATCCTGCAAAATAACAATTTGTAAATGTAGCATTATTTGGACCAGCAAATTGACTACCATAAGACAAAACACCTGCGTATGTTCCAGAAAATTCAGAATTCATAACAGTTAAATCACCATACCATTGAGCTTGTGTTGTCCAACCTGTTCCAGATGAAGCGTACGAAAAAACACGTCCCGCTGCTGTTAAATTTCGAACAATACAGTTATTCATACTCACAATCAAATCACCACCTGTTGCGCCTTTAGCCGAAGTTAAAGCTGTAGCTACTGCATTACCATCAAAGTCTATTCCATCAAAAGAGAGAGAATATGGAGTTGTATTATTGTTAGATGAAAGTGTTATACCAGAAGGCAAAGTCACTATCGGACGTGTTGTTACGGAACTTCCAGCTCTAAGTGTAAAACTCTTCGTCAATGTACCCACTTTAGTTGTCCAAGTGTATGACCCTGTTGCGCCGTTAGCGGTTAATTCGATGATATCACCTGAGTGAAAAGAGGCATTACTATATGTAGCCGAAATATCGCCTGTTGCTACTTGCCATACTGTAGATGAAACTGCTGCGGCCGTGGTTACCACCAATGCCGTACTTGCATTCGACGTATTGCTCGCAGCATCTTTTGCCTTTACAGTCATGCTGTAAGCAGTTGAAGCAGACAAACCAGTGATATCTAAACTTGTACTCGCAGTTGAGCCATACAAAACGGCATCTTTATATACATCGTAAGCTGTAACGCCGACTGCATCAGTGGAAGCTGTCCAAGACAATGTGAATGACGATGATGTTGGAGTCGTATTTCCTAAACCTGTCGGGACTGTCGGAGCAGTGACATCTGCGGCTGCGGCTGTAGTTACAACCAATGCTGTACTCGCAGCGGATGTATTGCTCGCAGCATCTTTTGCCTTTACAGTCATGCTGTAAGCCGTTGAAGCAGACAAACCTGTAATATCCAAACTTGTGCTCGCTGTTGAGCCATACAATACGGCATCTTTATATACATCGTAAGCTGTAACACCGACCGCATCAGTTGAAGCTGTCCAAGATAATGTGAATGAAGATGAAGTTGGCGTCGTATTTCCTAAACCTGTCGGGACTGTCGGAGCAGTGACATCTGCGGCTGCGGCTGTTGTTACAACCAATGCTATACTCGCAGCGGATGTATTGCTCGCTGCGTCTTTCGCCTTTACAGTCATGCTGTAAGCAGTTGAAGCAGACAAACCTGTAATTGCCAAACTTGTGCTCGCTGTTGTGCCATAAAAAACAGCATCTTTATACACATCGTAAGCGGTTACGCCAACCGCATCAGTCGAAGCTGTCCACGATAATGTGAATGAAGATGAAGTTGGTGTCGTATTTCCCAATCCTGCTGGAACTGTTGGAGCAGTGACATCAGCACCTGAGGCGGTATTATAATAACCGATATTTTTGCCATCGGTTCCCGTCCCAATAAATGCTGAAGCAGTTGCATATCCATTTGCATCAATAGCAGGGTCAGTTGCAAGTGCAGAAGTACTATTTGGATAGAGAGTTGATTTGGTACCTGCTGCGGTATAATACACCCCACAATTTGCACCTAAGGTTACAATGCTTGCAGCAGACCCAAATAAATTCGCAGTTGCGGTGTTTGTACTATTTGCAAAAATAGTATTGCTAAGAACATTCGGATTTACAGCATTTGTAAAATACAATTCATTGCTTGAAAAATTATTAAATGTACAATGATCTACTGTAATTTTATTGTAACCGGTAGTATTCACTTTTATTGCGGTGGAAGTAGAAGGGCCTTCGAACAGGCAATTTGAAAAACTTACATTATCGGGGGTAACAGTCAACCCACTAGCATTCAAGACACTTGTGCCAAAATCCTTAAAAACTGTATTACTAACCGTCAAATTTCCATATTTTGCGATTGGAGTAGTAGCCGCAGCATAATAAAAGATCTTAGCTCCAGCATAAAAATGTTGTAAGACACAATTAGAGACAATCACTTCAATATTTGAACTTGCTGAACATTTTGTTAAAAATAATGCGGCTGCCTTTGATGCACCGTCAATAACTATTCCATCGAACGTCAACGTACCTGTAACACTTCCCGCGACAGTGTAATTGATGAAATATTTCGTTGTGCCAGCTGTTGCGCCGGAGTATGTTACAACAGGCTTTTGAGCAAGACCTGATGCCGCTTTAAGCGTAATTGATTTATCCGTAGAAATTGCAGCAACCGCACTCCATGTATATGCACCTCCACTTGTAGTTAATTCAATTATTGTTCCATCTGCTGCACCACTATAAGTAGCAGTTAAATCAGCTGGAGCGGCGACTTGTATCGTAGCCGCTTTTGCAGAAACCACAATTAAACTCAAAAGAGTTACATAAATAAGAATTGTAATTTTTTTCATAATTTAGATAAAGCACAGGTTTAACAAATCGTATTTTTCAAGATGCAAATTAAATCGTATATAAATTTATCTACTACATAAATTTAGGAAGATAAATGAATAGAAATCAAATGCAAAGTAAACACAGCGTTGCAGCTAAAACAATAGCCTAAATGCTCATTTTCTTGCACAAAATGTCACAAATCCGTTCAAATTCAATACAAAACGAGCCAAACTGTTTAGTTTGGCTCGTTGGGGAGTTAATATGATTTTTATTCCTATTTATTTAAAACAAATTTCTTTACAACAGAGTTGCCTTCAGATAAAACCTGAATTACATAACACCCTTTGTTATAAGATGAGACATCCAATTCCACGTTTTTATTATTTACCTGATAAGATTGCAATTCAACACCCTGCAATGTGTATAGATTAACTTGACTCATTACACTCTCTGAATGTATCAAAACATGTGATACAGTTGGTATTATTGTAAGTTCATGATCTGATATCGCCGCCACGTCATCAGTTGGAACGGTAATACAGGATGGCACGACCAATGCTGATGCAGCGGCATAAGATGATGAAAAGAAACCAGTATTTACATACGATACTGACTTTTTATCTAACACTTGAGCTTTCCATAAACCAGACAAAAACAGACTACCATTGTAGTTCGTAGTTCCATTTGGACGACGAGAATTACCATCAGAAAATATAGACTGCCCATAACCGGGTATCGACATGGTTTTGAGCAACCAGCGATCTAGTCCTGAGCTATAACTATTCTCGGCACCAAGCGCATACATAGTGACGAAATAGGTAAGATATGCACCTACGTTAATGGTTCCATAAGGTGTGGTTGGCGAGAGTGTATAGGAGAAGTCGTAAATACCACTGGCATTTGTACCAGCTTGCTTAAATGCCCAAGTTGGAAGCTCACACGATGTAGCAATATATGTCCTGATTACACTAGATGCGTTTGGCGTGCCATTCAACCAGGATGGTTTCACGACAAGAGTTCCACCGTTGATGGCTTGTATCTGAATGTCATTGGTCAAAGTATCCGTTTTTGTATCATAGAAATCAACCATATCAGTAACGACATAATAGTCAGGACCAGCACCAGGACCCGATTCAACCTTCAATTTCATATTCTGAACTTCGCTTGACGATCTCGAGTCTGGCCAACTAAAACTTCTATTGATAGTGAGAAAACCATCAGAAGCTGAAGTTACAGGAAGGGTGATTCTATTGAGCGGAGGCAAAATAGAACTACTTGTAATTCGTCGTTGATTCCCTACCGAAGGTGTAATACCGTCATTGTAGTTTATATTAGAATCATCGACATATATTGCTTGTCCATAATCTGATAAAAAATAGAGCGGCTCTCTTCCGTTAATTGATTGGTTGATGTTGATCATCCCCGAATGATTCAACATTTTTCCAGCAATAGTCAACAATGCACCATATCCAGGCAAATGTCCACCATTGTATGTCAAAACCACACCTGCCAATAACGATTCATAGATATCAATTGCGCGCTGAATCAAATGAACTCGGCAAATGTTACGCTCTTCAGCTGTGAGCCAAGAAGCCAATGCCCCCACAGATACATCGCCTAAATTCTGCGCAACATCAGCTCCATATCCAAATCCACTATTATTATAAAGTGCATTCGTTCCTCTATTTTGAAGCAATCCAGCATTTAAAATGGATGGCCCAGGCATTAAATTAGTCAATATGGAAGCATTAAAAATTGGATCTATGCCCGAAATTGGATTATTTAATATAGTTGATGTAGGTTGAGTAATAAGGTAAGGCGTTAGATCAATGATATCCGAAAACCGAATGTATTCAGGAGCTAGTTTGCGTGCAGCACTTCTCACTACGCCTGGACGAAATGCATCTACTGGAGGCGTAGAAGACAAAACGGATAGAACAGCTACAGCATTCAATACTGTATTTGAAGGAGTTTGAGAAACCAAAGATGCTGCAGTTGTTATCACATCACCACTATTCACAGCCAATGGAGTAATGCCATCCCAAGCCAAAGTGGCATCGTATGTAAATCCGACAGGTGCAGATCGCAATACACCACGACTATCCCATCCAAAAGAATTTCGAGTTAGAATAGCCCCTGAATTATTTTGATAATATGTACCAACTGGTGGATTTACAACTGTTTGATTAATGTTGGCAGTGATGCTCGTGCCAGTGCCATCTTTAACTGTTGCACCAACTATTCGAGCAGGAGTTACATTAATTAAATTAGCTCCACCCGCTGGCAATACAATCCAAGGCTGACCATCGACAAAAGCACCATGCTCGATAAAGGCTTTATCGAAAGTCCACGAAAAATTATCGGATCCCATTTTTACACTTATTGTTGTGGTCGGTGGAACAACCTCTACTGTCATATTTGTCGAATATCCACCAATAGTGGCGGTTATCACTGCAACACCAAGGGCGTAAGGAGTAAACAATCCTGTTGATGGATTTATTGTACCCACTCCACCCGTTACACTCCACGATTTAGCACCTACATAAGCGACACCATCTTGATCTACCGCAGAGGATGAAAATTGGGTTGTATAGCCCAAATATACAGCTGATGCAGAAGCGGTAATGGTAAGATTCACACCATTCACCTTCACGAATGCTTGACCTCTACAACCATAAGAATTGGCATTGACGGCAATAGAACTGCCTGCCAAAGTACCAGTATAGAGCCCTGTGCCACTAATAGAGCCAGAAGATGCAGACCAAGAAATCGTATTTACGGATGGCACATAGGCACTTATTGAATCAGTGAGAACGGCGTTAAACTGTAGCATTCCATTTTTCAATATTGTAGCAGACGTTGGCGAAACCACCACGTTCAGTTTAGGGGAATAACCAATTGATTTACCATCATTAGCTGCTGCAATATAAGTAGCGGACGTAGCATATCCTTGTGCATTGAGGGATGGATTTGCAAGAATTGTTGTAGCATCCCTTTTCGCGAGTGGATATACAACATCGACATTACCAGATGTAGTATAGATAGCGCAATGATCAGTGAAATTGGCAGTTCCGAGAACTGGAGCAACCGACGCTGTACTGTTTGCGAATGTGCAATTCTGAATGGTAGCTGTACAATTTGCAAAATGGACTTCTGGATAATTGCACCCATTGAAAGTACAGTGATTCAAATCGACCAAACTTCCAACTGCTGCTTGACTGTATATCACCTCCTTATCACTAAAAGCAGTTATTGGTCCAAAGTAGCAATTTCTAAAAGTCGCAGAGGTTGGATAAGCTGTAGAGGTAGCTCTCATCGCACCGCCAGTATTATAAAACTGACTATCTTCGACGTACAATGGGTCGTTGCCGCCCATAAGATTGCTGTAAGAAAAAACTCCTGCCGCAGCTCCAGGGCTTGGATACACAAAATTACGAACGATGCAATTTTTCATTGTAATTTTAACCTTTACCGAAGACTGAACGAGAACTTGAGTAAACCCATTACCGTCAAATTCTACCCCCAATAAGTTCAAAACGTAAGGGCCACCAGTGCTAAAAACAAAAAAATTGGTTTGATTGGTCGTCGCTGTCACTTTAATGACCGGTCTTGATGCTAAACCAGTTTTTGCCATTATAGTGATAGATTTAGCCAATGTTATTTTGGGTGAGGTTGAGTTATAAGGACCTATATCAGTAAGTACGATCGTATCGCCTGCAGCAACGCTTGCTATTTTGGTTTCCAATCCATCATTTGTTCCCGATGCTAAATTGAAAGAAGTAGCAGTAAGTGATGTAGATATTAGGCTTAAAAAAGAGATCAATACAAAATTCAAAATGTATTTCTTCATATTAAATAGAGGAATTAAATGTCGTAATAGAATGGAATAACGATTCGAAAACTAATCTTATATTTATTTTCTCGCAGATTGAAAAAATGTCATTTGAGAGTAAAAATAATATCTTACAAAGAAACACAAGTAAATTTCAAAAAACAATGCACTAAATGTGCAATTGATTGCACAAAATGACACAAAGGCATTAAAACAAAGAAGAGTTAGAGGATGCTTCTCTAACTCTTCTTTGTTTTAATGCGCAATATTCTATCTCACAATTACCTTATAAGTCTGAATCACATCTTTTTTACGAAGAGTAACCAAATAGATTCCTTTAGTAGGAATATTAAGTTTGATAGTTTGATTAACTAACTGTTCCACTGCTATTTGACTGCCAAAAAGATCAATAACCGATACTTCAGCATCTTCTTGAGTTGCAAGATTTACCACTAAAGATTTACCAACCATATACACCTGATCAGGCATTAATTTAGGTAAATTTACTGCAGCTGTTGCATTAAAATCAAAAAGTGAAATTTTGTATCCCGTATTTACGCCTGCCACTGCATCAGATGCTTTTATCAAATCGTTAATATTCTGAGTTGGCTGTGTGCCGCCATCAGGCAAGTTTGCATAATAGGTAAGGGAATTACCAGAACCTGCCCCACCCCAGGTAAAACAGCCAACAATGACCAATTTGCCATTCAAGACCAGAAAAATTGGATCGCCACTATCTCCTGAGATGACTGCTTCGTTTAGTGCTTTTCGGTTCGATGTAATTGGTACCTGCAAATCATACATTTTAGCAGAATTTATATCCCATAAATCTGCCACCAATGCCTTCTCTTCTTGATCAGTGTAAAGTACAGGCAACCCGTCGCCATCGTTAGCAATATAATTTGCATAATTTGATGGTAAAAACATACAAGGAACAATTGTCTCTGGGACATCGCTATCCAAAGTCAAAATCTCAATATCAGGTGAATTTGTGTTGAAATCAGTGTTAACTCGGTAGCCTGTAATTTTTCGACCAACAGTCACATTATCGTAGGTCACAAAATAGATTGAATCATTAGTTTTTAGATTAAAATGTGCAGCCAGAATCACGTGTCGCTTGGTAATCAATGTTCCTGCGCGTAGATTGCCCGAGCTTTTATTACTTGGGCTAATACATGTTAAATCCAGATTCGATGCCCAACAATTTGGGTTGCGAACAAATTTACGTGTCGCATGGTTTTGTGACGAAAATATCGGTTTGTTTGCCGCTGTATGCATTGTTGCAATTCGCAAATCGATATTCAAAGTAGCATTACTATTAAAGTCTTTGCACGTAACATTACCGAATGAATCGGGAGTACAATCTACCGATGCTGCTTTAGCTCTTACTGAAAGAAAAATTGAGAGAAAAGTAAAGGCGAAAAAATAGAACAGTTGCTTTTTAAACATTAACGTTTTCATAAATCTTTGTATAAAATATAGAATCTTCTTCCTTTTAATGAATCCATCTTCTTGCTGATTATCTAAAGTTCATCATTATTGTTTTATTATTTTCGAACTATAAATACCATCTTTTGAGCTTACGCTATAAAAATAGATTCCGGTTTTAATATTTGCCGTTGTATTCCATGTATATAAATTATTGCTGCAATTTGATTCAGAAAATACTATTTGTCCGTTGGCATTATAAATCCTTAAAGAGATAGGACTTTCGTCCGATAATTTTCTAAAGTCAAATACAGGGTTATTGATAAATGGATTAGGGTAAACAGATACTTTGTTTTGCAAATCGGTAGATGTCAAAACTGAAGCAGAAGCTTTATCAATTTTGTATTTGATAACATTACCAGAAGCCTGAACTCCAGAAGGATTCGAATAAGTCATAGCGTATAAATAATCGGGTGAAGCGGGATTTAGAGCTAACCCTTTGATTCCATAATACTGGCAAAAAACACCACTTGTATCAGAAGCAAAATTTTGGTTCTCCACTACACTAAAATCTTTTTTAAGCACATAGGACTGTGTTTTAGAATAGTCAGTTAGCTCATCCGTTTCTACATCAATTGTATAGAGATGAGCACCTCTTAGAAAATGACTTGGATAATAATCGTCACTGGCAAAATACATCTTCCCATCGCTATTCTCCATCATAAATGTATGTACTTTGTGCTGACTCTCAAATTGCATCCAATTATCAACGGCCATCGATGTTGACTTTAGATCTCCCAATAACGAAATTTTATCGAGTGCAGGATTATATTTATATATTGCCACATTGCCATGCACATCACTCTCTGAAGCGGGTTGATAATGATTACTTACAGCAATATAGATATTACCTTTTGAAGAAGCCCCAATGGCAGACCAACAAGAGTTGTGTCGAAACCCAGGGAAAAGCGGCTTACCATCGATCAATCCATTGTCGGTAAAATAGATAAGCTTTGCCGAATAATTAGCGCCTTCGGCGTGTACTTTAATAATGGATAAATCTCCATCAGGAGTAGATGAATCCCATACAGGAGCATAAAAGTTGCCGAATTTATCCCACACATTGATGCCTCCAAAACATAAATCGAGATACGGTATTAAATCATCCAGTTGAAGCACCTCGGAACAAGCAAGCGTTTTTACATCGATTTTTCGAATAGCTTTTGCGGTATAATCATTATTATTCGAAACATAAAAAAGTGATTTTCCATCTTTGCTTAAGGTGAGATTAAAAAGCATCCACCAATTGGAACCACAAACGCTTGTTAAATATTCAAATTTTCCTTGAGAACAGATCAATCGATAAATTTTGGCAGGAGATTTTGCTGTCAAACAATAGACTGTATCGCCCGAAGCCGTTGGCGCAATTGCACCGAAACCAAAACCAAGTACTGTATCATCGCCAAAATTGGGAGCAATTACGGTTGTTGTGGCTGTTGCTAGTTCGTATTTCAACAAATTCAATGAATGATTGATTGAATTCAAATAAAAAAGATTTCCATTCGGATCGGAATACATTACATAGCTTTCGGTTGAAGATTCTCCAATCTTAGTAAAGGATTCATTTCCCTGAGCATACAAGAATAAAGGAGTAACGAATAAAGTAATTAGAAATCTAACAAAAATTGAATTACGCATAATATTTCACTAAATTATTGATAGTTAAACAGTTGATTAAAAATGAATGCAAATTTTTGTGCTAACAATAATTGTTCTTTAAAACTTTATCTCTGTTTTCAAGCGAATATCACGAGAGGAGCTGCCAACCAAAAATCCAACTTGCCCAGCTTCATTCACCCATTTGTGTTTCACTTTAGAGAAGAAAGCCAACTGTTGCTTGGTTATTTCCATCGAAAGAGTTTTTGTTTCACCCTTTTTCAGAAACACTTTCTCAAAGTTTTTCAATTCCTTTTCGGGTCGGTCTTCACTTGCTTTCACGTCCTTGATGTAAAGCTGTGCCACTTCGGCTCCATCTACATTTCCAGTATTTGTAATATTGAAAGTGACAATAATATTGCTCCTTTTTTTCTTGATTTTGAGGTCGCTATATGTGAAATTTGTATAGGACAAACCATGACCAAATGGGAAAAGTGGTTCGATATTGTTTTTGTCGTAATGTCGATAACCTACATAAATTCCCTCTGTATAGGTAACCTCTGCACTGTCTTTGTTGTAGTATTTAAACGACGGTGTATCAGAGAGTTTTTTCGCAAAAGTTTCGGGTAATTTTCCAGAAGGATTTACTACACCAGTCAAAATATTCGCAATCGCGTTGCCGCCTTCTTGACCTGGATAATAAGCTTCTACAATCGCATTTACATCATTCACCCAAGGCATCGCCACGGCCGATCCATTCACCAAAACCACCACCGTATTGTGATTTGCTTTGGTCACTTCTGCAATCAAGCGGTTTTGTTCACCAGGTAACAGAATCTCTTTGCGGTCGTTATTTCCACCTTCGAAAAAGTTAGATAGACCGGCAAAAATGACAACTGCATCACATTCTTTGGCAAGATTGGCCGCTTGTTGCACAGGATTTGTCCCGGGAGTTTCCCATTCGAAACGAATAAAATTTCGGTTCATACGTTTCCAAAATTCGATTTTGATATCTGCAGGTTTTCCTTCTTCCAAACGAACGGCAATCTGACGTTTGCTAGTGGTGAAATGTGCTTCGAAATTATCTTTACCACCAGTTTCCCATTCATCAATTTCTAATTTACCGTTCAGATAAAGACGATATCCACATTCTCCAGCTGAAATACCCAATTTATAATCTCCTGTTGTAGGAGGAATTAATTGTCCTGACCAACGAACAGAGTATCCATTTCTGCTAATTTCTGGTTTCGGATTCGCCCATCCCCACGAAAAATTAACCAATTCATCGATAGAAGTAACTGTTGGTTCACCTGCTAAATTGCGGTTACGAAAATATTCTGATTTCAATCCATTTTTGATAATTCCATTTTGTTCGTTGCGCAAATGACTACCATCTACTACATTTAAATTCCCATCCAATCCACAACCTTCTTGATAGACAATTTCTGTGTTTGTTCCACAAAGTTTACGTAAACCATCTAACGGACTCACTGTGTAAAATGCGGAAACAGAGGCGCTACCTCCGCCTCCCAAACGAGCGGTGGTTGCGTTTGGTCCAATCACTCCTAGTTTTTTGATTTTAGTCAGATCCAAAGGCAATAAGTTATTATTGTTTTTAAGTAAAACAATGCCTTCTTCTGCCACTTTTCGAGTAAGTAGTTGGTGTTTTTCTGTATTTATTTCCGCTTTTAAAGTTTGTTTTTCCGAATCTAATTGTGTCGATTTGATATAGGCACGCAAAATACGTTTTACCTTTTCGTCTAGATCGGCAAGTGTAATTCGTTTTTCATCAATTGCTTTCAACACATTTACTTTCGTCATATATTTTCCCGGGCCGGGCATTTCGATATCACAACCTCTCCAAATAGATTCTATACCTTGTACTGCTCGCCAATCCGAAACAACAAATCCGTTATAATTCCAATCCTTTTTCAACACTTGTTGCAAAAGATATTCGCTTGCTGAAGTTCTATACCCATTCAACCCATTGTAAGCAGTCATCACACCCCAAGGATTTGATTTTTCAACAGCGATTCTAAATCCTGGCAAATAGATTTCCTGCAATGTACGTTCGTCCACATGTGCCATCAAGTGTTCTTGTTGCGCTTGTTGGTTATTTACTGCCATCGACTTCACCACTGCACCAATCTTTTCAGATTGCACACCGTTTATAAATGCAGCAGCCATTTCACCAGTCAATAAAGGGTCTTCAGAGAATACTTCATAATTGCGTCCACCAAGTGGAGTACGTTTGATATTTATCATTGGGGCCAGTAAAATTGACGAACCTGTTGCGCGGGCTTCACGTCCAAGAGCAGCACCAACTTGCGAAACCAAGGCTCTGTTCCAAGTAGCAGCTTGCTGGACTGCAGTAGGAAAACAAGTTGCATTTCCCACCCAATTGCCTTGCTTGTCGAACACAATGGTGACACCGTGACCACAATCCGTAACTTGCATAGCCGGTACGCCCAAACGTTCAATTCCTTTGAAATGCCAATCATCTTTCCCAGCAAGAAAATCCGCTTTTTCATCCAAAGTCATTAAGCTGCAAAGGTTATTTACTCGTTGTTCTACTGATTTGGTATTGTCTTGATAAATCGGAAGTTTTGTTTGAGCAGTCAAACTTACAACCACACTAAACAACGAAAGAAAAAGTGATTTCTTTAACATAAGATTATATTGATTTTTTAGACTGTACTATTTCGAAAATATAAGATTACTCGTACAAATTTTTCGTATCGGCATTCGCTAATTTTACAAATAAATTGGCAAGTTTTTGGGTAACAGCTTTAAAATACTTTTCGCCTTTTTCTTTGGTAGCTGCTTTTGGATTTCCAATGCCTGTGTCAGCTGTTACTTTCGTCCATGGTCTTTCAGTCCAAATCCATCCTTCGGAAAAAGCTTCTATTTTATTCTTCTTCGCTTTGCCATCACCGGCTTCGCTCAATGGCAGCACCAAATCTGGAGCTAAATGCAACATCAAACTGGTTTCCATCTCATCGGCATGATCACCTGCATTTTCAAAAAAATCGGTATTTCTCACTGATTGAAACCAGTTTGCCGAACTCAAAAACATATCGGGATATTTCTTACCCAGTTCACGCAATAGCGGTTTGAAATCATTGCCACCGTGACTGTTCAAAATCAACAGTTTATGGATGCCTTGTCGATTGAGAGTTGCAATAATATTATCCAAAATGGCAAATTGTGTGCTTGGATTGATATTTATCGTAAGTTTAATATCCGATTGCCCTGTGTTTACACCGAAAGGGATGTTCGGCAACACTATCACTTTAGCGTCTTTTTCCCATGCTATCCGTGCCGATTCTCTCGCAATTTGCTCACCTTCTATATTATCAGTGGCATAAGGCAAATGGTAATTGTGTGCTTCGGTAGCGCCCCAAGGTAGTATTGCCAAATCAATTTGCGCATCCTTCAGGGTTTTCCAATTCGTTTCTGCTAAAATATAGGGTCTAATCATGGTATTTTTTCAGTCGGAAAATAACTTACACAATTAATAAAAAAAATTCACTATTACTCCTTCTTATTAATTTACTTTACTTATTTTGGCAAAAGAGAATTTTCCTTTATTATCAGTTAGCTTCAAGAAATAGATGCCACAAGCCAAATCTACCAAATTCTTAATTTGTAATATCGATGAATTTGTTTCTATTTTTTGATTAAATATGAATTGTCCATTCAAATTCAAAATATCTACATTCACCGAGGTTGAATAATTATTGCCTAGATCAACGTTTAATTCTCCATGAAATGGATTCGGATAGATTCTAATTTTCTTACTGTCTGAGATCAATCTTTCTGCTGATAAATTAGGGTTAAATTCATAAGCACCCACATCCACATTAGATCCAATAGGACGAGGATTTCCATCGAAATCGACAGACGGTGCATCCACATTATCGCCTCTATCTACTGGCAATGAACCTTTTACCAAATGGAGATCATAAGTTCCTGGTGCGGATACATTTGACACATCCACAAAAACGGAGGATGTGGAGGCTACAACATAATTACTTGCAGCAGTGGTATTAACTCCTGATGCAAAATTCATTTTATTGGCCAGATTATTTTTCACAATATTATTTGTACTAGCACCATCGAGATAAATCCACGCCGGACCAATACTCGATTTGTTGTTGTCATAAGGATCGACGGGAGTTACGGGATAGGGATCAAGCACCGTATTATTTATAATTTTACAATTAGATGCAAAATAGAACGAGATACCGTGCCAACTATCAGGCATAACGATATTATTTTCTACAACCCAATTCTCGAACGGCCCATCAAAACAACCCATTCCTTGAATAGATCCCACAAAAGGACGATTCGTATCAGAAGTGGCTAAGAAGAGATTGCCAGAGATAGTATCGTTTCTAAGAATCTGTTGACCAGGACCTCCAGCTGCATAAACAAAAGATTGAAATAGATCATCGTGATTTTCAGCAACTGTCATCACTTTCATTAAGTCCATCACCTTATTTTTCTCGAAAAGAATATCGCTACCTATTACTCGACTGCCGTCGTTGGTGAAATATTGAACTGTATTTCTTCTGACTTTACAATTGGAAGAGGAAATAGATAATCCTATTGACACATTTTTAATCGAATTATCCTCTATAATGAAATTAGAATTCAATCTATCTCTAGTCGATATTCCCCAATTGCATCTCTTACGCCAATCATCTCTTGTCCAGTTAATTGTGTTATCATTCGATTGAATTTTGCAGGAAGAAACGGTAATATCAGATGCATTGCCAAACAACTCAACCAAAGGATAATCGCCTTTTAACAAAGTACCTGATGATTCAGATTGAACAGTCAATTTGTATAACTTCCAGAAACTGGCACTCGACACTCCAACACGGGTAAGTACTGGTTTCTGTCCTGCTTCGGGAGTAATTACCACAAATCCAGTATTGAATCCTTTTATTACAGCATAACCATGATTCCCTGTTCTTAAAAAAATAGTATCACCTGTTTGAAAGGTTTTTATGGAAGTAAAGATATCCGACAACCCACTCCAAGGATTAGTTGCAGAGCCATCGTTCTTCATATTTCCGGAAGCCGAAGGGTCTGAATAATAGTTGGTAGCATCAATCGCTGCTGAGCAGAGAATGACAAATAAAAAGACCAAAATAGAAAATCGTTTATCGAACATGATATTCCGTTATTTGCATCTATTTCAATTCGTTCTTGGATAAAGAAACAATCTGAACCGGTCCAATCAATCCTGAAGAAAGAGGTTGATTGCCAGCTTTCAGAAAGTCTCCTTTCGAAACATTCGTGTTCAATCGCTTTTGTTCTGGCGCTTTTTTCAAATCATATAGATATTGATTCAACCATGTGTTTGCAACTTCCACTACTAAGTTATTCTCACCTTCGCGAAGAACATTATTCAAACTCAACTGATGCGGTTCAAAGACGGTGGTTCCGACTTCTGTTCCATTCAAGAAAACACGAGCAACCTCTCCTACCTTTCCCAAATCGATTTGAAATGCTCTATCAGATCTCAGGAACCCCGCCGGTAGAGTAAATGCCAATTTATAGCTCGCCAATCCACTATAAGCCGCAATTTCTGGATTTGGATTCTTCAACCAATCGGACAATATATCAAATTGTTGAATAGCATTGAAACCCCAACCATAAGCAAAACGGACATCCCACGGCCCTTGCAGAGTAGTTGATTCATTGGGTTGAATAGTTACGACTTTCTTGCTCCCATCGGATAAAGATAAATTATATGTCCCCTTACTCCCAGAAACTTTGATAGCACCATTTGCACCTAAAGCAGCCTCAAAAGCTACATCAGAAACATCTGTAGCGGATGGAAAAATAGTATTTTTATTTTCAGTTACAGATGTTATGTGCAGAACTGATGGTTTCTCCTTAGAGAAAATAACAAACATAGAACCGTGAGCCTCCATTTGTAAAGGAATGGTGGTTGTCTTTTTCCATTCGGTGTAGACGGCCAACGGTTTTGTCTCTAAAGTCGTTGGATTCCATAATTGTGGCTGCATTCCTGTTGCTCTGAATTGCAATTGCGTGTTCACAGACACGGAATCGGTGTTACTTACAAAATAAATCTCCTCGGTATCTGTAGAACGATGAATGTAAGCCAATTTAGAACTCTTGTTATTGGTTCGATAGACAAAATCGGGAACAATCCCTTTTTGTGACAAAATTTCCTTTTCAGTGTAACCGGTAATAATTGTACCTTTCCCGTATTTCTTAATCTGTTTTTCAACTGGATTCGCACCCCATATTTTGTCTGCCAATTTTAGCATCTCGGCCTCTCTTGCTTTGTAGTTCGACAAACCATAAACAGTCGTTGGTTTCTTGCCAATCACAGTTGCTCCTTTGGCAATCAATTTATCAAGCACGCGTAGTACTTCGATGCTCATTTTCCCATTGTCTTTCAACACCAACATAGAATAGGTCATTCCGCATGGCAATTTAATTTTGCCATTCACCACTTCTGATGTTTGTAACAGTATTTCCGTATTGATATCGTCGTAGTCGTATCCTGCACCCAGAGTCTCTTTTTCATATTTATAGCCAATGCCAAAATTGGGAACTTCCTCTCCTTTGTAGTAAGCAACATCTGCCACAAAATTTCCTTGCTGCAACATGCCCCCCACACGAGCAAAATAATCGTGCATCGGTTTTGAGAGCGACCACCAAGTGAGATTTGGTGAAACATGCGTACCTGCGCTGTAACTCCAACCCGGTTTACCAGCCTCTTTCGGGCTCAATGTTCCGGTGTGATAAACGACACGTGTCATTCCATTGCAAAAAGCATAATCTGCTAAAACTTTCAGTTGAAAGGGAGTTTCACGCCAATGCTTACGACCAGTGAATGATTCCATTTCCACCACTTTGCGACCATATACGTGAGCTGCACCAGCGATATTTTTCACAACGGAGAGGATATCACCTCCACGAGCATCGGTAAATTCTGCAGCGTTGATGTTGTTCCAAAATTCACCGCGCATTACATCGACTGCGCCCAAGGCCATGTAATCTTCGGTCGGCACACGATGAAGTGGAGGACCAGGACCTCCCGATTCAGATGCCAACAACACGCCATGGTCGTGACACAATTTGCGCGCTTGTCGGTAGTGATTATTGACAAACATTTCTGAAATCGTCAATCGATAATCGTGGATAAATCGTTGTGTAGTCTCGTCATCAATTACCTGTTCTCCCGCCAAAGCAGGTATAAAAGGTTCGATATGATATCCATTCAGTTTAAAGAAATAGTCTGCAAGATAAGGAGACCACTCCACTTTTGCCTCTGATTCGAAGCTTGCCAAATAAAACCGATCAAATGCGCTACCTTTAAGAGTGCCCATTCGCGATTCGAGTTTATCGAACAAATATGAAAAGTGATGCTTAGTCGCTTTTTCCGAAAAGTGATCCATGATGAATCCTTTCGAACGGTCACTCGCAGCCCACATCTTTTGACCTAAAGGTGTAACTACCGATCGCAAAAGCACCCATTTACCGGCAGGTAATTGAATATCAATATTATTTCCTTTTATCTGACTAGCATCAAAAGTGATGACGTCTTTCAGTTGATTAATCTTGCCATCGTTGGTCAACGGAAAGGCAACTAAACTCACATTTTTATAATATTCGGGAAATCCATCCTTACCAATCACTGGATATAAAGGATAGGTACCATATAATTTATCGAAGGATCTAGGAACAATTGGAAATCCAATTTTGGAGATAGAGATGGGACCTTGAATGGTGTCTTTCCAAAATAACATATTCATCGACATCTCGTCAGGCGTTGTCCAATCACCACCAGCGTTCCAACCATTCGACACAGACATACCCATTTTTAGACCCAACTTTTTGGCCTCTTTCATGGCATAAACGACACCGTCTAATTGTTCGTCGCTCATGTAAGCAGGACCAGATGGCACAATATCGTAAGGATCGGCAATGCCTAAGTCGAAAATATCGACACCTCCGTAACCCATCTCTTTGTATGCTTTGAGCTCTTCACCGATGCGTGTATAATCGAAATTGCCTTGTCCCCACAACCAATATCCACGAGGCTTTGAATCATCGGGCGGTGTAAGAAAAATTGATTTAAGATGAGATTGAGCGGCTACTTTTGGAATCAAAATAAACACCGGCAGAATCGATAGCATTAAAAATCGGAAAACTTGGAATTTACGCATATTTTTGAAATTGAAAAAGGGTTCTCAACCAAATTAAGGGATTGAGAACCCTTCTTAATGAACAACAGAGAGTTTAATTCAACTATTATTTTTCAATGAAGTAATTCACTCAAAAAAGGAAACTTATACAAATATAGAACATAGTTAGATATATTCTTCATCGGATAGTCTCAGAATAAAAAAAGAGACGTTCCACCTATAGATTGTATAGGTGGAACGTAGATTGATTAAGGTACAATGTCTAATTTAATTGGCTTATTACGGAATTTTATAAATCCGTTTTCAGTTAAAAATCCAACATATATTTCATATTTACCTGTTTTGAAAAGGTTAGTCCCATTATTTATCGTAATGATACCAGTTTTTGGATCAACAACTGTTTTTTTGTAAATATTGATGATATCAGCCCCATTATCATCTTTACCAATAATGGTATCCAAACCAATAACGAATGGGAAGTTTTTGATCGCTACTCCAAATGTATCTGGTTTTGCGATAAAAACAGATGGACTCTTGATTGCGTGAAAAACAACCGTTGAATCAGGATACTTTAGAATTGAATTTGAAGAATCCAATAGCGTGAAGTTTTCAACGTATGATTTGTCAATACACGCTGTGAATAATCCTAAAAGCATTACAATGCCGACTACAAGCTTATTCATTTTATTATTTTTCATATTATATCTCGAATAAATTATTTCTACTTACTTGAAAACAAAACGGACTAAACGTGACCAGGATTTTGTGTCACTTTATCGTTGCTGTTGATTTCCAATAAAGGAATAGGGAAAAGGATATTACGTGGGTAATATTTCATTTCACATTCAACCACTGGGTTCTTATCATACTCTTCAACCTTATAGTGCTCGAGATACGACTGATATTGACCAGTACGTACAAGATCGTACCACATGTGAGCTTCACCTACGAATTCGTACCGACGCTCAGCCCAAATTGCCAAACGAAGATCATTCTGCGACAACGCTGCTGTGAAATCTTTTGGTACCGAACGTGATTTTCCATCCGCTTTACGAGCTCTAGCCATCAACATATTAACATGTGTCAATGCATTTGTTTTATCACCCAACTCATTTTCAGCTTCAGCTTGCATCAACAGTACATCGGCATATCGAAGTATAATGAAGTTCGCACCATGTTGATTGGATGCTATCGCATTAAAATCCTGATATTTTGCCAAATAAGGCCAACGCTCTGCTAGATTAACAGCTGGTCGAGGTGAATATGGATAGACATACAACGTATCGCCAACTGTGGTGGAAAGAATACCTTTTTTGTAGGTAGGTAAAATACCCGTAGCTCCACCCAAGAAAGTGACATCTATACGATAATCTACCTCTTTGGTTGTAGTATCAGAATGAGCTGCATAGAAGTCATTGAACAATGTTTTTGTTATACGATACGATCCCCAAGAGAGATCATTATAGGTATATCCACCCCCTTTGATATATGGTATCACTTGCATTGGCAAATCCGTTGACATATATTTATCATTTCTATCGTATTGAATTTCAAATATTGATTCGACAGAATTTTCAAATCCTTCTTCTTTTACAGTACCATTTGGGGCAACTTGCATTGGGAACTGCTTCATAAAATCTGGTACTAAACTGTAAACGCCTAAGTCTGTCACTTTTTGACAATAGACACGAGCTGAATCATAATATGCTTGTTCGTTGGTCACAAAATCGAAACGATTATAAGCATTGCCACTGTGTTTTTTCATCGAAGCTGCAGTCAAATAGACTTTTGCCAACATACCATAGGCGGCACCTTTTGTTGCACGACCTTTCAAGGCTTGTGTTTTAGGTAACAAATCACCAGCCAACATTAAATCTTTTATAATTTGAGCATAAACAACACTTTCTGATTGACGAATACCAGGGTCTCCAAATCCTTTTGTAGAAGAGAGCTTCAATGGCACTGCACCCCACATTCTCACTAACGTGAAGTAAACCATTCCTCGCATGTACAAGGCTTCACCAGTTACTGAGTTACGGACATTGGGATCGATATTCATGCCAGGTACATTTTCGATCACGTTATTGGCATACGCAATAATAGTATATGCATTTTGCCAAATGTGACTTGAGACTTGATTGGTACTGGTATTCTCTTTCCAAAAGAAAGCACCGGTATCACTTTGAGGTTTGCTATTGGTCATTCCTACTCCTGCCCCTTCGAGCACTTGCCAACCATAGCGTCCAAAAGAGTCATAGCCATACATTTGAGCATAAACCGCAGTAATAGCACTCAATGCATCTGATTCGTTTAAGAAGAAATTTTTCTCCGTTTTGGTATATACAGTCTCTTGTATGATAGACTCACACGAAGTCATCACAGCGAGTAAGAGAAATAGAACAAATTTAATTGATTTCATCTTTAAATATATTTTTTATTGCTGATTAGAAATTAACATTAAGCCCAAAAATAAAGGATCTTGAACTCGGATATGAGTTATTATCGATGCTAATGAGCAAAGGATTACCAGCAAAACTATCCACTTCAGGATCGTAACCTCTGTACTTGGTAATTGTGAGAAGGTTATTTGCTGTTGCAAAAACTTTCAAATCTTTCACGACCGATTTTGCTTTAAACTTAATATCGTAGCTCAATGTCAAATTCGATAGACGAACGAAACTAGCATCTTCTACCAATCGATCTGAAATAATGTTGCTGACGGTTTTAGAGTATGGTTTTGGGAAGTAATTGCTTGTACCTTCACCACGCCATCTACCGTCCCAAGCCTCTTTACTTACGTTATAGATACTTCCATTCAAAAGATCTTCGGTATTCAAGTTGGCATTTAACACATCTTTCCCTTGAACACCATTTATAGCGACAGTTAAACCCCACTTACCATACGTTAAATTGGAGCTCATACCCCACGTAAAGTCGGGATTCGGATTACCAATGACTCCATAATCTGCAGCATCTATCACTCCATTTCCGCTTTTATCTGAATAGATAATTTCACCCACTTGAGGTGCACGTCCGAAATAGAAACTATTATTAGCTGGGTTACCTGTGCGAGCTGCAGCATCAGCTACAAACTTATCGATTTGAGCCTGGTTTTGATATACACCCTCGGTGCTTAAGCCCCAAAATAGTCCTGCAGGTTTTCCTTCAATATAAATATTGGCTGGAACGTTCAAACTTCCAATCGGATGAACTACACTTCCTTTATATGAAGCAAATCCAGTACTCACATCAATAGGCAAACCTAATTTAACAATTTTATTGCGATACATCGAAATATTTCCATCAACAGACCATTTCAATTTCTTGCCAGTGAGAATATTAATATTGGTAGAAAAATCAATTCCTTTATTTTCCAAAGAACCAAAATTAACCAATGCCGCCGCATAACCAAACGATGGAGCCAATGGTCTGTTAATCAACATATCACGATTCACTTTTTGATACACATCCAAAGAAAAACTAACACGATCTCTAAAAAATCCAACATCTACTCCCGCATTTATTTGCTCTGATGTCTCCCATTTCAAGTCCTTGTTTCCTAGAACTGAAACGTATTTACCCGCTACTACTGTTCCTCCATAAGAATATCTCGAATATCCGAATGTTGTATAATTCACTGATGAAGAGAAAGGTGGAATCGCTTGATTACCGGTTTGCCCCCAACCTAAACGAACTTTCAAATTTGAAAGACTTTCTACATCTTTTAAGAATCCTTCCTCTTTAGCACGCCAAGCTAAGGCTGCAGAAGGGAATGCGGCATATTTTTTTCCATTCGCAAATTTTGAAGATCCATCAATACGACCTGATAATGTTATCAAGTATTTCTCCATCAAACTATATGTTGCACGAGCCAAATAAGAGTTCAATTTTGTTTCGTAACGTGTACGATCCAATTTTTGACCCACATCTGTTGCATCACCAATTTGCTCATAGCCAAGTATGTCATTATCAAATCCTGTTGCATAATAAGAGAGTGTACGAGTATCATTCGCACTATAAGTCATACCCAATACACCTGATAAACGGTTTGATTTGTTGATAGTATAGTTAAAATTCAACAAGTTATCAACGTTATAACCCCAATATCCAACACTTGAAAAACCAGCTCCTCCTTTTGCAAAGTCAGACAACGTACGGCCATAATAGCGATAACGCTCCCTTTGTCTGTAGTTGTAGCTTGCACGCATTTCGTAGCTAAACACCTTACTTAATTGGAAAGTTAATCCCAATTTAGTAAGAACACTCTTTTCATCGTTGTCGTCTTTGTAATCGTTTACCCAAGCTGTAGGTAAATTTAATTGACTTTGAGTATCATCGGCAGTAACATATCCCAAAATTGGATTTTTACTAATCATAGAACGAATAGCACTGTAGTTGGTAGTTCCACCCGACCCAGTAGTTTGAGTCATTTGACTGTTTACTGAAACAGCTGCAATGTTGAAATTCAATTTGATTTTATCCGATAAATCGTTATTAAAGTTGAAACGCACATCACCTCTATTGAAGTGAGTATTTTTCACAATCCCTTGGTTGGCATCTATACCCGATGACAGATAGTAGTTCGAAGTCTTTGAACCACCACTAATTGCTACACGATTATTGGTAGATATTGCAGTTTGAAGAACTTCATCTTGCCAGTTTTTCCACAATAAGTTTTGCGGTTGTGTAGCTTCAGTCATACCAAATAGCAAGGATGTTTTACCTTCTAAAAGTGCCAACTCGTTACGATAACGAGCATAGTCAGGACCATTCAACATCTGAATCAATTTACGAGGTTGTGAAATAGTCATCGATGAAGAGATATTCACTTTTGTAGATCCGGCAGAACCACTTTTTGTAGTTACAAGGATTACACCATTTGCACCACGTGACCCAAAAATAGCTGTAGCAGAGGCATCTTTCAACACCTCAATATTCACAATATCTTGAGGACTCAAATAAGAGAGTGGATTAGTTTTTTGTTGTGATTTGTTGAATGGGTCATTTCCATTACTCACTTGATCCATAGCGACACCATCCACTACATAAAGTGGCTCAGTATCACCACTTAACGAGTTTACACCACGAATTTTGACAGTAGAAACACCACCCGGTTCAGAGCTACCTGTATTTACATATACACCCGACGATTTGCCTTTCAACATCTGATCCACAGAAACCACTGGAGTTGTTTCTGTATCTTTTACCTTTACAGAGGTAACAGATCCTGTTAAATCGCTTTTGCGCATCGTACCGTAACCTACGGCAACAACTTCGGTGAGTGCAATGGCAGTTGATTCGAGAGTAACATTTATCTCTGTTTTACCATTCAAAGGAATGGTTTGTGATGTCATACCAATGTAGGAAATAACCAACGTAGCTTTTGGTGACGACACGCTTAATGTAAAATTGCCATCTATATCGGTTACGGTACCACGTGTTGTACCTTTTTCCAAAATGGTTGCACCAATAATGGTCTCTTTTTTGTCATCGAGAACTTTTCCCTTAATTTTCACCTGAGCAACTGCGCCAAAAGCAGTAAACAATAGTAAAACAAGGATTAATAAATCGCGTTTTTTCATAAATGAATTTGTTAGTTTTAGAGTAACAAGTGAAATAATTAGTTATATAGGTTTTGTAAATTATATTGTCGTTTTAATTCAGAAAAACATTTTCTGATGAATATCTTTGTTGGTTGTGGTTGGCGTGTTTTGTGTAGGTATTCAATATCTATAGGATAATCAATTTTACTTTTCAAGACTAATGATTTCTCTGTATAGTCTTCTATTCTAGTGATATAATCATGTAGCACCTCTTAAAATAGTGCGTCAATAAGTAATTGATAATATAAATCGAGAAAAAAAAAAGAATTCCCAAAGTGGCTGTTATACCACTCTGGGAATTTGATAGATTATTTTACAGCAAATTTTGCTACTTTGTTATTGGTTTTGATGATATAAATACCACCACGAACAGCGTTCATTTGCATTGCGCCATTTGACAATACTCCTTCAGCTACTTTTTTACCAGTTACAGAATATACCGCATAAGCAGCATCTTGAGCTCCTCTAACTTGGAATTCGTTTCCGTTTTGAATAACAGATAAAGTTGCACTTTCGACAGATGGAGTGTTAATTCCTGTATTCAAATAAGTAACATTATTGTTGTCATAATAGCCAATCGATTGACCGTCAGTTCCAGCACCTACATATTCAGCAGCAGTTGCAAAGCCTTGTTCGTCCAATTTAGGGTCAGTCAACAATGTTGTAGCATCTATTACAGCAGCTGGGAATGCTTTATCAGCAGCTCCTGCATAGAACAATCCACATTTGGTCATCAAATTACCACCTGTACCGAAAGCATTAGCCGTTGAACCACTTCCTGTAGAAGTACTGTTTGAGAAGATACAGTTTTTCAAATCTACGTTACCCCATAAGCTAACATCGATGCTGTTGTTACCATCGAATGTACAATGGTCAATCACCCATAAATCAACTAAATCTGTTGATGCGCTTGAATTTGCTAATGTTTTTTTGTATAAGCCTTTGAAAAGACAGTTTGTAACGGTAATATTTTTTGGACGACCTTTACCAGATCCTGCAAAAAATCCTTGTCCATTAAAATCAGAAACAGAGTTTGTGATAGTTAAATTATTTGGATTTGGACTTGGCGCTGAGTTTGAGTAAGTCAACGCAGTAACATTTGTAGGAGTAGTTGCATTCACAATACCTGTAAAATAACAGTTATTAATAACCACATCGGTGTTGAATCCAAGATTATCTTTTACAATAAAAAATGTAGTAGGGATACCACCTAAGCCAGCACCATCGAACCAAATACCATCGAAAGTTTGTACTGCACTACCTGCAGCTGCTTGATTGCGTGCAAATGTAAAACCAAAGTTTAGTTTAGGACCGGCAACCACGTGTGGACGTTCCAATAAACCTGCTTTTGCACGAATAGTAAATGTTTTCGCTAGGTTGTCGATCTGTGCATTCCATACATAGTCGCCACTAGCAGTCAATTCGATAATGTCGCCATCAGCACATGCAGTTAATGCAGCTGCTACGTCACCACCTGGATTTACAGAAATGGTAGCTGCTGTAGCTTTGCCTGCAAAAAGGCTAACCAATGCTACCAAAAGAAAAAAAGTAATCTTTTTCATGATACATAAAATTTTAATTAATTAATTCCCCTACTCTCAATCTAAAATCTGCGGGGGTAAAGATTTTAGCACTATTTGTAATATATGTTTATACAATGAATAACTAAACATCAAATAATATAGCAAACTTAGTTGTTTTGGTAATTTCAATCAATACACAAAATGATAATTTGCTTGCACAAAATGGCATTAAACAGGGTGAATATCGGTAAAAAGATGCTTTTCAAACCATTTCTATCAGTTTGCGAAAATTTCTGAGACCAATTATCCTATTTTTATGACTCGATTTTCTAAATGTATTCGATAAAATCAAATTTACTTTATTACGATTTTTTGGCTGACAGTTCCATTTTTTAGAATCGCTTTACCGATCAATATGTGCTGATTTTGTGTATTCAATTGAATGCTTCCTCGAGTATCGCCAATCGATTGACTGAATACTTTGGCTCCAGAAACCGTATAAATCTCTAATCGGCTAATAAACTCATTGCTTTCGAATGCAAATTCTCCGGCAACACCAGTAGTCTGAATAACAAATTTAGATTGATCAGCCTTAATCTCATTAATTGCTAATGGATCGCCGTAAGTAGGCACTTTGTAAATATGCACTCCCCATTTAGTGAAAGTATCCTCAAAAACACCATCAACCGCTGTTATTGTACGACTCTCTCCTACAACTTCTACCGACGTTGTTCCAACAAAATCACGAAGTTTAAAGGTAGCCGTCGGAGTGCCCGGTCTCATTGATACAGTATATATATAGGTGTACCCGTTGAATCGTTTTACCATGGCATCCACAATCAATGCCGGATCACCAGTGCTAACCGCCACACCATTACTTACAGTTTGGGTGTTGAGCATTGGCGCATTCGCTTTAATTGTGGCATTTATACTAGTTACCTCCGCTTTCATCGCGGCATCATTCAACACACCAGATGAGATAACATTAGGTCTCAAAATATGACAAAAATAACCCAACCCACGTGCACCGTGTATCAAAGCCATCCAAACTTCTGCTTTTGTCTCTACAGTCGTGAGTTTACATGCTGGATCGGTATTGTAATTGGTACATTCGATGAATGCCCAGATTGGTTTTTTGTAATCCGTAGCTTTTCGCAGGTTATCAATTCCTTTAGCCACATACCAGATATTACCAGAAAGTTCATCCATAAATGTTTTTTTCCAAGTTGCATCAACACCTGATACCCAAGGGGTTAGATTCATTGGATAGACATCGAACGAAATCACATCGGCTCCTTTGCAATATTCGATATAATCTTGCGGGCTATACGAGCGATTGCCGCGTCCATACCAACTATCAATGGCAGCTCCTTGCCCCAAGTTGATAAATACTGGACGCGAAGGATCTTTTGCTACTAAGGTATTATAATCAGAAATAATATTCGCTGGCGGTACTGGGTCTTGTGTACCACTTACTGCATTATCTGGTTCATCTTGTGGGTGAAACCATCCTTTCACTACCGATGTATTCACAGAATTGAGATACATATCGGTATAACCGGTGATTCCCGACATGGAATATTTTTTGAGATTCGTCAAATCAGTTTCAGTGGTTGCTGCTGGTTGACCCCAAAAAGTGAAAAAATTGACACCCATCTTTTGATAAAAATAACCGGATGTAGGCGTTTGATACCAAACTGTAATAGGAAAGAATGCAGTATCTTTTGGCAAACCGTTGGACCACTTCTCATAGTATTTCGGGCCACCGCACCACGGCTCCATCTCATCGCCCGGCATGTAGTATTGAGCGGCTTTGGAAGGTAAACTGTTTGCCAAAAAGGCAACAAAGAGAAAAATGAGTAAATAGTAATTGCGTTTCATCTGTAATAAATTAGACCTCTAATCCAAAAAGTGGAAATAGAGTATGGTTTGTGGTTTATAATCCTTGCCGTATATGACTTATAGATCTATTATACGTTCGTTTTTGATTTAAAAAGTGGATGGTTATATCCGGTACAAAATTGATGTATTAAAGATAATATCAATTTCCATAAAATGAACAACTATCCCCGAAATTACAACATTTGCGATGATTTTAATTTAGAAAATCAAACATAAAATTAATTGTGTAAAAATACGGATTTGGAATTGCTCTGTAAATAGACAAAATGACAATTTGTTTGCACAAAATGGCACAATTGACACCGTTCCCTAAATCCCTCTCCATTTTCGACAGGCTCACAGAACAAAGGAGAGGGACTTTGATACCTCCCCCTAAATCCCTCTCCCAAATGGAGAAGGACATTGAGAACCTCTCCCTAAATCCCTCTCCCAAGGAGAGGGACTTTGCATTCTACTGGTTTGGGGTATTAGAAAAAAAATGAAGCGACAGGGATGTCGCTTGTCCCTTAAAACGAGAAATCGCCCTTTTCTCTCGAAAAGGGCGACCCTCACACCTAATTAATGTTATGAAACGAACCACTAATTAAGCCACACACACATCTTGAATATTGTTGTTAAAGTGAGGGTGCGACTCCAAGTCGCGCTCTCACTCCATAAGTTTTATCGTACTGCGAATTTAGCTACTTTGTTGTCAGCTTTCATCACATAGATACCTTTTGTCAATTGAGTATTTACTTTGCCATTGTTGATAACACCATTGGCAACTTCGCTACCAGTAACACTGTAAATTTTGAAGTTTACACCTTCTTTTACACCGTTTACTTGCAAGCTATTGTTATGAGCAATTACAGAAAATACATTATTAGTTGATGTTTTAATATTGGTAGGAATTCCAGTCATATTACTAACAAATCCAATTCTTTTACCATCGCTACCTGCACCCACATATTCTGTTGCCAAAGCATCAAAGCTTCCGTCAATTAACGGATCGACACCAACGATCGTAGTCCCATCAATTAATGCATCAGCATATACAGTATTAGCAGCACCAGCAAAGTAAATTCCACAATGATTTTTGTAGTCACCACCAGTTCCCAAATTATTAGCTGTTGCACTCGTATTACCAGTAAATAAACAATTGGAAATGGTAGTTGAGCCAGTAGGAGTATTAAACAGCTGCAAATCGCCTGCTTGGCTACCATTAAATGTACAATGATTTAGGTTGTAAGTTTCAACAAGGGCCAAAGAAGACGAAGCATTGCTTATGAAGGCTTTCTCAAATGGACCTTTGAAATAGCAGTTATCAGCTACAAAATGCTTTGGACGACAATTTCCTGAAAACCAAACAACGGCTGTCGTTTTTGCCCCCAAGGCACTCGCTTCAAAAATTGTATTTTTGAACACAAGGCTATCTGGATTCAAATTACCAGCTGTATTAGAATAAGTAAACATAGGAGCTCCACCTGTAGCTGTTGCAGTAGTAGCAATCCGTTTAATCACACATTCATCAAAGAATACATTCAAGTTATAACCTGTTGAACATTTATATGCCAACACAGAAGATGAAATCTTATCATTACCATCGATTACTACACCGTTGAATCGAAGTGTTCCGCTAGCAGTCGCTAATTTATAAAACATAATAAAAGCAGTAGATCCTGAAGCAGAATATTGAATAACCGGTTTAGAAGTTAATCCAGATGCAGCCTTTATGGTAACTGTTTTAGGAGTTAAAATGGTTGAAGGAGCAGACCAATTATATGTTCCTTCTGCGTCTAATACAATCACGGTGCTATCTGTTGCAGCAGCTGCATTAAAAGCGGTAAGCACATCACCCCCTGGAGATAAATGCACAGTTGTTAGTGTTAATGCCGAAACAGAAAATAGGCTCAATAGAACCCCAACAGAGAGAAGTAATACTTTTTTCATAATAGATAAAGGTTTAGTTAATAAATAGTTGATTGTTTTCAGATTAAATTTCATAAGAAAATAGAGTAGTACTATTATCAATGGCATTACATCGCAAAAACATAATATGCAAATATATGCGAATAGTATTTAAAAAGAAATGCACAAAATGACACTTTTCATGCACAAAATGGCACAAAAGACACCTTTTCCTAAATCCATCTTCCTTTTCGACAGGCTCAAAGAACAAAGGAGAGGGACTTTGATACCTCCCCCTAAATCCCTCTCCCAAATGGAGAAGGACATTGAGAACCTCTCCCTAAATCCCTCTCCCAAGGAGAGGGACTTGGCATTCTACTGGTTTGGGGTATTAGAAAAAAAATCAAGCGACAGGGATGTCGCTTGTCCCCTAGATGTCGACAGGGATGTCGCTTGTCCCTTAAAACGAGAAATCGCCCTTTTCTCTCGAAAAGGACGACCCTCACACCTAATTAATGTTATGAAACGAACCACTAATTAAGCCACACACACATCTTGAATACTGTTGTTAAAGTGAGGGTGCGACTCCAAGTCGCGCTCTCACTCCATAAGTTTTATCGTACTGCGAATTTAGCTACTTTGTTGTCAGCTTTCATCACATAGATACCTTTTGTCAATTGAGTATTTACTTTGCCATTATTGATAACACCATTGGCAACTTCGCTACCAGTAACACTGTAAATTTTGAAGTTTACACCTTCTTTTACACCGTTTACTTGCAAGCTATTGTTATGAGCAATCACTGAAAATGAAGTAGTTGAAGTAGTTGCTTTCACTCCTGTTAAGAAATCAGCGTGATAACCAATTGTTTCATTATCGTTACCAGCAGCTAAATAAGTAGGTGCAGTTGCAACATAAGTTGTGCCACTAATCACAGGATCAACATTAAATCCAGCAGTCACATAATCGCCCAAAGCTGAAGTTGGATAGATAGTACCTACCGCACCTGCACCTGTATAGTAAACTGCATTATTTGTATTTGCCTCAACACCTACACCACCACAAATATTAGCAGTAACTGAAGCACCACGATTTGCAAACAAAGTATTTTTAATAACTGCAGGTGCACCTGTTGTTCCAGTTGTACCAACACTAATTTCTTTCAATGTAGTAGTAGCACAACCATCAAATGTACAATGGTTTACCATCAATGAGTTCGACAACATAGTACTCACGTTACTGTTGATGACACTACCCACCATAGTTTTGAAGTAGTTATTGACAAATGTCATATTGTTTGGCACATTGAAGTGATTTGATCCACTAACTGCTCCCGCAGCTATCAATGTGTTACCTCCAATAAAAATAGAGTTGGTAACCGTTAAATCACCAAAATTCGAAGTAATTTGAGTAGTTGATTGTGAATTAGCATAACTGAAGTAAGTAGTTGCGCCAAATCCAGTAAACTTACAATTATTCACATTCACTGAAAATGTACCGCCCGTTGTAGTTTTACCTGCAATTAGGAATGTAGTGATAGTAGCATTTCCAGCAAACTCCACACCATCAAATGCAATTGAAGGGGTAAGAGCTGTAGAATTATTAACAGAAAAAAGTGTTGCAGTCGCTAAAGGTGTAATTACAGGGCGAGCAGCTAGACCTGCTGCAGCTCTCACTGTAAATGATTTTGTTACGGTTGATAACTTAGTACCCCAAGTATAAGCACCACCATCGGTAGTTAGCTCAATAATATCACCAGAGATAAAACCAGCATCGTTATACGTTGCATAAAGATCTGCAGGCGCAGCCACTTGCCATACTGCTGCATTAGCATTGCTTGCAAACAGGCTCACAAGAGCCACGATTAAAAGAAAAGTAATTTTTTTCATAATAGATAAAAGTTTAGTGATAAATAGTTAGTTAAATATTGTGGTTGAGTTGTGTGTTACAAGTTCAAAATCAAAGAAAAAAAAATCATAATTGATTGAACGATACAAATGTAAGGGAGAAAAGCGTCAAATAAAATACACAAAATGGGAATTTACTTGCACAAAATGGCACAAAACTGCCCCAACCAGCTCCAAAAGACCTCTCCCAAATGATACCTCCCCAACCCCTCCCAAGGAGGGGCTTTGTATTCTACTGGTTTGGTAGATTGTTGGGCGAAAGGTCGCTTATCCCTTGGATGTCGCTTGCAACCTGAGTTCGGGATAAAAAGATTATAAATGATTAATAATCAATGGTATCAATAAGGTTGATGGCGGTGTAAATTTCAATTTCTAATAAGGTTAAGATCTTATTAGAAAACTTTTCAACCTTAGTAGCCGTGTTAATGAGTCTAAATTAAACCTTATTGCCTTATTTTTAAGAAGTTAGAGAATTAAATAACAAATTCTTATCCCGAACTCAGGTTTATAAGTGAGGGCGCGACTTGGAGTCGCACTCTCACTTAGGTTTAGATTCAAGCGACAGGGATGTCGCTTGTCCCTTAAAACGAAAAATCGCCCTTTTCTCTCGAAAAGGACGATCCTCACACTTAACTAAGGTTATGAAAACCCACTAATTAAGCCACACACATATTTTTTTAGTTACGAGTTACGAGTTATTTTTTAGAGAGAGAGCGTGACTGGAAGTCACACCCTCACTGTTTAAATATTATCGTACAGAAACTTTGCGTACTGAAGCACCTACTTTGACAATATACATACCTTTTACAAGTTGGATGCGATTGTCCCCTGTAGTAGCAACAGTTGTATTCAGTTTTTGACCTACACCGTTGTAAACTTCGATAGCTGAACCAGCAGTTACGCCAGAAACTACGATGCCGTTAGTTGAAGTGTAAACATTTGCACTTGAAACCAATCCATCAACACCTACAGTTACATCAACAATACCCTCTAAGTTTACTGTTACAGTTGTAGCACTTGGAGAAGTAATATCTAACGTGCTCAAATAAGTACCTGCTGTTTTACCAGCTACTAAACGAGTATATACAGTAGTGGCAGCCACATCGTTAGCAATTGGTGAAATCACGATTGCAGAATTTGAGAATCCACTTCCTGAGGTTAATGAAATTTCAAAATCAGTATTTGCTGGTGTAATCGTTACATCACCTGTTAAATTGAGACCCGACACACTAAATGATTGTTGAATAGAAGGACCATTACCAGGTACATAATTCATATAATTCACTAACGATTTAGATGACGTCAAACTTGGAGTAATTGTGGCGTTACATGTTACGTTTTGTGTAGCAACACCAGCAGATTCGATGGTCAGAATTTCTCCAGTGTAAGCACCAGCAGCCAAATTAGCTTTTGAGCGTACGTAGATGTTTGTAGCAGCTACATCATTTCCTGTGCGAGTCAATACAATTGGACTTGCAGCAACGAAACCAGCACCAACACTTGTCAATGACATTTCGAAGTTACCTGACGCAGGAGCAGTAACGGTAATATCTCCGGTCAAGTTATATCCAGTTACTGTAAGCGTAGTTGTAGTCGATGGACCGTAGCCAGCATAATTTGATGTGATCGTTGCCACGTTTTTAGTTACACTTGACGTTACCGTACCGCTAACCGCTACTACACGAGTCGTTGCATTAGTTGCAGTCAACGTGATTGTTCCTGTTTTAGCGCCTGTGCTCAAACCAGCAGCCATGCGAGTATAGATAATCGTACCTGCAGTAATATCTCCTGCTGTATTAGGATATGCCAAAGGAGTCGATTGGAAAGTTACATTATCGGTAGAAACCTCGAAACCGGCAGATGGTGTAATGGTTACATCAGAAGTCAAACCAGAGCATGTTATTTTCAAGTTACTAGAAGAAGAAGAAGGACCATTACCTGCATAAGAAAATGCTGCTGGAGCTGTAATGGCAATATTAGCAGTTGTACCCCAGATTACGGCACCACCTGTAACAGGACAATTAGTAATACCGACTAATCTATTTACAGAACCCGTTGAAGTCAACGTGATGTCCCCTGCGTAAATATCAGTCGCCAAGCCAGCTTTCAAACGAATATAAAGATTCCCAGATACAGTTGCAGCAGACATTGTATAAGTGACAAAGTCAGCAAAAGTTGAGTTGTCTTTCGAAACCTCAAAACCAGTTGGAGCTGTAGCAGTTACATCTGATTGCAAATAATCACCCGATATATACATATTGGTCGCAGAAATTGCAGATGGACCTGCACCATACACATAACTAACTGATGGACAAGAATATTTATTATCTGTACCAGCAGTTGTTCCTACTTTAACAATCGGAGTAGCAACAACACCTGTACAAGCAACAGTGGCATCAGATGTACCTGCTGTTGCAACAGTGATATTTTCGTTGTACGAAGCTATTGCTAAACTACCTTTCAAACGCACATAGATGGTCGTTGTAGAAACCGTACCACTCGATGGTGTCAACGTGATTGGATTGGTTGCAGAGAAAGAGAGTCCAGTTCCTGTTGAAATTTCGTAGTTAGTTGAAGGTGTTATTGTGATATCACCCGCCAAGTTAGAACCACCAACTGTGAATGTCTTCTCAGTAGAAGGAGTAGC
The DNA here is from genome assembly GCA_028687995.1 of Bacteroidales bacterium. Classification (GTDB taxonomy): domain Bacteria; phylum Bacteroidota; class Bacteroidia; order Bacteroidales; family UBA7332; genus CAXXIC01. The sequence goes on from JAQTZA010000001.1 coordinate 544,814, forward strand.
AGAACCTGCTAATGCAAAAAACGAAGTCAACGAAGTTGGAGTAATCGTTACTGTAGGAGGAGTTACCGTACCAGAGCAAGAAACACCTTGTGCTGTAGCTCCTGTAGAAGTCAACGCAATATTTTCAGCATTGTATGAACCACTATTCAAGCCTGCTTTCAATCGAACATACACCGGAACAGCAGATAATGTACCTGAACCAAAAGGAATAGATGCACTTACGCCAAATCCTGATCCAGAAGTTAATGAAACTTCATAGTTCGTTGGTGCTGCGATATCGACATTAGCAGTTAAGTTTGACCCACTTACTGTGAATGATTGCTCAGTAGAAGGACCCTGTGCGTAAATATAGTTGAACCCAGTCAACGAACCAGTAGAAGTTGTAAAGGCAGCAGAACCTCCTGCACTAACGGTACCGGTTAATGCAATATTTTGAGTTGTAACATTAAGCGAAGCCAACGTTACATTTACACCATTGTAAGATGCAGCAGCCAAACCTGTGACTAAACGAACATATACTGTAGTAGTAGGTACTACACCTAAAGTTGGTGAAAGTGTGATTGATGAACTATAAGTAGCATCATCCAAGGAAACCTCATAATTAGTAGGAGCTGTAACTGTTAAATCATTAGCTAAATCAGCACCACTAACAGTAAACGTTTGAGCAACAGATGGACCAGATCCTTCGTTGTAAGCAAAACCAGATAATGTAGAGGTTGATTTGGTAATAACCGCAGCATTCTGATATCCCATTGCAGAACCAGTTGCAATATAATCTACATCTGGTGTAGTTAATGCATTTTTCGCAGGTAATGTTGGCACACTAGGATTTGCTGTCGATGAAATAGTAAATCCTGTCATACCTGCACCGCAAGCATATACTACATTACCAGTACCAGTTACGGTAACACTAGTAAACGTATTTGCTGCTGTTTGAGCACAATTCACAAAGATATTATTTTTAATATCCGCTGTCATGCCACTCGATAAATTGAATAATTTCTTCGTACCTGTTCCACAATTATTGAAAGTACAATGGTCAACAGTCATTGATGCACTTGCTCCACCACTGTTCGTAATCATATTACTTGCATACGCATAACTAGCAAAGTAGCTATTGCGAAGTGTTACATTAGAAGAAGAACTTCCTTTTGCTGCCGACGCAGTAAATATACCAAATCCAATCACTCGTGAATTTGTAATTGTTAAAGGACTATAGATTGTTAGACCTGTCCGTACAGTATACGTAATAAAATTAGAACTCGCAGATAAATTACGAATAACACAATTGTTAATTTTAATTTCCACATCACCACCAGTAGCAGCTGCTGCTGAGATAAAGCCAGTAGCTGTACCTGCTCCATCAAAATCTATCCCATCAAATATAATTGTTTTTAGTGTAGCTGGAGTAGCTTTAAAAAGTATACTTGCTAAGCCACTACAACTAACTGTAGGTCTTGTAGTTAAGGAAGGGTCAGCCTTAACAGTTATACTATTTGCATAAGTAGTAATTCCTGACGACCAAGTATAAGCACCCGAAGCGTTTGTAAGCACAATCACATCCCCATCGCCGGCAGATAACACCTGTGCTTTCACGTCTGTCTGCGTAATACCATCCATCGTGATAGTTGCTGCACTTGCCCTCTGCATATAGCTACCCAGTAGAGCAATCAAAATTAAAAGAATGATTTTTTTCATAATAAAAAGTTTAGTAAATTGTTTTGTGTAAGTAAATTATAGTTGTGTGATATTTAGGTTTAATATAAATAGAGAAAATAGATAACTTCTTGAACGGTACAAATGTAAGGGAGAAAAAAACCAAATAAAATACACAAAATGGGAATTTGCTTGCACTAAATGACACTTTATTAGGGATAGAAGGATTGAGGGATAGAGGGAGTGAGGGGGTGAAGGATTGAGGAGGTGAAGGATTGAGGGGATCGCACCTTCACCGATATTAACAACTTCTATTTTTTGATAATTTTGACTGCATTAGCAACTCCTTTATCGGAGATTAGGTGCAGGAAGTAGATGCCCTGTTGAAGTTCGCGCGTGTTGATCTGAAGTTGCGACTGTCCCTCCATAGATTGTACGAGCACAGTCTTGCCAGTCACATCTTTTACGATGATGGATTTTGCGCTGATATTGCTAAGGTTCAGATTGAGAAAATCGCAAAACGGATTAGGATATACCTTCAAAGCATTCGATGCGAGGGTATTAATAGCCGAAGTGAGTGGGAATGGCATATCGACATAAATAGCAGCAGTCCAACCTTGTAGATTGTCGGTTCTGAAAGGAACTACTGGAAATCCCTCTTTGTTTTGAAGATTGGTAACTGCACCATCAGTAAATGCATATCGCACATTGGTTGGGTTTGTCACATAATCAGAAGAGACCAACACCGTATTACCATCGATTTGAGCATAGGCAGGATAAAATTTATTATCGGAGCCAGCAATGCGAAATGTAGCGGGTATTTTCCCATTTCGTGTATTCAATCCAGTGCCAATAGTAGCAGGAACGAACGAAATCCGTATCGCATTGCCTTCGATAGCCATGGATTGAAACACAGGACCTTGATACTGTACATTTTGCCCATAATCTTTAGCCAAAGCCAAAGCAGCCAATCGTTTACCGACCTCCAATTTGCGCGGTGGGTGTATATTGTAGGTGTCGGCGGAGTCGAGCGTCAAATCTGTATTCACTACTATACCTGTATTTGGTAAGTTTAATAATGTATTTTGAAATTCGCGAAATAGAGGCAACACATAGTAAAGATCATTCGCTGGGTCAGTGGTTCTGATGTAGGGCGCCAATTGCACAGCATAAAATGGGAAGTTAGTCCCTTTCGTTTTTCGCCAGTTGTTGACTAATGCAGTTTGTAGGCTGGCATAAGTATTTCCTCTATAGTCTGCCTCACCTTGATACCACAAAACACCCTTTACGGCAAATGGAACAAGGGGAGCAATGTATGTATTGTAAATGGCTCCACCCATCAGAAAATCGGCAATCGGTTTACCACCCCACGCCACACTTACAACCCCAATAGGTACATTGAGCGATGGATTTTTGTATAGCTCTCTTGCGAAGAAATAGGGTATTATTGAAAATGAATCGACACTGGCAGGATTACACTCTTTCCATGTACCTCGGGGAAGATCGGTTTGCGCTGAAGTGGCAGGCGACAATTTATAGGCTTTGTAGTCCACCATAAACAAACGAATATTAGGATAATTGGCAGCATCTATCTCAGCTTGATTAAACACACGGTACAAATACGACTGGTAGGTGCCCATGGGCAACCACATATTGGACTGACCGGTGCAAAGCCACACTTCTCCGACTAAGATATTTGAAAAAGTAAGGGTGTTAGAAGGACCTACCACGCTAATGGAATATTTGGGCGCTTGTCCAGCTACTGCCACAGGTGTATTTAGTGACGCAACCCAATTGCCAGTGGCATCCGATGTACAATTGACGGTCTGTCCCCAACTGGCAGTAACAGCAACAGCAGTACCTTGCGTGGCCCAACCCCAGATTTTCACTTGCGTATTTTGTTGGAGTACCATGTTGTCGTTCAATATGCGCGGCATAGTAATTTTCTGACTTACAGCTGATTCAATAGCCATAAGAATGAGAGCAGAGAAGAATAAAATTCGAGTTTTCATGATTTTGTAATTTATTTAATAGGCCCCATGGAACTCACACATAAACATTTCCTTGTGTGTCTCCCGATAGCTATCGGGATTGTTTGTCGTGTTCGTTTCCTATACGGATATCAACGTGCAAATGAACATCATTTTTTTGGAGAAAAAAATAGACCAAATGACACTTTGTTTGCACTAAATGGCACTTTGTTGGAAAGGAATGAGTTGAAGAGACCTCTCCCTAAATCCCTCTCCCAAGGAGAGGAGAATGAATACATTCGCCTAATGATTACCAACAATCGAGCGAGAACCTACCGCTTAGCACGTAATGCACTTAGCGGTTAAAAGAAGAACTTCGCGCCATTCATCCCATAGATTAAACGCTGGCAAATGGTTCGATCAGCTTTATAGGCGATTTCTAGATTTCAATTTGAGATATATGCATTTTTACGAATTGATTCAACTTATTTCTTAATCAGTTTTTGAGAAAATAGCTGATTTCCTTTTGTCACTTTTACTAAATAAATACCAGCTCTCAACCCAGAGACATCGCAGCTATTGACACCTTTATTTTTATAGACAATCTTTCCTACCATATCAGTGATACAAAACTCTATCGCCTCCTCATTATCTGTCACTATTTTCAGTAAATCGGAACATGGATTCGGATAAACAACGATATTCATTGTAGCATCTATCTCCCTAATCGTGGTGAGGTCAGCAGGCGGAATAGCTCCCACATACCCACCGGTTATGGACATGGTGCAGATGACACTTGATGCTTTCGGAGTTAAGTCGAACCCACTACCTTTTACATAAGTTAATCCATGCGCTTTGGTATAATTGGGTGTTAAAAACAACTGCGTATCAATGTAATCTTTTGGTAATTTTCCTTTTGTGATTTGGTCAGAAATATTGACATTTGATGCATCTAGGGGGATTGACGTAAATACCTGTCCATAAATCAAGTTATTACGGTATTCGAATTTCATATTTGGAGAAATGTATGGGGATTTAACGTAATTAGATAAGTTTCCCTCACAAATCAGCACATTATCTTCGAAGTAAGAATCAGAGCCGTCGTAATTATAGGTATTGATAAAAGGCAGTGCCTCACCTACCGGCTGCACATCGCCCGGAACACCGCCGAAACGAAGCATATAGCTTTGTTTGGTAGCATTGGCTCTAAATCTACTAATTGCTGACATGGTATTATTCCAAGTACTATCTTGATTCCCCGAAATAACAGTATTATGTCTAAAAATAATAGGCCCACCGATGCTTGCATCTACAGTGGTACCTGGGTTGTATATAATTTGTAAACCACCGTGGTCGTAGATAATATTATTTTCAATCAATAGATTTCCTTTGTCGTATTTCCCATGTAGCGATGGTTCATTTCCGTACAATTGAATGAGTGGGTTATAAGTATCGTGAATATGATTCCCTCTTATGGTAAAATCAACTCCTCTACATCCAATCACACTTGAATGAGTTTTGCCCCACGTGCTAGCGGCATAATACAGTTCGAGCGGAAACATGCGCTGGTCGTGAAGGTGGTTGTTTTCGATCAATACATTGCGACAAGCATTTGAATCCACAGCAGAAATTTCAGTCATGCTGCCCATTCCTCCTCCCAATTGTCCAATTATTGTACCGTGAATGCGGTGAATATGGTTATTCAAAATATTGACATTGTATCCACTAAAACGGATGCCTGTTGGCGTATTGTAAATGTCACAACTATCAACTTTTAAATCGTGTACTGCTAACTTTACAGCCGATGTATTTGCCCAATCGAACAGAAGATGATTAAACTGGATAGCACCGCCAGTTTCGTATTGATTGTCGCCGTGAAATTTACATTTTTTAAATTTAACAAAACTCACACCCGAAAAATCGGCCAAATTAGGCTCGCTACCAAAGGAAAACGATGTATTCCCAGTCCATGCTGGGTAGTGAATGTCAATATTTTCGAAATTTAAGTAAGCATCAGCATTTGTTCCTGTTACAGCTATCCGTTCGAAACGTACAGAATCTTGCCCACTCTCTGCCATATAATTCGTCCAGTTTGTTTTTTTCACCGAACCAACATTAGCAGTAAAAACGCCATAGTTACCATTCCTCAGCAATACTGTATCGCCCTGCTGAACTACAGACTGTGCTTTAACCAGTGTCTTCCATGTCGATTGGTTTGTTCCTGCATTCGTATCAAGACCCATTTTTTCAGACAGATAATAGGTCTTTGCATGGGAAGCAATGCTACACAACACCATTAAAATAACAATTACAATTTTAATTCTCATGTGTTAATAATTTAGCCCCCTAACCCCAAAGGGGGAATAAAGAGAGGTATCAATATTTAATCATTGCCTTGTTTGTCCTAATTTTTTTATTAGGTCATGGATGTCTCACTTTATATATTTTTTTACATTTTAAAGTGATATTCTAAAAATGCAATGTAAGCTTCCCAATCGTAAATCAATAAATCGTGACGACCTTCGCGATAATGATACCCAACTTGCGACTTTATGACCTTAAAACCGAGTGGCGTCATGTGGTCGTAAGCAAACCGCTTTTTCCCATATAGTTCCCATATAGGTTGAGCTTTGTACATACCCATAAATTCACCAACAGGGTCTGCCCATTGGTCGTATTTGGCACTCGCCACATACAATGGACGGGGAGCTACTAAAGCTATTAATTCGTGTGAATCGGTTGTCAGTGAATCCTCGTTGTTGTTGTATTTCTTGAAATTCTCGCAAAACCAGTGAGGAAATAACATATTTATTGAAGAGGCCGTTTCGCCATAAATTCGTTTCATAAGCGCAGCACCACCACAACCCGAATTGTTGGGAATCGTAATTGCAAATCGTTGATCTTGCGCCGAAGCCCAAAGAGCGGCTTTGGCATTGCGCGAATGACCAACCACGGCTACTTTCTTGGTATCAAAGTCATTGTCCGTTTCGATGTAATCCATTATTCGACTCAAACCCCAAGCCCAAGCGCCAATACTTCCCCAGTCGTTATCTCTGTGTTTTTCGCCCTCCTTTAAGAACAAATTGTGAATTCCATTGTGAAATCCATCGTAATAATCAGGATCAAAATCGCCATACCAAGCAGTTGCAAAGCCTATCCCATGATCGATAATCTGTTCCAATGGAAACATATAGGCATCTGCACCACGTTTTGTGCGTTCTATTCGTCTTTTGTAAACAGTTTTTTCAAATTCTTCAGTCAAGTTCTTTGAAATTACAATGGCCGAATCATAATCCAAACTTTGATTGCCACAGAAATTCAATATCTCGAAAACGGGTGCTGGTTTTTTCTTGTTGTTGGGCGAGTAAAGCAACAATTGAACTTTGAGCGTTTTGCCATTATTGGTAAAAGTCATTTCAATCTGTTTGCGTGTTGCTTTTCCATTAAAAGCATTTTTATTGACTTCAACCAGTCGATAGCTTACCGGAATTTTCTCTTGAGGTGTAAAACCATACATCTCGGTGGATAGCACTTTCAAAATTTCGGGACGGCGAATGGTTTCCCACTCTTTTGTGGTTTTGATTTTCTTACCAGCAAAAGTTGTCATTACATCTCTTGGAGCAGCATAAGGCGGCACCAATTCTTCGGAATAGATAGTGCCGGGAATATTTGTAGGATCTTGTGCTTGGCTTAAGAAGTTACAAAGAATTATCAAAAAAATAATCAGCGTGTTTTTTTGCATGGTATTTATACTTTTTTTTAGACTACAAATAGACAAAATCGCACTTAAATGATCAAGCTTAAAAAAGTGTTCGCGCACAGTTTTTTTTGTTTTAAGGTTGATACCTAAATTAATTTTACAAATTAAATGATAATTCACTCATTAATCAATTCACTAAATGGCAATTTGATTGCACCAAATGGCACTACACCTCCCGCTCAGGCGGGACAAGCTCTTCCAAGACACCTCTCCAAAAAACCTACTCCAAATGGAGAGGGACTTGAAAGAGTAATGGTTTGGAATGGCGCGACTTGGTGTCGCACCCTCACTTGGTCACATTCGTCTGTTATTTATCTGCGCTCTTCGAGAAATTAATTCCGTAGCGAGTCATACGATCGTAATGAGCATGCACTTTTGTTGTAAAAAAATCGTAATCTTTATGAACAGGCATTGTCCATAAGCATTCGCTCATCGCTAGGGCTCTCGGATAAGCCATATACTCCAGATGAGATGCTGTGGAGATATATTCTGTCCAAAGGTTAGCTTGTCCACCGAGTATATGTTTGGCTTGCTCTGTGGTCAACTCTTTGGGTGTAGGATTAAATGTATATACCTGTGCCAAAGGGATGTCATATTTCTTGCCCTTTCCAAAAGCTAGTGGCTCTGTATTTTGGTCTCCTTGATAATGGTCGAAGTAACAATGCGAACCGGGAGTCATCACCACATCATTGCCATGAGTAGCTGCTTCAATACCGCCTTTGACCCCTCGCCACGACATAATAGTAGCTGAATTGGAGATTCCACCTTCGAGGATTTCATCCCAACCAATTATTTGTTTACCACTTTTATTGAGGTATTTCTCCATTCGGTTGATAAAGTAGCTTTGCAATTGGTGTTCATTCGCCAAATTCTCATCCTTCATGCGTTTTTGACACTTCATGCACCTCTCCCATCTTGTTTTTTTGCATTCATCTCCACCTATGTGAACATATTTACTCGGAAATAAAGGTGTAACTTCGTCCATCACATTTTGCATAAATTGATAAACAGAATCGTTGCCCGCGCAAAACACATCATGAAAAATCCCCCATGTAGCGGGTACTGTAAACGGACCGCCGCTGCACGAAAATTCTGGGTAAGCTGCTAAAACTGAAACCGCATGACCCGGCATCTCTATCTCGGGAATCACCTCAACAAATCGCTGCTTAGCATAGGCAACTACTTCTTTCACTTCGTCTTGAGTATAATAACCTCCAACAGTATCGCCATTGCATTCAGTGCGAAAAGCACTAATTTTTGTCAGTTTTGGATATTTCTTAATCTGAATACGCCATCCTTGATCATCTGTTAAATGCCAATGAAAAGTATTATACTTATAAAGAGACATCATATCGATATATTTCATCACCACTTTTTTATCGAAGAAATGACGTGAAACATCAAGATGCATTCCACGATAAGTGTAACGAGGAGAATCTTCAATATTCAAATACGGAATTGACCATGCAACAGGATTGCTATTTTCACTCTCAATTTCTGCAGGAAAAAGTTGACGAAGAGATTGCAAACCATAGAAAAGCCCTTGAGGTGTTGCGGCTGTAATTTTCACGCCCTTTACTCCTACTTTCAGCGTGTAGCCTTCTGGAGAAAAAGATCGACTTTGAATTAATTGAAAATGGATGGAATTGCCAACAGCCTCTTTCTTTACAGTATAAACATATCCCGTAGATCGATTTAATAAATCCGCTAACTGTTGCGCAATAGGTTTTGCTGATTCACCACCTGAGTAAGTAATTGCAGTAGTCTTTAAGAGCGTAAATTTACCCTTTAACACCACTACAGAGTTAGGCTGAGGGACTATCTGAACCGACTGAGCTTGCAGATCGAAAAGTTGAAATGAAAAAATCGCTAATAGCAGCGTCAAAAAAAGCTTTTTACTCATACGGCAAATTAGATATTTGAAATGAAAATAACGTTTTAAAATTTATTTCACCGAAAATTTAAGGACTTTATCATTTATATGTAGAAAGTAAACACCGCCTTTGCTGGCAGCAAATTTCAACGCTCCATCTTTCACTTCAGTTTTTGCAACTAACTGACCTCCAATATTAAAAATACTGCATTTTGCATTGGAAACACCTTTCACGACAAATTCAGTACCATTCTGCATAACAACCAGAGGTACATCTTTAACAACCGTTTTGAGTCCGGTAAGAAGAGTAAGTCCATTCGCTTCATAGAAACCAATTGACTCTCCATCAGTTCCGGCAGCTAAATATTCTGGTGCCGTAGCAAATCCATTAAAATCAAGCAGCGGGTTGGTACGAAGTGTAGTTGCATCTATTATGGCATTCGGAAATGCTTTGTTTGCGGCACCTTCATAGAAAAGTCCACACTTAGTCATCATATTTCCTCCTGTACCGAATGCATTTGCAGTAGAACTGCTACCGGTTGAAGTGCTATTCGCAAAAATGCAATTTTTAATTTCAGCATTTCCCCAGAGGCTTACATCCATGCTATTATTGCTATCAAAAGTACAATGATCTAAAAGATATAAATCGACTAATTGAGCGCTTGAGTTTGCAATGGTTTTGACATAATGTCCTTTGAAATAACAGTTGGTAAAAGTGACATTTTTAGGACGTCCTACTCCCGATGCGGCCATTACTCCTTGTCCATTAAATAAAAACACCGAGTTTGTAACAGTCAGACTATTGGGATTCATATTCCCTGAGCCCAAATTAGAATACGTAAAACAAGTGGTACTTGACAACGTAGTTGCATTCAAAAGGTTCCGCACCAAACAGTTGTTCATGACAACATCGGTATTAAATCCAGTAGAACATTTTATTGCAATTAACGAACCAGATTGCAAATTTCCATCAATTTCAATGCCTTCAAATGAGACCACTCCGCTTGATGTACCAAGATTGTAAAAAATCATAAACAAAATATCCGCAGACACTTGCAATTTTAAGACTGGACGATTAAGCAATCCAGCGGCAGCTCGTAATGTAATTGTTTTAGGCACTGTAATATCTACTCGTTGAGTCCACAAATAGGTACCTTCAGACGATAATTCGATAATATCGCCGTTATTGGCTGCTAAAAATTTTGCACTTACATCATCACCTGGCACACATACTATTGTTTCCGCTGAAACAGCATACGTAGCAGCCATCATCAAGATTGCTAAAGATAGAAATTTTAATTTTTTCATAATTTGTAGATTTTCAGATTCCCCTTTGATATTAGCTTAATACATGTGGGGTATGATGTTTAAGTGATATTGTCTTACGAATTGTTCGTTTCAATAATATTTAAAATTATCAAAGCTACTAATTTTTCATAAACTTAACGGGTGAATATGTATTACTCTTTAAAATATAGACTCCTGATGGCAATCCTACCAACGAAGTACTATTTCCAGTAAAGTTTTTGACTATCCTTCCCATTAAATTATAGATCACGAATGGAGTAGTCTCTTCTGCTCCATAAATCTTGATTAATTCTGATGCTTTGTTTGCAAAAACTTTCAGCTCATTGTTTTCAATCATTGGAGGTTTCACCTCTGTAATAATGGAACGAGGAGTTGGTGCAATCCAAACACCAGCCATAGAACCACGGTATAACTCCCCTGTATGGGGATTCACCTTGATAGAGCCACCGTGACATGACAATCCATCTGCCATCGGAGCCCATGTTGATCCGCCATTATAGCTCACATACACATTCGGGATACCAGAGAATGACATACCCACATACATGGTATTCGGTTCAATCGGATCTATCGTTACATATCGGATCTGGTTGCTCGAAATCACTTCTGCAGGTGTATTGGATGGCAAATATCTGAATATATTAAGATCGGTATTGGTACTTGTTGCTGTAGAAGGATTATAGACTACTTTTCGCAAATCATGCGTACCCGGTGTCATAATAAAGTAGATATTCGGATTGGTAGGATGAACTGCAAAGGCAATAATACGATCCAGAAATTTCAAAGAATTCGATTGAGGATTGGTGTAGCAATTGTACCAAGTAGCGCCATGATCATCTGAACGCCAAATTTTCGTTTTATAACCATTCACTGCGATCAAATGAGAGTGACCATTCGTATCTTTCGATATTCCTAAAACAGTTGGTAAACAGGTATGGTAAGGATTGGTAATAGCATTATAAACGCCAGAATAGGAAGAAACTGGATAATTAATGTAATTGAAAGTAATACCTCCATCCGTTGACATCATATTGCCGGAATAGACATAATTTTCGTATCCAACTTCTGGATCGAAGCCGACGTATTCAAACGCTTGACGGTTTGCTTTCACATCCCATTTAATATTGCCCAACGTATCTCTCACTATAACATTATTAACATCCAATAGTGGAGGAACAGTGGTCAAGGTGTCCCAATGCACACCGAAGTCAGAGCTTCGCATCAGTTGCGAATGCTCGTTATACAAACCACAACTCGACACCACAACGGAAGATGGCGTGCCATTATAAGATGGTTGATAATCTGCTGAATAAGCTCCTGCCCACTCAAGGCGAGCATCTTTTTGCCACCATGCGTAGAAGGTCGAATCAGGCTCGTGAAACCATTTACCCCCTGTAGTCGTGGTACGTGGTCCAATATCGTTACAAGAGAACATCATGCGAGTAGATAAGGTTGGGTGGAAATTGATAGCATCAGCACCACCCATACTTGAGTTTCCAGTAAAACCGGCAGCACTCTCAAACACTTTAGGAGTCGATTTTTGCAAATCTGTAATCTTCACAATGGTAGATGCGCCAGTGGCCACCACATCGCCATATTTATTCTTCGGATCGGGCAATACAGAAGCAAATTCACCTGAGATACTTCGTCTCCAACCTGTTTCACGAGCTAATCCGGGAAATGTAATTGATTTGGCTAACGGATTGCTCCAACGCACACCTCCATCATTACTCAACTGAGTAATATTACCATAATTAGAACCTCCAATCCAAAATATTTGCTCCGGGAACCCAGGATTCAAATAAACCTGTTTACAGTCAGTTGTAACCTCAACACCCGCTTTGGTTGGATGCCAGAATACCGGCTTCGTGTAAGTTGCACCACCGTTGGTTGATACATACATACCGTTACGCAACGTAGCCAAGCCCTTTTCGTTAACAACCACTACATATATTTTAGTCGTATCTTTTGGATTGATGACAAAAGAGGTAATTCTATCTCCGCCAAAGGTTGGCACCAAAGTCAAGGTGGCACCACCATTCGAACTTTTAAAAAGTCCTTTATCGGTAGTTACATACACCACATTTAACAATGTTGGGTGAGGTACCACATCTGTGATAATGGTGTCAATGGCAGCAACTTTAGACCAGCTATTTGCCACGCCACTATTGTCGGATCGATAGAGCCCGTTTTTATCCACCGCAGCATACCAGCGCGTAGGCGATGTTTTTGGTGTTGCCATTGATGCAGAAGAATAAGCAATCAGATGTCGCATCCGACGCTCGTTTTGAGTATTATCGGCATAAAACATTTGCGTCCAATTGGTTCCGCCATCTTCAGAGCGATAAACGCCTTGTAAAGTCTGCGAAGAGGTTGCATTCACACTCCACCATCCATTATTTACTTCTACAAAAACTAGATTTGGATTCACTGGATCGACCTCGATAGAACGTGTAAAAGGCAGCCAAAGTCCTTTGTCAATATTTTTGTGCCATGTTGCACCACCATCGGTACTTCGCCATGTACCCATCACGTCGTGACAACCATAAATGTAATCAGGATTCGTCAGACAACGAGAGAATCCGTGGAAAATCTGTTCACCTTCACCTCCTGGCATATTTTGGTCGTATTCAGCTTTAGAGCGAATAGGCAAAGATCGCCATTGTTGATTGCTTGGTTCTGGCACAACGATTGTGAATCGTGCTATTTGGTCTGTCATCACAGGATCTATTGCCCATCGGTTCGAGCTTAAAGTGCCATTCGCATTCGCCTCCCAATTGACTAAACTTTGCTCGTTGGTATAATATTTATATTGTGTAGAACCAGAAAACTTATCGCCACTATTACCACCTAAAATTTTGGAAAAAGTATCACCACTTTTAATTAATTCGACTGGTGTTGTCCAATTGTCCCAACTTCCTTTTGCAAAAAGCTGAGTAGGAACTCCCGTTGTTGCAAAACTAACATTGAGTTGAATCTGTTTCACATTGAGCCACGCAGCAACCACATCTGAAGCATTATAACTACGATTCGTTTCTGAAGCACCTCCTACAGAAACCGCAGCTTGATAATCCCAATCTCCTTTTTCATTGAGATATTTATACTGAATTGAGTTATCACAGATAAACGTTCCCGTAAACTGATTCGAAACCCCTAACCTTGTCAACTCATACGGATCGACTATATCCCAGTTTTTCAAAGTAAAACTACCCGCTATATATATGTGCGATGTACCAGCTGGAGCAGTAACTGTAAATGTCTTTCCACTTGCAGTTGACCCATTGCAAGTAACAGCTAAAGAGGTAGCACCTACACTTGAGATAGTAATATTCTCTGAATTATATATGCCATTTGCAAGTCCTGTTTTCAATCTCACATAGATTATTTTCGCAGCAATTGTACCACTAGAAGGAACCACAAAGAGCGATGATGAAGTGAAATTTGTATCTGGATTGAATGAAATTTGATAATTTATAGAAGGTGTTATAATTAAGTTTTGAGTCAAATGAGTAGCATCTACTACAAAATATTGAGATGCCGATGGACCAGCACCTACCGCATAATTGAAATTGGACAATGCTTGTGTAGAAAGGGAAACAAGTGGCGGTACTGGATTGACGACACCACTACATAATACCTCCGAAGCAGAAACACCCGACGTATTCACAACAATGGGTTGAGCACTATAATTAGCTGATCCTAAATTAGCTTCTAATCGCACATAAATAGTTGTATTTGCGAGCGAGCCAGATGTAGGAGCGAGAGTTATATAATTACTAAATCCAGATACTGCATTTGTCGAAATTTCATAATCGGCACTAGCCGACAAGGTAATATTATCAATCAAATGCGACCCACTTAGCGTGAATGTTTGTGTAGCTGATGGACCATTCCCTTCAATATAACTAAATCCAGAAAGAGTAGAAGTAGAAAGAGTCAGTGCTGGTGATGAATACGCAGATTCAAGAGCACCCATTTGTGGAGTTGATGCGCGAGTAGTTCCTCCAAAATCGGAAGCAACACCAGTCCCAGATAGTCCATTTAATGTAGCAGATTTATTATAGCTAGCAACCGTAACACCTCCAGCAGAAGTGAATCCAGGATTAGCATTCAAGCTATTTGTTCCTAAAGTGGTGTACGCAGGTACAAAATCATTATAATCGACCGTCAATGTTCCCGTCGTATTCGCAGTAATTGTAGCTGCTACTTTTGTTCCAGTGCCACCGGTACGTGCATTCACCAAAATATTATTTTTGAATAAGCGACTATTTGTCGTTCCTGCACTATATAGTCCATACGACTTTTGAGCTCCCGGCGTAGGATTCACATCACCGATGTAGACCGTATTGTGTAAAATGGAAGTGCTGGTAGCAGAGTTTAACTCATATAAACCATAAATAATGGATCCATAAGTGCTTCCTCCCAAACGAATCACATTGTTGGTAATCAGGTTTGAGCCTTTTACGCTTCCAATACCAATTTGCATAGCGCTACTACTACTAGTACTTGCATTAGAGGTTACTGCAAAACTGTGAATAAAATTAGCATTTACTGAATTAGTTCCACCATTTAAATAGATGCCATACACAGCTCCGCTGACAGTTGACCCTGTAGTTAGATTGGAAATAACATTGTGGTTAATCTCATTTGTATTCAATCCGGCAACATTTATGCCATACACATTTTCGGAACTGGTAGCCGCAGTCGAAATAATGCTATTTGGGGTATCGGAGCTACCGATAGTATTGTAGTTAATCGTACAATTACCTGAAGTCCCCCCCACATAGATTGCACTCATATTAGTCGTAAAACCATCCGTATTATTTCCGGTTAATGAACCTATCAAATTGTAATTACAGATCAAATTCCCTGACGTATTCGAATAAATGCCATACACATTGCCACCCGTTACAGCTGCGGTATAGGTGATTGAGCCTGCACCTGTGTTTGAACCAATCGTATTTCCCGAAATCGTTCCAATATTGACATCACCAGTACTGGACAACTCCACATATATTCCGTAAAAAGTGTTTTTTCCACTATTCGACCAATCAATATTCTGAATTACATTGCCTTGCACACTTGTAGCGGATCCTGAGCCGACAACTAAATCAATGCCTGAGAATGTTTGATCACCGCCATTTGTTTTGACAAGTTTTGCGCCACCACATCTGACCGACGTACCTCCAATATAATTATTTTCAACCACATAGCCTGATCCACTAATAATACTAATGGCAGAAGTAGTAAAAGACCCAGTAGCTGCAAAAGTCCCAGATTCACAATAGAAGTTATTCCCTTTGACAGTCCATGTAGAACAGTTGGCACCGATCTTTACACCCGACGAAGAAGAACCGACTTGAAGGAAATCGGGAAAGCTATTATTACTAATCGTATTATCAAAAGATACAGAACCCGCTAACCCAAGCGCATAAATACCAAAATAGGGAGTCCCTGTAGCATTTCCTCTGATCACATTGTTGTCAAACAAATTATGACTATCGCCAATACCAGCAGTTCCTGAGCGATTATCAAGATTGATGACCCCTCGAGAAGTTGTTGAATAACCTTTTAAAACACAGTACTTAACCGCATTGTATTCAGCACCATACGATAAACCAACTGCTGTAGCACCTACATTCGCTGAATTTTCAATAATCAAACTTGGCGTATTGCCTGTAGCATTCACACGACCATCGATAGTCACATGATCAGCGCCTTCAAGATCAATCACATTATCTGAAGCCAAATTTCCACTGATTGTCACTCCTGTAACGGTAGGATAAACTGTAACGGAAGTA
The DNA here is from genome assembly GCA_028687995.1 of Bacteroidales bacterium. Taxonomy (GTDB): domain Bacteria; phylum Bacteroidota; class Bacteroidia; order Bacteroidales; family UBA7332; genus CAXXIC01. The sequence goes on from JAQTZA010000001.1 coordinate 561,182, forward strand.
TAGTTCGAGGTTCCTCCCGGATTGACTTTGCCAGATGCAGTTAATGTGGCAGCCGACGTTTCATTTGTATTAGAAGTGATTTTGATAATCACATCACCCGAAAGGTAACCTTTGTTCACATCGTAGAATGCGTCATACAATGTGGAATAGTCAGCATCAGAAGTGCCCACAGTTACAACTGTAGATGCATTCACATGGATTAAAAATAGTGGCAAAACGAGTAAAAGTACTAATCTTTTCATTTGATTATAGTCAATTAAGCAACATCATATTGTCAAAATATTCATACTACAAAAGAATTATTGTAATAGAATATAAGAAATACAAAGTAACAGCCTAATTCTCTCTCATGAAATATCCTAAATGACACTTAACTTGCACTAAATGATACAAAATATTAATGTTGTCGCACACAACACTAAAGCAAAGAGATCAGGTATTTACAAAAAATCATGTATGGAACGTAACCAGACAGTGCCAAAACCTTATGCAAAAAAAATGCCCCACTACGTTACATATAGCGGGGCATACTATTTAGAGAATTACAATCTTATTTTTTCACAAACTTCATTGGTTTGTGGTTACTGCTCTTCAAAATATAAACTCCGGAGCTTAAATCGATAATCGAAGTGATTCGACCTGTGAAGCTTTTGATTTCACTACCGGTCAAATTGTAGATGATGAACAACTCACGATCTTTTGCACCATAAATGCGCAAATTATCAGTTGGGTCAACAAATATTCTGAAATCGTTTTCAGCTTGAGGCCTGTGAGTTACTCTTGGAGCAGGTGCAGGAGAAGATGGTTGAGGATAAATCCAAACGCCTGCCATTGAACCGCGATACAACTCTCTGGTATGAGGATTTACTTTCAATGAGCCACCTTGACAAGCAAGACCTTGAGAAACGGCTTCCCAACTTGAGCCTCCATTATAACTTGCATACACATTTGGTACACCCGCAATCGACATCGCAACATACATTACGTCTGGGTCGATTGGATCGATGGTTACAAATCTGATTTGATTGCTCGCAATTACTGCAGCTGGCGTCCCAGATGGCAAATAACTAAAGACATTCAAATCATAATTCGTACTAGTTCCAGTAGCAGGATTATAGACTACCTTACGCAAATCGTGCGTACCTGGAGTCATAATAAAATAGATGTTCGGATTTGTTGGATGAACTGCAAAAGGAATAATTCGATCCATCCATTTCAAAGAATTTGCCTGCGGATTAGTATAGCAATTATACCAAGTAGCACCATGATCATCCGAACGCCAAATTTTGGTTTTGTATCCATTCACTGCAATTAAATGCGAATGACCCAATGTATCGAGTGATACGCCCAAGACTGTTGGCAAACAAGTGCGATAAGGGTTAGTCGTCGCGTTGTAGGTGCCTGAATAACTTGCCACTGGATAGTTGATATAGTTGAAGGTGATACCACCATCGGTAGACATCATGTTACCTGAATAGACATAATTCTCGTAACCCACCTCTGGATCGAAAGCAACAAACTCGAAGGCTTGGCGATTTGCTTTTACATCCCAAAGAATTGCACCTGAAACCGAATCTCTCAGAATAGTTCCATTAATGTCGTATTTAGGAGGAACAGTAGTCAACGTATCCCAATGCACGCCATAATCAGAACTTCTCATCAACTGTGATTTTTCATTGTACATTCCACAACTTGAAACAACAATTGATGAAGGTGTAGATGTCGCTGATCTCTGATAATCTGCCGAGTAGGCACCTGCCCACTCAATGCGAGCATCTTTTTGCCACCATGCGTAGAATGTAGAATCCGGTTCGTGAACCCAACTGCCTCCAGTCGTAGAGGTACGAGGTCCAATGTCGTTGCACGAGAACATCATCATATTCGATTCAGTAGGATGGAAATTAATCGCATCAGCACTTGCCATACTCGAGTTTCCGGTGAATCCAGTTGCACTTTCAAATACAGTTGGAGTCGATTTGTCGATATTCGTCACCTTTACAATTGTAGAAGCACCGGTTGCCACTGCATCTCCATATTTGTTTTTTGGATCGGGCAATACCGAAGCGAACTCGCCTGAAATACTGCGTCTCCATCCTGTTTCACGAGCAAGCCCTGGGAAAGTGATTGATTTAGCCAATGGATTACTCCAACGAACACCACCATCATTACTCACTTTGGTGATATTTCCATAAGTAGAGCCGCCAATCCAATAGATTTGCTCTGGAAATCCAGGATTAATATAAACCTGTTTACAGTCGGTTGTCACTTCTGAACCAGCCTTGGTAGGATGCCAGAATACAGGTCTGGTAAATGTGCTACCACCATTCGTAGAGACATACATTCCATTATCTAATACAGCCAATCCTTTTGTATTGACAACAACTACATACATTTTAGTTGTATCTTGTGGATTGATGACCACCGAAGTAATTCTATTTCCTCCGAATTGAGACATCAAATTCAATGTAACACCACCATCGGTACTCTTATACAAACCTTTGTCGGTAGAAACATAGACTACATTCAAAAGCGTAGGGTGAGGAACCACATCTGTAACAATTGTATCAAGGGTTGCCACTTTCGTCCAACTTCCTGCAACACCGCTATTATCTGAACGATACAAACCATTTCTATCGTATAGAGAGTACCAACGTGTTGGAGAAGTGGTTGGTGTACTCATCGATGCTGGTGAATATGCAGTCATGTGACGCATTCTTCTTTCATCTTTTGGATTATCAGCAACTAATACATGCTCCCAATTTGTTCCACCATCAATTGTCCGATAGAGTCCTTGTAGATTTGCTGCCGAATCAACATTTAATCTCCACCAACTGCTATTGATTTGAACAAACGCAAGGTTTGGATTAACAGGATCAACCGTAATAGTTTGTGTAAATGGAAGCCAAAGACCATTGTCAATGTTTTTCTTCCATGTTGCACCACCATCGATACTACGCCAAGTTCCCATCACATCGTGACAAGCATAAATGTAGTCAGGATTGTTCAAACAACGAGAGAATCCGTGGAAGATTTGTTCTCCTTCTCCACCTGCCATATTCTGATTATATTCAGCTTCGGAGCGAATAGGAAGACTTCTCCATTTACTGTCTGTTGTAGGTACAGGTAATACAGTTGTAAATCGAGGAATTACATCAGTCATTACGGGATCTATTGTCAAGCGATTGTCTCTTGCAGAGCCATCTGCATTCGACTCCCAGTTGATAGAAGCTTGCTCGTTGGTGTAATATTTGTATGTTGTGTTCCCTGAATATTTATCACCAGCAGAGCCACCCAAAACTTTCGTAAACGATGTGCCATTTCCAGTTAATTCGATAGGTGTTGCCCAATTATCCCAGCTTCCACTTACAAACAATTGATTAGGAACAGGAGTTGTTGTACCAAAACTAACATTCAATGTTATCTCTTTTACGTTCAACCAAGCAGCAATGGTATCTGATGCATGATAAGTGCGATTAGATTCGGCTGCACCACCTACAGAAACGGCTGCTTGATAATCCCAATCTCCTTTTTCATTTAGATATTTGTAGCTAATATTGTCCGCACAAGCGAAAGTTCCACTAAACACATTTGCAGTTGCAGTTGGAAGCAATTCGTAAGGAGTGGTTATATTCCAGTTTTTCAACGTGAAATCACCAGCAATATATACATGCTCTGTTCCATCAGGCACTTTCACTGTGAATGTTTTACCAACTCCAACAACGCCATTACAAGTTACGTTTAATGTAGTTGCTCCCGAAGATGAAATAGTGATTGTTTCACCGTTGTAATTTGCAAGAGCAAGACCAGCTTTCAAACGAACATATACAGGCGATAAAGTCAGCAATCCGTTTGTAGGAGTAATCGATACAGAACCCGAAGTAAATCCAGTGGATGGAGACAACGACACTTCATAATTGGTCGAAGCAGTAACTGTTACATTTCCGACTAAATGTGAGCCTGAGACAGTAAATGATTGCGCAGTTGAAGGACCGTGTGCCAATACATAAGCAAATTGGCTCATAGGAGATGCAACGATCATTGATGGAGGAATAGCCGTAACTGTTCCACTTAACGATACATTCTTAGAAACAGCTCCTAATGACCAAACAATCAAACTATCTGTTGCATAAGTTGCAGGATCTAATCCTTTCTTCAATCTTACATAAATGGTTGTTGTACTAACTGTACCACTTGTTGGAACAAGAGCGATTGAGCTAGTAGTAAACAATGTATCGGCTTGTAGCGACACTTCGAAATTTGGTGAAGCCTGAACGAAAAGGTTTTGAGCTAAATTCGTACCACTCACTGTGATTGATTGCGAAGTCGATGGTCCCGATTGTGATTCATACACAAAGCCAGATAATGATGTAGCAGATGTAATTAAAGCAGGCGCAGTATAAGAAACTTCCAATGCTCCCATCTTAGGGATTGTACGTGTTACATTTGCATAATCAACTGCAATGCCTGTACCCGAAACACCATTCAACGTTGCCGAAGTATTGTAGCTCGCAATGGTTGTGCCACCTGCAGCCGTGAATCCTGGATTGGTATTCAAGCTATTTGCATCTTGACCTGTAGCTGTTTGCCACAAAGCAAGTGTACTTTTTGCACTATAGTTATAACTACCTATTACACCACCAGTTCCTGATACATAATAATCATTTCCATTAACTGTATATGAACCAGAAGTAGTTGCTGCCATTGAAATTGCATAATGGCTACCTCCACCTGAACGAGCATTGAAAAGAATATTATTGCGGAAATTGCGAATATTCGCAGCCCCAGCACTACCAATACAATATGATTTCTGAGTACCACTTGCTGGACTTCCATTCACATAAACTGTATTATGAAGAAAAGAGGTATTCGTAGCGGCAGCTAATTCGTATAATCCGTAGATTAAAGTTGCATGATTACCACCAATACTTATCACATTATTCGAGCAAACCGAAGTACTACCTGTTGAAGCAGCAATACCGACCAACATAGATGAAGTACTATTGCTAGTAGCTACAATACTATGAATTTGATTTGCATTTACTGTCAATTTTCCAGCTGTGTAGTTAATCCCATACGTTCCACCTACAGAAGTCGTTGCATTAGTCAAGTTAGCAATCAAGTTATTACTAATCTTAACCGTATCGGTACCAGCAGAATTAATTCCATAGATATATTGTGCCGAAACCACCGTTTGAGCATTTAAACTGTTTGCCGTAGAAGGACTACCAATGGTATTGAATAGAATATTCGTTTTACCAGCAACACCTGCTTTATAGATACCATAAATATTAGCGGTATAGGCACCAGTAGCATTTGTTGAGATAGAACCTATCTTATTGTTTTCACAATTAGTAATTCCACTTGTCTGAATATTGATTCCATACACATTTGCGCCAGTTGCTGCCGCTGTATATTGAATAGAACCTGTTCCAGTATTCGATCCGATTGTATTTCCTGCAACCGTACCTATATTGAAATTAGCAGTTGAAGTTGTAGCGGCTAAAATACCATAAAATGATGCTTTGGCACTGTTCGACCAACTGATGTTTGCAACCGTATTATTCTGAATACTTGCTGCAAGACCCGATTCTGTCGAAGTAACAGAAATTGCAGAGAATGTATTATCTCCAGCATTCGTTTTGGTTAATGCTGAACCGCCACAACGCAATGATGAACCACCAATGTAGTTATCAGAAACAGTGAATCCTTTACCACCAGCAATATTGATTGCATAATAAGAGAGCGCAGTCGCTGAAGGAACAAAAGTGGTAGCGTCATCGTAAAAACTATTCCCAACTATAGTCCAATCTCTATTTTCGGAACCATATAAGTAGAGTCCAGAAGTAGAGATGCCAGAGCGGAGGAATTGCGAGAACTCATTATCAACAATTGTATTATCGATACTTGGAGCTCCGGCATAACCTTTAGAATACAAACTGTGATAAGGTCTGCCTGTTTCGTTTCCTTTAATCAAGTTATTATTCACCATAATGTGGCTATTTCCGCTTCCGGCAGCACTTGGAATGGCAAAATTGACAACGCCTCGCGTAGTAGTTGCACTTGCTCTCACCACACAATAACTCAATGTGTCGTATTGCGCATTGTTTGAGAAAGTTACACCCATTCCATCTTCAAGAGTCGTATTCATTAATGTTAATGAACGAAGATTTCCCGATTTATTAACACGACCATCAATCGTGACGTGGCTACAGCCCGACAATTCGATAAGACTTGCTGATGGGAGCGATCCAGAAATAGTAAGTCCATCAACAATTGGATAGATTGACACAGACGTATAATTAGATGTTCCACCAGGGTTCACAGCTCCAGTTGGATAAAGTATCGCTGATTCTGTTTCTGTAAGATTTGATTTAATTTTAAGTTCAATCTCACCGATAATATAACCACGATTTATATCACCAAAAGCTTCGGCAAGTGTTGTGTAATCGCCATTTGTACCGATTGTATATACCGAACCAGAAGGTAGCACTGTTCCACTACATGCAACTCCTGCTGACGATGCACTTGTTGTAGAAACAGCAATGCTATCTGTTGTGTAATCGGCAGCTGATAATCCAGCTTTCAATCTAACATAAATAGTAGTTGTAGCTACTGTGCCACTACTTGGTGTAATCACCAATGGACTTTCGGCAGCAAAACTAGCACCCGATGTTGATGAAATCTCAAAATGAGAAGTTGGAGTAATGCTTATATCTCCTAATAAATAGGTGCCACTTACCGTAAAACTCTTCTCCGTCGAAGGACCAGAACCAGCTTTATAGCTAAAATCGGTCAACGACGTTTGAGATAAAGTAAACGATGGCGGAGGCGCAACGACGGTACCACCACAACTTACTGTTTTCGAAGTTGCGTCTGATGCAGACACTGTAATATCCTGAGCATAAGTATTGATTGACAAACCACCTTTTAACCGCACATAAATTGGCGTAGAAGCCACTACTCCACTTATAGGTGTCAAATTGATAGTGCTCGCAGCCACAAAAGAGGCTCCACTGCCAGTTGATATTTCAAAGCTTGTCGGAGCAGTGACAGTCAAATCACCAATTAAATTTACTCCACTCACGTTGACTGTTTGCTCCGACGAAGGTCCTGTTAAATATTGATATGAAAAACCACTTAATGAAGCAGCAGAAACCGAAAGAGTTGGTGTCAATACTTCAGCCGTAGCTGTAGTAGTTTGACCGTAACCTGTATTCGCCGTAATAGTGATACTTGAACCAATAGTTGATCCAGTAAATAGTCCACTGCCATTGATAGAACCAGAAGTTGCCGACCAACTCACCGAAGGACTATAAGCACTCAATGTATCCACGACTGTCGCAGTAAATTGTTGCGTAGCATTTTTTAATATTGACGCTGTAGATGGAGAAACGGTTAATTTCAATTTTGGTGCAAAACCAATTGATTTTCCATCAGTTGCAGTAGTCATGTATGCCGATGCTGTAGCATATTTATAGGTTGATTGTAAAGATGGATTAGACAACAAAGTTGTTCCATCTCTTTTAGAAGTTGGATAAACCACATCTATATTACCCGATGTACAATAAATTCCACAATGATTTGTAAAATCTACTGATGTATTGCCAAAGTAGTTGGCAACAGATGCGGTACTATTTGTAAATGTGCTATTTTTAATTGTTGCGGTACATGTATTAAACTTAAATTCAGGATAGATACATCCATCAAATGTGCAATGATCCAAATCGCAAGTGAAACCAGCCGATCCTTGAGCATTAATTACATAAACAGTAGAAGTAGAAGAATAAGTTGATCCAAAATAACAATTCTTAAAGGTTGCAGCAGTTGGAGCCGCAGTTGCGAATAAACTTACTACACCAAAATGGTTGTAAAACTGACAATTTTCCACGTATAATGGTAGTTGTCCTCCTGTAATAGCCGAATAGGCAAATACTGGACTTCCAGTAGAGGAAGTTGGTGTTGATCTTACATTTCTGAATACACTGTTTTTGGCTGTTACTTGTGTATTTGCTTTACACTGAACAATCAAAGTTGTGTACTCATTTCCATCGAACTCCACACCATCTAACGAAATCGCATACGGTCCTCCGGATGAAAAGTAGAAAAATGAAGATTGAGTCGTTGTAGCTGTAACCTTTATTAAAGGTCGAGCAGAGAGACCTGAAGCAGCCATAATGGCTATCGACTTGGTCATTGTCATCTTGGGAGAGGTCGAATTGTATGGGCCTACATCAGTAAGCACAATCGTATCTCCACTTTGGGTCGAAGAACTTTGAATCAAGTTTTCCAATCCATCATCAGTACCAGAGGCCAGATTAATTTTCGTGGCGCTCACATTCTGAACAACAAGGCTCAGAATAATCATCAGGAACAATTGGGTGAGTTTTTTCATAAATAAAAGATTGTGGTTTTTGGTAAAAAAAATCAAGCAATAAAAATGGTTAGGTTAATTGAGAAGGTATTCGTAATTTAGGAATAAAATTTAACAATATACTAAATTCACTAAGTGTCAATTAAGTATTTTTGCTAAAAGTAGAATAAAAAATGGGTTCAAAGAGCTTTTGTGTTGTGACAAATCTAATTCATCATTCACATTAAAAAAATACACATTATGACACTTTACTTGCACAAAATGATACAAATTCGCGCATGTTTACGCACACAAAAAAAAATAACATAATTACGTATTTAGGAAAATTTTCCTTAATTCAGAATATTGAACTTATGTGAACTATTTAAAACTATCATCTATCAATATGCAAATAGCTGTTAAAATGCTTTAAGTTCTATTTCAAACTTAAAAAGGGACTTAAAACAATAAAAGCGAATCCAAATATGGGTTCGCTTTTATAAGGTGTAAGTTTAATTTAATCAAAAAGTCATCTTCCATTTTTCACGATAGGTGTTTTTACTCTATATATATGTACATTATAATCAGAAAAATCATCTTGAAACTTCCCATTTTTTGCTTTTAAGATGCGATTTTCACCAACCACCTCAACTTCCGATTTACCAAAGAAATCACGCAACGAAAGTGTACATTTTGTTTCACCAGGACGCATTGCCACTGCATAAATATAAGTATATCCATCGAAACGCTTCACCATCACATCTATTGGAATTGAGCTATTCCCACACTTCACAGATACACCGTTTGATACACTTTGTGTATTAAGTATTTGCGCATGATCTGTAATTTGCTTGTTGATAGATGCGACCATCTTTGTCATAGCAGTATCTGTCAATAATCCATCTTGAATCAATTTTGGTTTCAAGATATGGCAAAAATATCCGATCCCTCTCGCTCCATGAATAATAGCCATCCAGGCTTCTGCTTTGGTATGGTTAGGTGTAAGTTTGCATGTTTCAGCGCTGTAATAATTCGTACATTCAAGCCAAACCCAAACTGGTTTTTTATAATCAGCAGCTTTTCTCAAATTATCAACTCCCTTTGCCACATACCAAATGCTTTGATATAGCTCGTCGGAGAATCTCTTTTTGAATGGCTTTGCTCCTTCCACTGCTGGAGTAATGTTCATCGGATATACATCGAAACTCATGATATCGGCTCCTTTTGCATATTCTACATAATCCTCTGGATGCCCAGTGCGATCGCCTCTTCCATACCATAAATCGGTGGCAGCTCCTTGACCTAAAGGCAAATAAACGGGGCGTGTCAAATCTTGGTTTTTCATTTTTTCATAATTCTCCAATACTTCGGAAGTTGGCACAGGAGTAGTTGTGCCTTTCAATGCATTATCTTGCTCATCACGAGGATTCATCCACATCCTAACGATATGATTATCGGGTGAATTTACCACCTCTTCATTAGAAACACAGGCCACATCAATCGATTGTGCTGCTAACGTTGCCAATTGAGATGCTTTTGGCTGAATTCCCAAATAGAGATAGTAGTTTATACCTATTTTTTTATACTCGGCGGCTCTGCTTACATCCTGCCACCAAACTGCTATCGGAAAATAATTTGATTCAGAGGATGGTCCATTTTTCCATTTTGCATAGTAAGCGTTACCGCCTTCCCATGGTGCTAAAATATCATTGGGTAGAAAATCAGATTTTGCATTTGCAGCGAAAATGCTAAACATCGACAAACTAATAAAAAGAAGTTTGAAAAGATTGATAGGTTTCATGTGTAGTAGGGTATTTGTTTTTCTGGTTAAGTCGAATCATTCATTAATTTTTACAACTTTGATAGCACTGATTAAGGATTTTCCTTTTTGGGTTTTCAATTCTATATTAATTCCATTATTAGCAGAGACTTTTGTCATAATTTTCTTTGTAATGGCAAACAACTGTCCTCCATTTTCGGAGATATTGAAAGAGGGTAAAACTAACTCACCATTTACGATTACATCAAAAACATTCTCCAGCGGAAGAATCTTTTGATTTTCTAATTTAGGCTCTGTGAAGCTCAATTCCACTTCATAATCTCCATTTGGAACATCAAAACGATAGCCTGTCGATCCAACTCTAATAGTTTGAAACAAAGGCACATTACGCGTACCCCAAATCTGATCAATAAACCCAGAAACCCACGGTTTTGAGCGATACATCTCGCCTCCTACATAGCCAAAGCTCCCTTTTACATAAGGTTGATCGGCTAACCATGTGAATTTAGATTTATCATCTGTAAAATCACACAAAACACCACAATTTATACCAAGCTCTAACGATTTGTTTTTGCATGTTTGCAAATTAAAAGGTAAAAGATGAAAATTGACAGTCGTTGCATCTTCAACAATTTCGGTATTACCCACACCTTTAGCAATCAAAGTACTTGCTCCATCCTTGAACGAAACCAACCAAACGGCATTGCAATTTTTCAGTTTTTTTGTACCGAAAGATATACCATCGACGAACAATTCGACTTGGTTACAATTTGAGTAAACTTTCACTGGATAAATTACTCTACTTTTAGATGTATCAGTCAGTTGAACCGTTTTCATATCCCAGTCTCGGGTAGCTATATGAATACTCTTTTCGCTATTCAACATAGACTTATAATAATAGAAAACATCTTTCGGAGTACGATCGTAATAAAGCAATCCTTTGTTGTTGATACGCGGCATGGCTTCATCTCGATCGGCGGCGCCAAAATCATTCATATTCCACATAGAAGAAGCGACGATATAATCTCGTTCCAATATATAGGGCAAATAGTCTTCGTGAAACTGCTGCTGATACTCTACGCTAAAATCAAACATCTGTCCATGTTGTGAATGGATGCGACGATCGCTTCCGGCACCATATTCACTCACAATAAGCGGACGGGTAGGATGTTCAAGATGTTGAGCATCCATATATTGAGTAAAATCTGAAGTTTTGTCGCCGTACCATCCTTTGTAAACATTCCAGCCCAGAATATCAGTCACATCGCACAGTCCGTATTTTTGATACGCACTATCGATGTGATGTGCAATTGTTGTATAGCGAGATGGATCCGTTTTCTTGGCAACACTATCTAATTTGTGAGCCAACAGAGCTGTTCGCAAGTAATATTTCTCTTTGTTTTCTGTTGAAATGGTTTTATTGACCCAAAGCAAAGTCTCGTTCATAAACCCCCACATCACCACACTTGGATGATTGTAGTGTTGGCGAATCATTTCAATCAAATTGGTTTCACAATTCTTGTAAAATTCGTCATTCAGAGACACAATATCAACAATCGGAATCTCTTCCCAAGCCACTATTCCCTGACGGTCACACTCATCGAGCAACGCTTTATCTTGAGGATAATGCGCAATGCGAAGGAAGTTCACACCCACCTCTTTCATCAATTGCACATCGCGACGATGAAAATCATCCGTCAAAGCACTGCCCAATCCTTCAAAATCTTGATGACGATTTACGCCTACTAACTTCAAATGTTTTCCATTCAAGAAAAATCCTTTTTGAGCATCTACTTTATACCAACGCAGACCAATATTATTGACTACTCGGTCCAACGGTTTATTGGTTTTAGCATCTAAAATAATAGTTTCAGCAGTATAAAGAGTGGGTGAAGATGGCGACCAAAGTTCAGGATTTTCAACAACCATTTGATCTAAAACGATTGTTTTATTCTCATCGGCTTTTAACTCTAATTTCTCACGTTGAGAAGTTACCGTTTTTCCTTTTTCATCTCTAATAATGGTTTGCAGCGTCACATTCTTCTTAGCGACAGTTTGATTGCAAAGACTAATCTTGGCAGTAATAGTAGCCAATTTATCATTCACTGTCGGCGTAGTAATCATCACTCCCTCATCGGCAAATTTGCTAAAAGCAACGTGTAATTTATCAGTTTTGATAATTCGTATGTCCCGATAGATTCCTCCCCAAATAGTAAAATCGCCGTGGAGAGGAGCTATTTCTTTGTTCTCATTATTGAGTTTTACAAGCAATTGATTTTTCTGGCCAAAAACAATAAATTTTGTGATATCAAAACCAAAGGCAGTATAGCCTCCCTTATGATCACCCACAAATTTTCCGTTTAAATAAACTTGAGCAAAAGACATTGCTCCTTCGAATTGAAGATAAATTGCTTGATTCTCATCCTCTTTTGAAAAGTGTAGATCCTTCTGGTAGAGTGATGTACCACGAAAATAGTTTTTATCAATGTATCCATCTTCGGCATTCCAAGTGTGCGGCAAATTTACTTGATCCCACTTCGTTATATCAAGTTGGTCAACGCTAGATTGACCAGATTTAAATCGCCATGAATCGTTAATAGTAGTTACTGTTCTCGCACACACAATTTGTGCTGAAACAAGAATTAGTACGTATTTTAGAATACCAGAAATAAGGCTATGCATATATTTTAGAATTTCACACAGCTACCAATAAATACAATAAAAAGTAAAATGGCACTGTACATAATCATCAAGAACAATGATTTAACGGCTTTTAAAAGTGTAATATTTTCCATAATTGGTGGTTTTTATGAAACGAAAATTATTATTTTACAAATTTTACAGGTGAATGTCCCCTTGCTGTCAGCACATACATTCCAGGAGATAGATCTAAGAGTGAAGTACTATTTCCCTCAAATTGCTTCATGAGCCTTCCAGAAATCGAATAGATGGAATATTTTGTAAACTCTTCATTATTAGTAATCCATAATATGGATTTATAGGTATCGACATAGACTAATAAAGAAGTTGCCTTTTCGGCAGGCGATATTACTAAAGAATTTAAAGGCGAAGGATAAATCGACGTACCACTCATAGAGCCTTTATAAACCTCTCGTGTATGTGGATTAACAACAACACAACCGCCTTGATAGTTCAATTCATCTGAGATTGATGCCCATGTCTGACCTCCATCCAATGAGCGATAAACAGAAGGCATGCCAGAAATTAGCATCGTCACATACATCACATTTGGATCTATGGGATCAATACCAATGCGTCTAATTTGATTTATGGCCTTCACATCCGTCGGAATCCAAGAGGGCATAGCACTAAATACATTCAAACTAACTTTTGATGCACTTGGTATAGTCGGGTTATAAGTTACCTTCATCAAGTCGTGTGTTCCATCCAAAGTGAAAATTACATTCGGATTGGTAGGATGTACAGCAACTGTGGGTGACGAATCCAAATATTTGGCAGAACCTCCCAACGCAGATAGATTAGCAAATAGGAACCAATTTACCCCATGATCATCAGATCGCAGAATATATTTTCGGTTGCCATCAACTGCAAAAACAGATGTAACATTCGTTCCTGAAGCTTTTGAAATGCCACATACAGAGGGTGTAGGTGCATAAGTAATAGTCGGCGTTAAATATTCACTGGGAAAAGTCATTTGAGAAAAGGTCAAGCCAGCATCTGTTGACACCAAACTTCCAGCGTAAACAATCGTAGGCGTTACAGGGTCAAACACAATGCAATGATATGGTTGAAGAAAACTCGTAACATCTCCGTTAACAACAGTGACAGGATTGGCACCCCAACTCAATCCATTATCGCTGCTTCGCATTATCTGACTTTGCCCCCCACTGATATAATGACCAATGCTTGCCAATACAACTTTAGAGCCCTGAAGTGGTTGAAAAGCAGCAGAATATGATCCTGCCCATTTTGTAATTCCAGTCGTTCGCCAAGTATAAAGAATAGGATCTGCTGGATAAAACCAGTTTCCTTCAGTACTTGTCATTCTGGGTCCTACATCAAAGCAAAATATGCCAAATACATTTTTATCATACGGATGAAATGCTATCGAAAAATCAGTTTGCATCGACGCATTGCCAGTAAATCCAGTTGCGCTTTCACTCACCAAAGCTCCACTGTTGGTAATTTTATGAAAGGTGGATCGCGATGTTCCAATCGCATTCGTCTTATTGGAAGGATTGGGGCATATCCCACAAAAAACACCATCGAGGTAACGGCGCCATCCTGTCTCGCGACCTAATCCAGGGAATGTAACCGAAGAAGGTAGTAATGACCAACTTACCATACCATTATTCGTCACCCAATTTTTGTTTGACGACTCGGCTCCAATTAAATAAATTTGTTCAGGAAAACCAGGATTCATCACTGCACGATAAATAGACGTATTGACATTTGCGCCACTTATTACAATGTTGTTTAATGAGAATGTAGCACCTTTATCAGTAGAAATATAGATCCCTTCACCGGAAACGGTCACATAGACTTTGTTTGGCAAAGCTTTATTCATCAATACAGCAGTAACCTTTTTGGATGCAAAAAAAGGGATTGCTGCCAAATTTGCTCCCCCATTCGTACTTATATACAAACCTGATTCGGTAGCGACATATACGGTATCAATAGAAGTGGGATGGGTGATTACATCGGTCACAATGGAAGTTGTAGGAATAGATGCCACTTGGCTCCAACTGCCACTGTTTCCAGATAAATCAGATCGCCATAAACTTTGAGAATCGGCAGAATACCAACGGGTGGGCGATGTATTAGCATTTGCCATTGAAGGAAGTGAATAAGCTATCAAATGCCTCATTTTCCGTACTGATGACTGCACAGAATTCAATACTTGAATCCAACTCTCGCCACCATCTAATGATTGGTAGATACCTTCGTAATTCAATACTTTTCCCATCCATATTGAACCTTGATCTACTGCAATGAAAACCTTATTGGGGTCAATTGGATCAACCTCTATCGATTGACTGTATTGCATATAAAGACCTTTGTCCTTGTTTTTTTTCCATGTTGTTCCGCCATCGATACTGCGCCAAGAGCCACACACATCTTGACCAACATAAATATAATCTGGCTGCGTAAGACATCGAGACATACCATGCAAATACTGCTCTCCTTCACCGCCAGACATAGATGCATTAAACTCTTGCTGCGACCGAATAGGCAGGCTACGCCACTGAGCTGAGATCGAGAAACCCAACATCAGAAATGCAATTATGAATAAAAGTTTAGGCCTACAAGATTCTATCATGAATTGACAGTCAATATTAATTTATAAAAATAAATGCGATAACTATTTTGAATAAAAAAAACTGTAGAACTATTAATTTTACAAAAATAGTATAACTTATCCGCTAATAAAATAGACAAAATGCGCATTTTCTTGCACAAAATGTCACTATACTTCATAAAAAAAGAGCCTTTTCATTAGCTCCTTTTTTAGTGGTTAATCAAAGTGCTATCCTATTAATTTTTTGGAAGTTTTTATATCAATTTCATTCTCCCATTTTGCTACAACTACTGTTGCAACTCCATTCCCAATTAAATTAGTCATTGCACGAGCTTGACTCATGAATCGATCAATTCCTAAGATAAGAGCTATCGATGTGACAGGTATTGTTCCAACTGCTGGAAGCACAGCAGCTAGCGTAATAAAGCCGCTACCTGTAACTCCTGCCGCACCTTTTGATGCAACTAATAATACGAGTAATAATGTTATTTGATGGGTAATATCCATCGTTGTATTTGTGGCTTGTGCCAAAAATACAGCTGCCATTGTAAGATAAATCGATGTGCCATCCAAATTGAACGAATAACCAGTAGGCACCACAAGTCCAACAACCGAACGCGAGCAGCCTAATTTCTCTAACTTTTCCATCAACCCAGGCAATGCTGCCTCTGAAGACGATGTACCCAATACAATCAAAGCCTCTTCTTTAATAAATGAGATAAATCGGAACAAGTTGAATCCAAAATACTTCATTACAGCACCTAAAACAATTACAATAAACAAGATGCAACTAACATAGAAAGCTACTAATAATTGTCCCAAAGATGAAAGTGATCCCAATCCGTATTTTCCAATTGTGAAACTCATTGCTCCAAACGCTCCAATAGGAGCCACTACCATAATAGCATCTATAATGCGAAATAAAGCATGCTCAAACGATTTTATCATCTTCACCATCGGCTCGGCTTTGGTTGCACCAATATACGAAAGAGCATAACCAAACAACACCGAGAAAAAGAGCACTTGCAGTAAATTCCCTTCAGCAAAAGAGCCTACAATATCGTGGGGAATAATATTCATTAAGAAATCGACCAATCCATGTTGCTCCGATTTTGATGCGTAATTTTGAGCTATTGAGGGATCTAGAGTCGTCACATCTACGTTCATTCCTTTACCAGGTTGTAGTAAATTCACTAAAAATAGACCGATTATCAATGCAAAAGTTGAAATAACCTCAAAGTAGAGAATTGCCTTGACACCTACTCGCCCAACTTTCTTTGTATCTTCCATACCCGCAATACCTGTGACAATCGTGCAGAAAATAATAGGTGCAATCATCATCTTTATCAATCGTATAAATCCATCACCAAGTGGCTTCATAGATTCTCCAATAGATGGATAAAATACACCCAAAATAATTCCAATAATTATTGCTAAAATGACTTGTACAAAAAGGCTTTTGAAGATTTTTCTCATGGTTTTTTTCTAAAATTTCGTAGTATATATTTTAAAAGGTGTGCCAAGTTACTCAAGTTTTTACTATTTCGTTTCATCTCAATAAAAAGAAGGGATAAATTGTCAGAAATTAAAGTACGCAAATTTCTAGGATAAAAAAACCGAGACCTCCATTTCTGAAAGTCTCGGTAGCACTTGAAGATTGAACGACCTGATTATGAATCAACACACATAATCACCACAGGCATAATCAGGCTTATCTAACCACAATCTTCTTCGTATAAATCTGTTCGTCGGTTACTACTCTCAGCACGTAAGAGCCTCTCATGCTTCGATTCACAGGAACGATTACATCGTTGTTGTTCACCGATTTTGAGACAACGTTCGCACCTTGCATCGAGATCAACTCAACCCTGTCCCTTCGGATATACTGCACAATGGTGATGTCAGTCAGCGGAATATGCTATCCCGCTTTTTAGTATTATTAGGAAACAACGTTCAGCGAAGCTAACTGCTTTCCGAAAACAAAGATATGTTGTATTGTCGGAATTAAAAATTAGCTCCGCTGATCTTCGATTACTATAGTAAGAAAAAGGCGGGAATGCAATTAGTTCCGCTGAACTTGTTTCCCGCCAAACCAACATCACTATTCTATGGCTTCATATCCGGCGGGACGGAGGGCTTCAATCTTCTGATTGAAACCGCTTTATTCTTTTCGCTGCGCGATCATGTGCTAGCCGAAACACCTCAACACCAAAAGTAAATCCTCAATACCGCTATCAATACCACCATACTTCTACTAAAGCAGATCGTTTTTCTATTTAGTCGTTTCAGGTGAGTTCTAAGGGAGAGGTTGTGCCGTTCGATATGATTGGTACTATGTAGATGTGTATTGTGGATAGTTTTGGCAATCAGGTAGCGGTAATTTTGGAGTTTATCTGTATAAACCGTTACTGCTTGAGATAGTTCTAAGCTTATGATTACCCGATTCAACGTTCTATTTGTGCGCCTGCCCACATTGAAATCTACTACCGCACGACTTTCCCGATCCAACGCATACACAATCCAACGCAATCTCGATTTCTTGCCGATGTAGGTTCTCATCTCATCCACTTCATACGTCCTCCCTTTGGCTATCGGTGGTTGCGCAATGTGGGAGGCTATGGATATGATTCTTTTCAGCAGCGTCGTCGCTGATATCTGCAATACTCTAGCTGTGCTGCGTATTCCTAATCCTTCTTTGGTAAGCAGTATGATCTGTTGGTTGATTTGGCTTTTACAGGCATTGTAGGTATAGTTGATAATAAACCGTTTCTTGCACTCTTTGCAGTTGTATCGTTGTTTGTGATTGATGGTTTTGCCTCCTTTTAATATCCGATTACTGGCACAATGTGGACACAAGATTTTATCACCAATTCTGATACACGAAGGGTTATTTTTATTCATATTGCTTCTATATTATGCGTTTTAAGCTCTTAAAATAAAGAATGGTGAGTACATTACCCACCACTCTTCAATTATCGTTTGCTGATTATTGCTGATTACCAACTATTTGAATCGTCATCACCAAATCTGATACATTACCACTAACACCAAACCTGATATATTACCAATTACCTCTCTGGTTTAGACTTTTAATTTTCCCATAGGACTACATTTTTTAATTTCCAATTACAATCTATTAAGTAATATTTGGCCTTACACCCAATACCTTCAATGTTATATCTAAAATATACATTTGCACTATCTCCCACTATTTGAATTTTTTCAAACTTAATAAATGCTTTGATTCTTTTAGACGTTATTTCATTTTCCCTAAGAAAGACTACGGGAAGTCCAAACTTCGATATTTTAATGCTATTTTTAAATTGATAATTCTTCAATATTACTAATTGTTTTTGGTCGATATATGTTTGCTTATGAAAATAAGGCTGAAGGGTTGGCATATCAATGACCTCTTTTATTAAATTTACAAACTTTACAGATTGAGTACATTGATTTACATCTTCCCCTTTCTGTTTTACATTACTACATGTAATTAGAAAATATATAAATACGTATTTTAAATATGCCATTTTTCTATTGTTTTACCCATGCATTACCATCCCAAACGTAGGTACCAGCTTCAATATTGTTAATGTTGCTTATCAAAGTAGCAGCACCTCGAGCTTTTTCTTTTTCTTCTTGTTTTTTCATTATTTCTTCATGTCTCTTTTTATATTTGTCAATTATAATTTTTGCATCATATAAACAATCAATATCAAAACCATAAACAAATTCTTCAAATAGTTCACCTTCCTCTCCTGGATAATCAACGCCATCTTGATCATCGCCAAAATGTGTATATTCATGTAGAATTGTACTTGCCACAAACAATAAGGTTTCTTCAGAATCAGTGATTAATGCTGTTTCTAATTTATTCAATATATTTTTATTAATATTAAGAATATTTGATCCGACAAAAGGCGTAAATGATCCATTTTTACCGTCCATAGACGATGCGACAATTTTAGGACCTTTACCCCATTTAACAGCATCTGCTACATTATTTGCAGATAGTTGGCCAAATTTCAATAACCCAGCCATTATTCGTTTATTAGAAATAATACTCTGAATATTGTTTTTTAAATAATAAGCAATTTTTGGATATTGCTTAATTGTTGCTTTATCAAGTTCAAAATTTCCATCTGGATCAATATATCTTATAGGATTGTTAAAAGCGTACCTATACGGGGTATATTCATATGCTCCTTCTGCCATAGCATCTAATATATGCCATCTTCCAATTGCTGGATCATACCACCTCGCCCCATAATCCAACATATTCAGCCCGTGCATCCTGTCCATCTCTTTGCCGTTGTACAGGTAGTCGTTGACTACGTTGCCCGATGGGTTTTGCACCGCTTCGTCGGGGTTTTCGTGCTCCATTCCAAAGGGATAATAATCTGTTGCCTGAGCTACGGTGTAGTTTTTCGACCCTTGTACGGGGAGTACAGCAGCCAATAACTGTACGCGCGTATTTCCTAAATGATCTTTCTCAAAACAACTGTATTGCCAATAATCGTAATTGGTTTTGAATTTATACACAGGGTCTATTTTTGTGTATTTTATACGATTGAGATAGCCTTCTGGCGTTAGCACTTTTCTTAATATTTTGTCTTCGTAAATATAACTTCCGCAATAAGCCGTTTGAGAGACAGATCCTATGTTGTTGGCGTTGTTCGAAGTCTGCGTATCTCCAATCGGGATATGCAAATCGTTGATCGCTGTCTTATACACTACGTTTCGTTTCACGCCCATTGCATCGTAGAAATATTCTGCCGTGTTACCATTACTAAACTGCACCTTCGAGGGCAAATTTAATGAATTATAGCGAATCCACGCTACTCCTTTATTGAAATCTGCTATTTGATTGCCTTTTGTGTCGTACAAGTACTCCGTTGGTACGGTGGCATCTTCTTTGTCTTTAAAGTCGTATTTGCCACAGATATAGTCGAAAGAATTAGGCCATTCAGATACGTTTTTCAATTGGTTGCCATTGTATTGCAAGTACAGATTATCAATGAGTCCTGTCATTCTCGCTCCTTCATACATTACATAGCCCACTCTTTCCAAGTTCATGATATTTCCATTCTTATCGTACTGCTTTATCCTTTCTGAGAATGTTTCATTTGGCAGATAATGCGCATCTGTCAACCGATTCAATTGGTCGTATTGAAATAGATAGGTTTTTTCTTGTGTGCTCTTCTGTGTGGTTGTCCAATTTATCTGCGAGATATTGCCATTGTAGCAAGGGATACTGCCCGATTCGGTAGGAGCTTCATATTTCAGTTGCTCTACAAACTCGTTCGATTGTATGTCTTTCAGCCAACCACGCACATTGTAAGTATAGTGTATGCTCTCAATACCTCCATGCAGTGTTTTCTGTTTCGCTCTGCCCAATTCGTCGTATGAAATCTCTGAAAGCTGCACCAGCGTTTGCCCGTTAAACGAGTGGGTGGTGGTGGTAGGTCTGCTGGCTAGGTCATACGCAAAAACATACTCTTCCTGTATCTCATTGCTACTATATGCTTTGTGTAGGTGCTTCTTCTTGGTGGGCTGCCCCGTGAAGTTGTAGGCAAAGAAATCGTGATCGTATCCTATCAGACCAGTGCTTCGTGTTTGCACTACTCGTCCCTTTTCATCATAGTAAAACGAATTATACAATACTCCTTTCGAATCTACCATTTTCACACGGGTGGCAACTAATAACCCCAGTTCGCCGTAGCCTAACAAAACCGTAGCGTGGTCGTTTGGCGTAGCGTCCTCGCTACGTCATTGCTAAAAGCAAGCGTCCTCGCTTGCAAATTCAAAGCTAACGAATAGTTCGCATCATTCCCCCCGTCCCTTCGGATATACCGCACAATGGTGTTGTCCGTCAGCGGGATATGCCATCCCGCTTTTTTAGTATTATGAGGAACTGCGTTCCGACAACAAATATATTGTTTTTCGCCTGAAATAAAAAAAACCGAGACCTCCATTTCTGAAAGTCTCGGTAGCACTTGAAGATTGAACGACCTGATTATGAATCTACACACATATTCATCACAGGCATAATCAGGCTTATCTAACCACAATCTTCTTCGTATAAATCTGTTCGTCTGTTACTACTCTCAACACGTAAGAGCCTCTCATGCTTCGATTCACAGGAACGATTGCATCAGTGTTGTTCACAGATTTTGAGACAACGGTTGCACCTTGCATCGAGATCAACTCAACTCGGGTAATCAACGATTTGCTCTTCACTGTGATAGAGTTCATTCCAGCATAAGATATCAAATCGAGTGCACCATCAGGCTCTGCGGCCAACATAGCGCTACGTGTATATGGAGGAATCAACAGCGAATCGGTCGTTCCGTTTCCAGGAACAAAGGTCACACCAACTTTATCCAATACTAAATTCTTCCACAATCCTGATAAGAACGGACTTTCGGGGGTAGCTGTCGGATTAGGTTCTGTTAACTGACGAGCATTTCCATCCCTGAACATCGCATCACCATAACCTGGATTTTGCATTGTGCCAATCATCCAACGATCGATACCTGAGCTATAAACCGAGTCGCCATCTAGTTTGTAAAGCGCACAGAGATACGAGAGTGATGAACCTGCATTGATTGATCCATAATCGGTGTAAGGCGACAACGAATAGTCGTAGTCAAGAGTTCCGGTTGAAGAATTGATCCCGCCACTGTGGAATGCCCAACATGGAGCCTCTGTTGAAACTGTAGGATAAAGCTTAATCACACTTGACGAAGTTGGTGTGCCATTCACCCATACAGGTTTCACAGTCACAGTACCACCTTTAATCCAATTGTCGGCAGGATTGTTCGACAAGGTATCATTTCCAGTTATAATGTTGTAATAGTTCGAAATGCCTTTCATTACATAATATACATTACCTGCACCAGGACCTGATTCAATTTTAAATTTCAAGTTTTGAACCTCACGTGCAGCTCTGTAGATCGGCCAATGGAAGGCTGTATCAACTGCTATACTTCCGCTTGATGCAGAAAGAATAGGCATCGTTTTCAGGTTCAAACCTGGCAACGTAGAGCTGGTAGTGATACGACGCGCATTACCATAATCTGGACGAATACCATCACCGTAGTTTGTGCTCGAATCGTCGATGTACAACATCTGACCATAATCTGACAAGAAGAAGTATGGGTCTCTCCCGTTGATTGATTGGTTGATACTCAACATACCCGAATTATTCAACATCTTGCCCGCAATGGTAATCAATGCGCCATACCCAGGCATGTGGCCGCCGTTGAATGCCAACACAGCGCTATCTAATACAGTTTCGTAGGTATCAATCGCACGTTGTAGAAAATGAGTTTGGCACGTATCACGTTGAGCTGGTGTCAGCCACGAAGCCAACGAACCAACAGCCAAATCACCTAAATCCATCGCCACTTCTCGACCATAGCCGTTTCCACTGTTATTGTAGAGTGCATTGAACGAACGATTGTTGCTCAACCCTGCAATCATAATAGATGGTCCGGGATAAAGTTTGGTCAATTTCGATGCCTGAAAAGCAGCAGGAGCATCTGTGGGCAAAGTAACACCCAACAAGCTTGTAGTCGGTTTGCTGATCAATTTTGATGACAAATCAACGACTTGCGATTTTCTGAAATAGTAAGGATGTGCTCGACGCGAACTACATCTGATAATTCCCGGGCGGAATGCATCTGTAGGAGGAATCGTGTCTAACACGGTAAGCACGGCTACTGCATTCAAACAGGTATTATTGGGAGTTTCAGTCGTCAACGACCAAGCGGTAGTGATTACATCGCCAGCTGCAAGTGCTTTCGGGCTGCCATTCCACACCAACGCCGCGTTGTAGTTGTTGCCCAATCCATAGCGGATAGCACCACGACTATCCCAACCAAAGGCATTGCGTGTTTTAATTGCACCCGTGTTGTTCTGATAATAAGTTCCAATTGGTGGATTAATCACCGTTTGATGAATATCCGCGGTTACATTTGCTCCAATCACCGCTGGAGCTACGGCTACTGTTTTCACCGTTGCACCTACAATCCTACTAGGTGATACACTGACCAAGTTAGCTCCACCAGCAGGCAAAACTATCCAAGGCTGTCCATCGACGAAGTAACCATAATCGAGCACTTTATCAAATTTCCAAGAAAACTTATAGCTACCCATCGTCAAAGGAACAATCGTAGAGGGCGGTTCAACAGCTAATGCGATAGTATCGGTATATGCTCCAATAGTTGCAATCAAAGAACCAGTGCCAATAGTAGAAGGCACAAATAATCCACTTGAATTGATTGAACCTAAACTTCCGGTTGCTACCCACGATTGCGTACCGGAATAGCTATTGCCATCCTGATCGGCAGCAGTAGATGAGAACTGTTTATTGTAGCCAATATAGACTAATGCTGGATTTGGAGTAATAAACACGTTAGTTCCCATCACATCGACTGATGCACTTTTCGATTGTCCGTAAGCAGAGCCAGTGACTGAAATACTTCTACCTGCTATAGAGCCTGTATAAAGCGCGCTACTTGTGATTGAACCTAATGAAGAGCTATACTTCAATGTGGGCACAAATGCAGTTAATGAATCCGACACCGTGAAGGTAAACTGTTTTTTACCATATTTATTCATCGTAAAGGTGGCTGGCGAAGCTACAATTTTCAATTTTGGAGAATAGCCAAGTCCTCTGCCATCGGTACTTCTAGCCAGATAAGCCGAATCAGTCGCATATTTATAACTATTTAGCACTGGATCGTTCACCAACGCATTGCTTGTGCTCAAAGTCGGATAGATTAAATTCATATCTCCTGTACCAGTATAATAAACGCCACAAGAGCTATTCAACACCGCATCCCCCATCGAGTTTGCATCGGTGCCCGAATTGTGAGCAAACACCACATTCCTCAACACAGTGCCAACAACATTGGTTTTCAATGTAAGTTCTTTCAAATTACAACTCTCAAACGTACAATGTTCCATTTTTACCGAATTAATAGCTGCAATACCCACAGCAGCTTTCGTAAACGGTCCAACGAACAGACAGTTTTTGAACGAAACATTGTTCGGTGAAGTATTCAAAGCACTTGTGCCAATTATAGCTGATTGAACATTTCTAAATTCGGTATCTTCTACAGTCAAGTCATCATAAGTCGCAG
This sequence comes from Bacteroidales bacterium, assembly GCA_028687995.1. GTDB lineage: Bacteria > Bacteroidota > Bacteroidia > Bacteroidales > UBA7332 > CAXXIC01. The sequence continues at coordinate 585,742 of JAQTZA010000001.1, forward strand.
GACCTCCGGTCACACTACCATACGTAAATGCAATCGCATTTAACGAACCTGCCGATTGATAAAGATTACGCACGAGGCAGTTCTTCATCACAACCTTAAGATTCCCATTGGCAGCACATTTACCCAATATCAAGCCATACGCCAGATTATTTCCATCGAATTCAACACCATTGAAGGAGAATGTTTTTGGTGCCGTTCCAGCACTGTAATAGATGAAGCTGCTGGCGGCAGAACTTTCTCTAATAATCGGACGGGAAGCCAAACCATTGGCAGCTCTAATGGATACTGACTTAGCCGTTGATATAGTCAATTTTCCTGCCCAAGTATATATTCCGGTTTGTGCCAAAATAATTGTATCGCCATCGGCCAGACTAGTCACCGCAGCCGAAACCGACGAACCGGCATTCAAAGATGTTGTCAATCCATTTACTTTGAAATTGGTCGTACCCGAGAAACCATTCGAAGTGGCTGTAATCACCACATTACCATTGGCTGACGGACAAGTAAATAGTCCTCCCGAAGTAATAGAACCACCCGATGCACTCCACGTAAATGAAGTAGAATATGGATTGCCATTCTGATCAACAGCCGATGCACTAAATTGCTGAGATGAGCCTCTATTCATTGAACTATTGGCAGGAGTGACCGCAATTGTCAACGCCTGAACATTAATATTCGCTGTGCCCGAAAAACCTTCAGCAGATGCAGTCACCACAATATTAGTTCCGGTTGTTGTTCCAGAGAAAAGACCGTTCGAGTCGATCGATCCAGCAGATGCACTCCACGTGAAAGGAGTTGAATAAGATTGTCCATTTTGGTCAACTGCAACTGCTGAAAACTGCTGTACACCATTCTTCCAAATAGAAGAAAATGAAGGAGTTACTGTAATACGCAAAGTGTCAACATTTATATTCGCAGCGCCACTATACCCATAAACTGATGCAGTGACGGGTAACGAGTTTCCAGCGATTGTTCCAGAATATAGACCTGAAGAGTTGATAGACCCTGTTGTTGTACTCCATAAAACTGTCGGACTAAAGGCACTAAGTTTATCTGTTACAGTTGCGCTATATTGTTGAGTACTTCCTCGAAGTATTGAAGATGTTGAGGGGGTCACATCTATTACTAATGAAGGAGAAAACCCAATGACTTTACCATCTGATCCACCTGCAACATAGGTTGTATTAGTTGCATAAGAATATGAATTATATGAGGGCTCAATAATCAAAGCACTTGTGGTATCAATACTTTGATAGATATCCAAATGATTGGGGTTATAAACTGCACAATGATTTGTCAAATTCCCATTAGTTAAACTCATTTTGAGCGAAGTCGAATTATCTGCGTTAGTATTGTTTGAGAAAATACAATTCGAGATCGTAGCTGTTCCTGCGATTTTCAATTCTGGAAAACTACAAGCATTAAAAGTGCAATGATCTAACACAACAGGAACTGGCGCAGTGAGGTTAAGTGCATAACTATTGAAAGCTCCAGCAAAATTACAATTTCGAAATGTGGCCGAAGAAGGATGTGCAGCACCTGAAGAAGTGATAGATAGGATTCCCTTATATATATTGACAAATTGTGAATTTTCAACAATCAAACTATCATTATTGATAGTCGTCGCATAAGTAAGAAAAGTCGCCGAAGCAGTTGATGTCGGAGTAGATCTGATGTTCTTAAACACACAATTCTTCACCTTCACTTTACACGGTTGGTAAACCTGCATAAAAGTGGTCGTGTAGTTATTGCCATCAAACTCTATTCCTTCCCAATTGAAGTAATAAGTTCCTGAGGTAGTGAAACCCATAAAATTTGACTGAGTAGTAGTCGCAGTTACTTTTACAATTGGTCTTGCACTCAACCCTGCGGCCGCTTTAATGGTAAGTGACTTCGTCATCACAATTTTGGGTGACGAACAGTTGTAAGGACCTACATCGGTCAAAATAATAGTATCCCCACTATTCGTACTTCCAGAAACTATCAAATTCTCCAATCCGTTATCAGTTCCAGAAGCTACATTAATTGTGGTCGCACACAATTTTGTGGATAAAAAAATGCTAAAAATAGCAACAAGGGCAATTAGTTTGTGTTTTTTCATTTCGTAAGCTTTAAATGTTAATTAAATAGTAAACTCAACTCACATGAAATTTGCAACTCTTTGCAAATTTTTCGGTACTCAACAAATACTTTTGACGAACAATATGTTAAAAAATACATCTAACGTCAAATTAACTTCAAAAAGGCTTAGATTTTGTTTTGGCAAATATAAAGCTCAAAATAGATTAAAAAAATAGACAAAATGACACTTTATTTGCACAAAATGACACAAAACACACAAGGCGTATTTCGTGTTTTTTAACTATATATTCACTTCAAATGTTATCAATCACTAATATTATTCTAAACACATTTCGAAGTAAATATCATTAAAATACTATCTACTAACAAGCAACGTCAATAACAAAAGGGGGTCTGAAATAGAAAATAAATTTCCAAGATAAGGAAGAAAAATAAAAGCTAAAAATACAAAAGAGATGTCCTCATTTCTTTTCTTACAAATGAACTAACCATCATTCTTTTTTTGGAAATAAAAAGAAAATGAAAATCCAAGAAAGAAAAGAGAATGAGTACATCTCTCAAAAAAAAGTCTATCTATTTTTATTTCTGTAGCACAAACTTTTTGACTACGTTACCAAACTGATTGGAGGCTTTCACAATCACAATTTTTTCATTCGATGGCAACGAAAGAATACCGCTAGATTCACCGACTTTCTGCTTTAATAATTGCATTCCAGTCAAAGAATAAACTTCAATGAGGTTGATAATTGAACTACTCTCGTACTTAAATTCTCCATCCACAGCAGTTTTAATCAAATGAAAATCAGCCAACGATCGATTATCCAACGTAGGCACAATAGCATTAAATCCACCAGGAATCAATGAATTAATCGTATTATTCGTAATAATCGCTTTCGCGCCTACTTTATCCATCACTTTCTCTTTCCACAATCCCGACAAGAATGGACTTGCTTTTACCGAAGTTATGGCATTTGGATACATTATCATCAATGAATTTGAACCAGCATAAGTCAAGAAATCACCCTTGTAACTTTTTGAAAACAACACTTCTCCATAACCCGGTTGTGTCATCGCTCCTATCATCCATTTATCAAGTCCACCTCTGTACTGTGCATCGCCACCTATGGCATACATGGCGGTAAAGAGAGCCACATGTGCGCCTGCCACTATCGATCCATAGTCGGTTACTGGCGATAATGAGTAGTCGTAGTCATACAAGCCATCTGCTCCGTTCACACCCCCTGATTTGAATCCCCAACAGGGAGTTTCGTAGTCAGCAGTAACGTAAGTTATAATTTTACTAGTGGCATCAGGAACACCATTTACCCAAGCCGGTTTCACGGTCAATGTTCCTCCTGTAATATAGTCTGTAGAGGTATTAACTGTTGTTACTACCACTCCGTTCAAGTAGAAATTTGAGAAATCGGTCACCACATAATACTGATCACTTGCACCCGCACCGCTTACAATTTTAAACTTTAAGTTTTGAACCTCCAAATGCGCACGATACTTCAGCCATTGAAAAGACGGATCAAGCACCAATTTGTTATTCACTTGCGTAACTCCAGGTGCCAATAGTAATTCTCGGTTATTCAAATAAGGTGTTGCACCATATTTCTGCCCAGGGAAGGTAGATGTGGTCTTTATCCGTCGCGGATCTCCCGGAGGAGGCGTGCCATCGCCATGATCAATATCGGTATTGTCAATATAGATTGCTTGTCCGTAGTCTGAAAGAAAATACATTGGCGCAACCCCATTGATAGACTGATTCATGCCAAGCATACCACTGTTGTTCAACATCTTGCCTGCAATTGTCAACAATGCCCCATACCCTTCGATGTGTCCACCATCGAATGAGAGCACCAAACTATCCAACAACGATTCGTAGGTATCAATCGCACGCTGTATCAAGTGTACCTGACACGTATCGCGCTCCTGAGGTGTCAACCAACTAGCCAAAGCACCAATCGCCACATTGCCCAGATCGGTAGCCAATGATCCACCATACGTATCCACATTGTAACGCGGTATTACTCCAAAATCAGGAGCTGAGGATGTATCATTCACTACGGCGTGGAAAGATCGGTTCTCGTTCTGACCTGCCAACATGATATTAGGACCTGGTAATACCTTTGTGATGTTCTTTCCAAGAAATTTATCTGGCTCCAGATCCGCAATTGCTTTGTCGTAAAGAGTAACTTTAGGTTTTGAAATATAATAATCTGACAAATTAGAAATAATATCCGATTTACGAATAAATTCAGGATTTGCTCTTCGTGCAGAATTTCGAGTAACACCTGGGCGGAATGCATCTGCTGGTGGTTCGGCGGCCAAAACAGTGAGCACAGCCACCGCTTCTAAGCAAGTTTCCATTTTGGTAGTGCTCTCTGTAATTGATTTGGCAGTTGTCACAATATCTCCAGCCACCAAAGGCTTCGGTGTCAATCCATCCCAACCTGCTGCTGCATTGTAATTCAATCCTAATCCATAACGTATAGCACCACGACTGTCCCAACCAAATACATTTCGTTGCTTAAACAGACCCGAAAAATGCTTGTTTACATAATAGGTAGCCGTGTGTGGATTAACGACAGTGATATTGATATCTGCTTTTACAGCCGCACCAGAATAAGTATTAAACACACTCGCACCATTGATGCGTGCTGGAATTGCACTGATCAAATTTACTCCATCGACAGGTGCAATCATCCATGGTTGCCCATCTACAAAGTAACCATACGTTACTGGTTTATCGAAAGTCCATGTAAAAGTGATGTTACTCATTTTTACACTTACTGTATTTCCAACAGCAGCAATTACACTATTCGAAAATGTCGCAAGCAACAAAATCGCAATAGTAATTCTTCTCCAATTCAGGTTCATTACATTTCTCATTAGTATAATTTTATTATGTTACTTCAAAACTAGCTTTTTCAATTAATCCCTCAAACTGTGTCCGAACACATTTTCGAATAAAAAAAGGGACATTTGTTTGAACGCTACAAATGTATCGCATATCGTCGTCAAATAAAATACACTAAATGTCAATTTGTTTACACAAAATGACACTATTTAGACCACTAAGATAACAATTATCGTGGAGAAAAGATATTATTGAAGAGAAGAATTAAAGTCAAGAGTTAAGAATGCTTTCCACTCGTTGCAATAGAGTGGGATGCGAATAGTGCACAAAAACATAAGCAGGATGAGGATTAAGATTACTCAAAGCCTGCACCGATATCTTTTTCAATCCTGCGCAAAGGGCTTCTCCCAAGCCAAACTGAGTGGTATAGGCATCTGCTTCGTACTCATTTTTACGAGAGAAGACATTCATTCCCAATCCAAGTAATGTGGATATCGGTTGATACAACAATCCAAACACAATGACTCCGATGTGAAATGAGGGTTTCGACACGCTCAATATTTCAGCCGAAATGGGAAAATTCAAAAATAATGATAGCAAATACAGCATCACGAACGATTGGACGAACGAGGTGATTAACGATGAGATGACATGACGTTTCTTGTAATGCCCAACTTCGTGTGCCAATACTGCCACAACCTCTTCGACCGTTAATTGCTCAATCAATGTATCGTATAGCACCACTCGTTTTTTCTTTCCAAAACCAGTGAAATAAGCATTTGCCTTGCTGCTGCGTTTCGATCCATCCATCACATAGATGTTCTTCAAACTAAAACATGCTTTCTCCGAAAAGGACTCAATAGCAGAGCGTAATTCGCCCTCTTCGAGCGGAGTTTGCTTGTTGAAAAGTGGCACAATCCACTCAGAATAAAAAAGCAACATCACCAACGAAAAAGCAGATAAAAACAACCATGCGACCCACCAGAAACTAACTCCTAACCAATTATAAAGACCGATAATAGCGCCTAAGATCACACCCATCAGCACGATGCTCAACGCCATCGATTTCAATGTGTCCAACACAAATAGTTTGGGTGTCATTTTGTTGAATTCGAATTTTTCCTCAATGACGAAAGTGCTGTAGATTGAAAACGGAAGGGTGAGAATTTCATTTCCCAGATACAATATTCCAAAGAATATCAACGAAATCAACGTTTCGTTTTGCGTAATGGAACGAGCCCAATCGTCCACCCACGCAAATCCGCCCAAGAGTAACATCGCCAACTCAAGCACCAAAGAAAACAGTCTGGTTTTATCCGAAAATCTGGTATTGATTTTTTGATAATTTTGCTGCTTAACATATTTGTCGGGTTCATAAATTCCCTTTAATTTCTCAGGAATGATGGGCGATAGCATCTTGCGATTCAATACCGACAGCGTCTGTTCGAGAACAAAATCGGCAATTACAAAGAAAAGTATTAGGTAGAAAAGCGTTTGTGCCATTTTGTGTAATTAAATTATTTCATAAATATCTTTTCCAATATATCTCTCATCTGACTCTTCACCTCATCCATATCCACCACTTTGCCCAACTCTTGTTGTAGCGAAGTGACGCCTTTATCCACAAATCCGCAGGGATGAATGAGGGAGAAATAACTTAAATCGGTATTGATATTGAGAGCAAAGCCGTGCATGGTGATGTAGCGACTGCTACGCACACCGATCGCACAAATCTTTCGGGCAAGAGGCGTCCCAACATCGAGCCAAACACCGGTAGCAGAGTCTAGTCGTTCGCCTTTCACTCCGTAAAGCGCAAGCAGGCAAATGATTGCCTCTTCGAGTTGATGAATATATTGTTTGAGTCCGAGACCGAACTGATCGAGATCGAAAATCGGATAACCGACAATTTGTCCGGGTCCGTGGTAAGTAACATCGCCTCCCCTGTCTATTTCGTAAAATGACACGCCTTTCTCCCTCAACCTTTCGGCATCGAACAAAAGATTGGATCGATCACCACTTTTCCCAATCGTAATCACATGAGGATGTTCGCAAAAGACAAGAGTGTTTTGCACTTTATTTGATTTCAACTTGGCAGAAACAGCCATATCAAAAAGCGTGAGTTGCTTTGTCCACGCTTCGTGATAATCAATCAATCCCCAATCTTGAAATTCGTAGTTATTCATAATTGCACACAGATAACACTGATTCAACAGATTTTCACGGATATTCTCTTCTTCAAATTGGCACATTGATTCATTGGCAAATTATTTTCCTTTTTCAAGAAAATCAATCTTGCCCATTCTTGGCATCAAACGCAGAATTTGTGCTTTGCGTTTTAATATATAGGGAGAGGGCCGGGCAGAATTGAATCGAATCGGATTGGGAAGTGTGGCGGCAATCGTTGCGGCATTCGAAGCACTCAGTTTCTTGGCTGATTTGTCGAAATGCAGTTGAGCGACGCTCTCAGCACCATAAATTCCATTGCCCATCTCTATCGAATTTAGATAAACCTCCATGATGCGTTCTTTGCCCCAAGCCAACTCAATCAACACCGTGAAATAGACCTCGAAACCTTTTCTGACAAAGGAACTTTGCGGCCAAAGAAAGACATTCTTGGCTGTTTGTTGCGAAATAGTGCTTGCTCCACGTGCTTTGTGGCGGCGTTTATTCTCCTTCACAGCTTTTTGAATCTGATTAAAATCAAAACCATAATGATCCATAAAGACGTTGTCTTCGGACGCAATGACGGCTCGCACCAGTTTCGGGGATATTTCTTCTAACGGCACCCATTCGTGATGCAATTGAGGTGACTCGCCTGCTCCTATCTGCTGCGCCACACGAATAAACATTAGCGGCGTGAAATAGACAGGCACAAAACGTAGTATCACCACCACGATAATAGTGGAAGCAAAGAAGAATATGAGTAGTTTTTTTAACCAGCGGAAAATTTTCACAGAAAAACAAATAACTGAGTAATTGAATAATTGACTTATGAAATGGTAAATCGTAAATTGGAAAATTGGAAATTAACTTACGACTTATAACTTATGCCTCTCAACACCTCCACCAAATAGGGATATTCGTCGAAATCAGATTCATCCAACAACGAATGAATATTACGAATAGCAGCAGGAATCGTGTCGATGAAATATTGTTTCTTCTCGATTAAGCCACGGAAACCACAGGCGCCAAGTACTTGCAATAGACGGAACAAGGCAAAATGAACCAATCGTTTACGGAAAGCAACCTCATCCACGGTTCGATATTTTCGCAACGATGTGATGTAAGCATCGATCAACAAATCTTTCATCTCTGGCGAATAATTCGCCTCTACTTGCCAAAGAAACGAAGCCACGTCGTAATATACCTGTCCTCTTCTTCCTCCTTGAAAATCAATAAAATAGGGCGTTTCATCAGAGACCATCACATTTCGTGACTGAAAATCACGATAGAGGAACACGTCATTCACTTCGGCATCCAACAGATCGGCCATGCGTTCAAACTCATCTTCCATCAAATTCTCGCTAAACGCCACGCCATACGGACGTAGGAAACAATATTTGAAGTAATTCAAATCCCAGAAAATGCATCGTCTATCAAATTCGGGACGAGGAAAACAGACTGAATAATCCATCTCTTCTGCACCCTTCACCTGAAAATCAGCCAATGATTCGAGCGTTTTAACCAACATCTTCTTTTGCGCTTCCGAATATTGATTATCATCGCGACTTGAAGCCACAAAATCGAACAACGGCACATCACCACAATCTTGCTGAATGTAACTCATCCGATCTTCGCTAATCGCAAACAACTGAGGAACGGTAAGGCCTTTGCTAAAAAAATGATTCGCCAAATAGATAAATGCTTCGTTTTCGACCACCGACTCACCTTTCATGCCGATGCAACGGTTCTTCTCACCAATCAATCTCACATAGAGACGATTAGAACCCGAACCCGGAATTGGTTCTATATTTTTGAGCGGTTCGCCAAAGTAATTTTCAAAAAGTTGAGTCAATATCTGCATAAATAGTACTTTTTCAGGTAAATCAAGAATAATGAAAACGAATACAAATCAACAAAAAAAAGATGATACTGGGAAATAAAATTTGACTTGAAAGGAAAAATCAATTCAATTTGCTCGTGATAAATTCAATTAATTCAAGCTCAGACTAACGAACCATCAATTGAAAAACAGCTTGCAAATATTTTTTAAACCGTTATAAAGACACAACGCCTGTTAAATCGCAAGTCCCAGCGGGGACAAACACAAATACCAAACGTCGAAATCTTGTAGAGTGAGTGAGTCCAACTACGAATAACATACTAATGGTAGACTGTTGTATGGACGATTGAGCGAGTTATTTCGACTATGTTTTTTTTGTTTACTTTTTTTTGCGCCAAAAAAAAGTAAAACCCGCGGTAGCGAAAAGGGTGATATAATGACAAATCAATTAAATCCCTGCTTAACCGCCAATTTTGACAAAGAACCAATAAGAGACACTCTATTCTTTAAGATTATGCAGAGATAAAATTTTCAGTATTGAATAGAAATAAAGTTGTAAATTTGCACCTTTAAATGATTAATAGGTGAATAAAGTTACAATCTACGACATTGCAAAAGCGCTCAACACCACGGCATCTACCGTATCGAGAGCACTGCAAGACAACCCGCGCATCAGCAAAAAGATGAAAGCGAGAGTATTAGCGTTGGCAGATGAGCTGAATTTTCACCCAAATCCAGTAGCAGCACACCTTCGTACTGGTCGCAGCTTGGTTATCGGTGTCATTGTGCCGCGCATCAACCGTAATTTCTTCGCCTCCGTTATTGGTGGGATTGAAGAGGTGGCATACGAAAATGGCTACAGTGTCATTTTTTCGCAATCGAACGAAGATTACGAAACAGAAAAATCCATTGCCAAGACTTTTCTGATGAAGAAAGTGGATGCACTTGCTGTTTCACTTTCTGCACAGACAACTGATTATAGCCATTTCAAACCTTTTATTAACAAAGGAATACCCATTGTATTTTTCGATAGAGTACCCGACAGTTTGGAAGTCAGTAAAGTGGAGATTGACAATTACACTGCAGCTTATCAAGCGGTGGAACATTTTATTGAACAAGGGTGCAAGAAAATCTTTCATTTGGCAGGCCCTTTGACGCTGAGCGTCTACCGAAATCGCCTCAACGGATATTTATCTGCCATGCGCGATCATGGATTGACGGTAGAAGAAAACTGGATATTTAGCAATGCCATCACGCTCGAATCTGGAACAGCAGCGGTGGAAAAAATGATTCAAATTAATGATTTACCCGAAGCCATTCTAGCAGCAGGCGATTTCTCAGCCATGGGTGTCATGATGAAACTGAAATCAGAAGGCATCAAAATTCCTGAGCAAGTCGCATTGATCGGTATTGCCAATGAATCGTTTTCCGAGTTTGTGGAGCCACAGCTCACCACCATCGACCTCTTCAGTCATCAATTGGGCGAAACATCTGCAAAAATTCTGATCGAGCAGTTGTCGCAAGAGATCAGTGAACGCAAGAATCATCACATTCAATTTCCACCTAAGTTAATAATAAGAGGTTCTTCGTTGAAAATTACGAAGATAAACTAATAAGGTTCAATCAGAACAACACAATATGGAAAACCAAGAAGGATTCAAGGTAGAAAAGGTATTGCCTTACGAACAGCAAGGAGGCAAAAAAGAGCAAATCGTACGCATGTTTGATGCCATTTCAGACAACTACGACCCGATGAATCGATTTATGACGTTTGGCATAGATACAATTTGGCGCAAAAATGCCATCTTGAGCCTGAAAAATTTTGCACCGAAGACGATTTTAGATGTCGCAACTGGCACCGGCGATTTTGCCATCAATGCTTTTCGATTGCTGCAACCCGATAAAATTGTCGGCATCGACATTTCGGAAGGAATGCTTAAAGTAGGCGAAGTGAAAGTGGCTGCGCCCGAATTTCAATCTAAAATAGAGTTAAAAGTGGGTGACAGCACCAATCTGGAATTCAAAAATGAGTCGTTCGATGCTGCTACAGTAGCATTTGGCGTACGCAATTTCGAAGACTTAGAAAAAGGCATTTCAGAAATGTGTCGCGTGCTCAAACCGGGAGGTCACCTGGTCATACTCGAAATGTCTGAACCCGAGCAGTTCCCCATTCGCGAATTGTATCGTCTCTACAGCAAAACGGTGATACCTACCTTTGCTCGTCTCTTTTCGAAAGATCGAAAAGCCTATACCTATTTGCCCAAATCAATCGAAGCTTTTCCTCAAGGTAAAGTGATGACCGAACTTTTGAAAAAATGCGGATTCAGCTCCGTAGTGTATAAGAAATACACACTCGGGGTCTGTGCATTCTATTTAGCGGAAAAATAAAACGTATAACCAATAATTTTTAGAATAACAATGAGCCAATTTGAACAAGTAACAGTAATCAAAAAAGCAAACGTCTATTTCGGTGGACAAGTAACCAGTCGCACCGTACTTTTTGCCGACGGAACAAAGAAGACATTAGGCATCATGATGCCCGGTGAGTACGAATTTGGAACAGATACCAACGAATTGATGGAGATTCTGGGAGGAGAAATGGATGTTTTACTTCCTGGTAAAACTGAATGGCAAACAGTGAAAGAGGGAGATGATTTTCACGTGCCTGCAAAAGCAAAATTTCAACTCAAAGTGAAAGAAACTACTGATTATTGCTGCTCTTATTATTGATTTTTGCAGTAATTCTGACACAAACCAAAAAGCTTCGTGATTGATTTCACGAAGCTTTTTTGTATGTAAAGGAGATGATTTGGTTACTTATGACCATCTTTCCCACCATGTTATGTCCCGAATGACCACCTCTTTCATCTCGGGTCTTTATTATTCGTTTTAAGCTAATGAAAATAAGAAATGGTGAGATATTACCCACCATTCCGTATTCCATCTTCACAAATCAGTATTGATTTACAATACATTATCTATTCAACGCCAAATCTGACACATTACCCTGATACATTACCATTCGTTTTAAGCTAATGAAAATAAGAAATGGTGAGCCTATACCCACCATTTCGTATTCTATTTTCACAAATCAGTATTGATTTACAATGCATTATCTATGCAACGCCAAATTTGATACATTACCCCTACATTACCTCATATCCTGTAGGGAAGAAGGTGAATCCAGCGCGACGAGACATCGCCCCGATATCTTCTGAATTATTCCATTTTTGCTTATTAAATATTTTGTAGTGAATGATTTTTTACTGTATGTTTCTTTCGCCTTTGAAAAATAATCTTTTTTCAAAGCCATAGATTCTTTAATCTCAATAGTATCCTTGGTAAAAGAGGTAGAAATATCATCATACATTATATAAGATTCTATTTCTTTATCATAATTGTTTTCAATATTTTCTTCGTCTCGGTCATCCGTTCTGAAATTATCGAATATTTTCTTACCACTTATATATTTCCCATTCTGATCAACAGTGATTAAGTACTGTTCTCCAAGTATTATCTCTTTTAAGTTAATATCGGCTCCAATTTCAATTATTCTTAAAATAGTAAAAGCAGTATAAGTATCTGTTTCCTTTTGAATAGAAACTAGTCTAAGGTTAAAATTGAAAACTCCCTTTCCCAAAAGAGGGAAAAGCCAAGCAGATATTTGAGATTTCGAAGGCTTTCGAAGTTTTTTTACTAAGTTAACATTCCACTCATCAAAGGTGTGACGTGGATATTTTAGATAAAACAATTCCTCAGAAGGAATAATAGCTTGTGAAGATAATATACTTTGCAATTTGGGATTCTTTAAACCACCTTTGACTGGGATTACTCCTTGCGTATACATTGATAATGCCCCGACTAACAGTCCTAAAATAATCATTCTTTTCATACTTCAATCTTTTTTTTGTAAACTTATTACTGATTGTGGTAAAACAGGGGTCCAGAATCCAATAAATCCATGTCCATAATAATTCAAATCATCATCATTTGTCCCTGTAAAATCTTTAGCTGTAGGGACTGGATTGCCATCTCTACCAGAACTACCCATTGTACTAAAGCCTTCTCCTTCTGTATCTGTTACAATCTCAACATGCCCATTCCATAAAGCAAAATCCCCAACTTTTGGTCTATTATGGATGCCTCCATGTAATCTTGCATATCGCAAAATACTAGCAGTGCAAGTTCCAAGTAATTTTGACAGCAATTTATAACTTGAACCTAAAGTGCTAATCCTGTAAATCGCATATGCAGAACAATCAAACCCCCGTCCCTTCGGATATACCGCACAATGGTGTTATCCGTTAGCGGGATATGCTATCCCGCATTTTTAGTATTATTAGGAACTGTGTTCCGACAACAAATATATTGTTTTTTCGCATTATAAATGCTTATAGTATAGAAAAGGCGGATTAATAAAATCCGCCTTGACCGTACATCATTTTTCTACGGTTTTATATCCGAGGGGACGGGGTCTTTTTTATTCGTTTTAAGCTAATAAAAATACGGAATGGTGAGCATATACCCACCATTCCGTATTCTATTTTCATAAATCATCATTGATCTTCAATGCATTATCTATACAACGCCAAATCTGATACATTACCCCCCCGTCATTGCTATGAAAAAAATAACCAAATACAAAACCCTAAGATAATAGTACTTGTCACTGCCCCAACTATAAAATTCTCAAATTCGTAGGTACCACCCCATTTGGCATCAAAATTACCTTCAATTTCATTCTTGAAATCTGTTTTACAGCCTTTCAATATCCATCGCACAAAGGCTCCGAGTAATTTAGCAGTTTCTGGCATAGCTTTATCTTTTCTTTCTATGTTTTTCTTCTGTTGCAGTTACATTTTTTGCATTTCTAACTATACCAAAGTGATTTAAGGCGTTTTGAAGCAATTTATTATTATGAAACATAGTAGAAACTCTTTTCTGCCAACCTTTCCCTTTAACTATGCCCCGTCCCTTCGGATTTACCGTAAGATAGCGGTGTTCGTTCGCGAGATTTGCAATCTCGCTTTTTAATTATTATCTGGAACTCTGTTCCGACAACAAATACATTTTCCGTCTCCTTGATTATTATCACGAAACAACGTTCAGCGGAGCTAAATGCGGTCAGACAACAGTGATTAAAGTTAATTACCAACTATTTGAATCGTCATCACCAAATCTGAAACATTACCCTTCATCTTTTACCTTACATAAAAAGGTCACGAAAGAATGACTGAACTGTCTCATTCATTGAAAAAGCTCCTATTATCATAATTAACAACCCAGTTAATAATGCCCCAAATGCAATATTAAATCTGAGTTTCTTCGATTCTGGCTTGGATAAATAATCATAGTATTTAATCATTTTTTTGTGCTTTGGTTTTATAATTTCATTTATCATGACTAGTAAAAAAATATAGCCAAGTATGATAACCTCATAATATGGAATCTTTCCTCCATAAACAAAACAAGCCATAAAAAATAAGCCACTAAATATATTTATAGATATTATCTCCATAATACCACAAGCACTCCAAGGCGGGTCATTTTTTTTATTCAAATCTTTAGCCACCCAGTAAGCCGAAAAAAATATTTTCCAATACAAATTTCTAATTCTTTTCATCTTTTATTAAGGGTTATTATAAACTTCATACCCTTTCTAAAAAGAAATTTCGAGGAATAGCATTGGCGTAAAAGGTATTGCCTGAGAGTAAACTGCAAACATATTACTATTTGCGGTAGAGCTACTCGCTAAACTATTGAAAATCAAGTTCTTTTCATTCAATAAATTAAGAATTGTAAAACCAACTTGCATCTTTAACTTTTGAGGTGTAAAATGATAACTGATCGAAGCATCCATCCGTTTATAAGGCTTTCTGCTCTCATTCGGCAAATAACTCAAACCATTATAGGTTGGATATCCCGAGCCATAAACATAGCTTCCCGACAATGAGATATGTGAAAACTCGAGCAACAAAGCACCTTTTACTTCGTGACGTTGATCCTGTGGTGCAGGTTGATACTCTTTTTCATTAGAGAAATGTTCCAATGTTTTTCCATAAGAGTAAGAAATCCACGCATAATGGCGTAGGTATTGCTGCCTAACCATAAAATCAACCCCATAAGCACGACTGGTGCCATAAAAAATGGAGTCGATTGGATTTGTATTAATGCCTCTAAATGTACGTTTCCACCGGGAAAGCCCAGACCCACTCTTCCAATATGCCTCAGTGGACGCAGAAAATCCACCTTGTTGATAGTAAGCACCCAACACTCGGTGAACGGAAGATGTATAGGGAGTTTGTTTACCATTGGCAACTACCCAAATCTGTTGAAACTCATCCGCTGGCAAATATTCAGGAAGTTGCTCCTTGTGGTTAGGTGGTCGTGTTTCAAATTCCTCAGAATAATACATTTTGGAATTATATTGACGAAATAAACCCCACGAACCCGCAACACGAAGCGACTGATTCATTTGCCAATCAAGCGACAAACGGGGTTGCAAATCCCAATGAGAATTTTTGAAATGTAAATTAGCCCGAATACCTGGATTAAAAGTAAGGTTTGGCAACAACAACACACGATCACTGAAATAGAGATTCATATCTTGCGAAAAAATCTTTATTTGCTGATCCTGTGTAGTTGTTCTTATCGTAGGATTGTGTTGCCCTTGCTGTAATGAGGTAGTAGTAAATTGAGTAAAATCAGATTGTGTAGTCACTAATCCGGCACCAACAGATGGTGCATGCAACTTATTAGCTGTGAATTTATGCTCAAGAGTAAGCTTATATTGTTGCATCATATTATCGAATTTCACGAAACGAGTTAACACTTGGTTATCGTTACCTTTACTCAATTCTCCATTATCAGCGTCCCAACTAGAAAATGAAAAAATCATCGATGTACTATTGCCATTTTTCCACTGTTTACCGTACTGTGCGCTGGCTCCCAATTGCGTATGCAATTGATCTTCGTTTGTATTAATCGAGTTATTAGCTTCGTCATCATCTAAATCTTCATGAGAAGTAACGGAATAATCAAACTGATCCTTTCCTCCATACAAACTTACCAAATAACTATCTCCAGCGTCCGTTTTCCCAGAATACTTGACATTGCCATCAAAAAATTTATAATTAGGCGTAATATAATACTCTTCAAGCGAAGATGTATTTTGGCTTGTGACTAACTGCGTCAGCGATTGCTGATTATACAAATTGTAGAAAGTCTGTCTATATGCCATCACCAACGAAGAATTCGTTGTAACGGGCAAAGAACCAAATGTATTGAGAGTGAGATTACTAACATTGGCTTTAAATTCAGGTTTATTCAAATTTCCATCTACTCCTGTAATATCGACAATTCCTCCTACTTTATCCTCATATCGAGCGCCAAATCCTCCTTTAAAGACTTTCACATCTTTCACCATATAAGGATTCACCACACTGATATTGTCGTTAAAATTTTTGAGTCCAAAAAGCGTATATCCATCGAGCGACACTTGACTTTGGCCTTCGTAACCGCCCCAAATAGCTAGATCACGATTTTGCTCACCAGCTGAATATACGCCAGGCAATAAACGTAACAAGCTAAATACAGAACCACCTTCATTACCCGGAATATTTCGTGCCACTAGATTATTCACTCGAATGCTACCCGGCAATTCAAATTGATGAATCGACTTATCAATCAACGATGAGACGACCACTTCGCGTATCAGAAAATTAGAAGATATAAGGAAAAACTTGTGCGAAGTACCACTCGCTACTAACGTATCTTGGATGTAATATCCCAGATGTCGAAGAGTGAGATGAAAAACAGAATCGGTTTTGGAACTATAGTTGAAACGACCCTTCTCGTCGCAGCCAATCCAAGTTTTATTGATTTGCACAAAACTATAAGGTAAGCCTTCTCCTGTTTGTTTATCGAAAATGGATCCTGAGAGTTGCCACTCTTTTCTAGTCGTTTGAACTTCAACAACAATCTGCTTAGGTGCGATATATGGGTAAATCACAAAAACACCTTGATTCTGGATATAAGTATAAGAAATTGGACGTAACAGAAAATCGAGTGCTTGTTGCGGAGACGAAAATTGTTGATGAACTGTAATTTTGAATTGCGACAACTCTTTATCATCGAACGAAAAGCGAAGATTATAGTTATTCCGCATCTCAATCAAAATCTGATTCAGAGGTTTTGCATTCGCCGATAATTTAATTACCTGAGCAGAAAGTGAAAACGAAAGCAATAGAAAACAAAGAGTAAGAAGCTTTTTCGCCAACGATTATTTTGAAATTAGGTATTGGTTTTCATTAACCGCCGTAAAATTAATCCCAAACGGCAAACAAACCAAATTTAATACCTGTTCAATTGGCATATTCTTAGAAAAATTACCAGTATATTGATCATCAAAATTCCCTTTGCATTCAATTTTTACACCATACTGTCTCGAAATCTCTTCCAATACTTTCGATAGTTGCACCGATGTAAAATAAAATTCACTTCTACTCCAAGCAATAGATTGTTCTGGTTCCACTTGTTGCTGTACAATCTCTCCTTTTCTATCCACCACCGCTTTTTGGCGAGGAGTCAATACGGTTAAATTGATTCCTAAACGAGGTTCTACCTTTACTTTTCCCGTCAGACAGGTAACTTCATAACCATCTGCACGAGCATAAATATTAAATGTGGTACCCAATACGCTTGTTACTGCTGCATTTGATTTCACAGCAAATCGTTTCCCTTTCTTCACTTTGAAAAACGCCTCACCTGTCAAATTGACTTCACGTTGCACATACCACCAAAGAGGTTTGTACGACACTTTTGTCTCTGCATTCATCAACACTACAGATCCATCAGGCAATTCCACTTGCATGTGCGATGCAATGGGCGAAACAACAGTTTTGCTATACATCCACGAAAACGAAATCATCAACATCAAAAGCACAGCAGCTGCTATGCCACTATACATAAATCGTAATGTTAATTTGCGGGGCTTCACCTCTGGAGTAGATATCGATGCAAATTTCTCTGCCCAAATCTCCTCCTTGCTTTTGTTCCACTTCATTTTGAGTCTGATTGACTCGGGATCAAGTGAATTAGGTGTATTATGTTTATTATTTTGTAGCATAAAGGGCAAGTTTATCTCTTAAAAACGAGAGTGCATTAGTCATTCTTTTCTCCACAGCTTTTACACTGATTCCTAATCGTTCGGCAATTTCCGAATATTTCAGTTCTTCCACTCGGCTCATCAAGAAGGCAACTCGATATCCTTCAGCCATCTCACTGAGAGCGCGGTTGTAGGTTTCGCTCAATTCTGCATATTCAAGCTCTTGATGCGAGCCAGCTTCTGTTTCATCTATCACAAGCGATTGCGTATAATTCATCTCCGTGACTTTACGGCGGTAATGACTGATAAACAAATCATTTGCAATCTTATACAAAAGTGCTTTCTCCTTGTTTTTCTCAGGCATCAATTGCTTTTCCCATATCCGAAGAAAAACCTCCTGTGCAATGTCACTCGACAATTCGTCATCTCCACATCGATAGAAGAGAAAACCACGCACGGAATCGAAATATGTATCAAATAATACTTTAAACTCTTGCTGCACCAATTGATCGATCGTTTTGTAATAATATGAATACGATTACACCCTTATACCGTAATGAAGGATTATTCCCCTACTTTTTTCTGCATATTTAGATGTTAAACTTCTCTTTTGCATCATGTTAATGCACTAAACGGTAAGATTACCGATGAGCCAATAGCCGGACTCGAACCGGCGACCTACGCGTTACGAATGCGTCGCTCTACCAACTGAGCTATATCGGCAAATGATAAATGTCAGATAGCAAATATAGAAATAATTTTAGGATAAATGTAAATCAATATTTTTCTTCAATCAAAAAAAGCAATAAATAATCATTAATCACTTATTTATAATCTGACAAAACTATATATCTTTGTGAGGCAACTATAAATAAAAACTGCGACATCAATACAAAACAATTAATTATCAACTATCTATGAAATATAATTCATAATCAATTTAACATTGATAATAAAAATCTTGAATATGCACAATCATTTAAAAAACAAGACGCCTATAAAACAATAAAACCAGATGACATTCAGTCAACAAAAATTCTTATTAATGATAATTAAATAACAAAAAGCATTTGTCATGATCTTTCGACTAAATTGAATTAATCAGAATGAAATACTTTAGTTCAATAAATAGATTCAATTTCCAGCTGGGGCAATTAGTTTTGGAATTTTAAAAATGGAATAGATAAAAAAACACAACATGAAAACAATGAAATTACTGACTTTTATTTTGATAAGTTTATGCCTATCATCATGCGATAAAAAGACTGAAAAACCCGTAAACAATAAACCGCTTACGGAAGAGGAGCAAAAAAATAAACTTGCAAATCTTGATTTAAACTTCAGCCAACCAGTTTTGATTGATAGTTCTGAATATGTGATGTATCCTTTAGTTTTGGAAAACAACGATGAAGAAAATTCGGGATTTAGCAGCAGTAGTAGAGGAGCTACAGCTTATTGGAATATTATCTTTTATAATACACAGAATGGAGAATATCATCTCCTATCCGATTCTCTAAAAATGGTAATAAATGACTACAGTCCAACATACAATGAAGATAACAGTTCTTACTCCTCCTCTTATTCTAGCGACTATATTAATACAAAGTGTAATCAGGTTGATGATTTACTCTATTATACAATCACAATAACAGACTTCAATCACGATGGAAAGCTGAATTCATCAGATCCAAATTATTTGTTTATTTCTGACAAGTCAGGGCGACATTTCAAACAAATTTCACCTATCAACTTAAATGTTGAAAATTGGCGCACAATAAGAGGAACAAACAAAATACTAATACAATTAAGGGCAGATAGTAACAACAACAAAAAATTTGATTCTGAAGATACAATCATCCCAATGGTATATGATCTTAATAAAGATGATGCGTCCAAAGAAATTTTTAATAAAAACTTCAAGCTTCATTTAAAAAAGTTGCTATACAAACATTGGCTCCGTAAGGAATAACATTTACGGTCTATAACCCGAATCGCTCAATACAACTTTGGCGTCGAAATGTTGCAACAGAGAAGAAACGGCAATTCCTTTTTTCTTCAAGTAAGATTTAACGATCTTATAACCAAGGTATTGCCCAATGCGAGAAGGAGATTCTTGCCCAAAATAAGAGGTGAACGGACCCGATTCCATATATTTGGTAATAGTCAGAGGGTCGGTTGTGTAGAGTTGCTCATTTTCAACCATATAGAGCCAGATATTTTTTTCGTGATCATTCAACCACTTCACCTGCGATTCATCCACACCTAATATTTGAGATGGGGAAAGTTCTGACAATAGGTTTTCGATAGCCGCTTGTTGCACGCCGCTATAAATCATTCGATCGAGCAATACTTCACTATTTTCAATCGGAAAACGTGCCTCTAAAAAAGCTTTTAGTGCATCCACAGGAAGTCGATTCGTCTCCATTTCCGTTAATTGATAATCGTAGAAATAGGATTTATACAAAGGATAATCGCTCCCCATATATTTATCGCCAGAAATTGAAACCAACCAACCAGAAGTGACCACCGACTGACTAAGTCCAGACAAATGCAATCTGAAAAGAGGAATAGAATCCTTCGGGAATAAAACTTTATAATTCGTCATGGCTTCGCTCAGCGTTGTTTCAATCCAAGTTACTTCGGCAAACTTTGTCTGTTCATCTTTATACAATTTCATCAAGGTACTATCTTTAAAGAAAGTACGCAAAACGTTAAATTGATTTTCTTCACCCATATTTTGCAATCGCAAAACTCCGCCAATATAAATAGGTAAGAAGTTAGAATATTTTGTTTGAAATTGGAGTTCCGACAAACTGTCTGGTGAAAATGATAAGAGTTGATATAATTCTGTATCAAATCGATCAATTTTCACAACTACAACATCCTGTTTTTTACAGGAAATAAAAAACAAGACTATTAAAATAAAAAACGTGATATTTAGAATCTTCATGACCAATTATTTTCTCAACACTTGTTCAATCACCTCCGGAAAATACAAATACTCCAACGCATGAACCTTGGTAGCCACATCGTTGGCACTATCAGTAGGCAACACCTCACACTTGGCTTGAAAAATGGTGGTACCTTCGTCGTAATGCTCATTCACATAATGGATGGTAATCCCTGATTCTGTCTCGCCAGCATCCACTACGGCTTGATGCACACGCTCTCCATACATTCCCTTTCCTCCAAATTTCGGCAGCAAAGCAGGATGTATATTTATAATTCGCCCTTCAAAAGATTCGATAATCGATTGTGGTATTTTAAGCAAATAACCAGCCAATACAATCCACTGAATGCCCATTTCTAGTAAAGTTGTTGCAACCAATGTCCCTTCATTCATCTCAGCTTTGCTAATGACAAGTGTTGGTATATTCAATCGTTTTGCACGTTCCAAAACAATTGCATTGGGGTTGTTCGTCACAATCACAGAAACCGTCAAAAGTCCTTTATGTTCGAAGTATTTGACGATATTTTCGGCATTACTACCTGAGCCGGATGCAAAAATGGCAATTTTAATCATAGTTATACTTTAAAATAATATAGAATAATTCAAAATGGAGAAGATATTTACTGTTTTGAAATCTAACACAAACAACTATATCACAGCAATTTAATTTGAATTCGTCTCAGAAAAACAAATAACAATATTATAAAAACCTGACCAAAATTTGTTGCACAGAAAAATACAGATTGTGCAGAAATCAGCAAATTATATGGCATTTTATTGTGCAGTTCGAATAATTTTCCGTTACTTTGCACTGCAAAATTAAGAAACTATATTTATTAATTCACTAAAAACTGTACGTTATGTCTGAAATTGCGTCAAAAGTAAAGGCGATTATCGTTGACAAATTAGGAGTAGAAGAATCAGAAGTAACTCCCGGAGCAAGCTTCACCAATGACCTTGGTGCTGACTCTCTTGACACTGTAGAGTTAATTATGGAATTCGAAAAAGAATTTGGAATTTCAATTCCTGACGATCAAGCAGAAAAAATCGGAACTGTTGGAGATGCTATCTCTCACATCGAAGCTGCGTCAAAATAATTGATATCATTTAATTATTTATGGAATTAAAAAGAGTTGTAGTAACGGGTCTGGGAGCAGTAACACCATTGGGAAATAACGTTTCTGAAACGTGGAATTCCCTCATTAATGGAGTTAGTGGTGCTGGGCCTATTACTCTTTTCGATGCATCATTATTCAAAACAAAGTTTGCATGTGAAGTAAAAAACTTCGATGCTAGCAGTTTTCTCGATCGCAAAGAGATTCGTAAATTTGATCGATACGCTTTGATGGCAGTAGCTTCTGCTCGCGAAGGTATTGCTAATTGTGGAATCGATTTAGAGAAAACAGATTGTGATGAAATAGGAGTGATTTTTGCAGCAGGTATAGGAGGTATTGGCACTTTTGAAACTGAAATTGCCAACTATTATACGAACATTGAAAACGGGCCACGTTTCAATCCATTTTTCATCCCTAAGATGATTTCTGATATTGCAGCAGGACAAATTTCAATGATGTATGGTTTCAGAGGACCAAATTTCGGTACTGTTTCCGCATGTGCATCATCGACCAATGCAGTAATTGATGCCTTTAACTTACTTCGTTTAGGAAAAGCCAACATGATTGTAGCTGGTGGAGCCGAAGCATCTATCACCCCTGGTGGTGTTGGTGGATTCAATGCACTTACAGCGCTTTCTACTCGTAACGACGAGCCAACCACAGCATCACGTCCATTCAGCAAAAGTCGCGATGGATTTGTAATGGGTGAAGGCGCCGTAACACTAATCCTTGAGGAGTTAGAGCATGCACTTGCACGTGGAGCAAATATTTTATGCGAAGTTGTTGGCGGCGGAATGTCTGCCGATGCGTATCACCTCACAGCTACACATCCCGAAGGTTTGGGTGCAAAACTGGTAATGAGACGTGCATTAAGCGATGCAGGAATGAATCCTGAAGATATTGACTATGTAAACGTTCACGGAACATCGACACCTGTTGGCGATATTTCGGAATGTAAAGCGATAAAAGATGTGTTTGGAGAACATGCCTATAACTTGAACATCAGCTCAACAAAATCTATGACAGGTCACCTATTGGGTGCTGCCGGTGCAATGGAAGCAATGGCTGCTGTACTTTCGGTTGTTAACGATATTGTTCCACCAACCATCAACTTCACAGAAGGTGACGAAGATCCTGAGATTGACTACAATCTTAATTTTACCTTCAACAAAGCTCAAAAGCGTGTTGTGAATGCAGCATTATCAAATACTTTTGGTTTTGGAGGTCATAATGCAAGTGTTATTGTCAAGAAATTTGTCAAGTAACCGTGCTAACTAATTTATTCAAAAAAATACGGCTCTTCTCTGTAAAAAGGGATGAGTCGTATTTTCTTTATTACAAGATTCTAGGATTCTATCCCAAGAATATCGAAATCTACGAACAAGCTTTTCTACACAAATCATCTTCGTTGAAAAATGAAAGTGGTCGCTGGGTCAACAATGAACGACTTGAATTTCTCGGAGACGCAATTCTTGATGCAATTGTTGCCGACATTGTATATCACACTTTCGAAGGAAAAAAAGAGGGATTTTTGACCAACACGCGTTCAAAAATTGTTCAACGCGACTCTTTAAATAGGATTGCATTAGAGTTAGGGCTTGATAAAGTTATCGTAATTTCTTCACGAACAAAAGCTCAAAACAGCAGTATTTACGGTAATGCACTCGAAGCATTGGTAGGTGCCATTTACATAGATTATGGCTACGACAAATGTCGAGAATTTGTGGAGCAAAAAATTATCAAGCCGTATATCAATCTATCGCAAGTTGCCCGAAAAGAGGTGAATTTCAAATCAAAATTGATTGAATGGAGCCAAAAATACAAAATTCAGATTGAATTTAATCTGATTGACACAAAAACGGACAATAACAACAATCCAATCTTCCACACACAAGTATTAATTGCGTCGTACCCCGCAGGCATTGGTGTTGGTTTTTCAAAAAAAGAGTCGCAACAAAAAGCCGCTAAACAGGCGATGAAGAAGATTCAAAACGACAAAGAATTTCGCGATCAAGTATTCAGAGGCGAAAATCCGGCTGAGGGCGATGAAGACTTAAATGACCCTACAATCTACGAAGAAGAGACAAATTCTTCGAACGACTAATTTGAATACTTCGAATATTCGGGATATTGTATAATCTCTATACTTATTTATCAAAATTCTCTGCATCCTTTGTCCACAAAGGGATTAACCAGAAATTCAAACAACAAAACTTAGTGTTTCTTCCTTATCAATAATACAATTATTGTTAATTATTTTATTTTTATAGTATTATGTGATACATAGTACTATAAAACAATATATATTTGTGGCATAAATTTAATAATATGAATGTAGAAAATGTAAAATCACAGATGCGCAAAGGAGTTCTTGAGTATTGTATCTTGCTGATATTAAGTAAACATGAAGCTTATGTATCCGACATTATTCAATCACTAAAAGAAGCCAAATTACTGGTAGTAGAAGGTACACTTTACCCGCTACTCACTCGATTGAAAAACGACGAACTACTCTCCTATTCATGGAAAGAGTCGTCGCAAGGACCACCACGAAAATATTACAACCTCACAGAGCAGGGCACCTTGTTTCTAGGAGAACTAGAAAATTCGTGGAACGAACTTAACGAAACTATACACAGCATTAAAACTAAAGAATAAAAGCTAAAAACATAAGAGATGAAAAAAACATTAACAATCAACTTAGCCAATACCGTTTACAACATAGACGAAGATGCATATCAGATGCTACAGGACTATTTTGAACGATTAAGAGTGCATTTTAGAACTGAGAAAGATGCAGACGAAATCATGACAGATATCGAGGCACGTTTTTCGGAGTTGTTTACTGAACGATTAAGATATGGAATGCAAGTGATCTCATTGAAGGAAGTCCAAGAGACTATCTTAATTATGGGAAATCCTAGCGATTTTGAACAACCTCACGAAGAATCTACACACGAAGAGACTGTTAAAGAAGAAAGCGCAACGACTGAACAGGAAAATACAACTAAAAAAATACAGAAGCGTCTTTATCGAGACATTGATAATAGTTATATCAGTGGTGTTGCATCAGGTTTAAGTCAATACTTAAATATTGACGTAGTGTTCGTTCGCCTATTCTTTGTTTTATTAATATTCTTGGGCTTTGGCACCATCATTCCTATCTATATTGTTTGCTGGATAGTGATTCCCGAAGCTAAAACTTCGGCTCAAAAGTTAGAAATGAGAGGAGAAGAACCAACTATTGAAAATATTAAGAATTTCGTAAAAGAGAACGTAGAACGTGTCGCAGATAAAACAGAAAAGGAATTAAAATCAGAAAGAACCCGAAATTTCTTTCAACAAATAGCAGAGGGAATTATTAGCCTAACTCGAGGAATTGCAAAAATTGCGATGGCTCTAATTGGCGGATTCTTCGGTTGTCTGGGATTCGTAATTTTATTATCATTGGTGGGAGTACTTGCTTTTAGTCTTCCCTTCTTGTTTAGTGGATTCAGTTCACAGTTTATGCCTTATGGTACAAACATTTATATCGAGGGAATTAATATGGGTGCTCTCTCTATGTATCCACAGTTTGTGATGGCTCTTCTACTTTTCATAGGCATTCCATTGGGCGCAATAGCACATGCCATCTTTCAAAAATTGTTTAATTGGAAAAGAACCTCTACAATGGCAGGCTGGATATTAGTGATCGTTTGGCTTATAAGTTTCGGTGTAACCATCTATTATGGTTTACATTACGCCTCTGAGATATTTCTGCTCAATAATCCTACCATATAACTATCTCAACCCGACCACACGATTTGTGGATATAAAAATGGAGGCTCACTTTAGGCGAGTCTCCATTTCTTTTATAAATAAAAATTTATGCTCCTTTTTCAGACAAATAACGTTCGGCATCAATAGCAGCCTTACACCCACTTCCAGCGGCTGTTATTGCTTGGCGATAAACAGGGTCTGCAACATCTCCTGCTGCAAATACCCCAGGTATATTCGTCCTTGCACTACCATCAAAGGTAATAACATATCCATTATCGTCTAATTGCAATTGCGGTTTGAAGATATCTGTATTAGGCTTATGTCCAATAGCCAAAAAGAATCCATCAATTTTAATATCTACTTTGGTTTCATCAGACTCACCTTTCCGTTTTACAAGATGAGCTCCTTCAACGCCATTTTCGCCAAATAATCCGAGTGTTTCATGTTCGAAAAGTACCTCAATTTTCTCATTCTCCAATACGCGATCTTGCATAATTTTAGAAGCACGGAGAAAGTCTTTGCGAACGATGAGATATACCTTACTCGCCAAATTTGCTAGATAGATTGCTTCTTCGCAAGCAGTGTCTCCACCTCCTACTACTGCAACTACTTTCTTGCGATAGAAAAATCCATCACAAGTAGCGCATGCTGAAACGCCCATACCAGAATATTTTGTTTCGTCAGGCAATCCTAAATATTTTGCAGTTGCCCCTGTTGCAATAATAATGGTTTCGGCTTCAATCTCAGTTTTCTCGTCAATAGTCACTTTATAAGGAGTCGCTGTGAAATCAACAGCCGAAGCTATTCCATATCTAATATCTGTGCCAAATCTTTTTGCTTGATTACGAAGATCTTCCATCATTTCAGTACCGGTAGATCCATTTGGATAACCGGGGAAATTCTCAACTTCAGTAGTTGTAGTCAATTGACCACCTGGTTGAATACCTTCATACAATACTGGCTCAAGATTTGCTCTACTTGCATATATGGCAGCTGTAAAACCTGCTGGTCCGGAACCGATGATCAAACATTTTACTTTTTCATTCATATCAATTTGTTTTTCTATTTTTTATCTTAAATCCACTACTTCTACAGTTGGATATTGTTTCGGGTTAAAAACAAAGAAAGCATCTGTGTAGTTCAATCCAGTTTTATAATTAGTAATAATTACCTTTTGCTCTGTTCCATTTTTATTTTTGATAAAAATAGAGAGCAATATTGAAAATTTCTGATCAATATTCAGCGTAATTTTGGAAATGTCTTGCTTTGCGTTTTTTGGAATTAACTCTACTAAATCGACTGTCTTTCCTCCAATAATTTTGGACGAAACAAATTTACATTTATATCCTTTATTGTAAATTTGAAACATTGCTATCGGATTAATAGCCTCTATTTCTGATAGTGACGGGGCTGTAAGAGAAACCTCGTCAGCACCTGCAGGAAGAATCCATTGACTCTTCCCATCGAACCAAATCTCTGCTGCCTCTGTAGATATTTTAAATTTTGACGCTTTCAGCTTAATGTTTCCACTCTGATTATTGACAACCTTATTTTTCTCGGTGATTGTTAGTGCGAAATCAGCAGAAACAGACCCCGACCTTTCAAAATTCTCACGTGCTTTATCAAGAATCTGAACAGCTTTCGGATCTTGTTGCGAAAAAGTGTTGCAAAAAGGAATAATTAAAAGAAATGCTATTATTTTGAAAAAATTCATCTTTGTAATATTATTTATAAAATGTTTTTTAGATGATGCTCAAGTTGTACTTCATCATCCATCAATACTTGACGCGCCTTGCTACCTTCAAACGCGCCAACAATGCCAGCCGCTTCTAATTGATCCATTATGCGACCTGCTCGATTATAACCCAAAGACATTTTTCGTTGGATTAGTGATGTTGAACCCTGTTGCTGCATTACTACTATACGAGCTGCCTCTTCAAACAATGGATCTCGATCATTCAAGTCGACACCAGAAAGCGTTTTGGCACTTTCATCACCCACATATTCAGGCAAATAATAAGCGTTTGGATATCCTTTTTGATTACCAATATAGTCAGCAATTTCTTCTACCTCAGGTGTATCCACAAACGCACATTGCACCCGCATCAAATCACTTCCTTGCGAAAACAATAAGTCTCCACGTCCGATAAGTTGATTTGCTCCAGGTGTATCAAGAATGGTGCGCGAATCTATCATCGATGAAACACGGAATGCCACACGCGCTGGGAAATTGGCTTTGATTGTTCCGGTAATGATATTTGTTGATGGACGTTGTGTTGCGATAATCATGTGAATACCTACCGCTCGAGCTAGCTGAGCAATACGAGCTATCGGCAGCTCTACATCCTTACCTGCCGTCATTATCAAATCTCCAAACTCATCTATTATCACGACGATGTAAGGCATAAATCGATGGCCTTTTTCTGGATTCAATTTACGATTGATGAATTTATCGTTGTATTCTTTTATGTTACGAACATGGGCTTTTTGCAACAAATCGTAGCGGTTATCCATTTCGATTGTAATCGATTTCAAGGTGTTAACTACCTTTGTCACATCAGTAATAATTGCTTCTTCGCCATCGGGCAATTTGGCTAAAAAATGACGCTCTATATTAGAATAAATATTGAATTCAACTTTCTTTGGATCAACTAATACAAATTTGAGTTGAGATGGGTGCTTTTTATATAAAAGAGAAGTTATAATAGCATTTAAACCAACCGATTTACCTTGACCAGTAGCACCAGCTACCAAAATGTGTGGCATTTTGCAAAGGTCCACCATGAAAATTTCATTGGTAATCGTCTTTCCTATGGCAATGGGTAAATCAAATTTAGATTCTTGAAACTTCCGAGATGCAATAATAGATTGCATCGATACAATTTGCGGATCCTTATTTGGCACTTCAATACCAATGGTTCCTTTTCCAGGTATCGGAGCAATGATACGAATACCCAACGCAGCCAAGCTCAAGGCAATATCATCCTCCAAATTTCGAATTTTTGATATTCGCACACCTGCCTCTGGAACAATTTCATAGAGAGTTATCGTTGGACCAACCGTTGCTTTGATTGAACTGATCTTAATACCATAGTTTTCCAATGTTTCGATAATTCTATTCTTATTGGCAGATTGTTCCTCCATGTTGATTGGCAAATCGGCATTATCGTATTTGCGCAACAGATCGACAGTTGGATATTTATATGAGGATAAATCTAAGGTTGGATCGTATGCTGCCATGGTACTTCCATCCCACTCTTCATTCTCAACAGGAGTTTTTTCGATGATGAAATCTGGTTCATCTACATCTTTTGACAAATATGGAGTCTCATCAACGGGGTCAGGCATAACGAAATCTTCCTCTTCTCCTGAAGATATCCAATCAGAATTTTCAATCACAATTGGTTTATCATCAGTCAAATCCTCTTCTGACTCATCATCGTCAACCAAATCTGTATCATGTTCAGCATCATCTAAGATTTCTACAGCAAGTGAATCTTCCGGATTATCAGCTGCCATCAATTCATCTTCAGATTTTTCTTTTTTTGCCAAGAAAGAAAGTGAAAATAATTTTCTCAAAAATGGAATTGTATTGGCATTAATAAATATCAAAGCTAAAACAAACAATCCAAGTATCAACAAACACGTTCCAATCCAACCAACGTTTGCTTGCAATAACTGGCTTAAATAAAAGCCGTGAACTCCTCCTAAATAAAGGAATTCACTTATATAACTGTTTACAAAAAAGAATCCAAAGAACAGAGAACCCCAAATCAATCCAGAAACACTGATTATAAAGTGCTTAAAGAGCTTAGATTGAGTCGCTTTCATCAGTCTTAATGAAAGAACTCCTAGAAAATAAAATATAAAAATGGAAGAAACACCAAACGATTTATTCAAAAACAAATCAGACAAAAAAGCACCGATAGATCCAGCCCAGTTTTCAATACCATTTGATACACTCATTAGGTCAATTAATGACTTATTATCAATTTTACTTTGATCAATGGCGCCTGTATAAAAAAAAGATATATATGATACTATCAACAAAATATCAAATACAAAAAAGGCAAGACCTGTAATGAAATGTGTTATTTCGCTTCCAAAAAACTGTTTAATTTTTGAAATAGTGGGAGACGGCGTTGATGCCTTTTTTTCAACTTTCTTTTTGGCCATATATAAATCTAGATTATTATCACAAAGGTAAAAAAACTATCAAAACAGAACGCTTTTTCCGAAATAGAATACGTCATTAATCGGATAAATACGTGCTTTAAAAATTCAAACGACTGCATCAAACATGAAGCAGCCGTTAATCCATATAATTTACAATATTATATATTATCAAAAACAATATGCAACTGAAACTCCTCCGAAATATGGGATAAATACACCTTTATCTCCAAAGCTAAAATAAGGGGTTAATCCTACATGGTAACCCAATCCTCCTTCAGTCGGTTGGACTCTATATCCGATACAAAGTGTTCCAACAGTATTACTTCCACTGTCCAATATCTCAGAATTTCCGAAGGTTGCTCCGATTCCCAATTCTAAAAACTTCCCATCCTGACCAATCAAATAATTAAAGCCAACTGGAATCCTTAGAAAATCTAGCTTTGCGGTTTTAATATAACTTCCACCGATTCTAATTCCTGAGCCATCTTCATTTCCTGAAATTCGAGTGTCGTAATTGAACGTAAATGACATTCCTTGTCCTCCTAATTCCGCAAAAACACTCTGTTTAGATTGAGCTGAAAGTGATAGTGTAATAATTAAAGCTATAGTAAATGCAATAATTCTCATACGAATTTTCCTATTATGATTTAGTTTTTGAATGATACAAAGATATATAATGTTTTTAATTATTTCATTGCAGCCAAACCAATCTTTGCAAAAACAAAATGGACTAACTTCTTTAAGCTAGTCCATTTTGTTAAAATTATAAAGAGATTTATGTATCTGATTTTTCAGTCAAATATTGATGCATATTAGCAGCGGCCTTACGACCATCGCCCATAGCAAGTATCACAGTAGCTCCACCTCTCACAATATC
Source organism: Bacteroidales bacterium (assembly GCA_028687995.1). Lineage (GTDB taxonomy): Bacteria > Bacteroidota > Bacteroidia > Bacteroidales > UBA7332 > CAXXIC01. The sequence goes on from JAQTZA010000001.1 coordinate 616,673, forward strand.
TCCTCCTGCAAAAATATCTTGTACATCAGTCTGCATATTTGCTTGATTTACAATAATCGTGCCCCATTTGCTCACTTTCAATCCATCAATCGAACTTGGGATTAAGGGATTTGGGGAAACGCCAACACTCACAATAACTAAATCGACTGGAATTTCGATTGTCGCTCCTGAAATTTCGATTGGGCTTCTTCGTCCAGATTCATCTGGCTCACCCAACTGCATTTGTTGTAATATCATGCTTTTCACTCTCCCCTTTTCATCACCTTCGTATCGAATGGGGTTATGCAACGTCAGAAACTCGACACCCTCTTCTTCGGCATGTTTCACCTCTTCCAATCGTGCAGGCATCTCTTCTTCCGATCGACGGTACACAATCATCGCTTTTTCTGCTCCAAGGCGACGAGCGGTACGAACAGCATCCATGGCAGTATTTCCTGCACCGATAATGGCAACATTTTTACCAAAATAAACAGGTGTATCTGAATCTGCACTCGCAGCATGCATCAAATTAACACGAGTGAGATATTCATTAGATGACATGACACCATTCAGATTTTCTCCGGGAATATTCATAAAGCGGGGCAACCCAGCACCACTCGCTACAAATATAGCTTTGAATCCCATTTCATGCAGATCATCATACGACAAAGTACGACCAATAATACAATCAGTTACAAATTCGACACCCATTTTACGCAAATTATTGATTTCAATATCTACGATATTATTGGGCAATCTAAATTCGGGAATTCCATATTTCAAAACTCCTCCAATCTCGTGCAGTGCCTCAAATATTGTAAGTTCGTATCCCAATTTTGCCATATCATTTGCAAATGACAAACCAGCAGGACCTGATCCAACTACTGCAATTTTGGAACCATTCTTCTGAATTTCAACAGACTCATCTGATGCTCCGTGAAGCTGTTCATAATCTGCAGCAAACCGCTCAAGATAACCAATGGCAACAGCATCTTTTCCCATTTTCTGAGTGTAAATACATTTTGCCTCGCACTGACGCTCTTGGGGGCAAACCCGCCCACATACTGCAGGAAGAGAGTTCGACTCTTTTAATACTTTTGCAGCTAACAAAAAGTTGCCAGCCTCTATATGCTTTACAAACGACGGAATATTATTCTCTACAGGACAGCCTGTCATACAAGTTGGATCGATACAATCCAAACATCTACTCGCCTCACTTTGAGCCTGCTCTGCAGTCAAACCCATATTTACCTCTTCAATATTTGAACTTCTGTAGTCTGCATCCAACTCATTCATGTGAACACGGTCAACAGAAGCTCTATCCTTTGCTTTTATCGTTTTGCGTAAAATTTCTCTCCATTCTTCCGAACGTTTTTCAGCAATATCTTTTTTATCAATCATTTCTAGCAAAAATTAATCATTATACAATATTACTCTTGATCTTTATATGAAGATAAACGCATAAGCATTTCATCAAAATCAACTTGATGCGCATCAAACTCTGGGCCATCCACACACACAAATTTCGTTTTTCCACCTACAGAAACACGACAAGCACCACACATGCCTGTTCCGTCCACCATAATAGTGTTGAGTGAAGCAACAGTTGGAATATCATATTTTTTCGTAAGTAACGATACAAATTTCATCATTACGGCTGGCCCAATAGCTACACACATATCAACCTTTTCTCGTAAAATTACCTCCTCTACGCCATTAGTAACCAATCCTTTATTCCCAGAAGATCCATCATCCGTCATTATAATTACTTCATCAGAATGAGCTCTCATTTGCTCTTCAAGAATTACCAAATCTTTATTTCGTGCAGCAAGCACTGTGATCACTCTGTTACCAGCCTTTTTCAATGCTTCAACAATTGGAAAAAGCGGTGCAACACCCACACCACCACCGGCACAAACAACAGTACCCACATTTTCGATGTGGGTAGCCTTTCCTAAAGGACCTACTACATTCGTAATGTAGTCGCCTTCGTTTAATGCACAAATTTTTGCGGATGTTTTTCCGACATTCTGGATAACTAAAGTTATGGTGCCTCTATCTTTATCTGCTGTAGCTATTGTTAAAGGTATACGTTCACCACCCTCGCCTTGTCTCACCATTACAAAATGACCCGCCTTTCTTGCGCGGGCAATCAAAGAAGCTTCGATTTCAAACATCACTACTTTATCTGAGTAGTACTCCTTTTTTACAATTTTATTCATTCTAATTTGTGTATTGAATTTAAAGTTTATGTAATAATCGCAAATATAGATAGAATATGAATAGTGACAAAGTAATAATATAAAAGGGATAAATAATTTAACTATCTACAACGTAGATCCCGTTTAAACGACAAACCCCTCATCAGAAGTTGATCTGATGAGGGGTTTTAAAAGAGGCGGCTACCTACTCTCCCACTTGCGCAGTACCATCGGCGTTATCGGGCTTAACTTCTCTGTTCGGAATGGGAA
>JAQTZA010000018.1 GCA_028687995.1 Bacteroidales bacterium
CCTTCTTTTGTCCAAATTAAGCAAAAATCCAATTTTAAAACGCCTGAGAATTTAATATCTGAAAATATTCTCATTTCTTGTCAAAAAAAGAGACTGAACTCAAATTTTATTTTGAGACAGCCTCTTTCTTTAGAATCAGTAAAAGTTAAGATTCATGAGAAAATTCAATAGCTCAAATAGCTATTACATATCTTTTTCGCTGCCCATTTATCTTCCGTCAGCTTTAGCTGTTTACTGAGCTCTGATTTTAATGAATTCAATGTATTAGAATCCATCTTTGAGGCGGGAATTTTGGTTAACTGATAAGGATCTTTCTTATTGTCGTATGCAAAGGCATCAGCAAATTTGCCTTTTTCTTCTTCGACCACAAAAGTGTATTTCTCTGTAAATAAGCCACGAGCATGCACTCCGATATAAAGTGCACAAGTTGGCTTTGCTACTTTAGACGACTTTGGATTCAATAAAAGAGTAGAAAAATCACGTCCTTGCACTTCGGCAGGAATTTTCGACTCTAATCCGGCCAATCCAAGTAAAGTAGGCATAATATCAGGGATGCTGAGTATCAAATCGTTCACCTGATGCTTTAGTTTGCCATCCCATTTTATCATAAATGGAATATTAAATGCCTCTACTTCGGGAACATTTTTCCCTTGTAAACCATGACTGCCCAACATTTCTCCGTGATCAGAACAGAAAACAATAATGGTATTTTTATCCAATCCCTGCTCTTTCAATTTATCTAAAACGATACCAATATAATAATCGACAGCACTCACATTAGCAAAATAGTATGGAGCATAACTTGCTACAGTTGAATCAGCATTTTGGCGAAGGAGTAGTTTATTAAGTTCCACTTTACCGTTTACGGTATATTGTGGGAAGAATTTCATGTTGGTGCTCTCTAGAGTCCACGGACTATGAGGTGGATTCAACGACCAGACCATTAAAAATGGTTTTGAGTTGTCACGTTGTTGGTGTGTGTTATCTAAATAGTTTATCACAGCTTCCGATTCAAATTCAGCTGAAAAGCGATGAGGTCTATACATTTCACCATCTTTTAGCCCATTAATAGCCATTGAGTCAGAGGTATAGCACATTGGATTATAATGGCTATCATTCAATGTTTGGAAAAAATAGTTGAAACTATGACGATCCTTTCCAGGCGGAACATACGTATCGTACGGATTTATATATTCACCTCCCGGGCTTGAGGTAGTGCCAACATACGTTCCTTTGGAATCGAAAACAGGAGTAGTTCTCACCCAGTGGCATTTGCCAAAATAAGCAGTTTCGTAACCTTCATTAGCCAACACATCGCTTATGCAAACTGCATCGCTGTTGAGGTGTACACTTTTAGTTTTATGACAATTGCCTGTAAGGCCATTTTTATCGGGATACATACCGGTCAACATCATCCCTCTAAATGGGCTGCTCAAAGGGAAATTGCTCATCGTCTGACTAAAAACCACACTTTGATTCGCTAATTTGTCAAGAGCGGGAGTGTGTGTGGGGTCTGCCTTGCCTTGTATGTATTTTTCATTATCGTTCTGTGACCAAAATCCGAGACTATTTTGTCTGAATTGATCTGGAAAAATAATGACAATATTCGGTTTTTGACTTTGAGTTGGATTAGCTCCTAAGCATAGCAGTGGAGAAATTGCTCCTGAAAAAATCGCAAGTGAATTGAATTGATTTTTCTTCATATTATAGACTGTTTTGACTTTTAAATTTCAGATAACGATTAATTTTTCTACCAACGTTTTATATTTTATCACATAAATTCCCTTTTTAAGATTCAAGCTATTGAACTGAAATTTATACGAATTCGATGTTGGCTTAATTTGTAGAACTAATTTTCCCGATGAATCGTAAATTTCAAAATTATGATTTATATCTGCAGATTCGGGCAGATTGAATGTTACCGACTCTCCTGATTTAACAGGATTTGGATGTACATAAATTTTGGGAACTGTTACTATTGGCAATCCCGTTGAGAGTTTTTTTATGCCCTTTGTAACAGACTTACCTTGATATTCATTTTGAGGCAGATCAACATTGATAATCGTGTCTAAACTGCTATTTTCATTTAGGCTAAAACATGTGCCAGAAACGGTGACCTTTAATGAAGATATTGGGGTCGATTCGCAATATGGATTTGCAGCAGAAATAAAAACTGAATCGTTTGTCCATCGGAGTTGCAAGATAGATGGTTTATCAACCTCGCATGTTCCCAAATTATTTGGAATATTGATTTTGCCAGCGGCATAAAAAACAAGTTGAACGATGTTTGAATTTTTGTCGTAAACTCCCTGAACGTTTGTTGAATTTTCAATGATTTCGAAAGAGGGATTTGTGACATTGTTTTTCAAATTCGATAACGGAATTCCAGGATAAACAGCAAAAGCGTACTGTTCATTAACAGGCATATTACCATGATCAAACCCAATCCAAGCAATTGGAGTTGTGCCCAATGTGAGTGTTTGAAAATTCAGTCCTGTGTTTTTAAGAAAATGATACCCCACATTATTAATAAAAGCCCAATTTGTAGTAGCGGGATGTGTATTTTGAGTAGCTGTTAGATTTACATCTATGCCGCCATAATCAATTGTAAAAATACCGTTGTATTTGACTTGATTAACTGTTGTTGTATAAGGAACATTATAATTTTTACCGGCCGTTATTCCAGCGCCAAGTTGAACATAATAATTGGAGAAATAAAAATAAGATTTGTATGCTTTCAGATTCGTTTCTGTTTGATTTTTATTATAAATAAATCCACAAGCACCAGTGATTCCATCTGAAACACCACCGGCAAATGCATCTAGATTGACACTTTTGTCACCCCATTCCACCAAAGGCAATGCAGTTGTAATAGGCTTTTGAGGAGCTGTAATTCCAGGTAACCGCCTCCAATTTTGATTGGCAACAATATCGTATCGTTCACTACCAGTTACATACAAATAATTCACCCCTGAGCCAGTATAATAATTATCCAAACCCGCATTATTACCACTCTCACAGCCAACCGTTCGAGTCGAAGTCATCCGTGTACTCACCATGTAATTTGCTCCTTTATGAACCATGTAATCGTGTCGCCAAAACATTTGATTCCCGACTTGCACATTTGCAGCATTGTTCAATGCACTGCGTGTCATCCAATTGTATAATTTCTGAAGTGCTGCCTTTTGTGGTGTATTTACACTCAACAAAGTAGATAATTGAGATGTAAATGAGCTATAATAATTGGCTTCTGGGAAACGTCCATATTGATTTTGGTCGAAAATATTTCGATAGTTATTCCAACTTACTCCATTTAAAAATAGATACTCAAGGACTTCAATTTTATTATCTGGTAATTGAAAAAACGTACCTGCCGTAATCGTAATAAATTCCAACATACCATTAATATACTCTTTACCATAATTGGCTAAATAAAGTTGACGACCGAAGCCTGTGTGTTGCGAAAATCCATAATCAGGCTGGATGCCTTCTGCCTTTGCACCCGTAACAATCGACAACGCATTTTTCATGATTCCAGCAACCTGATTAATGATGGTAGCATCTTGATCTACAATGCCAACAGCCAACATGTAATTACAAACATCTGTAGTATTGGCTCCTGTAGGTGAAGTTGAATAGGTTTTGATTAACGCTGTAGTCCAATCATGCTTAAAATAGGTCACCATATTGGCATAATCTGTAGGATACTGAGTCTTTAAGTCTCGTCCCATCAACACAAAAGAAGGATAAAGGGATTTTGTCCAACCTATCGACCGCCACCACCAGTTTGTATCCTGCGGATCGTAATTGAACCACCAGTTCCAGGCTTTCAGATAAGCTGTCATATAAGCAGCACTGTGATAATTGGCTCCGACAGTTTGGTATGCTTTAGCAATTTTCAGCATTTCGGTGAGATGTTCGCGTGGTGCACCAGTATTAGGTGTGGGCTGGGTTGTAGGATATGTCGTTACATTCAAAAAAGTACCGTCAGTTTTTTGATTGCTTAAATTATAGCTGCTATTACTCGAAAAACTATTGTCATAAATTCGGCTATAGAGTGTTGTATAATCAGCACTCGTTTGCGCATTCAATTGAACAAATAAAATTGAAAGAATCGGAAATATAAATAAAGTAATGTATCGCTTCATGGTTATAGAATTCAATTTCGATTATCACATTTTTTTGGTCACACTACTTCCTGAATTAACTCCATTGGGCATTTGAAAAATCAGTTCAGTGAGTTTTCCATCTTGTGTAATTTTTACATTTATAACTGGTGGATTTTGCGTTTCACATTTTGGATTTGCAAGCGTTATTTCGCCTGTTTTTTCTTTCCATAGCAGCGCGCAAGGTTGATCGACTGTAATTATTTTTCCGTCAGCAAGTTTCAATGTGCCTTCTTCGAAAAACATTACTTCAATAATATTCAGATTTTTATGGCTAACTGCCTGCACTTTATCTGTATTAGATTCCACTGAAATCGGAATGTTCCTTTTATATTTTGTGGCATCAGATGCCGATTTAAGCGCTGGATTAACAATGTAAGCGTAATTTCCATTTATAGGATTAGTACCATGATCTATGTTAGCAGAAAATAAACTAGTATCAGCCGAAATTATGATGTTTGATTTTGGATCGAGGTTAAAATATCCAATTTTACCTTGTAAAACCCAATCGGGATTATTTAACGTTTTGGGTGCTTTCAGGTTACCAACTTTACCTGCCACAGAATATTGAGTTGACCCAGAGACATTACACTGATTGATTGTTGTATAAACAGAAGACTTTCCATCCGTTTGATTAATTCCAGCTCCCAAACAGACAAATTCATCGTCGAAATAGAACCACGATTTGTGCGCAGTTAGTCCTCGGCGGTCGAGAATCATTCCACAAGCACCATACGTGCTATCGCTCACACCCCCCGCAAATGAGTTTCCATTACCACCCTTTTCACCCCAGTTTGGAATAGGAAGTTTTGCATCGTCCTGCTCAGCTGTAATTCCAGGAAATTGACGGTTGTTGAATAATTTAAAATAATCTTGGTTATATTCCTTTCCAGTTATGAAGATGTAATTTGTTCCGTTTCCTGAATAAAAATTGTATTCTCCATCACCATTACCAGCCTCAGATCCGACAGTTCGAGTGGACGACATTCGGGTGCTGACCATATAATTCGAACGACGATTTATCATATAATCAAATCGCCAAAACATACGATTACCTGACAAGCTATTTTCTCCAGTAATGCGATCATACACCTTTTTAATTTCTACTTTTCGCTCTGTATTTAGCTTCAGTAATCTTTTGGTCATGCTTTCAAATTGCCCATAATATTTATCGGACGTATCGTATCTTCCTGCTTGATTTGGATCGTAATTTTTGCTGTAAAAAATCCACTGAATTCCTTTTATATAGAAATCTTCCAATAAAGCTATTCCAGGTGAGTTGAATTGTGTATTGTTGCAAAATTCAAAATAATAAAGAGCAGAATTTATATATTCTTTGCCATAATTGCCAAGGTACAATTGTCTGCCGTTGCCAGAATGCTGACCATACATAAAATCAGCTTCTATGCCTTCGTTTTGTTGTATGACCAATAACTTAGTCATTTGATTCTTATAGTCAATCATCTGTTCGGTGTTTTCCGTAATGATACTGGCAGCGATCGAGCCCATAATGATATCACACGCATTAGCGCCTGTCATGTGTGCACTCTCGGCAGTTTCGTAGCTCCAACGCAGATATTTTACTGTTTTATCAAACAGCTCTTTATCCATTTTTATCTCGTCGCTCATCAAAACAACTGCCTTTGTAGTTTCCTTCGGATAAGCGATGTATCTAAACCACCAATTTGCTGGATTGTGGTTGGTCTTTACCCAAAACTGAAGCCCAAGCAAGAATTTCTCTTTGAGCATCGAATTTCTATAATACTTATTTGACGAATTTTTGTATGCTGCGGCAAGCGTAGTCAACCAAATGGGATGATTTCGAGGTGTTCCTTCAGTGGTTTTATAGTTAATTCCATAAAAACTTCCATCAGGTTGCATCTTATTCAATATATCCTCAACCGATGTTTCAGAGGGGTTTGAGAGGTATTCATAATACATCCGTTCGTAGATAATTTTGAAATCATTTGCTGCACTTAGAGCAAATGAACTAAGCAATAACACAACAAGAAGTGATGTTCTTTTCAATTTTAAGTTTTTCATTTTATTTCTTATTTCTTCATTTCAATTTTCAAAACTGTATAATCCACGTATAGTTTTGGGGGAAATTTTTAATTTTTGATATCTATCTATCTATCGTTTCAGATCAACTAGCCATTGCGACAATTTCCCTAAACGCAGAATAAGTTGCGCTTCGTACAACGATTCTGGAGATGTTTTCCCACCAATAGCTTCGGCATATTTCAACTGTGTAGTATCAAAACTGATATTTGGACCAGAAAATCCAGCGATGACTGGCATTAGCATTTTAAACCAAGGTTTTGTTGAATCCCAAAATTCCAATTTGGCAAATGAGTCGTTGTTCGTTTTGGTGTAATTCCAAAGGATTAAACCTTGCAAATGGTTAGGTAAACAATCGATAGCCCCTCCGTCTCGTGTATTCAAAAATCCACCAACCATACAGTCAATCAATGTATTTCGCGGTTGGGTAGCGTGCGATTCAAAGCAATTTGTCTCTGGATTGTGGCATCGCCAAATCACTGTATTTATACTCATTTTTGCCACACCGAAGGCATGCCATTGCGATGCTTCGTCGATGCATTTGCCTATAAATACTCGGCTTGAGCCTGGGGCTGAAATGGCACCATGACCGCCATTGCCTATTATTTTACAATTTATGACTGAATAATTCGCACTTTGCATGATGGATGCTGCATTGTTCACATCCTCAAACACACAATCTTTCATCCAACTATTTGCCTGACCGAGAACCTGAACCATACTCCAACCACCGTCGTGTAACGCCGACAAATGATGACTGAATTTTTCTTTGAAATTCCCTTTGAAATGTAGGTTTTCGATGCCGCATTGAGTTGCAGGATTCCAAACTGATAGTGTCCATTTTTCGGAAGCAAAAACTGGATACATAATTGGGTCAACAAGTGTCAATGTGTTATTTCTGACCGATTTTACTTGGTGAAAATTACGAACCATCACTCCTTTTTGGTTAATTTCTTTCCAAGTTGACGAAACCGCATACGGTGCAACTTCTTGTGCAATGCGAGCAGAATCGTCATTTTGCAAATTGAGTTCAATCCAGTCTCCAGCCTTTAAAGTGCTAGAGTTTTCAAGTGTAATCTCAAAACTTCCCACTTTAGCATCGGATACCACATTTAATTTCGGGCTTTTCGTTTTGTTTCCTGAAAATTGGAATAAGTGTGGAGTCGACCACATTTTCTTAGGATCGGTTGCCGACATATTATTTCTCATGAAAAGAACTGAACCTTTTTCACCTCGCAAAACAATATGACTGCCCTTTATTTTTATCGGAATTTCCCTGTTTTCTGTTTCATTCACCCAATATTCTCCTTTCGGGAAAAAGACTATTCCCGATTTATTGGTTTGTGCAGCGTTAATACATGCCTGAATGGCTTCTTTGTCCGAAATACTATCATTTGGGATAGCACCAAAATCCGTTACTTTAAAAATTTTGTAATTGACATTCGGGATGGCTTTCTCACCATATTCGTACCCAACATACGAAAAATCTGGAATAATGGTGGATTGTCCCAACTGATATTGCTGCTTGTAGGTCTCAAAAATAGATTTTTTGGGTGACTGAGAATAACAAGACAACAGAACAAAATAGCTGATAAAGAGAACAAAGAAAATGTGTTTTTTCATAATTCCAAGGTTGAGAACTGATTTATCGATTCTTGACAGCAAAAATAGTAAAGGCAAATAAATCAATGGAGATAATATTTACCGTATTACGGGATAATATCGTTCAACCTCAATTTTATTCGCAAGAATCAAAGGTTGTCGTCATCTGTTTCAGGCTCAGGTTCATCACTTTTTCGGAAAGTAGATGGTGAAATGCCAAACTGTTCTTTAAAGCACTTGGCAAAATATTTAGGTGAGTTGAATCCCAACATGTATGTGATTTCAGAGATATTCATTTCAGGATGATTGATGAGTAATTCGGTTGCCTTTTTCATTTTCACATTGATAATGAATTCATTGGGAGTCTTACCTGTTATTCCTTTTATTTTGCTAAAAAGATTGGTGCGACCTAATGCCATTTCTCTCGAAAAGAAAGGTACATCGAAAGCTGTATTATCCATATTCTTCTCAATAATTTGATACGCTTTTTCTAGGAACTCTCGATCCATATTGTTTGTGGCAACCAAACGAGGAGAAAACGATGTTTGTTTACTGAATTTTTCTTGCAATAATTTACGACCATTTACGAGATTGTTGCAACGAGTAATCAGCGTTTTGACATTAAATGGTTTGGTGATATAATCGTCAGCACCAAGCCTCAATCCTTCAATGGTATATTCAATAGCGGTTTGGGCTGTGAGTAAAACAACAGGAATATGGCATATATTGAAATTGTTTTTTATTCTTGAACACAATTCACTGCCCGACATTCGAGGCATCATTAAATCACTCAACACAATATCGGGATTGTGTTCTATTGTTTTTTCCAATCCATCCACACCATCTGTAGCTGTATATATTTTATAAATTGGTTCGAAAATAGATTGTAACATCGCCCTTAATTCATCATTGTCCTCAACAATCAAAATTGAAAAATCGGGGACGCTATCGGTTACTTGTGAATCAATTATTTCACCAATAAACTCATCATCGATGTCATTGCTTTTTGTCAAACAACTATTGTCAACGTCTTCGAATTCAGCTTTTTGATCTTCAGAGAAATGCGCTGCTCCTTTTTTTAACGTAACAGTAAAGCAACTACCGATATTCTTCTGACTTTTGACGTGAATTTCTGCTGAATGCAATGTCAATATGCTTTTGGAGAGCGCCAACCCAATGCCGGTACCTGGAACCATGTTGCTGATTTGTATTCCGTTTTCGGCCTGATAAAATCGATCAAAAACCTTCTCAAGTTCGTGCGCATCGATACCAATACCTGTGTCAGTAATTTCTACATACACATTGTCGGAGCTCTCCTTAATTGCTAAAGTAATCGTACCATCTTTAGGTGTAAATTTAAACGAATTTGAAATGAGATTGTAGATCACTTTCTGCATTTGAGATGGATCAAACCAAAGCATAATTTTTTCTTCAGCACATTCAAAATTGAATTTTATTTGCCGATAATTAGCGTATTCTGAGAATGATAAATAAATTTCATACGCAAAATGTGTGAAATCTGATTTGCTGGCTTTAATATTCAAATGTCCTTGTTCCGATTTTCTGAATTCCAACAATTCATTGATTAAGTTACTCATATTTTGAGTATTTCTCTTAATGTTTAAAATTCGATTGTAAATCAGTGGTTGAATATTATGCATTTGCAAAAGCATATCTACCTGACCCGATATTAAGGTCAACGGAGTTCTGAATTCATGGGAGATGTTGGTGAAAAATCTCAATTTCGACTGATTTACCTCCTCAAGGTGTTCTTTTTCTTTTTTCTCGTACGTGAGTGATGTTTCGAGTATCAATTTCGACCGACTAAAAACCACGTACCGCCATATAACAAAAAGGGTCAATATAAGGTAAAATAAGTAGGCATACCAAGTGAGATAAAAAGGCGGAAATACCTCAATTTTGAGATCTGCAGATCGGATTAATGTTCGATCAACAGGAGAAACAGCTTGTAGAATCAGGGTATATTTCCCTGGACTCAGATTCATGAAATTTAGTTTTGTTATTCCTTGAGGGAGCTCTGTCCAGCTGTCAGAATAACCTTCCAACTGATATCTGTAAACCGGTTGATTCGCAGGGATATAGTTATTAGACGCAAACTCAATGGTCAGCATCGTTTGTTCATGATTCAATTTGATAACTGACGTATAGGGTAATGTCGTTTCTAAAATTCCTGTTTTATCATTGGGTAAAACCAGTTTATTGTTTACCAACAGATTAATGAAATTAATATTGAAAGGACGATGAGGAACAGACAGTTTTTCTTCATCGAATGACACCATTCCATTCATCCCGCTTAAATAGACAAGTCCATTTGAAGAAATACACATACCTCCGCTATACAAGGAATTCAGTGGAAATCCGTTTTCAGTATTAAAGTTATAAATCTTATCATTTTCTACATCAAGCATCGAAAATCCTTGCGTTGTGGAAATCAATATATAACCAAAACGAGATTCGATAACATTGCTGACAAAATCATTTTTCAACCCAACATTGTGGCTGTCATATCGTTTGAAGTTATTCGTTTTGGGCTGAAATAAATTTACTCCACCACCACTGGTAGCAAACCATATTCGGTTTTTGCTGTCAATTAGGATTTTTGAGACGTTATTATTGCTCAAGCTATTGGGTTCATTCGGATTACATTGAAATGACGTTACTTTTTCTTTGGCTCTGTCGAACCGAAAAACACCATTCGTCGATGCAATCCATATATTACCACTCTTATCAAATTTTACATCTTGAATAAAACTGACCTTCTTATTCAGTTTTTCTGAAAGAAGAGTGAATTGTTGGGAATTCTTATCAAACACAAACAATCCACCGTGCGTTCCAACCAATATTTGGTTCTCGAATGGCTGTATAGAACTCAATATGCTCGCAAACTTATATTTAGACTCGTCAATCTGAAACTGCGAAAATTTCTTCGTGTTGGTATTGAACAAACATAAACCGCCCAAATGAGTCCCAAGCCACAATTCATTTTTGGCATTGTCTAAATAGGCAGCTTTAATATTATCCACTGGAATTGAGTTCGGATTCGTTCTGTCAGCGTCATACACTTCATACGTCTTACTATCTAAATGATAATATATAAGTCCATTTCCTTCGGAACATAAATAAAGATTTTTATTCTTGTCTTCGATAATATTACTGATAATAGGAAAGGGCTTGCTTCTAAATTCTCCACTTTGAAGGTTGTGAAATGTGTAGAAATTAATATCTGGGTTAAAATAATTGACTCCACCAAAATAAGTTCCTACCCAAATTGTACCCTGATTATCCTTGAGCAACGACCATACCGACTCGTTCGACAATTGTCTGTTGTTGTATTCTTCTGCACTATAATGTTTGAAAACACCGGTTTCTGTTGAGTATCGGTCAAGCCCTTTTTTGGTCCCAATCCACAAAAAGTCATTATTATCTTCGCACACTACTCTCACAAAATTGGATGAAATTGACTTTTCAGATTTCTCGGATTGAAACCTGAAATTCTGAATCTTACCATCCCGTTCAATTTTATAAAGACCTTGCTCCCAAGTAGATATCCATATATTCTTCTTGCTATCTTCATATAAATTAGCAACTTGACTACAATTTGGAATGACCTGACGCACTTTTTTGTTTTGATCAATCAAGAACACCCCAGACGAAAGCGTACCAACAAAAATACGTTGGTCGGAAGTCTCCAATATATTCTGAATGACAGATTTATTACCGGTAATTTTGCAATAGAGTCTCTTTTCTCCATTTGAATATGAGTACAGATTACTTTTTTCGGCTATCCACAGATTACTTATACCATACGAGATGGCATCGGCCTGCTTATCCTGAATAAGTTTCATCTGTGCCGTTTTGATATCATATTCGTTGATTCCCGTTTGAGTATGAATAAAAATATGACCATTCTTATCTCCATACACTCTCAAAATCAGATTCTCTCCCAATGAATTAGAATCGTTAAGATCTGGTCGAAAAACTTCCATGCTGTTTCCATTATACCGATTCAGACCTTCTCGCGTAGCAAACCACATGGTTCCCAACTCATCTTGATAGATACTCATCACAGATAATTGAGAAAGGCCTTGCTCTATTCCAATTTTGGAGAAATAAATATCATTTGCGGAAAAAGCACTTATCGAAAAATAGATGGTTAGAAGAACACCCAATATTCTTTTTACACTCATTTTGTAGAATTTTTGAAAATATGTGTGGACTATAATCAATCAAAGATAATTACAAACTCATCAAATCACAAAAGTAAGTATATTATTCACAGAGAAATAAACATAGAGGTTGTCAAATTGTCCGAAAAACCACCAAGATTGTTCATCTTTAACGTCACTAGCTTATTATGCGGTTTAGATGTAAATAAAACTACTATTTTTGTCTGTCATCAGCATTACGAGAATATACAATTGAAGAACCTTCAACAATTATAAATAGAAAATATCATGCGAAAAATTGTAGATCAATTTGCCACAAAAAATGAAGTCGGCGAAATTCGTCCGTTAAAAATTGGACATATTAATGATTCCTTTATTGTTGAAAGCAAAAATGACGGAGGAGAATCCTATTTTTTGCAAAAAATAAATCACCATATTTTCAAAAATGTAGATGGATTACAAAAGAACATACAGATTGTAACCAATCATTTACGCCATAAACTAGCAACCTCTGGTGTTACCAATTTGGAGAAAAAAGTGCTTCAATTGGTTAAAACGAAGGACGAAAAGTTGTTCTACAAAGACATCGACGGAGCCTACTGGCGAATGTATGTCAATATTGAAAATACACACAGTTATGATACCATAACACCTGAATTGGCTTACAAAGCAGGAGAATCATTTGGGAATTTTCAGTGTATGCTTGCAGATATACCTCACGATGATCTGATCGAGACGATTCCAAACTTTCACAACATGGAATTCCGCTTGGAGCAGTTCAGAGAGGCTGTAAGGGCAAATGCCGCTGGGCGATTAGAAAAAGCGCAGTGGATGGTTGACGAAATAGAGAAAAGGGCTGATGATATGTGCCGTCCCGAACGACTTTTTCGTGAAGGTAGATTGCCAAAGCGAATCAATCACTGCGATACCAAAGTAAATAATATGCTCTTCGACGAAAATGATGAGCCAATTTGCATTGTCGATTTAGATACCGTAATGCCAGGCTTTGTTCTTTCCGATTTTGGTGATTTTATGCGAACTGCGGCCAATACAGGCACCGAAGATGATATCAATTTGGATAATATTGGCGTTAACATGGATATTTTTGAAGCTTATACACGTGGCTATCTGAAAAACGCAACTTTTTTATCACAGATTGAGCTTGAAAATCTTGCATTCGGTGCGAAACTTCTGAGCTATATGCAGACGGTCCGATTTTTGGGTGATTATCTGAATGGTGATACCTATTATAAAATTGAATCTCCCGATCACAATTGGCAACGATCGTTGGCCCAATATCGTTTATTACAAAGTCAAGAAGAGAACTTCGGAAAAATGCAACAAATCGTATCGGAATGTAGTAAATAGAATGAAAAAAATCTTGCTGAAATAACCCAAAGCGACTGAATTTCACTATTCAGTCGCTTTGGGTTTAAAAAGAGACACTATTATTTTTTCAACTTCTTAGATTCCGATTTTGTTTCCAGTTTTTTCACACTTTCTGCTACTGGCAAATTTTCTGGCATTTCGCCGCCTAATTCTTGGATGGTTTGTCTGACTTTCCGACCAACTTCAAAATGAGTCTCATTTGCTTTTTGCTTTCCAACGATTTGTTCTCGTTTGAGTTTTTCTTCGGTTTGTGTAGCGCGAAATAAGTTTGCTGCAAGCTCTGTGCTACCCATGTGGTCGAGTATCTGTTGGCTTTTCTTCAAGCCTTTTTTCGCATGAATACCCTTTGCGTCCAGTCCGTTGTATAACCCTTTGTAACCATGATTTTGGAAGATTGCATAATCAATCGGTTCTATCACTCCTGCATCTTTTGCTGCAGCTGCCAAGTCTATATTATGCCTTGCCATTTCATTACGTAGAAAAAGTCGTTTTTCATCTTCGGTGCTCAATTGGTTGTATTCGTCCAATTGTCGTATTTCCTGCAAACGCGTCTGCACTGCAAAATAGGTCTGCCCTAGTGCTACAATTTCCTTACTCGGATCAGCATTTTGAACAATCAAATAACCGGCGTAGCGTGAAAGTTTGTAACTCGCCATTTCACGAAAAGCTCCAGATCCAATCGAGACCATCTCGTTGAAATCAACGAGATGGTCTTCAATCTTCTGTCCGCTATTCGCACATGCTTCTTTGGCTTTATTGATTACAGATATAAAGTTCCTGAAGTCACTGTATTCTAGTATTTTAGCTAATTGTCGTGCACCCCAAAATTCATTACCATTATCATCCGTTTGCTTAATCTGTTCGAATAGATTAAGACCGTTTTTTGAAATTTCTGTTGCCATTATTGTCTCTTTATTAGAAATATATCTTCTACAAAAATAGAATTTATTTTGGTATTTACAAGATGAATTTAACTCTTTACTTATAAAAAAAGAAACTGAAAAATCCAATGTTTCTACAATATATTTCTCTATTTTTGACACACTAAACATTATGTGAGATGGAGAAAAAGAGAACCAACGTATATCTGGTAGCCAAAGATTACGTGACGATTTTATTTGGATTGATCCTGTATTCAATTGGTTGGACAGCATTTCTTTTGCCTAACCAAATTACGACAGGTGGAGTAGCAGGTATTGGTGCGCTTATCTTTTATGCCACGGGTACGATACCAATAGCCGTCACATACGCGGTGATTAACGGCGTTCTATTGCTCATATCTATCAAAATTCTGGGATTCAAATTTAGTATTCGCACTATTTTTGGAGTGGTCGTTCTTACGATTTTACTCTCCGTGTTTCAACATTACATCAAGAAAGGATTCGTAGATGAGCCATTTATGGCAACGGTCATTGGAGCTATTTTGTGCGGTGCAGGAGTGGGCGTTGTTTTCTCATCGAATGGCAGCACCGGAGGCACAGACATTGTAGCAGCGGTTATCAACAAATATAGGAATATCACCATCGGGAGAGTGATTCTCTACAGCGATGTGATGATTATTCTTTCCTCCTATTTTATTTTCCACAGCATCGAGAAGATTGTTTATGGTCTCACCGTAATGGCGATAATGACCTACACGCTCGATTTGGTAATCAATGGTAATAGGCAATCGGTGCAGTTTCTGATTTTCTCCAGCAAATACGAAGAGATTGCCGATCGCATTATCCAACTACCGCGTGGTGTGACGGTGGTCGATGGCACGGGTTGGTATTCGAAACAACCCACCAAAGTGCTTCTCGTTTTGGCTAAACGGTCGGAATCGATTGCTATTTTTCGCCTTGTGAAAGAGGTTGATCCCAACGCTTTCGTTTCGCAAAGTCCCGCCATCGGAGTTTATGGTCAAGGTTTTGATCAGATGAAGACGTAGGAACTTCGATAAACTCAGACTAATTCGTAATTTGCGTTTCGTCCGCCTTCGTCTGTCTGTTTCAAGATGCCTTTTTTTACCAAATCTTTGATATCTCTCAGCGCCGTGTCGGTTGAGGTTTTGGTCATTTTAGCCCATTTAGAAGTCTGGAGTTTTCCCTCGAAATCATCGAAAAGCCTATTAAGAATCATGCGCTGGCGTTCGTTGATGGCTGTGTGTTCGTGTAGTTTCCAAAACTCAGCTTTGCGAATTATTTTTTGAGTGGACTCTTCGGTGGCAAGCATTGCATTTTTCAGACAACCTAAAAACCAAAATAACCATTCGGTAATATCACCCGTACTGTGTTGTACTTTTTGCAATACCTCGTAATAGATTTTGCGTTCATTTAATATTTGGCTCGACATACTATAAAAACGCTCCCCGCTCTCTTCGGCACGGGCAAGCAACATATCGGTTATTGCTCTTCCAATTCTGCCATTTCCGTCGTCGAAGGGGTGAATGATGATGAACCAAAAATGTGCAATCGCTGCTTTTAAGACAGGATCAAGTTGCTCTTCGTTGTTGAACCAATAGAGAAATTTCTCCATTTCAGCATCCACTAATTCAGGTTTAACGGCTTCGTAGTGCACCTTTTCTTTACCCATCGAACCAGACACCACTTGCATCTCCCCGGTTCGAAATCGTCCCACCTCAATTTTATACAATCCACTATATCCGGTTGGGAAAAGAGCTGCGTGCCATCCAAACAGTCTTTCAGCAGTTAAATCAGAAGTGTAGCGCTGAGTAGCATCTAGCATCATCTCTACAACGCCTTCGATGTGCCGACTGCTTGGCACAAGACCAGCGGTATTGATGCCCAATCGTCTTGCAATGGATGAACGAACTTGCTCATAATTCAGCAATTCACCCTCTATTTCAGAGGATTTCACAACGTCGAGAGTCAAGGCGGTAAGTGTAGCTTCTTCTTTTGCAGAAAAGCCCAAGGCGTTCATTTGTCCAATTATTTTCCCTTGAATATGTCTCACTTCCCCAAACAGGGTATTGATGGCTTTATCTTGCCATGAAAAATCTGTCCAGTTGTCGTACTCGTAGATGTATTTTGCCATAATGAGTAGAGTATTTGCGGCAAATGTACAAATTATTCACCGCAAATATGCGGTAAATATGCGATTTTTTCACCGCAAGGGAGAGTTGGTTGGGATTTTGGAAAGCGTTTTGGAGGTTTGGTAACGGTTTATGGTATGGTGTCGTGCGAGATTACGAGGCGATTTGCTATCAGTTTTCACCGATTTTTTTACGAGCCACAAACGCTCGGAAACCTCTGAACCTCGCATGCACTATTCCATGTGTAGAGCGTTTGTTATTTTCATATTCTAAATTTGATTTTTCATTTTCAAGGTTATGTCACCAACATTGTAACAATATATTGAAGCTGGTAAAAATGAAAAGAATAAACCTTCTATTTGCTTTATTCCTAGCTGGTCTATTGATGTTACCAAAGCATTTTGAAAATGGTTGCTCTTACAAAAATGTATTAAACTTTTTAATTCGTTTGGTTTTTCAAAATATCGATTACTCCATTTTATCTCCACCCCCCATTGAGGTTTATATTTTTTATCATCAACCAACACTAAGTCAACTTCACCTTCATTTCTCCCTTCTTTCCATCGGGCGTAGGTTAAATCTAATTTTTCTCTGTGCATCCATTGTGATAATACCGCTGTTTCTACCATATTCCCCATTTCATTATCCATTTCACTAATTGGTGAAAATAAGGCCGTCCGCAATGAAGGATTAGTCAAATACACTTTGAAGCTTGTTATTCTTTTTAGTCGTTTTGCTGTTACGTCAACTTTGTTTAAAACTTTGATTAAGAATGCAGCTTCTAAATATTCTAAGTATTTTTTCAAAGTGTCTTTTTGTATACCACTTTCTTTACTCATTGTTTCATAAGAAAATTCATTCCCAGTGTTGTAAGCTATATAAGTAAAAAATCGATTTAACTCTTGTACGTCTTTTATGCCGTATAAACTTGGCAAATCTCTTAGTAATACTTTATCTACAATATCGTTTTTTACGTATCGTCCCATATCACTTTGTACCTTTTCACTTAAAACAACCTCCGGATAACCACCAAAGTTTAAGTAATGTACGAACTCTTTATTTAGAGCCTTTATGTCGTGTGTAAGACAATATGGAATTTGATTTTCTCCGTAGCTAATTGTTCCATTGTACATTAAATGGTTCATCTCTTTAAGATGAATGTACTCCTGAAATGTAAGTGGGGGCAACATAAAATCTGTAAATCTACCCGCTCCGCTTTCCGTACTGTGCCATTTTAATGCAGCAGCTGCTGATCCTGACACAATAAATTTCGTTTCGGGATAGGAATCAACTAGCACTTTAAGGTGGCGTTCCCAATCTTTTAGGTATTGTATTTCGTCAAAAAAAACATAGCAATCTTTTAGATCGTCTTGATTGAGTGATTGCTTACACAGATTTAAGATGTCTTCTAAACTTAAGTTCACATAAATGGGATTGTCTATGCCTATAAAAAATATTTTTTGCGGATTTACATTTTCAGTCAATAATTGTTGAATGCTGTGAAATAACATTACAGTTTTACCAACACGCCTTGGCCCCATAAGAACCAATGCTCTTTTTACATTTTTTTCTATTACAAATGGATAAAACAAGCTAAAATATAGTCGCTTGGCCATTATGCTATACACTACAGGTATTTGTTTGTTAACCCACCAAGGATTTTCATAACGTAAGCGTTCAACTATTTTTTCTATTGGAATAAGACTTATACTACTCATAAAATTATTTGTTTCTGCAAATATAGTAACAATAAGCAGATTTAAGTATGCTTATTTTATGTTTTTTTGTACTTATAAGCAGTATTCACTTTTTTGTTTCATCTATTTTGTCGATTTTAAGCAATTCTTTACTCTGAGGGTTCATATTACAATGAAGCACAACGGAAAGCCCGAAGGGATTTCCAACCAACGGCTGACGCTATGGCAAGTGCGGGAATAAATTGTTGCTCAACTGTCAGCCAGCATAAATGTATGTAAAGAATTCAAATGTTTCAACGAACACGCAAACCCGCATTTGATATAGCGTTTGTTAGCGGCTGTTTTTGTCAAAACGGTATAGTTGTTATTCTTTGTTTGAATTTCCCATTCTCTATTATCCATAAAACTGCATATCCGCCAGCCCCGTCACTGTTCATCGCAGAAATATAAATTGTTCTATTACTCGTGTCAATATTAACTGTTGTGTAATCTAAGTTAGGTTCAAACAAGTTGTCAGTTTGAAGACGAATTTTATCTTTACCCAAAGTCAATGTGAATTGTCCATATTGCTTTTTGGGAACATTTCCGTCTGTTCCCCATATTTCTTTTCCATTAATTTTTTCTAAAAAACTCATTTCATTTTTTGACGCATCTCCTTTATGATATTGTAATTTATTGTTCTTTGGAGTGAATTTTATTTTTGTAACGATTAGCCTTATTGAGTCCTTTTTAAATGTAATGGTAGAATCAGTTAAATTGTTGTAAGTTATTTTGTCAAAGTCTTCAATAAATTTTACTCTTGATTTATGAATGTAACCACTTTTATTTTGTCTGCTTAAATCGTAGTCAATCGGCCGCCATTCTCCTTCTGCTTCCAAGCAAAATACAATTTGTCCGTTAGTCAATGTGTCAATAATATTATTAGAAATGCCTGGTGAATTTCTAACGTTTACAAAGCCGTCCTTGTCTGCAATAATTCCAAACTGTCCAAATGTTGTTTGGCATAAAATACAGGTTAATATTGTCAAAAATCCTTTCATTGTGTCTGATGTCTTGAGTGTCTTGGTAAAATAGCCACTAACGGTTTGCAGATTTGCGATGAGAGAGCTTTACAGCACAAAAGTTAGTTCGGAGAACTGAACTTTCTGCTACCTCAAAACTGTCTTTGGAACAAGACACCCCGTCTTTTGGGTAGGTGCTGTTACCTGCTGACGTTCTGTTCATTTCTTTAAATATTTAGTGATCAAATGAATTATAGTCGTCCAAAATATAATGTTAATTGCTAAACCTACAAAAAAAAGGTGTCCACTTGAAAAACTCTCAAAGAACAAAGTATGAGTTGGAAATCTGAAAATGTAAAATGGTTTTGAAACAACAATTGCTATAAATCCAATAATTCCTTCACCTTGAGTTCCTTCGTCAATAGCTGCAAAACTGACTAACGAAATGAAGGTAAGAAATGCAATAATTATAAAAGTTACTGTTATTCGTATAGATAGGTCTTTCATACTCTAATTTGACTTTACAGTTTTTAACAATTCGCTGTCAAAAATTGCGACTGGAGAAATTACTAATTCGTCCATTAGAATTTTGTCTCCATAACGTTTTTTCATTTTTTTCTTAACTGCTTCATTTGTCAAGTCAAAGTCACTAAGTTTTTCAAGTCTACCAATTTCAATTCCTGTCGCACGTTGGTATATTTTCCATATAAGTTCAGAGCAATAAATTTTGTCGTCTGACCATTCAAAAGTCAAGTCGTAATTTTTGCCGTTAAACTGGTCGCCAACTTGTTTCATTTTTGTTAATGCCGCGGGTGTTAAAACTTGGTCAGCGTTTTTAAGTCGCTTGATTACATATTTTTCGTCTTGTCCCCGAGCAATCCATTTGTCTATTGGTGTACGCTTAACAGGTTGAACAGCTTCAAAAACATAAAAGTCGTTGCCGTCTTTGTAGATAAGTCCGCAATGTGAATATTTTGATTTAGTCGCAAGTTGAATGGCTTTGCTTTGTCCTGAAAGTGAAGTTTGGAAAATAAGGTCGCCATTTTTTATTTCTGTTCTTGCATTTTCAAGTCTGTGTTTTGGGTCGTAAAATTTACGTTTTGCGTAGAGTCCACCGAAAATTGTCAGTTCTAAAAGTACAAGTATGAATATTATTTTTTTCATTGTCGTTTGTCGTTGTGTTGTCGTCCGCTACGTTTTTACAACGTTTGTGTTTCTGCAGTGGTGCCATTCCGAAGCCGCGTCCTGTACACGTGGAGAAACGTTGAACGAAGATAAAGCTTAAAACCAACTCGTCACGGCACCATTGCAGAAACATGCTGTTGGCAGCCGTTGTTCCTTCTCTAAATCAAAAGGTCTGCACCATTTTCTTTAATGAACTCAATCAGTCCTTTAACGCTTTGCTTAACTATTTCCTTTTTAGAGTCCGATAGAAACTCCTTTATAAACTTTGTCCCCTGTTTTGCAATTTTTCCCCAAATCTTGGATAGATTACTTACAACCCATTTTTTTGATTTTGTCGTTAAATGTTCGCGGAGTAGTTCAATGTCAGTCTGGATATCTTGAATGTCGCTTTTGTTCTGTTCGGTAGAAAACTCATTCAGTTTTTTCTCTACACCTTCTAAATAATTGTCGAGTAACAAAATTTGTTTAGTCGAGAATGGTTTTGTGTCAGCCTCTTCCTCAACAATTTCAAACTCAGCATAAAATTCCTGTTTGAACGAATTAACTATTGGGTCATCGTAAAATGAATTTGTCGTCTCATATTCCTCAAGTAACTTAATCCATGCTTCGAAGTATGCCTTTAGGTCGGAGATGTCAACCCAAGAATTATGAATTGAATTGTCATTTTGATTTTTGGGACTTTTGGCCATTAAAAATTGAAACTTACCCGAATCAGTTTTTTTATACTGAGCAATCGTAAAATGAAAAGTTGAATCCGAGTCTTTATCAACAACCGTCAATAGGTTCTCTTTGGGGTCAATAATTTCAAATTTGTCACCCTTTAGCTTTACAAAAGGTTCCAATGATTTTAAGATTACTAATGGTAATTCTTTTTTCTTTCTCATAGGTTAATTTGTCCCAGGAA
Source organism: Bacteroidales bacterium (assembly GCA_028687995.1). Classification (GTDB taxonomy): domain Bacteria; phylum Bacteroidota; class Bacteroidia; order Bacteroidales; family UBA7332; genus CAXXIC01. The sequence continues at coordinate 21,224 of JAQTZA010000018.1, forward strand.
CAATGGATGCCAACGGCTGACGCTTTGGCAAGTGCGGGATTAAATTGTTGCTCAACTGTCTGCCAGCACAAATGTATATAAAGATTTCAAATGTTTCAACGAACACGCATACCCGCATTTGCTATAGCGTTTGTTAGCCACAGGTTTTCTTTATTTCTTGGATTATACTAAAATTTTCGCTTTTCAAGTCTTTTTCTTATGTAATCAGCCATTTCGTTAAACTTATAATTAGAAATAGAAGTTACAACTATATTTTTCTTGTTTTTAAGTCGGATTTTCATTTCTTGAAAGCTAATCCCCCGAGCTACACCCTCATAAATTTTGAAATCTTCAACTTCATCGTAAGTATAAAAAACGTTTCTCAGGATAAATGGCCATTTAAGACTTATTCCGTTCTCGTCAACAATAACTGTTTTCAATCGAGTTAGAATCCATATTGGAATTCCGAAAAAAATTGATCCTATGAATAGTCTGGCTAACAACAATGAGATTTCTGTCGAGTCTACCCTTTGTTCCCCAACAGTAATTATAAAAAACCCTAAGCCAAAAGAAAAAATAAAATAAAAATAGAACCAAATTCTAGTTGTACTTCTTATCATTTTGTTGTGTGTTGTCATAAACTTGTGGCAACGGTTGGCAATATGGCCTGAAAGGGATTGCGGACAACATCACTATCAAGATGCAATGAAATTGATGCGGGTGATGAACTTCGCATACCACAAATGCCCTTTTTGGCTATATTGCGTGTTAGCGGGCGTTTATATTTGTTTTTCAATCAGTTATCAATTTGTAAATTCTCTAAAAGTTTCTCAGCTTCAAGTCGTTTTATAGTCAAAAATTTCCGACCATTATTCGGATTTGTATAACTCTCTTCTCTCTTTAAATCTTGAATTATACTTTTCAAATCATCAATTGATAATCCGCTTAAGTCCTGATATTTGTCCAAAATGCTTACAGAATCAATCGTCCCATTCTCAATGTCAACGAATCGCTGTTTATCTGTTTTTGCAATGTCAACTAAAACATATTTTCTGGGGTCAAGACTCACTAAATCCATAAGTTTTAAGTACTCAATAACAATCGTTCTATCAATCATGATTTTCCCATTTCCAACCCAATGTCGGTCTTGTCCGTTCTTTTTGACACCTGAAATCCAATAAATCTCGCCAGTTTCTAAATCACTGCTTACACCATGCCCATTTCCTTTAAAAGCATGTCCATTAAAGTAAATCGTTTTCCCTGATTTTGAGAATTCTACTTTTCCAATCCATGCTGGTCCATTGTCAGCATATCCTGTTTTTAATTCAATATATTTTATCTGTGATTCCATATCAATTTTGTTGCTGTCTGTTTTTTAAAAATCGCTTAAAACCTATCATTATGGCAATTAGTATCAAATTAAAAAACATCACAATCGAAATTTGCTGTAAATCAAGATTACTTATGCTTTTATATCCAAGATTAGTCCAACGATGAATCAAACCAAATAAAGTAATCAATATCAGCAATCCAAGTGGGATATACAAAATAATCAATATCGCTTTAATAATCTTCATGGCTGTGTCGTTTTTTAAATGCCCGCTAACGGAAAAACGCTTTGCGCAGGCACATTACGCTTGCGTAAAGTGTATGTTGGTGGTCGTCCCGTAGGGCTACCACCTGCGGCAAATGGCTGTTAGTGGTAGTTTTTTGTCTTTTTGTATTCATTTATGCAATTCCATTTATGCCCAATTCAAATAGTTCTTCTTTATTCAAGTTGATTTTGATTTCCCAATGATAACTACAACCGTCCAAAACCATTTCTTTTTCTATCTTCCAATTTTCATTTTCGTCTCTGGAATATCCACGAAGTCTGTCGCACAGTGTATATCTGTCCCAACTGAATGTTGTGTAAATGATTTTGTCTCCGTTATTGTCGATGTATCCGAAATATTGTCTTCTATATGATTTCAATTTTTTGTGAATTATCGGGCAATTATCAACTTGGTTAACTCTTGTCTGATTAATGCACTTCAAGTTCTTTTTAAGTATGAGTTCTGCTTTTTCTATTTCTTCAATTGTCGGTGTAAATCTTTTTTTGTCCTGAAGACACAGAAAGCAAGTTCCATTTTCTTTAAATAATACTCCTGTTACTCGACCTTTTTTAATAACTGTCGAATAGTCTGTCGGTTTCTCGATAATCTTATAAGTCGATTTACACGACATTAGAAATAATAGACTTAGTATGATTGTTAACTGTCTCATTTTTTAAAATTACCACCAACGTTGTGTTTACGCAACTGCAAATATAAAACATGCGTAAACGCAATACCTATAACATGCGTATAATAATTTACGTTATTTCGCAAATTACTAATAATCAATATAGTACTGATTATATTTAATGTGTATACGCATGTTTAATAAATTTTGCTGTTTGTACAAAACACAATAAATATTGAGCATGAAAATCTAATTGTTGCGGTTCAAGATTGTTTTTACAGATTTTTACCACCCAATGCTCTTAATCTTTGTCTTGAAGTAATTCGCATTTCCACTGGTACCTCCGGCATCATTGCCCGATTTTAGTCGATAGAAAGAGCAATTTCCCCAAGAAGCGGGTTTGTCTTCGATAAGCATGTCTTCGCCTGTGTCGTTCGACACATATTGCTGAATTTTGTTTTGCCAACGCTGAATGCGTTCCAAACTTCGACCTGCATCAAAATAATTTTTCGTTGGGTCGGCCAGCTCTTTGATGTAGGCTTTGTAGAGAGCCAAGTAGCGAGGAATGGCTAATATTTTCGTGATGAGTGGTCGGTTGTTCATATCGCCCCATTTCAAGAGGTTTTGAGTACCCGAGTTACTGACAATACCCGATGTGCCCAGCGTATTGTCGTAGTCGTAAGGAATAAAATAGGCCTTTCCTTTCGCATCAAAGTAGATGTAATAATTGTTGCCATTCACCCAATAATCGTCCCACATACCCACCATCACATTCACCGCATAAGCACGGAGCAAGAGATCAACATCCACGTTTTGATCGACCCACGTTTCGAAATCGGTTCCTGTTTTGGCATTCAGGTTATCAATAAAAGTGGTCAGTTGTGTTTTGGCGGCAACCAACTCTTTCTTACGAGTTTTCAGGTCGTAGGCATACCCTTTCGACAACGATGCATCGAGGTAAACCTCTTCGATGCCGATGCTCGTTTTTCCCACAAAATCAGCTAAATAGCTACATTTCCAAAGAAAACCAGGCGTTGCGCCCCAATGCTCACTTCGCTTGGCCATATAATCTTCGTCGATGCTTTCTATCATTGCATAAACACCAAAATAGGCAGGTTTTTTATCTTCATTAATAGAAATATTCAATCGGCAATAAGATGCTTTGGGCGCCGACCACACGCCAAACCGGTGAAAAAGATCGTAGCAATAGACTTCTCTAACATAATCGGCATCGTCTTTGAACCACTTCAAATTAATTTTCTCCACACCCGTGTAACGTTGTTTTTTTCTGTTTTTGCTAAAGCTCACAGCAAAGTGCGAGTGATGCCAATCGGGCGAAATTGAATTATGCGCCTGTCCGGTAGAGCCTTCGGGTCGGCGGCGACTGGTATTGCCACGCAACCGAATACCAATACTATCCAAGAGTGTACTATCGTTGCCTTGTTTGATCTTAAATCCAGAGACGATATACTCTTCGTTTTGTGAATTTTGATCGAAATAGTTGAGTATTTTATTCCACTCAGCCGTGCTCACATTCAGTTGAATGGTAGGAAAGATGGATAAACTCAATGTATCGTTCGATTCGTTTTTGAAAGTAAGGCTATCCACAGTTGAAAGTGAAAATGGGATACTTGATAAATCATTTTTCAGGAGATTCATCTCTCTGTTTCCATTTGCAAACGCAATACTATCTACATTCGACACCAAAGCGCGAACTACTGATTTATCGGAAGAGTGAATACTCACAACGTCTTGGGCAAAAAGGGATACAAATAGCGCAATGCTAAAAATTAACATGTATATTTTTCTCATCGTTTTATCATTTTAAGAAGTTGTCCATTCACTTTCACGAAATAAAAACCGGAAGCTAGCATCGATAAATCGAGCCTTTGACTTGAGCTAGAAAGTGTGGTTTTGAGAATCTCCACTCCGTCTTGTCTGAAAACAGTGAGCAGATACTCTCCATCCGACAGATTTTTGAATGACGCCACATTTGACACTGGATTTGGAAATATCAGAATCATTTGATTTAGCTCATTCTCCTCAACGCCCAACGTGTTTTTAAACGTAACATTTTGAATTGCAGAGAGCAAATACGTTTCTGAATTCCCAGTGAAATAGTTCAGAACTAAGGAATTATTCTCGAAATCAAGTTTACGAAGAGTAGAGAGGGCAACATCTTGTTCGGTGCCATTTTTTAGCTTCACGACTAAGCTGGTTGGATTTTGGGCAATCATTTCATTTCCCAAAAGAGAGAAGAATAGCAAAAGGAAAAATGCTGTGTGTTTCATATTTAAAGGTATTAGATTCTCTAATCTAATAACCTGAGTTCGGGATAAGAAAGATTATAAATGATTAATAATCAATATTATCAATAAGGTAATAAGGTTGATGGCGGTATAAATTTCGATTTCTACTAAGGTTAAGACCTTATTTGCTAACTTTTTTAACCTTAGTAGCCGTGTTAACGAGTCTAATTTAGACCTTATTACCTTATTTTTAATCAGTTAGAGAATTAAATAACAAACTCTTATCCCGAACTCAGGTTAATAAATAGAAGCATAAACTTCCATTTTATAGTTTTCTGGTGTGTTTAGATAAAACGAAGGTAGCGATTTTTTCAGACAACTTCTTGAATACCAAAACAATTAACAATAAACAGAACGAGTGCTTACGGATTTCTCCGAAAACACTCGTTTATTAAATAGAATAATATAGAATGACTCTTTTAACGTATCATTGTTTTCGGCAAATCAACAACCGCATTCAATTTTTGTCTCGCTAATACCATCAGAACCTTCTGTTTTGTAGCCATCTCTTTTCCACCAATCTATTCCGCCAAGTAATTCCTTCACGTTGAAACCCAATCTCGTCAGATTCAAAGAACCTTTGGTAGAGGCATTACATCCAATGCCGTCGCAATAGACCACATACAATGTCTCTTTGTCTAGATGCGCTGTCGTCTCTTCATTCATCGTGCGATGTGGAATATTCAGCGCATTGGGTATATGCTCTTTCTCGAAAGTAGCCACCGACCGTGCATCCACAATTTGCACATTATCGCCTCGACTAATGGCATCAAACAGATCCCAAGAATCCATTTCAAACTGCAACTTCTGCTCATAAAATCTGATTTGTTCTTCCATCATTTTCTATTTTTTAGAATTCTACCATAATACCGATTGAAGGAAGCAAATTGCCGTTCTCGTTTTGAATCGTTTTCATCACATACCGGCTATTATCCAATGGATCTGTCACACCTGTGCTCAAGAGCTGCGTAGCACCTTTAAATTTAGAGTTAGTTGCATTCTGTATATCGAGGTAGAAACCCAACATCCAATTTTTGAAAAAATAGGATTTGTCTATTCGCAAATCGAGTTGAGAGAAAAGAGGTAACCGATCTTGGTTGAAATTTGCATAATCGAGAATCGGTCGATTCAACTTGTCCCAATTCGCCTTCAGAGATGAAAGAGACTCATTCCATCTGGTATATGGTGCTCCACCGATCAGGCGATACTTCAATCCCAGCGACCAGTTTCTTCTAAATTCATATCCTCCAGTGATGGTGAGCAGGTGGCGATTGTCCCACGAAGTAGGGATGTAATCACTTCGATCAGGTGTGGTGAATTCGCTCCGAACCAACGTATAGGCTGCTATGAAATTTAGATTCTTGTACCCTGACCAACGGGCAAGCAATTCTACACCGTATGCTCTTCCATCAGCATTCGAGTTTACTTCTTCAGTTCCTAAAATATCGTAATCAGCCCCTTTGGATGCTAGTGGGATTTTATCCTTTATTGATAAAAGAGCATGGTCGTATTTTTTATAAAATCCCTCCATCGTCAAGCGAATGTATCGCGATGGTCGTTGCTCCAATCCCACAACGACTTGATCGGATTGCAAATAGTTAACCATACTTTTGTTTACAAAGTTTCCGCCATTCTGATATCCCAAAACGGTGTATGCCGGCAATTGATAATAGCGACCCACATTGGCATTGAGGTAAAAATTTTCTCTCAAACGATAGGAAGCCGACAGGCGTGGTGAAAGTTGATCGATGGGATTATTCATTAACGCAGAATAGCTATTTGCATCTGTTCTCAAGGCAAATGACCCCGTAAAATGCCCATTCGAATTTTCAAAAAGCAACGACCCGAAAAATCCATATTTAAAGATTGAAAGATTGGTTTTGTACGCAGGTATGTATTGCCCAAAAGTGTTGTTGTAATAATCTGCCACTTCACCATTTATTCCCGAAATCAAGCGGAAATTACCAAACGAACTACTATTTTCGAAGCGAAGTTTGGTCTCCTGTTCGTACGAGTTATAATCGAGTAGAATACCATTTGATTCTTCGTTCCCAAAATATTTCAGATTGCTGTTGTTTAATTTATTCGTACTCAAAACGAGAGTTTGCACCTGACTACCTGCAAAATGCTTATAAACAGCACCCAAAGTATAAGTATTCTGCTTGATTGTAGGGAGTGTCGATAAAATATATTTGTTACCGTCGGTTTGTCCCACAGTATCGGTATTTAGTTTCATGTCATCTATTGCTCCTAAACCGAGTAAAGTGAGTTCATTTTTCTTATCAAATTTCACTTTCACCTTGAATTGTGCATCGTTGAACGTTGGTAAAAATGGTAAATTCAACGCTTTAAACAAAAACTGCAAATATGATTGACGAACCGAGAAAAGATAAGTCACCTTTTCTCCCACATGTCCATCCATGCTGTACGCCACGTCCGACGAACCTAAAGCAAATTTTCGATTATGTTCTTGTGTACTTCCATCTTTCAGTTTGAAATCGAGTACAGAGCTCAGCACATTCCCTTTGCTTGCTGGAAATGCACCAGAATAGAAATCCGTTTCGCGTATAAAATCAGAATTGAGAATCCCTACCGGACCGCCCGATGCGCCTTGTGTGGCAAAATGGTTGATATTGGGAATTTCTACGCCATCGATATAGAAGCGATTTTCGGATGGACCACCACCACGCACAATCAAGTCGTTACGATATCCTGCGGGTGAAGATGCTACCCCCGGAAACGATTGTATTACTCTAGATATATCGCGTCCCGATCCTGCACTTTTTTCAATTTCAGAAAATCCAATAACACGCAATGCGATAGGTGTTTCTGCTGTTTTCTTGAATGGCCCTGCTACTACATTCACCTCTTTGAGTTGCTCCACGCTCTCTTCTATCTCAATTTCAAAAAATTTATTTTTCGAACTCAATTGAAATTCTGGAGAAAAATAGGTGTTGTATCCTATAAAAGATGCTTGGAGGCGATAAACGCCAGGTGCTAAATTTTTAATAGAAAAATACCCCAACGAATCAGTCGTTGTTCCAGTTGTACTATTCCAAATCACCACATTGATATATGGCATCGGTTCGCGACTTTTTTTATCAATCACACGACCTGAAATAGTATGAGTGACAGCGAAGGAAAGTGTTGTAGATATAGCGATGAATAAAATCAAGTAAAATATACGTCTCATAATCAAGAAATTTTTGATGTTGTTACAATAACGCTGAAAGCTTGAATTGAGTTCGAAAAATATCAAAAATAAAAATGCTCCTGTTTCGGTTTTTATTCGAAACAGGAGCATTTATGAAAAGGAGATCGTCTAATTAGAAACTCCAATCTAATCCAATACCAAAGACCTTATTTGTACGCATGTATTCATCCGTTCCTGCTACCGGTGTTCCGTTGTAGCTTGTAGAGGCTTTTGTCCATTTGTCGTAATTGGTGAAGAAATAGGCAAGATTTAATTTCAAAGTTGGAGTAATTTTGTATGCCGCTCCAAATCCTAAAGAGTAAGAGCTCAGACTATAGCTCATGTCCGATTGATAAGCATCGGTTGCACCCGTATTAGTAGTTTGACCGCCAGCACTTACCATTATTTGCTCTGTTAAATCATATTCCACACCAAACAAAATCTCATTGATACCACCATTAATTTTGGTTTGTTTATCATTCGCCATTTTAGCATCCGAATCGAAGAAATGGTGATATCCTCCTGAAACTTTCAAGGCTGGCATCACTTTGTATTCTGCTCCTACGGTGAAAAGAGCCGGTATATCATTCGGAATCGTTGCTCCATCGGGATAATTACCTGTATCGTCTTTTGTGGTTTTGTTTTTTACATCTAGTTTTGTGTTGAACTCATATTTTACTCCAATATTCAAACCTGCGTAGTTGTAGTTCAATCCTACAATTGGAGTAATTCCTGTTCCGCTTTGAGTATAGTCAATGCTTTTGTTTTGCGTACCAGCAGCATTGGCTGTATTGACTGCTACTAATTGATTGTAGGCAGCTTGTGCAGCACTTGCCGTCAAATCTTGACCGCCAATTCCACCCATTAATTGAGCTTTTTGTGATGCAGTAATAACATTCATTGTTGCCAATTCTGATAGCGTTTTGCTTCCCAGTCCTGCTCCAATAATTGCACCCAATGATGTTGAAGCGCCTTGTGCAGATGCCGCTGCATTTGTAAAGAATGTAGGAGCAGACATCATTGCTCCCGTTGGGTTAAGTGTTGGATGAGTCGGATTAATCATGATGTTATTCAAATGGCCTTTGTAGGCACTGCTCACGACATTTACACGTACGCCTACAGCTGCAGAGAGATAATCGTTGAATTTATAGGACCCGTTAATCTGAGCTCCATAAATAAATTGTTGCCCCTCCATATATCCATCAACCGAATATTTGGTGGTTGGAATTCCTTTTGCGGTTAAACTAAGTGGAATCATCGCAATACCTGTTTCAAACGAAGGTAATCCGTTTGCAAATGTAGCTTTACCACCACCACCAGTGATTGCAAAACCGCCAGAAAGTGCCCATTTGCCTTCCTTATAAACCCATTGAAATCCTGGAACTACTGGTGCCGTCGCTTTTCCCAAAAACTCTTTGGTGGCACTACCTCCATTCCCAGCAAATGGGGCAAAAGTAGAAGTAATGGTTCGTGTTTGGATAACACTTTGATTGGTAAGCGAAATATGAAAACCATCTTCTAAGAAAGTGGTTCCGGCAGGATTGGTGTATGCTGCATCCACTTCTGTAGATGCATCACGTGCTGGATTACGCAAAAAATGTACGCTTTGATTTGTATTGGTCAATAAACCGCCTGCAAATGCAGTGGTAACCGAGCTAACTAAAAGTAGCCCTAAAGCAATTGTGTTTTTCATGTGGTTAATTTTTGGTTAAATAAGACCGCAAAACTAAACAACTATTTGAATTTTACACTATAATAATTGATAAAATGCACATTTTGAATCAGATTGTGCAAAATATACAGTTGTTTACAATAAAAAATCAAAATTATATTATTGATTATTATCACTAATCGCCAAAATGCTACTGAAATTGCCTTGCTTGTAATTCCGCTCAAAAGCCTTACCTTTGCAGCCTAAAATAAATAAGACAAATTTATGGCTTTACAATGTGGTATAGTGGGTTTGCCCAATGTTGGTAAATCGACCCTTTTCAACTGTCTATCGAATGCGAAAGCGCAGGCAGCAAATTTCCCTTTCTGCACCATTGAACCTAACGTCGGTGTGATTACCGTACCCGACGAACGATTGAATGCGTTAGCAGAATTGGTAAAGCCTAACCGCATTGTTCCCACCACGGTTGAAATAGTGGACATTGCAGGACTCGTTAAAGGTGCCAGCAAAGGCGAAGGTTTGGGAAATAAATTCCTTGCCAACATTCGCGAGACAGATGCTATTATTCACGTGCTGCGTTGTTTCGACGACGAGAATGTGACACACGTCGATGGTACCATCAATCCTGTGCGCGACAAAGAGATTATTGACTACGAACTTCAGATAAAAGACCTCGAAACAGTCGATGCACGCATCTCTCGTGTGCAAAAACAAGGTCAATCAGGCGGAGATAAGCAAGCAAAATTGGCTTACGAAGTATTAATGAAATTCAAAGAAGCTCTCGAACAAGGCAAATCTGCTCGAACGGTCGTTTTGGATAACAAAGACGATCAGAAATTTGCTCGCGAACTGTTTCTTTTGACCTCAAAACCAGTAATGTATGTCTGCAACGTGGACGAAGCAAGTGCTGCTACAGGCAACAAATATGTAGAGATGGTGCGAGAAGCTACGAAAGACGAAAATGCTGAAATTCTAGTAGTTGCAGCCAAAATCGAATCGGAAATCGCTGAATTTGACACATTCGAAGAGCGCGAAATGTTCCTGAACGAAATCGGATTGGAAGAATCAGGTGTAGCTCGTTTGATAAAAACGGCTTACCGACTACTCAACCTCGAAACTTACTTCACCTGCGGCGTGCAAGAAGTTCGTGCGTGGACCTATCTAAAAGGTAGCAAAGCACCACAATGTGCGGGTGTCATTCACACCGATTTCGAAAAAGGCTTTATCCGTGCTGAGGTAATCAAATATGTCGATTTTATTTCACTTAAATCTGAAGCCGCCTGCAAAGAAGCAGGTAAAATGAATGTGGAAGGCAAAGAATATGTAGCCGAAGATGGTGACATTATGCACTTCCGATTCAACGTGTAGGTTATTAAAAAATTTAAGAGAAAACATAAATATTTTTCAAAACCACTTTCTATTTTAGAAGGTGGTTTTTTGTTTTTATAAAATAATTCTCAATTGTTGTATTTCATTCATAAATAGGGTACTTTTGTTTTTCTTCAAATAACAGTTTAAACAGATAGATTATGGAAAACAGCATTCCCCAACGCATAGAACTTTTGCGCAAAGCAATGGTGAAAAAGGGTCTCGAAGCCTACATTGTGCCAAGCACCGATCCACACATTAGCGAATACATCGCTTCACGCTGGAAATCACGCGAGTGGATTTCGGGATTTAACGGATCTGCTGGAACGGTAGTTGTGACGCTCGAAGATGCAGGTCTTTGGACTGATTCACGCTATTTTTTGCAAGCCGAACAGCAATTGACAGGCTCGGGTATTGACTTGTTCAAACAAGGTTTGCCCGAAACACCTGATATGCTCGATTGGATTGTTCAGAACATACCTGCAGGAAGTGCTATCGGACTCGATGGGGGAGTTTTTACCACTAATGAAGTATTTCGAATCAATGCAAAAGTAGTAGCGAAAGGTTTTGAGCTGATTCCTGATTATGATCTATTCGAAGAGATTTGGGCTGATCGTCCGGGATTGCCAAAAGATGAAATATTTGATCTGCCTGTTAAATTTTCTGGCGTTTCAGCAACCGATAAAATTGCAAAAATGCGACAATCTCTGACTTCCGCAGAAGCAGATTTGTTGATTCTGACGGCGCTCGACGATGTGGCGTGGACGTTTAACGTTCGCGGAAGCGATGTTGAGTGCAATCCTGTTGCGATTGCCTATGCGGTTGTTTCCCAGAAAGATGCGATTCTTTTTGTCGAAGGCAAGAAAGTGAATGCTGATATAATCAAAACCCTTAGCCGTGAAGGCATTACAGTGGCAGAATATGCCAAAGTTGAGGAATATCTGGAGAATTTGGCAGAAGGAACTTCCATTCTTTTTGATGGAAATAAAGTGAATTACGCCTTGTGTTCTGCAATTCCTACTTCGTGCAAAATGATAGAAACGACCTCTCCAGTGGCTTTGCTCAAAGCGGTGAAAAACGAAACCGAACTGTCGGGAATTCGCAACGCGATGGAAAAAGATGGCGTGGCACTGACCAAGTTTTTCCGTTGGTTGGAGCAAGCCGTTCCTTCCGAAAACGTTAAAGAGACCACCATCGAAGAGAAGTTGTTAGAGTTCCGGAGCGAGCAGGAGCATTACGTAGGCGAAAGTTTTTCGACCATTGCCGGATATGCTGGTCACGGAGCGATTGTGCATTACCATGCCACGCCCGAATCGGCTTCAACGCTCAAAAACGAAAGTTTTGTGTTGGTCGATTCCGGTGGACAATATTTTGACGGCACAACCGATATTACCCGAACAATCGCTCTCTGCGAACCAACTACACAGATGAAAATCGACTATACGTTAGTTTTGAAAGGGCACATTGCGATAGCGACCTGTCGTTTTCCGCAAGGAACGCGCGGCGCTCAAATCGACGTGTTGGCACGCAAAGCGCTATGGGATCAGGGATTCAACTACCTTCACGGAACAGGTCACGGAGTTGGGCATTTTCTCAATGTACACGAAGGTCCACAAAACATCCGTATGGACGAAAATCCAACGAAACTCGTTCCCGGCATGGTGATTTCTAACGAACCGGGACTCTATCGCACGAACGAATACGGTATTCGTACAGAAAATCTAGTGGTAGTAAAGGAAGATATCGAAACACCTTTTGGTAAATTCTATGCCTTCGAAACGCTGACTCTTTTTCCATTTGATAAAAAATCGATGGATTTATCGTTGCTCACCGATAAAGAGATTGCTTGGATAAACGATTATCATCAAACTGTTTATGATAGACTTAGCCCAAAACTAAATACTGAGGAGCAGGCGTGGATGAGGGAGAAAACGACTCACCTCCCCAACCCCTCCCAAGGAGGGGCTAAATGAAGAATGAAATACATTTAATTTAACAATAATTTAAAATTAGCTTTCAGAAGCCCTCCCTTGGGGAGGGTTGGGAGGGTGTCTAAAATGGCTTTAATACGATCAGTTAGGGGATTTGATCCCGTGTTTGGAGAGAACTGTTTTCTCGCAGAGAATGCCACCATCATCGGCGATGTAGTGATGGGCAACGATTGCAGCATCTGGTATTGCACCGTGCTTAGAGGCGATGTTAACTCCATTCGCATTGGCAACAAAGTGAATATTCAAGACGGTTCGGTGCTGCACACGCTGTACGAAAAATCACAAATCCACATCGAAGACAATGTCTCTATCGGGCACAATGTGACGATACATGGCGCGACCATCAAGCAGGGCGCACTCATCGGAATGGGATCGGTGGTGCTCGATCACGTGGTGATTGGCGAAGGTGCTATCGTAGCCGCTGGTTCGGTTGTGACGAGCAACACCATCGTTGAGCCGGGCAGCATCTATGCCGGCGTTCCGGCTAAATTCATCAAAAAAGTCGATCCCGAGCAATCAAAAGAGATGAACCAAAAGATTGCGAATAACTATCTGATGTATGCTGGGTGGTATAAGTGAGAAAAATTTAATCAGTTTAAAAAGAATAATTATGAAAAAGAATCTGATGTTATTGCTGACTATTCTATGGAGTGTCTCAGCTTTTTCTGTAGAGTTTTTCGTTATAGACCAAGTGAGATATCGCACAATAACCGATTCTACTGTGATGACAGGATGGGACGATAATCATACTTCTTTTGTTACAGCAGAGCGATTCGATATACCTTCAAGCGTTACTTACAATAATCGGGTTTATAAGGTCACTCATATTGGGCAATATTCATTTTCATACAGTCCAAATCTAAAGCATTTAACTATTCCAAATACGGTTACCTATATTGGCCGATACGCATTCGATCATTGCATGTTAATGGATTCATTAATCATACCGGATGGCGTAAGATATCTTGACGATTATTCTTTTTCGTGTTGTCATTCTCTTTCGCAACTTTCGATAGGAAAAACGATTGAATCGATTGGACAATACGCCTTTACATTGACAAATATTAAAGACCTGATTTTACCATCATCCATTAAAAGTTTTGGTAATTACGCATTTTATGATTGTAGAAATCTATCAACAGTCACTTTTGAAAATAATATACCTGCTATTTCGGGATATATGTTTGCAAAATGTCTGAATCTGAAAAGTTGCGCAATTCCTTCTTCCATTAAGAAAATAGGAGGCTACGCTTTCTCAGACTGTACGGGATTATCCAGTTTCGAGATACCTGCAACTGTTGATTCTATTGGTGCGGCAACGTTCAAAGGGTGTACCAATCTTAGTGCTGTTAAATTTAATGCAGGAATTAAATTTATTCCAAATGAAGCATTTTCTGGTTGTTCAGTTTTGTCGCAAGTAACATTTCCCAGTACATTGACACAAATTGGAGAACAAGCATTTGGTGATTGTATTACTTTAGATAATTTAAATCTACCTTCTTCTTTAGAAATCATTGGTAATTTTTCTTTTTATAATTGTCGAAATCTTTCAGCCTTAAATCTGCCAAGTTCACTTGACTCAATAGGCTTTGGTAGTTTTGAAAGTTGTGTAAAAATGCAAACGATTACAATTCCTCAATCAGTCCAACATATAGATAATAATCCTTTTATTGAGTGTGATTATCTTAAAGATATTTTCGTTGATCCGAATAGTAATTATTTTACATCTATTGATGGTGTGCTTTATGATAAGAATATAAAGTCTATAGTTAGTTATCCAAATGGAAAGACTGAAACTATATTTCAACTACCGACCTCCGTGCATCGTATTAGGGAATATGCCTTTTCCAGTTCTCTGAATTTAAACAGGATTATAATTCCAGATTCAGTGACTACAATAGGTTATGGTGCTTTTGCAAAATGTGCGAATTTACAAACAATGAGAATAACTTCACCTGTCAAAAGACTTGAATGGTTCACTTTTGAATATTGTGACAATCTTAAATCCATTTATTTGCCTAGTACATTGGAGTATGTCTCAAATTACTGTTTTAACTATTGTGGACAGCTCGATTCAATATTCTTAAATTGCAATAAACCTCCCTATTTATATAATTTCGACGATTCCTTTAAACGTGTAAATCCCTACATTTGTAAATTGTACGTTCCAATTGGCTCGAAGTTCAATTACTATAATGATTATAATTGGTCAAGGTTTTATAACATTTTCGAAAAAGATATGACGGCATCAATTACTGATAAACAAATTAATACTATCAAAGCATATCGAATTTCTGACAAAAATATTCTCGTAGAAGGTTTGAATGAAGGAGAAGAGTTTCAGATTTTAGATTTAACTGGAAAGATTGTATTTCAAGGAAAATCAGTAAACACACAGAATATAATTCCTTTAAAAAGAAATGGAAGTTATCTGATAAACACAAAGAGAGAGAGGATTAAAGTATTTTGAAATTATATTTTGCAAACTGATTTCTCGAAATTATATTTAGTACAAGTCCAAAAATAAATGAAACAACGCATCCTCTTCATCCTCAAATATTATCTCTTTTTTGTAGCCGTTTTTGTGTTTCAAAAACCCGTATTTATGTTGTATCACCACAAACCAGAAGTGGGTATTGGGGATGCATTGGCAGTAATATGGAGCGGATTAGCGATGGATATGACAACGGCAGGATATATGACGATATTGCCACTCCTATTCGTTTGGATTGCGATGTGGGTGCGAGGTGGTTGGATAAATAAACTCCTACGAATTTATTCGGGAACAATTCTTTCATTGATTGTGTTGATACTTGTTTCAGATATTATACTCTTTGAATATTGGGGTTCTCACATCGACAATACAGCTCTTTTTTACCTGAGATCTCCTGTAGATGCGGCTGCTAGTGTTTCGTATGGTTTGATTTTTGCAGAAATATTTATGGTGACTTTAATCTCCATAATTCTCTCCATTTTACTCCGAAAATTTGTTTTTAAGCATTCTGTCTCTTCATTATCCAACCTGAATAAGGTAAAACAATCGATCGGATTTCTTCTATTGACGGTTGTTTTGGCAATTACCATTCGTGGAGGAATTGGGGTTTCGACGATGAACGTTGGTCGCGCCTATTTCAGTGGAAATATGTTCCTGAATCAATCTGCTATCAATCCAGCATTCAACCTATTTTACTCGCTCACCCATCAGGATAAAGAGGATATTCACTATAATTTCATGAATGACAAAGAAGCCAATGTGGCCTTCAACACGCTCAAAGAAGATTCTACCGATACCGAATTTCCACATTTACTGAATACAACTCGACCGAATATTATTCTGATTGTGTTGGAGAGCTTCTCTGCCAAAATCATCGCGCCGTTGGGCGGATTGCCCGATGTAACGCCAAATATCAACCGATTGAGCAACGAAGGTATTTTCTTTACTAATTTCAAGGCAAACAGCTTCCGTACTGATCGCGGATTAATCTCACTGTTGAGCGGAACGCCATCGCTGCCCACCACTCCGTTGATGAAATTTCCTTCTAAACTGAATCATCTACCGTCTATTTCAGGTAGTTTGAAACAGCAGGGTTACGACCTCAGTATGCTTTATGGCGGCGATATTAACTTTGCCAATATGCGTCAATATTTCGTCTGTTCGGGTTTCGAAAACATTGCTTCGGAGGAGAATTTCTCCATCACCGACCGACTGACAAAATGGGGAGCACCCGATCACATTACTTTTCCTTACCTATTCAAATCGATTTGCAATCAGCAGAAACAGCCGTTTATGAAGATGTTTTTGACGCTCAGCAGTCACGAGCCGTTCGATGTGCCTACGCGTAAGTTCAATGAGCCATATCTCAATGCAACGCACTACACCGATTCATGTCTTGGGCATTTTATCGATCAACTGAAGAAACTTCCTGTTTGGAAAAATACATTAGTGATTTTGATACCCGACCATAGCGTTTTGTTCCCCAAAACGATGCAAAATCAAGATCCAGAGCGCTACCAAATTCCGATGCTTTGGCTTGGTGGAGCGATTCGTCAACCGATGAAAATCGATACACTGGCTGCCCAATCTGACTTAGCAGCTACACTACTTGCACAAATGGATGTGTCGGCAAAAGTATTCACATTCAGTCGAAACTTTCTAAAGAAATCTACCCCAAAATGTGCCTTTTTTAGCTACATCTACGGGTTTGGTTTTCTGTCGAAAGACAATGCGTTTGTCTATGATTGCGGAGCGAATCAGACTATTTTGAAGAAAGGATTAAACGCTTCCGAAAACGAAAAAAAAGGAAAAGCTTATATTCAAACGCTATTGAAGGATTTTAACGAGAGATGACCTCACCCTAGCCCTCTCCAAAGGTGAGGGAATTTACGCTGATTTTCATTTCAAAAACAATATCTTTGCAAATTCAAGGGATTGATGGGATGACGGAATGAGGGATTGACTACAACCCTGTATTCTTAACTCCCTTTAACTCCCCATAACTCCTTTAACTTCTTACATAAAATGAGACATTTCACAAACGTAAAAGATCTTGGCGACCTCAAACAAGCAGTAGCAGAGGCGCTGGAGGTAAAAGCCAACCGCTATAACTACCAACATTTGGGTCAAAACAAGACAATGTTGCTGATTTTCTTCAACTCTAGTCTGCGCACTCGCCTAAGTACCCAAAAGGCGGCGATGAACCTCGGCATGAACACCATGGTACTCGACATCACGCAAGGTGCTTGGAAACTCGAAACCGAGCGAGGCGTAGTGATGGACGGCGACAAACCGGAGCACTTATTCGAAGCCGTGCCTGTAATGGGTTGCTATTGCGATGTAATCGGTGTGCGTGCGTTTGCCCGTTTCGAAAACAAAGAGGAAGATTACAACGAAATGATTCTCAACCAATTCATCCAGCTCTCCGGCAAACCCGTGGTGAGTATGGAGGCTTGCACCGGTCACCCGTTGCAGAGCTTTGCCGACCTGATTACCATCGAAGAGTACAAATCCAAAGAGCGCCCCAAAGTGGTATTGACTTGGGCACCGCATCCACGCGCTTTGCCGCAAGCTGTGCCTAATTCGTTTGCCGATTTTATGAACGAGACGGATTACGATTTCGTCATCACACACCCCGAAGGCTACGAGCTCGACCCACGCTTTGTGAGAGGAGCTAAAGTAGAATACGACCAGAAAAAAGCATTTGAAGGAGCCGATTTCATTTACGCCAAAAACTGGGCTGCTTTCACCGACCCCAATTACGGACAAATTCTCTCAAAAGACCGCAATTGGACTGTCGGCGTGGAGCAAATGGCGCTGACCAACGATGCTCACTTTATGCACTGCTTGCCCGTTCGTCGCAATATGATTGTGACCGACGATGTGATCGAAGGCCCACGCTCCATCGTCATTCCCGAAGCTGCCAATCGTGAGATTTCTGCTCAGGTGGTGATTAAAAGGATTTTGGAAGGGATTTAGAAAATACACCAAAAAGATAAGAGCCGCAAAGATGAATACATTCTCATCTTTGCGGCTCTTTGCGAAATACTCAGCGTCCTTTGCGGTTAAAACAACTCGTTTAAAGATATTTCACCACCATGTACGCAGCCACCCCCACCAAGAAAACGGCATAAACTTTTTTGAATGAAGCTGCAGGAATATTCAGAGCCAATTTAGAGCCAAAGAAAACACCGACTACGATTCCGAGAGCCATCAGAGACGCATAAAGCAAGTTGAGATGTCCTTGCTCGGCATACACAATTACACTCGGTAACCCAACGGGCAGTTGCAGTGCAGCAAGAGATGTCGCCATAGCCGCTTTGGTATCGTATCGGAAGAATTTTATTAGCATCGGCACAATCACCAATCCACCGCCTTTGCCAAACATTCCGGCAATCACACCAGCTAAAATGCCAACTGCTATATAAATCCAAAAGGAACGTTCTATTTTTTCACCGTCTTCTTTTATGTGTGCTTGTACGGTTTTGTTTGTGTATTTTGCAATCAATTTCGGGATATTGAGATAGCCCACTGCCACATACAGCAAGAATGCAGCATATAGTTTTGCCAAAAGACTGACATCAATAGAGACTGCGATTTCTGCACCGCCAAGCGACCCGCCAAACAATCCAACGGAAAGCCAAAGCGAGTGTTTCAGGTTAATTAGTCCAGCTTTGTAGTAGTTGATAACACCCAGCACGCCGACAGGCAGAAGCATTGCAGCCAGAGAAGTCGCATTTGCGTCGAGCATTCCCATTCCAAAAAACGCAATCAATGTAGGCACCATTACGATGCCACCACCCACGCCAAACAACCCTGACATTACACCAGCTAGTAATCCGACGATGAATATACCGTATTCCATCATTTTCCCCTTGATTAAATTGCTTTAAGTCTAGCTAAAAGCGTAAACGGCCAAAGAAGAGTTGTCTCCTCAACTTCCCAACCCGACTGCGCAGCCATTTCAACCAATTGCTGTTTTGAAAAAGATTGCGTTTTCACACCGTGGCTGCGGTGATAATATTGATAAAGCCGAATTAAAATAGTAGAGGGCGGTAAAAGAATTCCCGCAGGAGATCCATTTTCTACTTGATTTCTGGCATTTTGCATGAATGCAATAGGATCGTCAACAAATTCCAAAACACCGGCCATCAATATGGCATCCACTTTTTGAGGAGATTGAAACGAAGAAGCATCAGCTACGATGCCCGAAATTTGAGGATGATTGATTTGAGCTATCATTTCAGGAACTTGATCTACTGCAATGGAGTGTGTTGCTCCCAATCGAATGGCCAGTCGACTATACATACCCACTCCTGATCCTAAGTCTAAAACAGATTTTCCTGCAAAATAATTTTGTAGAAGCTTCGACATGGCGCGTTGCTCACGTCTGCGAATAACTCCGAGAAATCCACGATTGCAAATCTCATCGTAATTGGATGCTTGTTGTGAGAAATGTGCGATGACCGAATTATCCATGTAGATTTTATTATTGCTTAAAACACTTTTCGTCTGAGTTCGAACTGTTTTCCCAGATATTTCTCGCGAACAATCGGGTTTTCTGCCAGCTCTTCGGCTGTGCCTTGAAAAAGAATTTGACCTTCGAAAAGCAGATATGCCCGATCGGTGATATTTAGCGTCTCTTGCGCATTGTGGTCTGTAATGAGGATGCCAATATTTTTATCTTTCAGCTTGGCTACAATCGACTGAATATCCTCTACAGCAATGGGGTCAACTCCAGCAAAAGGCTCGTCGAGCATAATGAATTTGGGATCGATAGCAAGGCAACGGGCGATTTCGGTTCTGCGTCGCTCTCCTCCAGAAAGTCTGTCTCCTAGATTTTTGCGTACTTTCTGCAATCGGAATTCTGCAATCAGACTCTCCAATTTGTCTTTTTGATATTCAACGCTTTTGCCTGTCATTTGAAGAATGGAAAGAATATTATCTTCTACTGTCATCTTTCGGAAAACAGATGCCTCTTGAGCAAGATATCCAATACCACATTGCGCTCGTTTATAAACAGGATAATTGGTAATATCAACTTCGTTCAGGAAAATCTTTCCTTCGTTGGGCGTTATTAAACCAACCGACATATAGAATGTAGTGGTTTTGCCTGCACCATTAGGTCCCATTAACCCTACGATTTCACCCTGTTTCACATTGATGGAAACGTGGTTCACTACGGTGCGATTTTTATATTTCTTTACAAGGTTTTCCGTGCGGAGCACCATTTGTTCATCGGCCATTGTCAAAATCTTTTATTGGAGACAAAAGTAAAGAAAAAGAAAAAAATAACCTAACTTTGCGAGACTTCTAATGAAAGTATATGATTTTAGACGCTTTGCACCGCTTTGGTGAATATGTTTTACTCATTTATCGTACACTAACTTGGCCCGATCGTTGGAGTGTATTTGTTCGTCAAACTTTTCGTGAAATTACGAAGCTGGGGGTTGATTCTATCGGCATTGTACTCATTATTTCGCTATTTACAGGAGCGGTTATTTGTCTGCAAATGACCATGAACATCAGATCGTTATTCATCCCAGCCTATGCAGTAGGGATGTCAACTCGCGATATTCTTTTTCTCGAATTTTCCTCCACCATCATGTGTTTAATTTTAGCAGGCAAGGTTGGTTCAAACATCGCCTCAGAAATAGGAACCATGCGGGTGACAGAGCAAATTGACGCTTTGGAAATCATGGGAGTCAATTCTGCTAATTTTCTTATTTTGCCTAAGATTGTTGCATTGATGGTTTTCATCCCTGTTTTGGTTATTTTCAGTAACTTTTTCGGAATTATTGGCGGCTATATCGTAGCAACTTTTACAGATATTATCACTGTTGCCAAATATGAATACGGCATACAAAGCTATTACAAGGAGTTCTACATCTGGTATTCCATCATCAAATCCATCGTTTTTGCATTCATTATCAGCACTGTTGCCTCCTATTTTGGGTATTATGCCAAAGGTGGTGCGCTTCAAGTCGGTAAAGCTAGCACAAACTCTGTGGTGATAAGCAGTGTGATTATTCTATTGTTCGACGTTATTCTTACTCATATCTTACTGCAATGATAGAGGTCAAAAATATATTCAAATCTTTTGATGGCAAGCAGATTTTGAGTGACATCAATGCCGTTTTCGAAGCAGGAAAAACGAATCTGATAATCGGACAAAGTGGATCGGGCAAAACCGTTCTTGTAAAATGTATTGTTGGCCTTTTCTCGCCAGATTCAGGGCAAGTGCTCTACAATAATCGAAATCTGCATGGGATGAAAAACAGCGAAGTGCGACTGCTTCGTAGCGAAATTGGTATGCTTTTTCAAGGTTCTGCCCTTTTCGATTCGATGAGTGTACTCGAGAATGTGATGTTTCCACTTACTATTTTCAGCAAAGAATCGACAAAAGCAAAACTCGATCGCGCCCATTTCTGTTTGGAGCGAGTTAATCTCAAAGGAGTTGACAACCTTTTGCCATCGGAAATCAGCGGTGGAATGCAAAAAAGAGTCGCCATCGCCAGAGCCATTGCGTTGAATCCCAAATACCTCATTTGCGACGAACCTAATTCAGGTCTCGATCCAAAGACATCACTTCTCATCGATGAGTTGATTTCTGATATTACTGCCGAATACCAAATTACCACCATCATCAATACACACGATATGAACTCGGTAATGGGCATCGGCGAAAATATTATCTTTATTAATAAAGGAATCAAAGAGTGGACGGGCACGAAAGAGGGCATCTTCAATTCGTCAAACAAAACGTTGAATGAATTCGTATTCGCATCAGACCTATTCAGAAAAGTAAAAGAGGCTGAGAACTTCGCCCAAAGCCAAGAAGGATAATTCTCAGATTACTGAGGGAAAGAGCGTTTATCAACTCCCCACATCAATTTATTTCGGAGTGTATCGTAGTATGTGTGGCTAATTCGCTTTGCTACTCTGATAGGGAAATCTGCCTTCTTTATTTCGATATTACAAATTCCAACAACATGTGATCGGCCATCAAGGGCAACCTGAAATTGGTTATTTCGGCTCTCCACTTGAAGTGTGATGGTATAGTCGTCAGGTATTACCAAAGGTCGCACCGTAAGGCTATGTGGGGCAATGGGTGAAATGATAAAATTATTTGATTGAGGGGCAACTATCGGACCACCCACACTCATAGAGTAAGCCGTCGATCCAGTAGGCGTAGCCACAATCAGCCCATCAGCCTGATAAGTATTCAGATATTGATCGTTCAACCAAGCATGAATGGTAATCATCGAGGAGCTATCTTGTTTCATTACCGCAATCTCATTTAACGCAAATGGAGAATCTCCTTGCAAATCTCCGCCAAAATCCATCCGAAGTTGTGAGCGTTCCTCTACGGTGTAATTTCCATCGAAAATTTCTGAGACAGCACCTTCCATTTCATTTTCCGAAATATCTGCCAAAAAGCCTAATCGACCAGTATTGAACCCCAAAATGGGAATCAACTTCCGTCCAATTCGTTCTGCTACATTCAGAAATGTACCATCTCCACCAACGCTGATTGCTAAATTCGCTTCGAAATCGTCACCCTCAAACACACGAACACTGTCAATAACCGCTTCGTGTTGCTGTTTCAAAAATTCATAAAACGGTTTATCAACCGAAACTTCAGCATTTTGCCTCTTCAACAACTCAAAAAGGCGTATCACTTGTTGCGATTTATCTGCTTGATGGCTATTTCCAAATAATACAATCTTCATTTTCGTTACATATTTATGTAATAAAAGAGCTCTTGCCATCTCTCTTGCGCCACCTCATCAACGACTCCTTGGCTTGAGAATGTCATCAATACTTTCAGATTGAAACGCTCAAAACTTCTTGCGATTTGTTCTGCATCGTCCACATTTACTTTTATCGCCACTTGCAAATTTCCTGAAGTCGAAGCATACGTATATAGATTTACTAATTGAGCATTATTGCTCTCCACTATGCGTGCAATTTCACTTGCTAAGAAATCTTCTTGTGATACCTCAATCACAAAAATTGAACCCGGTTTATCAGTACCTAATAGGTCTGACAAGGCTTTCAGAATATGAGATTGGGAAACAACGCCGAGATAATCGTTCTCTTCAGAAACAGCTGGCAATACACTCAAATTATTAGACGTCATCCGATCTAAAGCATCGAGTAAAGTGTCCGAAATTTTTACAGATGGAGCAAAATACCAAGCCCTTCCCAATTCAGATTCCGGAGTTTCCATACGATAAGCATCACGTTCAGAGACTAAACAGAGGTATTTCCCGTTCTCTACAAGAGCGAGATGTCCAACCTTATGTTCTTCCATAAGAGATAAAACCGTTTCACCTGTGTCTGAAGGACTCAAGCTTGGGATTTCGACAGAGAGCAATTCTTTTGTCAGATTCATCTGTTATTGGCGCAATTCTATTATTTTTGCAGACAAATGATTAAAAATGAGTTATAATCAGTCGCACAAAGGTTGTAAAAAGTTTTGATTTCTATCGCCTTTCGAAAGCTAAATAATTCAAACATCAACAAATGCAGACTCCAAACAGACCAAAATGACTAAACTAAGCGTTAATATCAATAAAATTGCAACTTTGCGAAATTCTCGTGGCGGTAATGTCCCCGATGTATTAAAAGTTGCTCTCGATTGTGAACGATTTGGTGCGGATGGTATCACCGTTCATCCTCGACCTGATCAACGACACATTCGATACACAGATGTTTTTGGACTTCGACCCATTCTAAAAACAGAATTCAACATTGAAGGTTATCCCATAAAAGAGTTCATCGATTTGGTACTCAAAGCAAAACCGGAGCAGGTAACTCTTGTGCCTGATGCCCCTGATGCCATCACCTCAAATCAAGGTTGGGATACGGTCACTCATTACGATTTCTTGGTCGATGTGGTTGAAAAATTCAATGCAGCAGGAATCAGAACCTCTCTTTTTGTGGGCACAGACCTCAAACACATAGAATACGCTGCAAAAATTGGAGCCGATCGAATTGAATTATACACCGAACCTTATGCTCAAAATTATCCTAAAGACAAAGAAGCTGCAATCGCGCCTTTCGTAGAAGCTGGGAAACTAGCTCGAAAATTAGGGTTAGGATTGAATGCTGGTCACGATTTAAGCCTCGAAAACCTAGCATGGTTTCACCAAAATATTCCTTGGCTGGATGAGGTTTCCATTGGTCATGCTCTTATTGCCGATGCACTTTATATCGGACTTGAAACAACCATTAAAAAATACAAAGAGTGCTTGTTGTAAACCTCTAATATTAATTACAAAATAATCAATCATGATGAGTTTTTTATTAACTATACAAAATGATGTTGTCAATGGTGTGGCAGCATCTCTTCCCGAAGCAGCAAAAGCTCCTGTAGCAGAAATGAATTTTCTGGATCTCGCTATCAAAGGTGGTTGGATAATGATTCCTATTGCTCTGCTCTGCATTTTATCGATTTACATCCTCATCGAACGAATCCTGTTTATTCGCAAAGCGGGCAAAGAGGAGAGTTCATTTATGAACCGAATCAAAGATTACATTCTGGAAGGAAAGATTGATTCTGCCATCAAATTGTGTCAACAAACGGATACACCCGCTGCTCGCATGATTGAAAAAGGAATCAGCCGATTGGGTCGTCCGATGAACGACGTTCTTGTTGCCATTGAGAATGTGGGAAATATCGAGATTTCGAAGCTCGAAAAAGGATTTTCAATCGTAGCAACGGCCTCTGCTGGAGCTCCCATGCTCGGATTTTTAGGAACAGTAACCGGTATGGTACAAGCATTCTACGACATGGCGAATGCAGGAAGCAATGCTGACATTACACTCCTTTCGGCAGGGATCTATCAGGCATTGGTCACTACCGTTGCGGGCTTGATTGTCGGTATTATCGCCATGTTTGCATACAACTATCTGGTTGCTCGAGTGGATGGAGTGGTACATCAAATGGAGACCAAGACCATGGAATTCATGGATTTGCTGAACGAACCTGCAAAATAATTTTATTCAGAACTTACTACACAAATATAATGGCTTTAAAAAGAAGAAATAAAGTTTCTGCAACTTTCAGCATGGCGTCGATGACCGACATCATCTTCCTGTTGTTGATTTTTTTCATGATAACCTCTACAGTGGTTTTCCCCAACGCCATCAAAGTGCTGTTACCGCAAAGCAAGCAACAAACCTCTGCCAAGCCGTTGACTCGTTTGACAATCGATAAAAATTTGCATTACTATGTGGCATTTGGCAATGAAAAAGAAAAAGAGGTTGCCTTTGATCAGATAACTGCATTTTTGCAACAGTGTCGTGATAAAGAGCCCGAAATGTATGTCGCGCTGTATGCCGATGAAACAATTGCGTATAGCGAAATTGTGAAAATTCTGAATATTGCCAACGAAAACAAATTTAAAATGGTTTTGGCCACACGACCAATCCGTTGAATATGGAAGTAAAAAAAAGAAAAATAGCCGCACTCGTTGGCACCCTATTATTTATACTCTGTGTCTTACTCCTTTTGTGGTTGAATGGCTTTAGTCATATTATTCCACAAGATGAAGAAGGTGTAGAGGTAATGATTGGCAACATCGACGAATCGGCTGGCACATTTCATCCAGCGCCTTTAACGCCTATTGACCAACCGGAAACATCTCCGACGACACCACCTCAATCAGTTGACAACTCGACTCCCTCTATCACGCAAAGCGAAGAGGAATCTGTCTCATTAAAAGAGCAAAAAAAGAAGAAAGAGGCACAAGCAAAAGCGCAGCTCGAAGAGAAGAGAAAATTAGATGCCGAAAAAGCAAAACTGGCTGAGGAGCAACGAAAGATTAACGAAATAAACAACAAAACAAGTGGCGCGTTTGGGAAAGGCGGCCAAACCGGTAATGGCGCAACAGTAGGAAGCGGATCGCAAGGAAGTGTCAACGGAAACTCAGCAACCGGAGCAAATACGGGTGTCGGCGGAAAAGGGAATTCTCCCTCCTATTCTCTGAAAGGACGAAATTCGATTGGCTCTCTACCTTTTCCATCCTACAACGATCAAGTGGAAGGAACAATTGTCATCGACATCGTGGTATCTCCCGAAGGCAAAGTAATCGATGCCGGGATTGCGATTTCTAAAACAACGATTGCGATTCGATCCATGCGTGATGCTGCAAAAAAAGCAGCACTTCAATCCCGATTCACAGGAATCGATTCAAATGAAAATCAGATAGGAACGATTACATACGTGTACCGTTTCTCCCGATAATTTCACTCACAAACATTTATCAGCAATGCAAAAATGCTACGTTTTTCTGGCAGAAGGTTTCGAAGAAACCGAAGCGGTAGGCATCATCGATGTGCTTCGAAGAGGAAACCTGGTGGTCGAAATTGTATCCATAACTGGACAATTGCATGTCGCAGGTGCACATCAAATTTCGGTAAATGCTGATTCTTTGTTTGAACAAAATTCTTTCGCTGATGCTGCAATACTAATTCTACCAGGAGGAATGCCGGGGACGACAAACCTCAACAATTTTGAACCGTTACGACAGTTATTGCTTCGATTTAATGCAGCGAAAAAGCCCATTGCCGCCATTTGTGCAGCTCCTCTTGTTTTAGGTGGATTAGGCATTCTCGATGGCAAAGAGGCGATATGCTATCCCGGAGTAGAACGTAAATTAGAAGGAGCCGTTATTTCAAAAAATAACGTGGTGGTTTCGGAAAATATCATCACTTCGATTGGCGTAATTTCAGTTCTTGAATTTGGATTATCCATCGTAAAAGAGTTGCAAGGAGATGAAGTCAGAGACCAAGTAGCCGCTGCATTGCTCGTTTTATAGTTAAAAAAGACGGTTTTAAGTAAAAAACGCTCGCTATTCTTTCTAAATTAGAACCATTTGTCTATTTTTGTGTATTGAATTTGGTATAGAATGGCCGAAGTGCAGAATAATCACATAAGTAATTTTGAATCCCGAGTAAGGCAGCTAATGCAACTTTGTGAAACTCTAAAAGAAGAGAATACAAAGATGCGAGGTGTATTATATTCAAAAGAAAGTGACATTCAACAGTACGAAGCTACAATGAAAGAACTTTCAACCAGATACGAAAACCTGAAATTAGCGCAAGGCATCTCTTTGAGCGAGGAGGAACGCCGAAATGCAAAAAACAGGTACACAAAATTAGTGCGGGAAATCGATAAATGCATCGCATTACTAAATGAATAGATGCAATGAGCGATAAATTAACTATTAATCTGGCGATTGCTGGAAAGAATCACCCAATAAGTTTTGCGAAGGAAGACGAGGAACTCATTCGCAAAGCAGCTAAAATGGTTGGTGAACTCACATCCAATTACCAGAGAAAATATGAAGATAGCGATTTGGAAATGAAGGATTTTTTCTCATTTACTGCGTTTCAGTTTGCGTTTGAATATCTGAAATTAGCAGAACAAAAGGGCGAAAATCCACTACTCGATACATTAAAAGTTCTTGATGCTGACCTTGAACAATTTTTAAAAGAGAAGTAATTTCCTATTTTCAGAGACTATTTTTTCCGGCACTACATGTATAGCATTTTTTTGCTGTACGTGATAGTGCATTTTTTTTAACAATTTAAACCATTCAAAATGATAGTGATAGCTTTAATATGCGTAGTTGGAGGTCTTGTATCCGGCGCAGCAGTCACTTGGGTGAGTACGAAGTTTCTCTTCAAAACTCGATTCCAAGGTATCATCGAAGAAGCCAACAAAGAGGCTGAAGTAATCAAAAAAAATAAATTGCTCGAAGTAAAAGAGAAGTTTATTGTCCTAAAAGCGGATTTAGAAAAGCAAGTTGCCGCTCGTAACGCTAAAATCCAATCTATTGAGAGTAAAATCAAAAACCGCGAAATGCAAATCAACCAAAAAGTGGATGATTTGGACAAAAAATTAGCGGAAGCTGAAAATTCAAAACAATCTTTCGAATCGCAATTGACCACTCTAGAAAAGAAACAAAGCGAAGTAGAAAAGATGTATTTCGAGCAAATTCAACGCCTAGAAACGATCTCTGGCCTATCGGCAGAAGAGGCAAAAGAGAAAATGGTGGAATCGTTGAAAGACGAAGCCAAAACGGCTGCTGGCTCCTATATCAACGAGATTATGGACGAAGCGCGTTTGACCGCCAACAAAGAGGCAAAACGCATCGTTATTCAATCAATTCAACGTCTAGCAACTGAGACTGCTATCGAAAATGCAGTGACTGTATTCCACATCGAATCAGACGAAATCAAAGGCCGCATCATCGGTCGCGAAGGACGTAACATTCGTGCTTTAGAAGCTGCTACTGGAATCGAAATTATTGTGGACGATACCCCTGAGGCAATCGTACTTTCAGGATTCGATCCCGTACGTCGCGAGGTAGCTCGTTTGGCTCTTCACCAATTAGTGACTGACGGTCGCATTCACCCAGCTCGTATCGAAGAGGTGGTTTCGAAAGTTCGTAAACAGATTGAAGAGGAGATTATTGAGACTGGTAAGCGTACCACCATCGACCTTGGAATTCACGGGTTGCACCCTGAATTGATTCGTATGGTCGGAAAGATGAAATACCGTTCGTCTTATGGTCAAAACTTGCTTCAACACTCGCGTGAAGTTGCCAATCTTTGTGCTATTATGGCAGCAGAATTAGGACTAAATCCGAAAAAAGCAAAACGCGCCGGTCTGCTTCACGATATAGGGAAAGTGCCGGATGAAGAGCCAGAATTGCCACACGCATTGCTGGGTATGAAGCTTGCCGAACGCTACAAAGAGAAACCAGACATTTGCAATGCCATTGGTGCTCACCACGACGAAGTGGAGATGACAAGTTTGTTGTCGCCGATCGTTCAGGTGTGTGATGCCATCTCAGGTGCTCGTCCGGGTGCTCGTCGCGAAATCGTAGAGGCGTATATGAAGCGTTTGAACGATTTGGAGCAGTTGGCTATGTCTTATCCTGGAGTTCTCAAGACCTACGCTATTCAAGCGGGTCGCGAGCTTCGTGTAATTGTGGGTGCCGACAAGATCGACGATCAATCAACAGAAACATTATCGAACGAAATTGCTAAACGTATTCAGGATGAAATGACCTATCCGGGTCAGGTGAAAATCACCGTTATCCGCGAAACACGCGCAGTAAGTTTTGCAAAATAATTGAGTAGTTAGGAGCTAGAAATTATGAGTTATGAGTCTTGCATTCATAACTCGTAATTCGAAACTCAAAACTAAAAATGGGGCTGTCTGGATTTGACAGCGGGTAGAAGAGGTATGTAAGCACGCAGAGCGTTGATGAACGGCTCTATAATCTCGGGCATCGAACTTATAACTGGCGAAAATAACTACGCTCTCGCAGCTTAATCGAATCATAGTAGATTAGCTAAATCCCGATACTAGGTATTGGGACGTGACATCACCCGGAAGCTGTGGCTTCGAAGCAATCCGAACCGGTGGTGCAGCAATATCGGAACTAGTCTTTGGCTTTCCTTGGGCCTTGGGCGAAACTAAAGAGGATAAGGTTTGGGTGGGTGGCTTCGGTCTTGCTCAAGCACGAAAATGAAGGCGAAGATAAGCGCGTAGAAAGCATATTGCTTCCTCGTTTGGACGAGGGTTCGACTCCCTCCAGCTCCACAAAATGAATATCAAAAACCAATAAATGCCTGTAAAATCTATGATTTACAGGCATTTGTATTTTTAGCAAGTCGCAAATTATTCAATATCTATCAATCTGTAGGTGCTGAATTCGGTGGACTTGAAAAATAGAAACATTATCTCCACCGAATTTGAACTAAAAGTGTTTATAATCAAGCAGTTCAATATTTGAACATCTTGATTGGGAATTTAAAAGTAAGTATTTTTGAAAACTTTTAAAGGTTACCACAATGAACACAAAACTATCCATTCTCTTTTTCGTAAAGAGAACAAAAACCAATGTCGATGGATTATTACCCATCTTTATTCGCGTAACAGTAAACGGTGCACGTATCGAATTCAGCACAAAGAGATTCACAACTTCAGAAAAATGGTCCGTCGAAGGCAACCGCATGAAAGGCACTAGTGCTGAGTCTAAAGCAACAAATTCCTATCTTGACACATTAAAAGCAAAAGTTTACGATTATCAGCAGCAGCTTATCAGGGAAGATGAAGTTGTCAATGTAGAAAACATGCGAAACAAGATACTTGGAGTAGAGAAACGAAGTCATATGCTTATTGGCATTTTTCAACAGCACAACGAGGAAATAAAAGCCCTTGTTGGTCGTGAATTCGCAACTGCAACATATACCCGATACGAAACATCGCTTAAACATACAATAGCTTTCCTGAACTGGAAATACAAAGTATCAGATATTGATATTCGTAAAATCGATCATGAGTTAGTGACAAGTTACGAATTCTATTTAAAAAGCGTCCATAAATGTAATCAGAATACTACTGCCAAGTACATCAAGAATTTCGGCAAAATTGTTCGTATATGTTTAGCTAACGGATGGATTGAACGCGACCCTTTCATAAACTATAAATGTAAAATAGTGGAAGTTGACAGGGCATTCCTGTCACAGGATGAAATTGAAACCATGTTCAACAAAGTGCTTGCAACGGATCGCCTCAACCAAGTCAAAGATATATTTCTTTTCAGTTGTTTCACTGGCCTGGCTTACGTGGATGTAAAAAAACTATCTCGTAAAAACATAGGCTTTGGCGTAGATGGCGAACGTTGGATTTTTATCAACCGGACAAAAACGGACACAAGGTCCAACATTCCATTGCTGCCCATTGCTTCCTCGATATTGAAGAAATACGAAGACCATCCTCAGGTAGTCAATCAGGACAAACTTTTACCTATCCTGAGCAATCAGAAAATGAACTCCTACCTGAAGGAGATTGCCGACGTTTGCGAGATAAACAAAGAACTGACATTCCACATTGCCCGGCATACCTTTGCTACCACGGTCACACTTTCAAACGGTGTCCCGATCGAAAGTGTCTCTAAAATGCTCGGACATAAAAATCTCAAAACAACTCAACATTATGCCAAAATTCTTGATTTGAAGGTTAGCGATGATATGAAAATTTTGAAGGAAAAGTTTGGTAATGGAAATCTGATAAACATAAAAAAGTCGGCGGGATAAAGTTTGAACTATTGATTTAATCTATCATTCTATATTCACAACCACTATTAACCGGCTTTTTGTTTTAGTCGGTTAATAGTCTTGAAATAAGATACATTTATTAGTTGCTGAAATTATCTAAATATGTAATATCAATAGAATTGAAAGATTTTGATTAATTTTGTACGCAATATAAAACTGATTTGCTGTTGTATTTATTGGATTCTAAACCAAAAATAACCAAACCGATGAAAGATACAGACGACAAACTGACAAGTAGAAATATAAAACCAACTGCCATGCGGGAATTGGTTTTGGACATCCTAACTGAACAAAAAATGGCAATTAGCTTATCTGATTTGGAACAAAAGTTTCATAAATCAGATAAAGTCACGTTGTACCGCACTCTCAAAACATTTGAGGAAAAGAAGCTCATTCACAGCATTGATGATGGTACAGGTGCAATTAAATACGCTCTGTGTAAAGAAACCTGCCAATGTCACCCGGAAGATCTACATGTTCACTTCTTTTGTCTAAAATGTCAACATACATTTTGTTTAAGTGACATTCCTATTCCATCTATCAACTTGCCTGTTAATTTTAGTGTAGAAAATATAAATATGGTTGTGAAAGGAGTTTGTTCGAACTGCAACGATTAGTTTGCAACTCAGTTGCATAAACTTTTTACTTATCTTTGCGGTTGTTCTAACAGTTGTAATCAAATTTCTATGAACAGAATGGGGAAAAATAGTAAGTTTATTCTAATGTTACTGGCTGGCCTGGTAATATTACTTCATTCTACAATTCCGCACCATCATCATTTCGATTCATACAGCGACCACAATAATAGTAATTCTTGCCAATCAGAAAAAAGAGGTGAGTCTTCCAGTGAAGCCAATAAGCATTGTCATGCTCTAAACAATATTGTTTTTACAAAAGCTAATGCAATAACTTTCAATGCGAATACTGCATCAACTGCTATGTTGTTTGTTTTCGCTGCATTTGATCTGGTAAGACTCTACGACAGAGTTTTACTAACTATTTTCCCAATTAAAGATATTGTTATCCTAAAACAATATCTTTCCTCAGAACTATCCTTTAGAGGTCCTCCTACCTTAGTTTAACTTCTTCTTACTTAGTATTTTTATTTCCCTGGCAGAAATGTCAGATTCTTGTTCATTTTTAAAATTTAGCTCTAATGAGTAAAAGAAAACTGACAAAAAGGGAATTGCGGGAAAGGCAGGTTTTCGAAGATAAAAAATTTAATCGGACGTTGCTCATTAGTTTTAGCTCACTTTTCGTTTTTATAATTTTTTATTTAGTGTTTCATACCTTCTGGCATGATACAAAATACACCTACCGTCAATATGCATTATATGGCAAGCAAGTTCCGGCAGAACTTGTATGTATGAATGGTGACAAACTTCTCAAGCATGAAAGTATAAAACTTAGTTACAAAGGAAAAAAATATTCCTTCTGCAACCAAGACTGTTATGATCATTTTGTCAACCACTTTACGGAAGATGCATTTATCTCGGATCCGCTTTCAGGTGACACTATTTGCAAAGCAGCTGCTTTGTTGGGATTAAAAAATCGAGGGAATCCAGACATTGTTTATTTCCAAAACATAAAAAC
>JAQTZA010000019.1 GCA_028687995.1 Bacteroidales bacterium
ATAGCCTTGATTGTACAGTTCTACTACCCTTATTCGTTCTGAATAGCTGTGCTTAAGATTCTTTCGCTTACAATTTTCCATAAAAAGACCCCAAAAGTTTTGTGTCTAACTTTTGGGGTACAGTTCACAAATCTGAGTCGCTTTTTCTATTCTATCATGTCAACTTATAACTTATAATTTATAACTTATAACTCAATCTACACTTCCAAATCCAATCCGTGCACTTCGTGCCAAGGCAATCCGTGGATGTTGAGTGCTTCCATAAACGGATCGGGATTGAACTCCTCTACGTTGTAAACGCCCGCCTTTTTCCATTCGCCTTTAAGGAACATCATTGCGCCAATCATAGCAGGCACACCAGTGGTGTAGCTCACACCTTGCGCACCAGTCTCTTCGTACGAGGCCTTGTGGCTACAGTTGTTATAGACATAGTAAGTCACCTCTTTACCATCCTTCACGCCTTTGATGCGGCAACCGATAGAAGTTTCGCCAGTATAGTTTTCGCCCAAATCGCCCGGATTAGGCAATGTTGCTTTCAGGAATTGAATCGGAACAATCTCCACGCCGTTGTACATAATCGGCACGATGCTCGCCATACCGATGTTTTGAATCACGCGCAGGTGAGTCAAGTATTCTTGACCAAACGTCATCCAGAAACGAGCGCGTTTGATGGTTGGGAAGTTCTTTACCAGCGACTCCAACTCTTCGTGATAAATCACATACGACTCTTTCGGGCCGATGTTTGGATAGCTGATTGGTTGGTGTATCTCGTGCGGTTCGGTAACGATCCATTGACCGTTCTCCCAATATTTTCCTTTTTGAGTGACCTCGCGAATGTTGATTTCGGGGTTGAAATTGGTGGCAAATGCCTTGCCGTGGTCTCCGGCGTTGCAATCGACGATGTCGAGGTAGTGCATTTCGTCGAAATGGTGCTTCGCAGCATAAGCCGTGTAAACGCCTGACACACCCGGGTCAAATCCGCAACCAAGAATCGCTGTCAAACCAGCTTTTTCAAACTTTTCGCGGTAAGCCCATTGCCAGCTGTATTCGAATTTCGCTTCGTCGATTGGCTCGTAGTTAGCGGTATCGAGGTAGTTGACACCCGCTTCGAGGCAAGCGTCCATGATGGTGAGATCCTGATAAGGAAGCGCCACGTTGATCACCAACTCCGGACGGAAATCGTTGAACAAGGCCACCAATTCCGGCACGTTGTCTGCATCTACCTTGGCGGTTTTGAGGCTCGTACCTGTTTTGGCAAGCACCGCAGCAGCGATGTCGTCGCACTTCGAGAGCGTGCGGCTCGCCAATAAAATATCTGTGAAAACATCAGGGTTTTGAGCCACTTTATGCGCTACAACGGTGCCGACTCCTCCGGCTCCAATGATGATAACTTTTCCCATTTTCTTTGTTATGAGTTATTATTCTATTTTGTGGATGCAAAGTAACAAAATTAATTTGGCAGATACAAGAAAAGTAAATTCATCAATTAATTTGGAGGATATTTATCGCAAAACAATTTTCCCTTGTTTAATCTGTTTACCATAGCCGCGTAATTGGTAGATGTAGATGCCTGCGCGAAGCTTATTGAGCGAAACGTTGGATTTCTCGTTCCACAATTCCGATTGAACTACTGTTTTGCCATCTATGCCGATGATTTTCAAATCTGCTGGCAGCTCCGATGTGTTCACGTTAATCGTCATCTCTTTACTCACCGACGATACCAAGACTGATGCAAATTGCACAGCATAATGTGGTTGAATTCCAGTAATCACAAGCTTCTTTCCTGTTTCTACCCCTTTTATTTTGGAATATGGACAATAGATTATGAAATTATGAAACACTCCATCACCGCATTGGTAATATGGGCCACCAATATATTTGGAATATACGTCATTTCTTGCTCCGCAACCTTCTCCAATCATGGCGATATTGCCATAATTACCACCATCCTCCGATGTTTGAAATAATGAAAAATTTGAGTCAACAAATTTAGAGGCTCCATCACTATAGTTATGGTTATAAATCACATAATCTTTGTAATAAACGCCTGGATAATTGTCGAAATTAGGAATAGGTTCGATTGTTTCGAAAATGGTGTCATGTCGGTATTTCATAACATAAGGATCGCTCCCAATTTTTGTAGAGTCTAAAGTAAAGTGTTCTATTTTGAAATGTATCGTATCATTCGTTGTCCATTTTTGCAAATATTTTTTGATTGTCAAATGAAACTCACGATAGGGTGTTGTCCCTGGGTAGGTATTTCCGCCAGCAACCACTTGATGCACTTCGTCCCCAACATCCATTCCCCAAACCTCTTTCCACGTCAGGTTTTGTTGACCCAGTGTAGGATTCGTCATACCAGCCAATCCAATTTCTGTTTGATAAGTCGGAAACTCTTCGAAAGAAAAAGCAGAAATAAGTCCAAAATTCTTACTGATTTTTAGTTGTTTGCTATTCCATTTATAGAACGAGGAGGCATCGTCTGTGTAAGTTAACTTTATTGTTTTAACTGAATCAACTTGATTCTCCAGAACCTTCTCATTTGTTATCGCTGTCACCTCTGCTAGTAGCGTTAATCCTGTCGATGATGTGTGCATCACCCATTTCTCTCCAACTTTAGCATTTGAAATTATAAGAAATGTATCATTTCTCGTGATGATAAAATTATCTCCATTTGCTTTTTGGATAATGCATTTGCCTAAAGGTGTGGATTTGAGTGGATATCTCCCATCGCCTAATCTAAAAAATACAGGTTTAGGGTATATAGTTGTGTCGTTTCCTTCGATTGCGAGAGAATCAACAAGAAAACCGAATGAATCGTAGGTGGAAAAAAGCAAATCACTTCCGAGTCGAATCGGTTTATAGTTGAATGCACTTGTATTCACGAAAAATATCGAAATAAAGGCGGCTAAAAGTAGATTTTTCATGGCGTTTGGTTTTAGCAAGTTGTAATGGAAGACATAAATATGAACAAAGATAACTTACTTCAGTGTATTTTGAATATAATTTCATTTTTTTTGAAGAAAATTATTGAGCCTTTCATCAACTGCTGACACGAGTTTTAAACTCTTATTCTGCAGTTACCTCCAACACAACGCTGGTACGATGCTGATTCAAATCTGGATTAAATCCATTTTTTATCAAGAAATCGCCGCTGAATGCAGTTTGATTCTTTAGTGTAGATGACTTTCCGGGGAACAGATTGATTTCTTTAACAGTGTATTTTTTTGTGGGATCCAGACCGATTAATTTGATTGGTGTGGGTGAAAGGGTGATGTCAAAACGATTTGAAACAACGTAATTGAATACAACTGCTTTGGATTTATCCCCATTCACAAACATCAACGATGCATACGGATTTTCGTCTGGTGATGCCAACCGATGCAAATCGCCGTGCCACACAAGGTCTTTGAACGAATCGTAGGTTTTAAGGGCTTGTTGGCTGAATTTCAGCTCATTTTCAGATAAATTATTTACCACAATATCGTAACCCATTTTGCCCATCATCGCTACATCGGTTCTGTATTTTAGGCTCACTTTGCTCCAATCGGTAATGTGATTGCACGATGCAATGGCTGGATAAAAATAGCTGTAATTCCACTGAATAAACACGCGCTCCAGTGGGTCGGTATTGTCAGAAGGCCAGTATTCGGTGAAGTATTTCAACGCTTCGTAATCTACTCGACCACCGCCACCAGAGCAAAGCATCATTGGCACGGTAGGATAAGCTGAGCGCACTCGCTCCAAAACGTTATATAATCCTCGAACATAATCCACATAAAGTTGCGACTGTTTCTGATTTGTTTTCTGCAAATAAGTCGATTGTGCATTGAAGATAACCGAATTGCAATCCCATTTTATAAAAGCAATTCCTGGGTTTTTGCTCAATAAGTTATTCATTATTCCGAAAACGTAATCCTGAACCTGTGGATTGGATAGATCAAGGACTAGTTGATTTCTGAAATAGTGCTCCGGACGTTCGCTTTGACGAATCACCCAGTCGGGATGAGTTTCGTATAACTCAGACTTTGGATTTACCATCTCTGGCTCCACCCAAATTCCAAATTTGATTCCGGCATTTGCTGCTTCTTTTACCAGATAACTAATGCCATCGGGCAGTTTTTTCGCATTTGGTTTCCAATCTCCGAGTCCAGCGCGATCGTTATTACGAGGATACTTATTTGCAAACCATCCATCGTCAAGTAAAAACAGATCAACCCCCAGTTTCTTACCATCCGCAAATAGGGCTACTAATTTTTCTTGGTCAAAGTCGAAATAGGTAGCTTCCCAATTGTTGAGTAAAGTAAGTCGAGAGCCATTGCCATCCAAAATTCTGTAATTGCATGCCCAGCGGTGCAATTGACGACTAGCTTCGCCAATTCCTTTATCGGAGAAAGTCCAAATAAACGATGGCGTTTTAAACTCTTTTCCGGTAGCCAATGGATATTCCGATTGGAAAGGGTTGATTCCCGATATTACACGCAAGTTATGAGAAGGATCGACCTCAAAATCCATTCTGAAATTTCCAGACCAAGCCAGAGTTCCAAGTATTACTTTTCCATCATTTTCTGTGGCGGGCTTGTCAAGAGACAACATAAAAACAGGGTGTTCAAATAGATTGGCGCGTGTCCCCAATTTCGAATCAATCGTTTTGATTCCGTGGGTTAACATGGTTTGCTCGGGTTTCATTTCACGAGCCCAAGCACCATGAAAATGAGTGAGATAGTAGTTTTTAGCGATAAAACTAAGATTGGCAGAAGCGTATTTCTGCATCGTAAAAGGTCCTTTTTCGTGGTTGGTAATCACCGACCATTGCTCGATAACATCTTCGTCGATATACACTTTCAGAATCAATTCTACTGTAGTTTTATATACAGGATCTTGGAGAATGATCGAAACTATTTTAATATCCGGAGTAGTCTGTTGAACGGTGTGTGAGACGTATTGCAATTCGGTCGAAACATTGCCATCGGAATGAGTGATGGTAAGTGCCGGTTCTAGTAGGTTCCATGTTCCAGCAGGAGTGTAGGCATGGTTCGAAATTGCTCCGTTACCATCCGCTTGATTGTTCTGGCTGCTGATAAGTTTATAATCGTCGCGATCTGCCAGTTTTGCTCCGAAATAGGTCATCAACAAGCGCTTGTCCGCGTCTGTTTGCAACAAGAGCGCATTGTGAGCCGTTTCAACAGGAATGATCACCAAATCATTTGCTTTAGAGCTTAATATTGACATTAAACCTAATAGTAGGAATAAACCCTTTGCGTAGAAATTAAATTGTGTTTTCATGGAGTGTCGGTATTTCGTATAGTTAAGCTACAACACTTTAAACCGCAACCTCAGTCGTCCTTCTTCAAAATCCCAATTGAGCATTTTAAACGTTCCGATTTCGGAGGTGTTTTGCACATGCTGTCCGATGCAGGCACAAGAGTCGTAATCGCCCACACGAATAATGCGGATGGTGTCGCCCACTTGGTCGGGGAGTTTGCTGAGGTCAACAATCTTCGCAGCTTCTTCGAGTGAAACAAAGTCGATGGTGACAGGGTAACGCTTCGCTATCTCTTCGTTTACCAGACGTTCCACTTCCTGCATTTGCGCTTCGGTGGGTGCTTCCGATAGAAAATAGTCGCACTTGCTTTTTTTTCGTTCTATGTGCGCATTTATCGAACGTTTGCATCCAAACATGCGAATCATCGTTTGATTGAGAATGTGCTCGGCGGTGTGCATCGGTTCGCAATAATCTTTCTTGGGTTCGTCCATAACACTATATTTCAATATTGAATGATGCAAAAATAGGAAGAAAAGCACCTATACGACTCAAAGAACCGAATTTAATCCGAAAAAAGAATGACATATTATCGAAATAGCTAACTTTGCCCAATAAATAAACAGGAAGTTATGTCAACCTATTCAGAAAATATACGAAAAGTGACCACCCATCGTCTCATTGAGATGAAAAAGAGAGGTGAGAAAATCTCCATGCTGACAGCTTATGATTACTCCATGGCGAAACTCATTGATGCTGCCGGGATGGATGTTATTTTAGTAGGTGATTCAGCATCAAATGTGATGGCGGGAAATTATACCACATTGCCAATGACGCTGAATCAAATGATATATCACGGTGCAGCAGTAACCAAAGCGGTGAAACGTGCACACGTGGTCGTTGATATGCCTTTTGGCTCCTATCAAGGAAATTCTCGAGAAGCATTGGCTTCAGCCATTCGTATCATGAAAGAGACCTACGCTGATTCTGTGAAAATGGAAGGCGGATCTGAGATTCGTGAGTCAGTGGAACGAATTCTGAGTGCCGGTATTCCCGTAATGGGACACCTCGGATTGATGCCTCAGTCTATTAATAAATATGGAACATACACCGTTCGAGCAAAAGAGGAGAGTGAAGCAAATAAATTGATTGAAGATGCGCTATTATTGCAAGAGATTGGCTGTTTTGCCATTGTTTTGGAAAAAATACCAGCAGAATTAGCAGAGCGTGTCGCCAAAGAGCTAACTATTCCAATTATTGGTATTGGTGCTGGTGGAGGAGTAGATGGACAAGTGCTCGTGATGCACGATATGTTAGGTTTCGACCGCCATTTTTCACCTCGGTTTCTACGTCGTTACGCCAATCTTTCAGACATTATTACCGAGGCAGTACAACACTACATCAAGGATGTTAAGTCACAAGACTTTCCGAATGAAACAGAACAATATTAAGATTTACATAACACAAAGCGGCTCAGCAAAATTATAATCTGCTGAGCCGTTTTTGTTTATAGTAAAAATTATCGAAATTCGAAAAAGTGTTTCAATACTTAATGCATCTTGTATTCTACAAATGCCTCTATGGCTTCGTAAGATGCCAATCCTAAATCGTGATAAAGCTGCGCTGTGGCTTGGTTCCGATCCTCAGATCGTTGCCAAAATAAGCGCTCGTCATTGCCCAAGAATGGAGCACTCTCCATTTGTGATTGGTGTTTGAGAATTGAGTTTCGCTTGCGACGCAACTGCTCTGGACTAATAGGAACCGCCATTTCGATGTGGTCAATCTCCCACTCTGCCCATGCACCTCTATACATCCAAATGCGACACTCCTTCATCCACGCTTTAGCTTTTTGCTCATGTATCGCACTTAATGCAGCATCCAAACAAACTTTGTGAGTTCCGTGTGGATCAGCTAAATCGCCTGCCACAAATATTTGATGAGGTTCGAGTGTTTCGAGAAGAGCTATTATTTTTAAAATATCAGCATCAGATAGTTTGCCTTTTTGCACTTTTCCTGTTTCGTAGAATGGCAGATCAAGAAAATGCACGTTCTCAGGTTTCATTCCTACAAAACGACAAGCTGCTCGTGCCTCTTCCCGTCTGATTTGACCTTTTAAATAAAGGACATCAGTAGTATCAGAATCACCAACCTGTTTCTCCTCTTTCAGAAAACGTAAAATTTTGTTGTATTTAACACGAATAGCATCGTTCTTTTCATCAAAACGATCCAATACATTGAGCATCAACGATACATAACGAATCACCTCTTCGTCTCCTACGGCAATATTGCCAGAGGTCTGGTAAGCTACATGCACATCGTGGTTTTGCTCCACCAAACGTTGGAAAGTTCCACCCATCGAAATCACATCATCATCGGGGTGTGGACTAAAAATCAACACTCTTTTAGGATAAGGATTCGCCCGTTCAGGTCGGAAAGTATCATCCGCATCGGGTTTTCCACCGGGCCACCCAGTAATGGTGTGTTGCAGATCATTGAAAATTTTGATATTAACATTATAGGCTGAACCGTATTGTGCCAAAAGCTCATCCAATCCATTGTGATTGTAATCTTTGTTGGTTAATTTAAGAATCGGTTTTCCGGTCTGCACACACAACCAAACAATAGCACGACGAATCAGTTTATCCGTCCATTGACAAGGACCTACCAACCAAGGATGGCTAATGCGAGTCAGGTGTTGAGCTGCACTCAAATCAATAGCCGCCATTGCATTTTTATGCAATTGCAACAAGGATGCCGGAACGTTGTCGTCTGCCTTGCCTTCTATAACCTCTTTGAGGATGCTCGATTTGTGTTCTCCCCAAGCCAACAAAATAAGTCGTTCGGCATTGAGCAATGTTGCTAAACCCATGGTAATAGCACTTGCAGGCACTTCAGAAATTGAGCTATAAAAGCGTTTCAAATCGCGTCGAGAGGCATTGTCCAACAACATCAATCGTGTCGTTGTACTTACTTGTGAACCAGGCTCGTTATAGGCTATATTTCCTACCAAACCAACGCTAACTACCACCAGATCAAGACCGCCATTTTGTTCTATCTGTTGCTCGTAGCGACGGCAAAAATCATACACATTGGAGCGATCGATACTGGCATCGGGAGTGTAAAAGTTTTCTGGTTTACAATCTACTTTGTCTAATAAGTTTGTTTTGAGCAAACGAGCATTCGAATGGCGATCGCCTGTGGAAACAGGATAGAATTCCGACACATTGAAAATGACAACGTTCGAGAAACTCAATCCTTCTTCTTTGTGCAGTCGCACCAGCTCTTCATAAACGCCTAGTGGCGTTGAGCCTCCTGACAATCCAAGTACACAGCGTTCGCCTTGCCTTTCTTTGTCACGAATTAAAGAAGCAACATCAAGTGCAATGGCTTTCGCACCTTCGTTCGCATCAGTATAGATGTCGGTACGCAGTTTTTCATAACGAGTTTGGCGAAGGCTTTCTATCGTATCTGTGGGGCGATAATAGCGCTCGGGAGTGCGCTCCAATGTTATTTTTGAACTTAAATCGTATAGCATAGTCGTGTCTGATTTGATCATTTATTGAAATTGACCGTTTTTAGTTTTTCAAATTAGCGTACATCGTGGCTGCATCAGCTTGTTGTTTCTCGATCTCCTTGAAATAGCGGTAGGTGCCAACTTTTAGTTCTTCGGTGGCAGATTCGTCACACACAATAATGCCTTTTGGGTGCATTTGCAGTGCGCTGATTGTCCACAGGTGATTTACCGATCCTTCGACTGCTTGGTAGAGTGCTCTTGCTTTATTGTGTCCATTCACCATTATCAATACTTCTCTGGCATCCATCACTGTCCCTACACCGATAGTCAATGAGCGCTTAGGGACTTGATTGATATCG
Organism: Bacteroidales bacterium; assembly: GCA_028687995.1. Taxonomy (GTDB): domain Bacteria; phylum Bacteroidota; class Bacteroidia; order Bacteroidales; family UBA7332; genus CAXXIC01. Next base: position 9,137 of record JAQTZA010000019.1, read on the forward strand.
TTATCGAAAAAGCGTGAATTAGCAATAATGGTGTCTTGTGTCAATGTTTTGATGCGTGTGCGAGATTGTAATGAAGAGCCGGGTTCGTTGAAGGCGATATGCCCATCGGGCCCTATTCCTCCTAAAAATAGTCGAATGCCACCTAAGCTTTTCATCTTATCTTCATAAGCTTGACATTCTGCATCAGGATCTTCGGCATTGCCGTTCAATATATTGGTATTTTCTGGTAATATATCGACGTGGCTAAAAAAATTATCCCACATAAAACTATAGTAGCTTTGTGGATGGTTCTTAGGCAAGCCTACATATTCGTCCATATTAAACGTAACAACGTGTTTAAAGGAGACTAATCCTTCTTTGTGTAATTCGATGAGTCGTTTATAAGTTCCTAATGGGGATGACCCTGTTGGCAATCCCAATACAAATGGGCGGTCAGCAGTCGGAGCAAATTTGCGGATACGGGTAGCTACATAGGTTGCTACCCAATTGGAAAGACCATTGTAATCAGGTTCAATAATTAATCGCATAGTGTGTAAATTTGTTTTTGCAAATTTACATCAAAAATAGGGATTAGGGGAGAAAAAAGTACAAATTATTGACCTTTTTCCTCTAATATTGTACGGATTAGTAGTTCTATTTACCAGTAATTATCTTCTTAATCTCATTCAGTTTATTAAGCGCATCCATCGGCGTGAGGTTGTTGATGTCCACATTTTTGATTTCGTCGCGAATCTGACTCAATACAGGATCATCTAATTGAAAAATACTGAGTTGCATACCTTCGCGGTGTTCGCCAATCTCCTTGACCGGTTTAGCGATACCACTCTTGCGATTATCGGTTTCAAGTTGCTTGAGAATATCGTTTGAGCGCTTTACAATGCTTTGCGGCATTCCCGCCATTTTGGCGACATGGATACCAAAGCTGTGCTCGCTGCCACCAGCAACCAATTTACGGAGGAAAATCACTTTATTATCCACCTCTTTCACCGACACATTAAAATTCTTGATGCGCCTGAAGGTGCGCTCCATCTCGTTCAGCTCGTGGTAGTGTGTGGCGAAAAGCGTTTTTGCACGACATTTTCCGTGTTCGTGGATGTGCTCCACAATGGCCCAGGCAATGGAAATACCGTCGTAGGTACTCGTACCGCGACCCAATTCGTCGAACAGAATCAAGCTTCGATTCGATATATTGTTCAGAATATCCGCCGCCTCGTTCATCTCCACCATAAAGGTCGATTCGCCGAGCGAGATATTATCGGAAGCACCCACGCGGGTGAATATCTTGTCGCAATAACCTATTTTAGCCGTTTCGGCTGGCACGAAACTTCCGATTTGTGCCAACAACACAATCAGTGCAGTCTGCCTCAGAAGTGCCGATTTCCCTGCCATATTCGGTCCGGTGATGATGATAATCTGGTTTTTCTCCGAATCGAGGAGAAGGTCGTTTGCCACATATTGCTCACCGGGAGGCAATTGCTTTTCGATGACCGGATGTCGTCCTTGACGAATGTCAATCACCTCGGTTTCGTTCACTTCGGGACGGATGTATTTGTTCTCTTTCGCCGTTTTGGCTAATGAAAGTAGGCAGTCGAGCTGTGCAATTTTATTTGCATTCATCTGAATGGCAGAGATGTATTCGCCCAGACTCAACACCAAATCGTTAAACAATCGGGTTTCGATGGCGAGAATTTTCTCTTCTGCTCCCAGAATTTTCTCTTCGTATTCCTTCAACTCCTGCGTGATGTAACGCTCGGCGCTCACCAGCGTCTGTTTGCGAATCCAGTCTTCGGGCACTTTGTCTTTGTGCGTGTTGCGCACTTCGATGTAATAGCCAAACACATTATTGAAGCTGATTTTGAGACTCGGAATATCTGTGCGAAGACTTTCGCGCTGCTGTACTTCGAGCAGATACGATTTGCCCGAATGCGAAATATGGCGCAGGTCATCCAAATCGGGATCGACACCTTCTTTGATGACATTCCCACGATTTATAAGTGTGGGAGGATCATTGGTAATCTCTTTCTCGATGCGCTCAGCAATTAGCAGACACGGATTGAGCTGTTCGCCAATCATTTGCAGGCTCTCGTTGTCGGAATTCGCACAAATCTCTTTGATGGGCTGAATAGCATTAAGTGCAATCTTCAACTGTAAAACTTCGCGCGGAGAAACCCGTCCGACAGCCACTTTCGAGATAATACGTTCCAAATCACCAATCAGCGACAGTTGCTGATCGAGGAAATCCTTCACCTCGGGTGCTTTGAAGAAATATTCGACCACATTCAAGCGGTCGTTGATGGGTTTGATGTCTTTCAGCGGAAAGATAAGCCAGCGTTTGAGCAAACGAGCGCCCATTGGGCTGATGGTGCGGTCGATCACGTCGAGCAGACTGCGACCACCGTCGTTCATTGTGCCAATGAGCTCCAGACTACGAACAGTGAATTTATCAAGGCGCACGTAGCGATCTTCTTCGATGCGCGACAGTGCGGTAATGTGTTTGATTTGGTGGTGATGCGTGATGTCGAGATATTGCAGAATCACTCCCGAAGCCACCACACCATTCACCAAATGATGAACGCCGAAGCCTTTCAGATTCTTCGTTTCGAAGTGTTTCAGCAAGCGGTCGCGAGCGGCATCTTCGGTGAAAATCCAATCTTCGAGTTCGAACGTAAAGAAGCGTGTGCCGAAATTCTCTTCGAACTGTTTGCGTTTACTGCGTTCGAAAAGCACCTCTTTCGGTCCGAAATTATTAAGCAATTTATCGACATAATCGGGCGTGCCTTCTGCCGTGAGGAATTCTCCGGTGGAGATATCAAGAAACGCTACTCCGCAACCGCCTTTGGCAAAATGTACCGCAGCCAAGAAGTTGTTCTCCTTATGATTGAGGATATTATCGTTGATAGAAACACCGGGTGTTACCAGCTCAGTGATGCCACGTTTCACGATTTTCTTGGTCGTTTTCGGATCTTCGAGCTGTTCGCAAATGGCAACCCGTTTTCCGGCACGAACTAATTTCGGCAAGTAAGTATCCAATGCGTGGTGTGGAAATCCCGCCAGTTCTACGTATTGAGCAGCTCCGTTAGCACGGCGAGTGAGTGTGATGCCCACAATCTCTGAGGTCGCAATGGCATCTTCCGAAAAGGTTTCGTAAAAATCGCCCACGCGAAACAGCAGAATGGCATCGGGGTGTTTTGCCTTGATTTCAAGGTACTGCTTCATTAACGGGGTTTCTACGACTTCTTTTGCCACGGACAGGATGAATTTAGTTGATTAGGGAGACAAAGATAAAAAAAAGAGTGCCAAAAACAGGTGTTGCGCTTGCGGAAAAACCAAATTAACGAATCAACGGATAGTCGTGAATTAGCAATTCCGGCGACAGGTTCAAGCGTTTGGTCAGGTTTCGAATCATTTCAACAGTCAGTTTTCGCTTTTTGTTCAACCAATAATTTCTTCATTCGCTTCTCTGTAATCTTCCTCTGTTTTTATCAATCGTAGGAATTGGCTCATTCTTGATACAGTGAACTAAAACGGCTCCGCAGTCGTAACTCCAATATTAAAAGATACACTTGGAATTTCAATTAAGGCATTAGAAACAAGATAATTTGATTTTATTAAATAGAGTTGATTATCCATGTTTTTGTACGTAAATCCTGGACAAAATTTTCTTGCAATTGAAGAGTCCGATATAAATTCTTTAGTAGAAAGAGTACCATCAGGTTTTATTGTGGTTTTTAATGTTTTTCCATTCTTAAACGATGGCTGAGAATCGATATCTTCGTTCGACACGTTAAATTGATTATGAAGGATAGTTAACCCATCATCTTTACTAAAATTCAAATAACAGTTCCCAAGAAAATAATTATTAGAATGACTATTATCAAACAACTCATTTCGATAGATTTTTTGAATCCATTTAGAGCTACCATCTTCATTAAAAGAAAGTACAAAAATGTCATGAAACCCAAACTGCGTAACAAGGACTGAACTTCCATGGAAATTTCCAACTCCGGCGTAGTAAGACGTATTTTTGTTTTTGTAATTCACAAATCTTTTTTCCGCAACAGCACTAAATCCTCCCTGCGAGTTGAAATGAACATTCTTAAACTTGAGGGCATCTTCAAATGAATTATCCTTTCCGATCATCAAATCATCTTTCAATTCTTTCGCTTTCTTTTTTGTCATTCCTTCGCTCAGCAAATCATATCCAAATTCGACGAAATGAGTAGTACAAGTACCTTCGAGTCGTGGACGAAAAATAGCAGAATAGACACCCACTATTTTTCTACGTCCAATAACTGAATAACCACCAACACAAACCAATTCATTCTTATCATTGACTGCAATAGTTGACTCTCCAGCCATATTTAAATCCATGGCTAATTCTTTCTTTACTGAAGGAGAACCGTCTTTAGGGTAATAAGTCAAAGTCGATTTTCCTAATGCATTTTCTGCGTAACCTTCATATATATCGTTAGTTTCACCCCAATAATCTCGTTCTAATGTATATAAATTAGATTGCTTGTCAAACGCATAATTCATTACAACTGATGATGAACTTGTTGAATTTTCAAATCTAGATAACTGTTTATATTGATTATCATATAGTAAATATCCATTTACATTTCCTGTTTTTGTACTATAAACATATTTGATTGTAAGTAAATCATCTGCTATATTAACTCTTGAAATTTCAATATAAATATTGTCAATATCTTTGACTTGAGTTTTATCATAATTTATCGAAGCTATCAATTGCAGATTATTATCAAATGTCATGGTTTTCATATTGGCTGTTTCCTGAAAAATACGGAATACACTCGCCTTTTTATCTACCGAATAACTCATTACATTGATTTTTCCGTCTCGACATTTAAGATCTATTCTGTTTCTTTTCTCTCCATTGGATTTCAGTTTTAATGGGAGATAAGTTAGATTATTAGTCAGCCGATCATATTTTACTATATTTTCGTTATACTTGAATGTTGTAGGTTTGAGCGGTTTATCATCAGCAGGTTTATCAGAAAACCATACATTGTTTTCATCTATTCCCAAAATATCAAGCTGATTATTGTAGTTAATCTTTGGCTTAAAATTCTTACTCCAACTAATATCATTTACACTTTGTGGCTCTTGGGCAAAAGTTATCACATAACAAGAGAACAAAAGAATGCAAATGGATAATGGTTTAAATTGGCTTATTATTTTCATAATCAAATAGCTACTGTTACATTATAAATATTCTAAGAATCATAAAAAATAATCAAATCCTCACTTAAACCGTTTCTCCAATTCGTCGTTTCCAACAATGGTGATAACGGTCTTGCCATCTGGTGTAAAGCTGTGTGAGGTGCAGTTGAAGAGCTGATCGATGAGCGATTGCATCTCGCTTTCGTTCAGGTTTTTGCCATAAGTGATAGCGGCAGTTTCGGCGAGGGAGAGTGCGAGCATCCGGTGAATTTCGTCTTTCACGTCGCAACCGTTTTGCACCGCATTGAAGAGAATATTGTGGAGCAACGACACAAAGTCTTTCCCCTCCACACCGGCCGGAACGGCATTGATGGAAAAGGTGTGATTCCCTAAATCGCCGATTTCAAAACCTAATAGATGGAGGTCATCGCTGAGCATGGGCAACACAGAGGCTTCGGCTGGAGTCAGTTGTATCATCTCGGGGAAAAGAATTCCCTGTGAGGCATTCTGTTTTTTTTGAATATTTTCGAGAAACAGGTCGTACATCACCCGAATGTGGGCACGTCGTTGGTCAATCACCATCAAGCCCGATTTGGAGGAGGTGAGGATGTATTTTCCTTTGATTTGCAGTAGCTGGCGAGAGCTTTCCTGCTCCTTTTTCACTTCGAAAATAGGCGTATGAACGGTGGGTTGCTCAACATTGATTTTCATTTCAAGCTCAGCAGGTGGTTCTTCTTCGTGTTTCTCTGATTTTCCGCCCATTTCAAAATCCTGATAGAGCTTTTCCCAGTTCGAAGAAGCTGAACTGCTCCGTGGATAAGAGGCCGATTGCGTCTTGAACGGATTGTAATCGGCATTGAAGTTGACTTTCGGCGGCTGTGGCGTGGTGTTTGATTGTTGCACAAACACCGGAATATCCGGTGCATCCATCGTGTCGAAATCGATGGACGGAACGGCATTGTGCTTGCCCAACGCCTCTTTGACGGCTGCCATAATGATTTGCCAAATCGGTTGTTCGTTTTCGAACTTGATCTCCGTCTTGGTCGGATGGATATTGACATCGATGGTCGATGGATCAACCTTGAAATAGAGAAAATAGGGCGGCATTTCACCCGCAGAAAGCAGTTGTTCGTAACAGTGCATCACCGCTTTATGAAAATAGGGATGGCGCATGTAGCGGTCGTTCACGAAGAAAAACTGCGCTGCGCCTCGTTTTTTCGCAGCATCGGGATTTCCCACAAAGCCACTGATGTTGACCAATGAAGTCTCCACCTCCACTGGAATCAGTTGATTGTTGAGCACTTTGCCCATCAAACCCACAATGCGCTGACGAACAGACGAAGCCGCCAGATTGATGACCGTACTGTCGTTGTGAATCACCTTGAATCCTACTTCGGGATTGACAAGGGCGATGCGCTCAAACTCGGTCAGAATATTGTTCCACTCCACATTGTTCGATTTGAGGAACTTGCGACGAGCCGGAACGTTGAAGAATATATTTTTTACAGAAAAAATAGAGCCTACCGAACAAGAAATCACCGATTGATGCTCGAATGTAGATCCCGAAATGGCGATGTGTGTTCCCACTTCGTCTTCCGCACGACGTGTTTTCAATTCTATCTGCGCCACAGCTGCAATAGAAGCTAATGCTTCACCTCGAAAACCCATTGTTTGTAAAGCAAAGAGGTCGTCGGCGTTGCGGATTTTGGAGGTAGCGTGTCGCTCAAATGCTAATCGAGCATCGGTTGCCGACATTCCTTTGCCATTGTCAATCACCTGAATGAGTGTGCGCCCTGCATCTTTGATGATGATTTGTATATCGGTTGCACCTGCGTCGAGCGCATTCTCCACCAACTCCTTGATAACCGAAGCCGGACGTTGAATGACTTCGCCTGCAGCAATTTGATTTGCAACCGAATCGGGTAATAAGTGAATAATATCGCTCATCAATCTAGGGAACTACTATTTGTATAAATGACTTAACCTTTGAAATAGACGTAATATGCTATTACAATAAGTAATGCCAGAATCACTCCCATCAAAATATTTCGTGAGGAGTCATTCTTTTCCGCATTGCCTTCTCTTCGGCGTAAATGTTTGGTTTGATGCACGAATGCACCTTTGATCTGGGGCTTATACTCTTCCGTTGGAATTTCTTTACCCATTTCCATTTTTATGTTTTGAATTCGCTCTTCCAATGCCTCTTTGCGTGGATCAAAATAGATTGGTTTATGATCAAACTTACGAGGTTTACGTTGGCTGAAAAATGGCAATAGTTTCATACTAAATCCTATTTACTTGATTTTGTTTTCGAATGGTAAAGATAGTGATTTCTCAACGAATAAGGTTATTTAACACGTCGGTGAATTCGTTTGATGGGTTCGCTTGTTGTATTTTCAATTCTGAAAATATCTTTGCTATTTCGTGGACGAACAGCGTCTTGCCAACGGAAATTCTTCAAAAATTTCTCTTCTTGTTTTATAGCGACCATGGGTGTAAGCGAGCCCTTGGGTGATGGCCACATAATCATTTTTTCTAACTTTCGTTGGTAAACATACATCGTCAAATAGCTGCTTTCGGCTCGATTCAATCCAATCATCAGACTATCTTTGTCTGTTGGATAAAAAACGGATTCCACATTTCCAATCACATCAATCTTACGTGCTTCCCCATTTTCAAACTTCGCTTTCAACTCTTTTCCAGAAAGTTGATTGTAATAGCCACCAACGCTGTCCTCTTGTGTTGCCACAAAAGCATATCCGATAATGTGTGCGTGATCGATAGTGCTATCGTTCATAAAAGCATGAATGGTATCGCCCGAAAGTTGGTATTTCGTATTCCACAAAATCGGATTCTTAAACAACCTTAACACAGAGTCTTTGGTCGAATAGCGCAAAGAATCGCACACGCCTTGAGATTCGTTGCTATAAAAACGAACATGATGATATGCAGACATAACTCTAAAAGTAGTATCTGGCTCAGTCAACATCAAGGTATCGGCGTGCATAAAAATAGTATCTGGACGAGAATATTCCCTTACCCATGCAGAATCGGTGGCGAACGAGAAATGTGTCTTCTCGTTGTAATAACCATATTTGCCAAACAAATCGGTTTTATTCAACGTGTCCTTTAAGTGCATATTTCCTCTCACTTTACCTTTTCCCGTATTTCGAAAATAGAGAATGGTATCACCTGTCAGTGTCTTTGCCTTACTGACTAATAATGAACGATTGAGGAGTACTGCTGTCTCTTTAATAGTATTATATCTTCCTAATTTGGTATAGATAACATTACTATCTGACACAATCTTAGTGGGTGACACAATATCAGCAATTTTAGATTGTGTGTTGTAGTGAAGTGTATCAGATGTAAGCGTCATCTGTTCGTTTACCAATTTCACTTTATACTGAAAGAAAGCGTTTTTGGTACTCGGTGAATATTGACCATAAACAGAGGTTAGTTCGTTTTTCAAATCGGAAACCACACCGCCTTCGAAAAAATAACCAACATTCATACGTCGATCATAGTTGAGACTATCGGTGAGAAGCGTTACGTTACGATTCTCCATTTTTACGTTCTTTCGCAGTTTTGCTAATTGCATGTTACCATCATAAAAAAGATAATCGCTATATACAAAAAGTGTATCTCCTTGCTCCATACGGATATTACCGAAAGCTTCGAGAGAGTTGGTTTTATCAAAAAAATAAGCGCTATCGCAATACATCCGCATACTATCTTGGCGAAATCTCACTGCACCTCGCAAAACTTGATAATCAGCGCCTCTCGACTTGTCAAATTCAAGTGCGTCGGCGTATTCAAGAAAAACTTTAGTTCCTTTTTTCGATGGTTTAGTCGTGGGCGTGATAGTTTTGGCATTCGACTTCTTGTTTTGAGCAACAAGGCAAATGGCAAACAGGCATAAAATACCAAATATTAGTACTTTATGCCTGTTGGAAATAAAATATTGAAATCGTTTCATCATAAAATCAAACTCCTTACTTCACCCATCCGGCGTAATGGAAGTCACAATTTCTGTATTCTGGTTTGATGCGAATATAGGTATCAGCCATTTTCTTTTTGATCCATTCATTCAAAAGTTCTTCTCTCTTTTTCTCTTCGACCATTTTTTTCAATGCCTGATAATCTTCACTTGCACTTGCTTTATGTCCTTCAATTCGGCTTTTCAGCTTCACGATGGCACAAACTTCTTTGTTATTTTTGTTAATCATCACAAATGGTTTCGAGATATCTCCAGTTTTCATTTTTTCGACTGCACGAGCCACTTCTGGAGGCAATTGTTGCATCTCAAAGCGAGAAGTATTCGATTCCGAGTTGACCATCAATCCGTTATTGTTTCTAGTATCCTTGTCTTGTGAAAGATACAACGCCGCTTGATCAAAAGTAAATTTATCTTTGTTTAAATCGATAATTACCGAGTCCAAATGGAGCAAAGCGCTCTTTTTCGCCTCTTCCGACACACGTGGTTTCAACAAAATATGGCGGCAATTGATTCGGTCTCCACGTTTTTCGATTAATTGAATAACGTGATATCCAAATTCTGTTTCTACTATACGAGAAACTTTCTTAGGATCTGTTAAGTTAAAAGCCACATTGGCAAATTCTTGCACCAACTGTCCTTTTCCCATGAATCCTAATTCTCCTCCACGTTTTGCAGATTCTGTGTCCTGAGAATAAAGAACTGCTAAAGTAGAAAATTCAGAACTGCCAGAGTTGATGCGTTCAGAATAATCACGTAATCTATTTTTCACATCATCAATATCTTTCGCAGGAATTTTGGGTTCCATCACGATGATTTGCGTTTCCACCTGAGTAGGAATAAATGGCACACTATCATTTGGCAGTGACGTGAAAAATTTTCGCACATCAGAAGGACTTACCTTGATTTGGCCAACGATTTTTTGTTGCATTTGTTGAATAATGCTTTGATCGCGCACCAAATCCTTAGTCTCTTCCTTTATTTCAGAATAGGGTTTATTGAAATATTCCTCTAATTTCTCTTTCGAGCCAATTTGCGAAATGAAGTAGTTCATCCGCCCTTCCACTTGTTGCAGAACATTCGATTCAGAAACCACGATACTATCCAATTTAGCCTGATGCAGAAAAAGTTTCTGAACAGCCATTTGCTCTGGAATGAAACAATAAGGATCGCCATTGATGCGCTCACCTTCATAAATCATGCGCATGCGTTGCTCTTCAATCTGTGATTTTAGAATGGCTTCATCGCCCACTACCCACACGACTTCGTCAATCGTGTTATCCTGTGCAAAAGTTGTGACTCCCGACAGAAGCATTGCCGCAAAAATTGCGCAGAGACGTATTGTTTTGTACATCGAATTTTGTTTTTAATTTTTCGACTTCAAAACAGATGAAGTCGTTTCTTATTTTGTATTGACTATTGCCTTGTATAAACTACTACACTTTTATTTTCAGTCGCTTTTTTCAAGAGAGTATTACGAAAATCTTGAAGATATTTTACCTTTCGTTGCGATACCAATTCTGCTTTAGCTTCCTCTTTTGCCAACTCTTCAGGAAAAGGAGTACCAGCAATGGCATAATTTTTTATGGTCAAAAGGTAAATAAATGCACTGTCCTTTACCTCCAATTGTTTGTTTTGTTTGAGAAAAAGCGCCGTATTACTAATACTGTATGGAATATTCGTCATAATGGTTTCGAAATCCACCCACCGATCGAGAAAACCCTCGTAAGCCACCGCATGTTCAATTGAGTATTGATCAATTTTTTCTGCAAAATCGGGCTTTTTCAAGGTCATCCAGTTATGAAGCAAATTATGTTGTGGCGCATTTGCTGGAATTTTCAGAAACAAGCCTTTGATTTGATCTTTCTTGAGTACCATTTCCGACTTGTGCGCATGATAATATGCTTCAATCTCTTCATCAGAAATTTCGTTACTCAATTTTTCTTCAACCAAATAACGCTGGTATTCGTTGGTCACCAACTGACGACGATACTCTTCGACCAGCTCATTCACTTTGTCTTCGTCTGGGATGTTCCTTCTTGCAACATCATACATCAACTCATCTGAAATCCAATTAGCAACAAATTCTTTGGCAAATGCTGCACTGTCTTTGTTATTTAATCCACCTGGCAATGCATCTTGAACATCTATAAGATACAAATATTTTCCCTTTACTTCAGCCACCACCTCTTTGTCGGGAGACGTAGAGTTCGATTGGCACGAGAGTAAAGAGAAAATACTGATTATAATTCCTACCGTTAATTGTTTCATTTATTTTTGAATGCAACGGTAAAGATAGGCCGATTTTGTGGTAATCTCTACGGTTTAACCGTTTTTAAGACATCTTGGTCCACCTCCACTTTATACTTTTCATTCAGTTTTTTCACCCAAGCTTCTTCCAAAAAGTTTTGGTAATCAGAAGTCACTAAGCCACGAACATCGGTATAATCTTCAGGTGCATTTTTCAACAATTTACCTTTGATAAATACAAATGGGAATTGACTGGTTGGCACATACGTTTCTCCTTTGAACACCTTGCCATCCAATACCTTATTTTCGCCTTTAGCAGCCAATACTTTCTCCACTTTGATGCGAGTAATGCTATCGTTAAGCGATTTTTGGAGCACATAAGCAACAGAATCAACACCTGTTTTCTTGATAATATCTTGAGCCTTTTTCTGTGTCGCTTCGTCTTTGCAATAGACTACCAATCCTTTGTATTTAGGAATCGTCCAATCGTATTTTTTTCTGTTTTTCGCAAAGTAATTTTTCAAACCAGCGTCGTCTTTCGATGCTTTTTCCCACACTTCATTGTTGCTGATTTCAAACAACAACATGCCATCGTGATACTCCTGCATCAAATTCTTGAATTCCGGGTATTTGCTTTCAAGACGAGAATCTTCATACTTGAGAACAGCATCGTTTACAAAATCAGTGTATTTCGCACGAACAACATCTTCGCCAGAGTGATTCGCTACTACTGGTTGATTTTTCAAATAAGCTGCAAATTCATTTTGAGAGTACGTTTTATCACCAATAGTAAACAAAGGCTGCATCATCGTTTGAGCAATCACCTGAAAAACAGAATCTTTTGGAGCCTGCGTTTTTCCTAAAATGGCTAATTCGTCCAACGATTTCTTATTTTCAGAGAAATTGTACATCGTTTTGAATTGTGCAATGGCTTGCAACTGTCCAGCTTGAGCACGGCTATCACGAGCAAATGATTTCACAATCTCTTCTCTTTTTTCTTCGAAAGGCTCTAACCCTTTTTTCTCAATCAATTTTGCAATATGCCATCCGAAACGAGTTTTGAAAGGTTCAGAATATTCTCCTGGAGTTTTGAATCCAAATGCAACTGTTTCAAACTCTTTAATCATGCGATTGACTCCAAACCAAGGCAATTCACCTTTTTTGGGAGCAGAACCTCTATCGTCTGACTCCTTCATCGCCAATTCTCCGAAATCGCCTCCAGCTTTTAATTTAGCATATACTTCTTCGATGTCTCTTTTAGCATCTTTCTCTGCTTTTTCTGGAGATATTGAATCTGCTTTCGGACGTAGCGTTTTCATAATGTGTGCTACCAAAACTTGACCTTGATCTGGACGACGACCGTGCACCATAATTAAGTGATAACCATAATTGGTACGAATCGGCATCGAAACCTCTCCAATTTTCGCATTAAATGCTGCCATTTCGAATGGATAGACAGTCATGCCCGATGAGATAAATCCAAGATATCCTTTATTCTCAGCTTTCGAAGGATCTTCAGACACTTCTGATGCCATTTTGTCGAATACATCTTTGGAACAAGAGGTAGTGATGACAGGTTTGCCACCTTTTTTGGCAGGAGCTTGAGTAAACAAACGTTTGCGAATATCCATCAGCTTATTGTAAACTGTCAATGTATCGGCTGGACTGGCATCCTCTTTCACCATCAACAGAATGTGGCTTAACTCAATATTTTCTTTCATTCGATCGTAAGCCTCGTGTGCCAAACGATCTTCGACGGTTTTATCTGTCAAATATGGTTGAGTCAATTGTTTACGATAGCCATCTAATTCGGTTTTGAAAGCTTTCGTTGTATCAATTCCTAGACTTTCTGCTTCTATCACTTTGAGCTTGAAGTTTTTGAAAAGAACAAGGTATTCATCCAACGACTTCTTATCAATCGACGAAGAAGTGTTGTTCTTTCCATAAATATACTCAAACTCAGATTTTGTAACTTCGTGATTATTGATTTTCATCAATACGGGATCCTTTGCTAGTGCAGCTCCCAAAACAGACAACAATAATGCAAATGCAAACAAACTTCTTTTCATACGATACTAATTGTATTTAATGGATTTGACTATATTAATTCAATTGTACTAAATTTCAATTTTTGACGAACGCAAAAATACACTAATCTAACGAACAACAAATACAAAAAGTGTTCAATTCGTATATTCGTTATATTAAAATGTGTTATCAAAAGTGGGCAATCATTCTATTTCAAACCAGTTAGGCTCGAAAATGAATCTAATTCGCTTTGCAAAATTACTGAAAGCGATAAAAATTGACCTCGTCTAACTGTTTGCTATTTCAAATCTAATCTTAATATCTATTAAATAGCAATTTCAAATCGTCTTCAACTCCTTCTCATTGTAATGACAAAAACATTACATACCGTATTCAATGAGCAACATAACTCAATCCCAAAATTCCGCTTGTAACAGAAACGAAACCTACATTTCATCTTGTCGCAACATCAGTTTAACCTAAATGAAACCCGGCACCTCTAATTTTGTGCCGTATTTTATTTGAAACAACTACATGTACGAGTGTTAACGCTATTTTATTTGGCTTCAACGATTCGTTGAGTATTAAAAAACAACAAACGACAGATGAATTATTTTCAAAAATTGCTGGGTTCAGCACTCTTCTTCTTTCTCATAACAATCCATGTTATCACAGCTCAAACGGGTTCAATTTCTGGATTTATTTACGATTCAAAAACCAAAGAACCACTTACGGGAGCGGCTATCCAAGTGGCAGGAACAACCAATGGAATGACCGCTGGATTAGATGGAGAATTCAAACTATCGGCTTTGAAACCCGGGAAATATACGCTTCTAGCTAGTTTTATCTCTTATAAAAAAACAACGATTCCTAACGTTATAGTAACTGCTGGAAAAGAGACCAAAATCGAGATCAACATGGAAGATGCAAATCTGGTATTGAATGATGTAACAGTAATGGCTCAACGCAAACTCGGCACCAAACTATCGGTGATGATGGATGTAAAAACCAGCATTCCGGTAGTGAGTGGAATCTCGGCACAGCAGATTGCAAAAACGCAAGACAACGACGCAGCTGAAGTGTTGAAACGCATTCCAGGGGTGACCATTGTAGATGATCGATTCATCGTGGTTCGTGGATTGGCTCAACGTTACAACAGTGTTTGGCTCAACAATGCCACCACACCATCGAGCGAAACAGATAGCAAAGCCTTTTCATTCGACGTATTACCGTCGTCGTTGATTGATAATTTGATGATTTACAAATCCCCATCACCTGAGCTTCCCGCAGATTTCACCGGTGGTTTTGTGAAAATTTTGACCAAAAATGTTCCAGAAGAGAACAACACCTATTTACAATACGCTATTGGTGGAAATTCGTCGAGCACATTTGCCGATATGTATCGCTTCGAAGGAACGAAGTGGGATATTCTTGCATTGGGAGCAAACGCCCGTATGTTGCCAACAGATGCTCCTTCAAATTTGAACAACGGCTCCACCAGTCAAGCGGTGCAATTATCAAAAGAGCTCAACAATCGCTGGAATATCAACCAAATGAAGGCTCTCCCCGATCAGAAAATCGGATTGGTATTCAACCGATTAATCAATTTTGGAGAGTACAAACTGGGCAATGTATCGGCTATCAACTATTCGTACAGCAATCAATCTGACGACATGGTGAATAATCAATATAGTAGCTTCGATGTAGATCATAACCAATCAAACCCTCGTACTGAATTTCAAGATCAACAATACAAAACAACGGTAAAAGTAGGTGCACTCTTCAATTGGTCGTTGGTGAAAAACGATGGAACTAAATATCAGTTTCGTAACTTTTTCAATCAAAAAAGTACAACTTCTTTCACAAAACGCATGGGAATCGACTACTACTCTACCCAAAATTGGCGTTTTCTCGAATCACTTTACACCGCTCGCACCACCTTTTCGAGCCAGTTAAGTGGCGATTATAAATCGAAAGACGAATTGCGCAAAACGGATTGGGTATTGGGCTATGCGTATGCTGGATACAACGAACCCGACAGACGAATTGTGGGTTCAATTTTCGACGATAACAACCAAAACTACCGTGTAAACGATGTGAACCGTTACTACCAACAATTGAATGATCACAGTTTTTCGGGAGGAACAAACCTTGAGAAAAAAATAAACTTCTCTTCTACAAACAATGCCACTTTCAAAACCGGATTGTATGGTGAATACAAAATGAGGTTTTTCGATGCCCGCCGTTTTGCTTACAACTTATTGGGAAGTGGATACAGCAGAAGCGACGAAAATCTTTCGAACCTCTTCGCTGATAGCCAATACAGTTCAGACAAAATTTATCTACGTGAGATTACAAACAAAAGTGACTCTTATCAATCAGACAACACGGTGGGTGCTGGATATGTATCTGCCATTTTCAACAGTTCAACCAAACTTACTGCATCTTTTGGTGCTCGAGTAGAATATAATCAGGTAAAATTAGATGGATACGAATCGGACGGAATCAAACCAGTACACATCAACAACCAAAGTGTTGATCTCTTTCCTTCACTGAACGTGACTTATCGCTTTTCTGATAAAAACCTGTTCCGTGTAGCAGCGGGACGCACCATCAACCGCGCCGAAATTCGTGAGATTGTGCCTTACGTCTATTACAATTTCGATCTGTTCGCCAATATCTCTGGAAACATGAAATTAAAAGATGCCTATATAAACAACTACGATATTCGCTACGAATGGTATCCTTCGGCTGGTGAAACAGTAACTATTGGTGGGTTTTACAAAGATTTCTCGCATCCTATCGAACAAACTTTCTTTGAAGTAGGCTCTGGAAATGTGCAATACACCTTCAATAATGCCAACAAAGCCACTTGTTACGGTGCAGAAGTGGATATTAAGAAAAACCTCGATTTCATCAATCTGTCTGATCTTTCTGTTGTGTTCAATGGAGCTTTAATCAAAAGTAAAGTGGTATTCGATAAAGGTTCTGTTGAACGTGAACGCCCATTGCAAGGACAATCACCTTATCTGATTAATACCGGTTTATTCTATCAGAACGACAAAATCGGATTTTCAGCGACATTGCTTTACAATAAAATCGGAAAACGGATTGAGACAGTAGGTGTTCCAAAACAGAATCCAAACGAAGATATCCCTGACATCTACGAAATGCCACGAAACCTTGCCGACATCATTTTGGTGCAAAAAATTGGAAAACAGATTGAGATAAAAGCGGGTATAAAGAATCTTTTGAATGCACCAGTATTAATGCAACAAGACATTATGATACATGCAAACGGAGTTTCAACCAACCACGAGCAGATTATCAAGAAATATACGCCGGGACTTGATTTTAGCCTTGGATTTTCACTAAAACTGTAACATGTTCGTCACTTGAAATTCACACAACGGTAAAGCGAATGCAACCTGAATGAAAAATCGAAAGCTTTCCTTTGCATTGTAATAATAAAAATGAATTTAACTCAATCAAAGACTATATTACTAACAAAAAAATTATGAAAAAACAATTTCTAAAATTCGTGGGAGCAGCTTCCCTAATGGTTATTGCATTGACAGTTGTCTCTTGCGATAAAACAAAAAATGATGTTGTGACTCCTGGCAAAGTGAATGAAGTGTCTGGTGAAATTACTACCAATACCACTTGGAGTAAATCGGATACTGTTCTTTTGAAAGGATTCGTCTATGTAACAAGTGGAGCGACGCTGACCATCGAAGCGGGTACCATCGTAAAGGGTGACAAAGCAACCAAAGGAACGTTGATTATCGAACGTGGCGCAAAAATTATGGCAGAAGGTACTGCAAGCAATCCAATCGTTTTCACATCGGCTCAACCAAAAGGTCAACGTGATTACGGTGATTGGGGTGGTTTAGTTATTTGCGGTAAAGCCAAAGTTAATGCAACTGCTGGACAAGCTCAAGTAGAAGGTGGCCCGCGTTCATTGTATGGTGGACAAGACGATGCAGATAACTCAGGAATCATAAAATACGTACGTATCGAATTCTGTGGATATCCACTTGAATTGAACAAAGAGATCAACGGTTTGACGCTTGGTGGTGTAGGTAGTGCAACAACGATCGACTACGTACAAGTTTCGTACAGTGGTGATGATTCGTATGAGTGGTTTGGCGGAACAGTAAACTGTCGTCACTTGATCGCTTACAAAGGTTGGGACGATGAATTTGATACTGACTTTGGTTACACAGGTAAATTGCAATATTTGTTAGGTATCCGCGATCCTCAACATGCAGATACATCTGCCTCAAACGGCTTTGAATCGGATAACGATGGAACTGGATCTACAAATCCTCCAATTACAGCAGCCACTTTCTCGAATGTAACATTGATTGGTCCATTTACTGGTATATCTAAAGGTAAAGCTGATGCCGATATCCTTTACGCTACTTCAGATGCAGCAAACGGAGCAAAAGGTGGAAAATTTCAAGCGTCTATGCACCTACGTCGTCAATCTGCTTTGAAAGTACATAACTCTATCTTCTTGGGATGGCCTTACGGAATTCGTACTTCGGATTCAAAAGGTGCAGCAGGCGATATCACAATGAAAAATGTAGTTTTGGCTGGTATGTGGAAAAACTACTACGATGGTGGTGCAGATAGCACATTCTACAACACAGCAGGGTTCAACAACAAAGTATTTACCTCAACAAACGATATCTTGACAACCAACCGCGATTACAAATCCGTAAATGCAGCAAACGTTGCAGGTGCAGATTTCACCGGAATGGATGCATGGTTTACCAGAACTACCAAGATTGGTGCTTTCGACGGTACAGACTGGACTGCTGGTTGGGCTAACTTTGACCCACAAAATGCTATCTATTAATCAATTGCATAAATTAGTTTCTTGTTTTAGTTTCAAATAAAAATAAAGGTGCTAATTTCCCCGATCCGTTTGTGAAAATGGATCGGGGTTGATTATAATTCTAAAATTAAAGTTATGAAAATCAAAATCTTCTCAATCTTTGCGATATTAGGTATGACCTTGGTAACGATTTTTGCACAGAAAATAGTTCAACACGATGGAGTTTACTATTCAGACGAAAGTCAATCCAAACTCTATTCAGGCGAATATCGTGAATACTTTCAAAGTGGCGCCTTACTCCTGGAAATGAACATCAAAGAGGGCAAACCCGAAGGCACTTATGTGGTCTATTTCGAAAGTGGAAAACCGAAAGAGGTACGTGCCTATCGAAACGGTCAGTTTCACGGCACATGGCGCACCTACAACGAAGCCGGACTATTGATTGCCGAGGCTGAATACAAAAACAATCTTAAAGAAGGTCGCTGGCGCGTGTGGGACGACAATGGCGTTCTCCGATACGAAATGAATTATACCGCTGGAAAAAAATCAGGCACCTGGTATATGTGGGACGAAAAAGGGAAATTAATCTCTGAAAAGAGCTATTGAACAATCGTTGACGGTTGCATATTGAAGATTTTTGTAACACAAATTTAACACGATTGTATTTTTATCGACACGAAATTGTTATGTGCATTCCGTTACTTTGCATCATAATAATTGAACAAAATAAAAAATACAATATGAAAAAGTTAGCAATCTCATTGGTTCTTCTTTTGGCAATGGTTTCTACCGTGTTTGCAGCAGACAATTCTGTTGAATCAGCAAAAATGAACAAAACAATCATCACCGGTAAAGTGATTGACCCTTCAACAAACGAAACATTGGCTGGAGCTTCTGTGATGGTGAATGGCAAAAAAGTATTCACAGACTTTGATGGAAAATTCGAAATCGAAAACCAAAAAGACAACAAATACGAAGTGACTGTTTCGATGATTTCTTACCAAACCAAAACGTTGGTATTGTCATCGCAAAACAACCAACAATTGATCATCGACTTGAAAAGATAACTATTTGTTTCTTTTGAAACAGATTCAAAAATGAGGTGTGGACACAAATCCACACCTCATTTTTTTGTATTAAAAATTTCATACCGTTGTTGTTATGCTGTAACAGTCAGGCTGTTACTTTGTAATAAAAACAAGAGATATGAACACACAGAAATTTTTTCCGACAATCGTAATATCAGATGTGCACTTAGGCACAGAGCATTCGAAAACAAAAGAACTTACCGATTTCCTCCGCACAGTAAATTGCAAAACTTTGATTATGAATGGCGACATCATCGATGGATGGCACCTTCAAAAAGGAGGAAAAGGGAAGTGGAAAAAGGAGCACACCGATTTTTTCAAAGTCATCATGAAAATGATGGAGAATCACAATACTCAAGTTATCTATGTACGCGGAAATCACGATGATTTTATCGATCATTTAGCACCCTTCTCGTTTGCCAATCTATCGATTGTGAAAGATTATGTGCACATAAAAAACAACAAAACCTATTATGTCGTGCACGGCGATGTGTTCGATAATGTAACTTCCAACATGGTTTGGTTGGCTAAATTGGGCGATATTGGATACACTTTTCTTCTTTGGATCAATCGATTCTATAATATCTACAGAGCAAAAAAGGGACTACCCTATTTCTCGCTTTCACAAGCTATCAAACAGAAAGTAAAATCGGCAGTATCCTACATTGGCAACTACGAACAAGAGTTGGTAGCACTCGCACGTGCCCGCCACGCCGATGGCATCATCTGTGGGCACATTCACCAACCAGCCGACAGAATGATTGATGGAATCCATTACCTCAACTCTGGTGATTGGGTGGAGACAATGTCAGCATTGTTGGAACACGAAGATGGTACTTGGGAGGTGTATATGCACGGACAAACAAAATTGGAACAGAAACCAGAAAAATTACAGAACCCATCTATCTTCGATATGCCGCTTATATTGGCACAACCCTCCAAAAAAGGAATTCGAGCTGCTTTTGCGCACAACTTAAACAGCTTTACATTTTAAAATAAGATTTACTCAGAATAACATTTATAAATTCTAAGCAAATGAGATATTTATTCGTTGTACAAGGAGAAGGCAGAGGGCATTTTACCCAAGCTTTGAGTCTAAAGAAAACATTAGAGTTAAATGGTCATGAAGTAGTATCTGTGATGGTAGGATGCAGTGCTAAACGGATATTACCTGCATTTTTCACTGATAAAATCGGAAGTGAAATCATCCAGTTTCAAAGTCCAAATTTTATGCCTAGCGCAAAAGGAAAGAAATCGCCATTGTTGATTAGCATTCTCTACAATCTACTTTACCTTCAAGTGTTTTTTGGAAGTATGCTATCAATCCGCAAAACAATAAAAGAGAAACAACCCGATGTGGTAATCAATTTCTACGAATTGATGTGTGGATTCACGTACGGGATGTTCAATCCAGCACCACCGATGGTTAATATTGCTCATCAATATTATTTTCAAACACCAGGTTTTACCTATACAGGTAAAGACAAATATCAGTTTGAGTTGCTCAATTTCTACTCGAATCTCACATCGCTTCGCGCAACAAAAATATTAGCACTCTCTTTCCGTTCGGACGAAGAATGGCAATATGGCAATATCACGATTGTGCCACCACTTTTACGCCAAGAAGTGATGCAACAAGAGCCTCGCAATGGAAATTACATACACGGATATATTCTTAACAGCGGTTATGCTGATGAATTAGCTGATTGGAGCGGTCGTAATATGCAACAAGCGCTACACTTCTTTTGGGATAAAAAGGAGGTTGGCAAAACCGAAATGCTCACGCCCATGCTGGCGATGCACCAATTGAGCGATACAATGTTTCTGCATTACATGTCGGGCTGCAAAGCGTATGCCACCACTGGAGGATTCGAATCGGTATGTGAAGCCATGTACTTACAAAAACCAGTATTGATGGTGCCCACACACATCGAACAAGAGTGCAACGTTATCGACGCGATGAATTCGGATGCAGGAGTCGGTGCCGACGCTTTTGATCTCGATAAATTACTGAATTTTGTACCTTCTTACAAGAAATCGATGGATTTCAGGTATTGGAGTCGTTCAGCAGAGACAATATTTCTAGAAGAATTGACCTCATTCGGTGTTGAATCTTCATCAGTGTTTGCAACAATCTAAGTCATTATTTTAATTTTTCAATAAACTATCTTCTTCATGGAAAAGCTGTCTTAGCGATAAGATGGCTTTTTTCGTGTAGTCCATAAATATCACGATTTTAAATCATTACCTTTGTCGCTTACATATTAAAAATGACAAGAGAGATGATTGAGTTGGGTAAATACAATGTGTTAAAGGTGTTGCGCAGAACCACCGTGGGATTATTTTTAGGAGATGCCGAAGGTAACGAAGTACTTTTACCCAACAAATTTATCGAGAATAAAATTATTTCCATAGATGATGAAATAACAGTTTTTATCTACAAAGACAGCGAAGATCGACTGATTGCCTCTACCGATACCCCAAAAATTTTAGTCAATGAATTTGCCTATCTTTTTGTGACTGATGTGAATCAGAATGGAGCATTTCTAGATTGGGGAATGGAGCGTGACTTATTTGTGCCTTTCCGTGAACAAGGTAAAAAGATGGAAGAAGATCGTTGCTACATGGTTTATATGTATTTGGACGAAAAGTCGGATCGTTTGGTCGCATCGAGTAAAATCAATCGTTTTCTGGACAATGCCAATCACACATTCGAAGAGGGTGATGAGGTGGATATTATGATTTGGGACGTAACCACCTTGGGCGTAAGTGTGATTATCAACAAACGATACAAAGGATTGATATTCCACAACGATATTTTCACCCATTTAGCCATTGGCGAAACCCGAAAAGCATACATCAAAACGGTGCGTGAAGATGATCAACTGGATGTGATTCTGCAAAAACCGGGATACGATGCAGTAGAGCCGAATGCTCAACTTATATTAGAACGACTGAAAAACTCGGATGGATTTCTTGCGTTGACGGATAAAAGTGACCCAAACCTCATTTATCGAGAACTGGAAATGAGCAAGAAACTCTTCAAAAAAGCAATCGGGACTCTCTATCGCAGAAAACTAATTACACTTGAAGAAGAGGGTGTACGGTTGATTAAAAAGGACTAAAAAACGAATGGCTATTTTCTCACGAAAACAGCCATTCTTCATTTTGAGTTATGAAAAAATTATCGTTTTACTACCTTAAGCGTTTGAACGAGACCTTTACCATCATTCAATTCTACCAAATATATACCATTGGTCTTTGGCAACGCCAAACGTATACTGCTCACATCTTGATAATTAGACGAAGAGACTTCGCCACCGACCATATTTCGGATATTTACCTTCATATTGGAGTACTCTTTGTTTAAATTCAAAACAGCTTCACCAAAAGTTGGATTAGGATATACCGTTATATTTGCATCCAAACGAATCTCACGCACATCGGTGGTCGAACTTGAATGAAATAACCAAGTATCATACCCGCCTACTGTCTCGAGGGTTGTTTGTCCAAAATCGAAAGCAAAAGAAAACGTGCCCGAAGCAAATACATTGCCATCGCCCAAAGCAGTTACCGAATTGCCCCAATCGTTGCCCATGCCTCCGACTTGTTTTGCCCAAACTAGGTTACCATCTTTGTCGAATTTATTGATATATGCCTCATAATTGCCTGCAGAAGTAAAATTCAAAACCGCCGCTCCCGGATCCATATCTGCTACTTCCGAAAACATCCCTGTCGTGAAAATATTTCCAGCATCGTCTCTGTCCATACCAATGAAAGTATCATATTTGGTACCGCCCCAGTTTTTGAACCATACTATATTTCCACTAGCATCAAATTTTGCAATAAATGGATCATAGCTTCCATTAGAAGGTTGTAACAGTGTGTTGATTTTCATCGTACCCGTAAAGAAACCACCTACATACATTTCACCTGTTTGTTTATCCACACAAATTCCACTCAAATAATCCGAATTTGTTACATCTCCGAAGGATTTTGCCAATACAAAATCACCATTTTCAGCCAGTTTAATGATAAAGTCATCTGATTTTCCACCATTACTATCCCATGTTTGACTCGTTAGAGTCACTACTCCTGCGCCCGGATCAGCATCTAAGGTGTTACCGAAATATCCCGAAAAATAGTAGTTGTTTGCGTTGTCCACATCAATATCTGTAATGTATTTTACGCCTGTTCCATCCAGTTTTTTTGCCCAAACAAATTTACCATCTGCATCGAGTTTAGTAATAAATTGTGCTCCGTAATCGGTATCGGCTACCAATTTAAATTCATCTACCGTATCAGGATTACAATCAACAGTAACACCAGCAAAACCATAGAAATGACCTGTTAAAATCACATTGTTTGCTTCGTCTGTTTTTAGTTCATACACTTCTTCGTTAAGTGCTCCTGTGAACTGTTTAACCCACACAAAATTTCCATTATTATCCCATTTGCAAACATAACCATCGTTGAAATATAGATTCCTTTTTTCGTAATCGCTATACAAATAGCCGGGAATAAGATTGGTTGCTTGTGTAGGATCGGGATTGAAGTCGGTAGTAGCAGTGCCTTCGGTACTGGTTCCAAAAAATCCTCCAAAAAGAATATTTCCTTCCTTGTCAATGGTTAAAGCTTTTACTTCTGTCGATGGACCTTCGACTCCTTTTACCCAAAGAAAATTTCCGTTAGCATCAAATTTACTGATGCCAACAGATACCGCACCGCTAGTAGTGAGATTAGCCGTTTTGTTCGGATTGGGATTAAAATCGCATGTGCCACTAAATCGAGTCGCCACAAAGAGATTACCAGTCGCATCTTTAGCAGTGACACTGAAATTTTCATCTGCTACTCCACCATAACTTTTAACCCATTGTGAATCTGTAGCATAAAGCTGTAGTGTGGTCAAAATCGCCATAAATGCTAAAGCGAATTTTAGCCTTAGTTTTGTGTTCATATTATTATGCGTTTTTAATTTGTAATCATTTATCTCTTCACCACCTTCAATGTTTGAAGATGACCTTTTTCATTCTTCAAATCAACCAAATAGACACCCGATTGTTTAGGTAGGTTGAGGTTAATAGAACTCACA
The DNA here is from genome assembly GCA_028687995.1 of Bacteroidales bacterium. Classification (GTDB taxonomy): domain Bacteria; phylum Bacteroidota; class Bacteroidia; order Bacteroidales; family UBA7332; genus CAXXIC01. The sequence continues at coordinate 33,619 of JAQTZA010000019.1, forward strand.
TCGTTGTATTCAGAAGTTAGAACTTCACCACCTATAATATTGCGAATGGTTACCTGCATGTGGCTGTATTCTTTATTCAGATTGACAGTGGCTTTTCCAAATGTTGGATTTGGATAGACAGAAATTGAAGCATCAAATTTCAACTCTTTTATATCGGTAGTAGCGCTCGATTTATAGAGCCATGTATCATATCCATTAATCGCAGTCAAAGTTACACTGCTATTGCTTATAGAGGCATCGAATGTAAACGAGCCTGAAGCAAACACATTGCCATCGCCAGTGGCAGAGAGGCCACCCGTCCAATCGTTGCCCATACTTCCAATTTGTTTTACCCATTTAAAGTTTCCGTTGTTGTCCAATTTGGCTATAAATGCATCGTAATTTCCGGCTGAAGTAAATGTAATATTCGTTGCAGAGGGATCGAAATTGACTGTTTGTGAAAAATATCCACCTATAAATAGATTGCCCAGTGCATCAAGTGAAACAGCATCTATTTTATCTTGAGATGAACCACCAACCTGTTTTACCCATTCACAATTTCCGGCGGCATCGTATTTTGCTAAAAATCCATCACTACCTCCAAACGATGTCAATGTTTTTGCATTTGAAGGATTCATATTGAAATCAGCAACTCCACCGAATTCACCCGTAATGTAAATACTATTTGTGGTTGGGTCAATGTCCAAATTTCCAAAAACATCGTAGCCTGTTCCTCCAAAGCTTTTCGACCAAACATAATTTCCGAAAGCATCCCACTTGATAAAGAATAAATCGGTAGTGCCTGTTGGATTATTATTGTAAGTAACCAATGATACTGCTTTTGAACTTGGATCGGGATAAATGGTACCTAAGAAATGACCACCAAGATAAATATTTCCATCTTTGTCTGTTTTAATGCCGTAGCAATATCTGTCGCTGGAACCTTGTAATTGTTTTGTCCACAGATAATTGCCGTTAGCATCTAATTTTGTAATAAATAGAGATTCATTAGAAGTATTTGTTAATATAGCTGTGGCTGTAGGGTCAGGATTAAAGTCGGTCTGAATACTGGTTTGTCCGGATGCATCACTCGCGATAAATACGTTGTTGGCATCGTCTACCGAAATTTCTAACACCTCCTGATTTAAATCGCCCCGAAACTGTTTTACCCAAACAAAATTACCATTATTGTCTAACTTACATACAAAAGCATCGTGGAATGCTTCATAAGTGCCTGCTTTTGGATTACTTCCTACATAAATTGCGGGGGTAATTGCTTCGGGGGTAAGGTTTGCTACACCCACAGGATCCGGATTAAAATCAGTAGTTCCCGAAAATTCTCCTCCAAAATAAACATTTCCGGCTTTATCAACCACCATAGTGCCAGATAGTACCGAACCAGAATATTTTACATTTGCAGAGAAAGATTTTACCCATAAAAAAGTTCCATTAGCATCGTATTTACTAAGTGCTACCGAAGGCAACAGCGATGTTGGTGTTACGTTCACTGTTTTGTACGGGTTAGGATCGAAATCGCAGGTTGTATTATATTTAGTGAGTACAAACAAATTACCATTGGCATCAACTGCCGTTGCGTAAGGTTGGTCGTTGTCATCACCACCAAAGCTTTTTGCCCACTCGGTAGTTGTAGCAGTAGCAATCGTGCTGGACAAAAGCATTACAGCCACAAATAGATTCGTCAATTTCGCTATCGTTTTCATATCTTTTATAATATCAATTAGTTATAAATTTATTAATATTTCATCACTTTAACAGTTTGGGTTCCTTTTCCTGAAAAATGCAAGAAATAGACTCCCTTGTTGAGATTTGCAACGGGAATAGAAAAGCTACCCTCCAATGGCAACGTATAGCTTCCAACGACTTGTCCTGCGACATTGAAAAGCATTACATCTCTGAAATCAGAAGAATAATTCAATTCGAATGATTGACTCTTCGTAATCACAGTGGTTTGCATCGCTTTCACAGTCTCAACACCTGTATAATCCCCTTGAGTTACATTGATATCCATTTTTACGCCTGGCGAAGATATATTTACCCAAGTGCCTCGACCAGTGGTTCCCACAGGTAAAGCTTGAGCAGTAAGAGTGTAAGTTATAGCACCTGTTTGTGCATCATACGTATTACTTTGAGTCAACCAAGATGGAAGAGGATTCTCCAACGTCCAATCTGCTGGTGCCACAAACGAAGAAACGGTAAATGTTTTGCTACCACCCGCCGTTGGAGCTACAAATTCATAACTATCAGGTACAAGATAAGGATACGTTACTGCTAGATTAAATAACAATGAAGTGGATTCCCCCACATAATCAGTCGAATTCAATAACAGTCGTCTTCCACTTGAATAATGATTATAGAATACATATCCATTGGATTCTCCACTTTTCTCAAAAACTTGGGAATACGCACTCAATGAAATACCCGTTTTATTGAAACCATACATTTCGACCATTATGGCGTCTTTGATTTCCAAATAATCGTTGGTCACATCCAAATCGAGTAGTGAATCGTAGGTTATAAATCCTTTGAATGGCATATTAAAATAACCAGCTTGAGGCTGCGTAACATCTTCGGTTGTACAAGTAGCTGTAGCTAATATGGTTGAAAAATCTCCTGTTTCATCTACTTTTCGGATTCGGAGTTTAAAGATTGTACCGGCAGGTGCATTAAAAGTACCCAAATTAATCCAAAGACTATCTAATAGATAAGGATGAACTGGTTTTTCGAAATAATTAGCAATGCCATCGACTGTTTTATTAGGACCTGTTCCAAACACATAATCTCCATCGGTAAATGAGTAATTAGCAATTCCGCCGTTTAAGTCGTAATTGCCAGCACCCACAGTTCCCCAATCGAACACATTTGATCCACCGGATAAGAAAAATGAACCACCCGTTGCAGTTCCCCATTTATAGGTGTTCTCATAAGCACCACTTTTTGCTTTTAGGCTTGGCATACCAAAGAAACCAGCAGGATAAGTCACTGTCGGTGCCACATCTGGCGTCGTGAAGGTTGCCTTTGGATCATGCTGATCTTCAAAAGTCCACATAAATTCTTGAGAATCTTGATTCGAATTATTTTTCCAAATATCATTTTGAAATGGAGCTCCTAACATCAAATCAGCATTGGCATTATAATAATCGGGCGTGAAACCTAAGTAAAAATAACCCTGCGGTCTGCCGTATTTAGCTTGCGGCTTCAATTGACGAACACCTATATTATCCAATCCCATTGAATCTCCATTTTTACCAAAATAGCGAAACGCAATTTTCACAGACTGGCCGACATAATTCGCCATCGATGTGTTGAATGTATTCCAAAATGCATTTTGATAATTGATCAGGCTAGCCTCATCATAACGATTTACATAATTGTGAGCATCCCATATTTTTGTCCAATTTGCTCCATTATCAGTAGTAATCATAACTTGCATCGTAGTGGTTGGCTTTGTGAAGTTATATTGGATTGTTCCATCAATTCCATACTGTATCGCATCGAAGTACATCCAAAAAGGAGAATAATAGAGGTCAAAAGATAGATAATCATTTGGAGCAGGAGTAAATGCTGGAGAAATTAACCATTCATCTCTACTCACACTTGCATTGTTATAATTTATCCAAGCGATATTGCTTCCATCGGTAGCAGCACCTCCAACGTTTCTTGCAAACCAAGTCAAGTTGGTAGTACCTGCAACATAAGTGTTACCCGTTCGATTTTCTTCAAACCAATTGGTCGGAATCCAATTATGATTGGCCGTATCGGCATACGCCTCGAAACTCTCGTAAAACGAAGTATCGACAGCAGCTTGTTGCTTCATCAACGGAGAAGTTGACAGATTACGTTGCAGTCTGCTGTCGTCGTTGAAAATCAACTTGCGGGAAATTGCACCGTCTTTCGATTGCAGCATCTGAAGTTCACTTTTCCCTTTTTGAATAGTTGAAACAACTTTAAAATCGGGACGAACGATCGAAGTTTCTACTCTTTTAACAGCAGACTTCACCGGTTTGATGAATTTTGCTTGTCGAGTAGTTTGCACATTTCCATTTTTTTCATTTGCGGCATCCAATGAGAAGAAATTTGTCACCGACATCATAAATGCGATCGACAAAATAAATAGTAGTTTGTTTTTCATAACGTAAAATGTTTTTATAATGTGTTAGTCGTAATTGTAAGCCATGTATTTGCATCTGATTTTTTCACCAAACGAATTACTTGTGGGTTGATCGGTGAGTCAGTCGTGAGTGTAAATGAGGTTGAAAGCAAATCTGCCATCTCTTTGTATCCAGCAATGTTTGTATAAAATTTTGCGCCATTACTATCTGCATTTTCAGTATTCATCATCGATATTTCTGCTTTGCCACCGATATTGAAATTCATATCCAAATCTCCTTCAAGTTTATTTTTACCTGATGTAAACTGAATAGCCAACACGTGAGATTTTCTCACACTATTGTATTTTATAAATAACTTAATACCAGTTGCTTTGTATTTTGTCACTAACGACTGTACAAGTAAATCATACGTTGATTGTACAGATGCACTCAATTTTGTTGGATCTACATTCCAAATATTTAGGTTTTTTTCAAGAAAAGAGCTCAAAGAATCTGGTCCCACAAATTTTAAATCTGGGTTTTCAGTACAAATCAATGCACTTTTGTCTGTATTTAGGGTAAAGGTTTGGAAACTCTTTCCATCTAACTCTTGTATAGTATGAAAACGAATTCCAGTTGGTGTTACAATAAAAGGTGCATCTATAGATGTGTTTACATCTGCACCCGATTGTAGAATGGTAAAAATATGACTGCCACCACCCGAAAAGTTATATTTTTCTGTGATTGACATAGTGAGGCTTGGTGCTCCAAAACCGAATAGAGTCGTATTCATCGTTTCCAAATCAGTAATGTATTCGTTCCACGTTTTATTTTGCGGAATTTTATTCATCATAATGATGGTTCCACGCTTTTTTCCTTGCAGAGTAATCTGATTTGCGCTCGTTTTCAACACGATAAATTCATAATCTCCCTCCAAACCATATCCATTCGGGTTTTCTGGATTAGAAAACTGATGCATTACCTTATTAAAGCTTGCAAATGAAAGTACTGGACCGTAATCGCCAATCATCGTATAAACGCTACTATCTGAAAGCAACACATTATTTGTCAATTCATTTTTGCAAGACATAAAGACTTCGCCCGATGGTTTGAATTTTGCAAAAAGGGTATATCCAGGGCTCGATGGTGTTGCAAAATATTCCATCGCCCAACCGTTTGATGCGCTTTGAAGTGCAATGGCATCCTCTTTCATAGCAGTAGTCAATCGTTCGGCTGGTGCTGCCGAAAAGATATCTGGTTCTTCGTAATGACATGCAGCCAACGTAAAAAACAAAAATGCCAAATAAATAATTCTCTTCATATTCGTGTATCGTAGTAATTTAACGCTCATTTATTTCAGTATCTCATTAATGTTTGCTTCTCTCGCCATAATCTCAGCACGTAGTTGTACGATATCGAGATTCCACGAGTTTTTCAACCATTTTGTCGCCATATCTAATTTACTTAGAATGACTGCTTTGCCGTTGATTCCATCATCGGGAAGTGTGGTTCCAGCTTTATTAATGCCTGGCTTCGAAGCCATATCAAGCAGATTGTTCCAATCAGCATCACTTTTCACCAAGTAGTTGGCAATGACCTCCACGAAATCCTCTTTCACTTGACTGCTTGCATACGGAGAAACAAACCCTTGCGAGGCTGCTTCTGAATCACTTTTTGTTTGCCAGCCAAGCGGATTGTAATTACCTTTTGAGAATGCAGCAAACTCAATGGGGTAATTCTTCTTTTGATGCAATATATGGGCAAATTCGTGGTGCATCGTTTTGAAATAATACTCATTCAACATCGCAATATCATTCGGATTCAAATCATTACAGCTGTAAAGAGTTACTTTGATACCGCCCTCTGCAGTTCCCAACAGAATGGTTCCCGATACAGGATTATAAGCAGGTGAACCAATTAGATGGATGATTTTTGGACCATTCTCTCTCAAGAATTCTTGACCAACAACAGCAGCATAAGCGTCGAACCATAGGTACTTTACAAGTTTTGCCATGTCTTTCGCCTTTGGCAACGAAACGGGCACGAGATTGTAACTCATATCTGAACCTACATCCTGTAATTTATATCTGAAATCAAGATTATAAGGTTGCAAATAAGACTCTTTCAACCAGTTATCAAAATCGTAGGTCACAGAGTTTTGATCCAACGAATCCACTGTACTAAAAATTGACGGCCCCAATGTTTCCTCTTTCGTACACGACGATGAGATGACACCTAATAGTGGGATGACAAGTAAAATGATGATTAATTTTCTCATATTTGGATTGATGATTCTTTTATAAATAGTGGTAGTTCTTTGTTTCTATTTCTCTAATCTAGTGGCTTGATCTTGGAAATGAGACACTTTTGTCGGATTTGCATCCATGCCCGCACTAATTACCTCTTGTGGAATCTGAATAGCACGGCGTGGATCATTGAAAGTAAGCGTTTCTACTTGAGTGCGCCCAATTGAATGAGTAAATTCGATGCCATATCGTTTTAAATCGAACCAGCGATTTCCATCAAAAATGGTTTCGATGCGACGGAAGTGCAACACGCACTGAATGTATGGGTTTTGATCTGGTGTCACCACGAATGCCGAACTAACTTTATCAGCATTCAACTTGTTGTAAAAAATAGGATTTGCTGGCACGTAGAAACTCTTTATAGCAACATCGGTCAAAGTGCTTGTCGCCAAATGCGATTGATTCCACACCTGTAAATCGGCAACGGCTTCTGCCGTTCTATTGAGGTAAATTAACGCTTCGGCACGACAAAGAAGTGTTTCATCTGCTGTAAATTCGGCACGTACAATGTGAGCAAATCCAATTCCAGCAATTTTATCGGTGTATTCGAACATCTCTACACATTTGGGTAGAAAAACACCATAATCTTGACTTTGAACAATGTATAGTTTACCTTTGAAAGCTTGCAGATAACCACTCCATGTAGGTCCTGAACCATAGATTGAACCCTTCAATGCGTTTCCATTGTGTCCATAACGCGTACCAAATATTCGATAAAATACAGAAGAAGTCGGCAAAACGAGTAAATTACAAGGTGCTTGTGCATCAATGTAAGCATACCCAACAGCAGATGGATTGTCATACGATGGCGACCAATCACGCATGATTGAAGCTGGATTGACACCAAGTACATCATCGGCATATTTCACGACATTCGCATAATCTCTTTTGTAGAGATAGAAACGAGCAGCAAAAGCCGCTGCAGCTTTTTTATTGAAGTGGTATTTGGTCACTTTGTAATTTGCATCGTTAATCAATTTATAGCCATCTTCAATGTCTTTCGCTATTTTAGTATAAACGGAAGTTACTGACTCACGAGAATAATCAACCAATACTGTAGTTTCGGGTTTTGTGGCGTAAGGAATTCCTAAATCCAGCAGACTTGCCACCGAATCCTTATAGGTTTGGCAGAAAATATTGACCAACACAAAATGATTATACGCGCGACAAATCAGCGCTTCACCTCTTTGAGCTTGCATATTTGTAGTCTTGGTCGAGGCTTCTAGTTCCTCAATAGCTACAAGTGCGTGGTTGGCAGCTGCAATTGCCTGATAGGCATTTTGCCAAATATATGACGGGCTATCTTGTTGAGTGGATGAAGTAGCTGGCTCCCATGCAAAGTATTGGTCGTCGATGCGATTAAAACTTGGCAAATTAAAGTATTGTCCGTTTGAATTTGGAGCGTTATTATCCACAAAATTATCAGAACTTAGTTCAGCCAATTTCGCATAATTTGCTTTTGGATAGGCAGAAACAAGCAATTGGGTAATTTTTTTCTCAGAATCCAACACTGTTCTGTTATCGGCCGAAGTTTCTAAAAAATTATCGCAAGAGGTTGTTGCAAGAGTTAAAACGACCAAGCAAGTCAACAGGAAATTTGAATATTTCATTTCTATTTTCATTCTTTTTACAAATCAATTCGTTACCAATCGCAGAAAGTTAAATTCCAAATCTTAGCGTCAACGTAAATTGACGTGGTACTGGTGCGGAGACACCGCCACTATTGAAAAACTCAGGATCTTGTCCATTCAGTTTCTTATCCGAATAGAGCAATACCAAATTTGTAGCTTGCACTTTCAACTGAAGTGAATTGACACTCAATAGCTTCAGTACATTGTGTGGCATATCGTACGACAACGAAACCTCCTTCAATCGAATAAATCCACCATCTGCAACTCGTTCGGTAGAATAGTTGTAGGCATTGTAAGCATACGAAAGCTGATTGTCGTTGTAGAATTGTCGACGACTAGCGATCACCGGAATATTGGTAAATGCTTCGTCACCAGGTAATTCCCAGCGATTTTTAAACTCTTTTGGCATAGAAGATAAATCTGAATAATGTGCGCTAAACACTGGATCTAAGCGAACCTTATTCCCAAATGAATAGGTAATAAAAGCATTCAATTTAAATCTTTTTACGGTAAAAGCATTTCCAAAACTACCCGTAATCGTTGGGTCTGTAGGACCTTCGTATTTTAAGAATCCAAGTTTTTCAAATTCTTGAAAATTAATATCAGTTACCGTTTTCACTCCATCTTGATTGATAAAAGTTGGAAGTCCTTCGCTGTTTAATCCATCAAATGGAATAGAGAATAGAGCACGAACCGGATATCCTTTTTGTGCGTATCCCGAACCAGAAACTAATTCAATTACATTGGAACGAGAATCGAGTTTAGTAATCTCATTTTTCGATTTAGAGAAGATAAAGTCTGATGTCCAACTGAAATTCTTTGTCGTAATATTTTTGGTCGAAAGTGTAAATTCTGTTCCCGATGATTTCATCGAAGCTACGTTGGCATATTTCGCAATCTCGCCACCCACTCCTTGCGTATAAACCAAACCTATCAAATCAAAATTCTGGCGGGTGTAGTAATCTGCTTCAATATTGATTTTATTATTGAAAAATCCAATGGCAGTTCCAGCATTAAACTCGTGCTTTTTCTCGTAAGTCAATTGGCTATTTTCAAGGCCATCAATGTAGATTCCCGACTCTGTGACACTAGCTGTTGGTCCCCAAGTGTTGAAGCTTTTGAAAACGGGCAACGAATTGGTGACGAAACTTGGACCGCCATCAGCTGTCAAAGAATAAGAGGTTTTCAGCGTAAAAAAAGAGATTGTGGGAGCCAAAAGAGTGGCAAACCATTTCTCTTCACTCACTTTCCAAGCACTTGATAAATTCCAAGTAGGCAACCAACGGGCAGTACGAGATTTACCAAGTTTATTAGAACCTTCGTAACGAGCTGTACCATTCAAGGTATATTTTCCTTTATAAGAATAAGTGCTTGAATTGAAGAATGCAACATTTCTACTGCGAGTCCAATCGTTTGAGTAATACTGTGTATTTTCCTCTTTTCCTTGTTTGAAAGCATTGTAATCGTAGAAAGGAGTTCCTCCATTATCATACTGAAATCCCCAACCGCGTGCCCACGTTCTATTCCGATCAATTGAGCTATTTTCGGCACCTGCAAAAATGCTCAGGATATGCGCTTCGGCAATTTCAGTATTATAGTTCATCGTTGCTCTGAAATCGACTCCTCGCATCGAATAGGCTGTTTTGTCGTAGATTCCTCCTTCGGGCAAAATGCTGATGGGCAAAGAGCCTGGGATATCGGGATCGGTATAAAGCAGCGGATTATTTTCGCTAATAGTAGCATCTTCGGGATAAACCCCAGCACGATAGGCATTGGCCTGATTCGATTGATCTTTGATATTGTGCTCTTGTGTTGACGCCTGATATTTCACAGCTGTCAATCCGGTCACTTCTAATCCACGAAGCGGTTTCCAGTTCAACTCACTTTGGAATTTTATGTCTGCCACATTCAAATCGATATAATTGTTATCCAACTCTTTGAAAATATTGAAATCGGCATAATTGCGTCTGTAAAAGGCATTTGGATCTAAGGTACGCGAAGTATTAAGCGCAAAACTATATGGATTGATATCGAACTCACGTTTTACTTGTCCACTTACAACATCAATCTCTTGACTCAACGTTCCTGGCGCTTGTTGTTTACGATACGATCCGCTTGTCAACAAATTAACCGTTAAGCTTTTCGACACTAGGTATGAGCCATTCATATTGGCCGTGTATCGCTCTACTGAACTGGCTTTTGTCCAACCCTGATCGTTAAACATCGACAACGAAGTATAGAATTTTGCCTTATCAGAACCAGATGAAATACTTACAGCATGATTTTGTGTAACATTTTGATTAAACAACAACTTAAACCAATCTGTATTGCGAAATTCGGCTTCTCTCAAATAGCTATTCTTTGCTGCATCTGAATTTTCTAATCCATAACCACCGTTTTGATATTGATTAATCAATTGATACATTTTACCATAGACACCTGTATTCGACGAACCTCTCAAAGTGGTAAATTCGAGCCAACCTTTCCGATCCATCTCTTGGTAGATGCCCATTTGTTGCTGTGAATTGGAAATATTAAAATCGGAATAATTCGGGATCATGCGAGATGTAAATTCACCCGTATAGCTTATTTTACTTGCTCCAGCTTTTCCTTTTTTAGTTGTAATAACAATCACACCAGCCATGGCTCTTGCACCATAAATCGATGTTGCTGATCCATCTTTCAGAATCTGAAAACTCTCTATGTCATCTGAATTGATTCCTGCAATGGCAGACGAAATGAGTGTTTCAGCATTTCCCGACGAGAGATCATCGCTCGACACATCAATTGCATCTTCTTGCACCACACCATCTACAACCCACAATGGTTTTGAGTTTCCATAAATGGAGGTTGCACCCCGCACTCTGATTTTGGGAGCTGTACCAAAAGTACCCGAAACGTTTTGCACCGATACACCTGCAGCACGTCCTTCTAAGGCACGGCTCACATCGGTTACACCATCAATTTTGGTCTTTTCGGCATCCAATTTATTTGTTGCTCCAGTAAAAATTCGTTTATCAACTTTCATCATACCGGTCACAACTACCTCTTCCAATTGCTTGGTGTCAGCAAGTAGCTTAATCTTCATTGTGGATTTCGGCTCAAGCTCCTGCGCTTGCATTCCGATATAGGAAACAACAATTTTCTTCCCTGAAGCCGGGATATTTAATTGAAATCGTCCATCAATATCGGTAACTGTACCCACTTGTCGATTTTCCTTTACAACAATGGTAGCACCAATAATGGGTTCACCATTTTCATCATGCACCAGACCCGATATTTTGGTTGTTTGAGCAAACAAAACCGTTAAGCTGAAAAATAGGTAGGTAAGTAAAAGAGTAACTTTTTTCATAAAGAGTATTCGAAGTATTATCTATTTGGAAATCTGAAATAAAAACTATAATAAAATATTATCTGTTTGGGAGTAAGATTAAAATAATGTCGTTTCACAGATAAATCTATACAGAAGTAGGACAATAAAATAAAAAAAATGATGACAAAATGATGACAAAAAAAAGATATAATTCACGTTAACTATTCACTTTCAACATATTAAATCACTTATTTTATCTTCCTTTTATAAAAAAATAAAAACTTTAAATCAGTCTACAAATGAAAAAATTGACAATATAGTATATAGCAACATGAATTGGCAAATTTAGATAATTAAGTACGGGTAAGAAATACACAAAATGCGCAAAAACTTGCACAAAATGACACTCAATTTGAAATGGGTGGGTAAACAAATCGTAAACGAGGCGAGCTTTTCGAAAAATAGTAGCATAAAAAAAGCCATTGGATTTTACTCCAATGGCTTTCAATAAGATATTTAAAATCAGTTCTTTATTTCTTCCCTTTCTTGGCATTCTCTCGTGCCAATTGTTGTTGCTTCTTTTGAGCTTCTTCAAGACGAGCCATAAATCCAGATTTCTTCTTGGCAGGTTTCTTTGTATTTTCGTGCAATTTTGCCAGCAATTTATCCTCATTAATAAACTGGCGAAATGCCATCGTTTGAAGAATAGTAATCAACGTTGATACGAAGTAATAATAACTCAAACCAGACGCAAATTGATTCAAGAAAAAGAGGAACATCAACGGCATAATATACATCATTGTCTTCATACCCGGAAGTTGTGCCTGACCTGTATTGGTTGCATCCATATTGAATTTAGTATAAACAATATTGGTAGCAGTCATCAATAACACAAAAAGACTGATGTGATTACCGTAGTATTCGCTCAAGAATGGAATGTGCTCGCTCCAACTGTAGATCGAATCATACGTTGAAAGGTCGGTTGCCCAAAGGAAACTCTCCTGCCGCAACTCGAATGACGTTGGAAAAAACATATACATCGCAATCAAGAAAGGCATCTGCACCACCATCGGCAAACAACCACTCAGCGGATTCACTCCAGCTCGACTGTAGAGATCCATCGTGGCTTTTTGTTTCTCCATAGCCTGATCTTTGGTGTATTTGGCCGTAATTTCTTCTATTTGCGGACGCAATACGCGCATTTTGGCTGACGACAAATATGATTTATAGGTCAATGGGAAAAGAACGGTTTTGATAATCAAGGTTAAAACCAAAATGATAATACCATAGCTACCAATCCATTTTTCCAACCAGTTAAACATTGGAATAACCATATACTCATTAATCCAACGAAATACTGAAGCACCCAGAGGCACTAATTTATCTAAATGTAATTTTTTGGTATCATCTACCCCTTTGTCAAGTTTGTGCAATGTTGGATAATGATTAGGCCCAAAATAATAGTTGAATGACAAATTTTTGCCTGATCTTGGGTCAAATTTCACATCCGCTTGCATATCATATTGCTTCAAATAACCTTTCTCTTTGACTAATTTTGAAGAAACACTGACGGAAGTAAGATTCTCATTTGCAATTAATACGGTCGAAAAGAACTGATCTTTGTAGGCTACCCATTTCACACTATTGACTAGATCTTTCTTGTCATCTTTTCCATCACTCAAATAATCTACCTCATCAGCAGCATATTTGTAATAGACTTGCGCATATCGGTTCTCATTCTTTTCTCCAAGTTCTTGTTGTCTAAGCTTTTGAGACCAATTCATCTCCAACGTGTTGACATTCGAAGCCATTACATTTTGCATTCCAGAGCTTGTTACATCAAATTTCATCATGTAACTTTTAGTATGCAAAGTATAAACAAAATTGAGTTGCGCTCCATTATCAGCGACCAAACTCATTGTCAAGACACTGTCTTTCAACGTAGGTGTAAAGTAGAGATCCGAAGTGTTTACAACTCGGTTGTTGTTTGTGACCAACGTAAAGCCAAAAGCACTTTCATCACCTTGAAATAATATCAACGGCAATGTATCGTGTGTTTGAAACTCTTTTAATCGAACGGAATAAACGCGTCCTCCTTTGTTGCTGAATTTGACCTCCATCAAATCATTTGAGATCGTTTCAATCTTCTCAACACCTTGCATTGCAGGAGCAAATGCACCAAATTCAGAAGCTTTTGCTGCATTTGCCGAATCACTTTCTAAAATTGACGATGCCTCTTTTGTTTTCGTGGTAATTTTTGCCAACTCTACCTTGGCTTGCTCTACTTTCGCAATAGAGTCGTTGTAATGTGCTGCTGCAATTTGCTCTTTCGAAGGTTGATTCAACCAACTAAAAGTAAAAAGAATCACGCCAATCAATACAAAACCTAAAACTGTATTTTTATCCATGTGTGTCTGTTTTATTATTTTGATAAGGGAATCATTCCCTTTGTTCTCTATTTTTTATTATCAATCGCTGCTTTAACAAAAGCAACAAAAAGTGGATTTGGTTTTAACACGGTACTGTTGTATTCTGGGTGATATTGCACACCGACATACCATTTCAATGTTGGAATCTCGACCACCTCTACCAAACCGGTGTCAGGATTGTGTCCTACACATTGCATGCCAGATTTTTCAAAGTCAGGTTTAAATTTATTATTAAACTCAAAGCGGTGACGGTGTCTCTCCTGTATATGCGTTGTTCCATACGCTTTAGCGGGTGTGGAATCTTTTTCGAGTTCACACTCATACGCCCCTAAACGCATGGTGCCACCCAAGTTGATAATACCTTTTTGTTCCTCCATTAAATCGATGACGTTGTATGGCGTTTTAATATCCATTTCGGTTGAATTGGCATTTTCCAACCCAAGCACATTGCGTGCATATTCGATGACCATACATTGCATACCTAAACAGACGCCTAACGTTGGAACATCATTTTCTCTTGCATATTTCAAAGCCGAAAATTTACCCTCCAAACCGCGTTGTCCAAACCCTGGAGCGATCAACAATCCATCCATTTCGCTCAACAACTCTTTGGCATTGGCGTCATTGAGTTTTTCAGAATGAATGAATACCAATTTGAGCTTGTGATCGTTATAAGTAGCTGCTTGAAGCAACGATTCGTTAATAGATTTGTAAGCATCCGGAAGTTCGACATATTTGCCAACCAATCCGATTTTTACGATTTCAGTAGCCGATTGCATTCTGCTTAGGAAGTTTTTCCAAGGGCCTAACGATACCTCTTCGGTCACTGGAATTCCCATTTTGTTGAGAGCTACAATGTCTAGACCTTGCTCTTGCATTTTCACAGGAACTTCGTAAATAGAGGGAACATCAATTGATTGAATTACTGCATTCGGCTCTACGTTGCAGAACAATGCCACTTTACGACGTACTTCAGCACTCAATTCGTGCTCTGTACGCAATACCAAAATATCGGGTTGAATTCCCAACTCTTGTAGTTGTTTCACAGAGTGTTGAGTCGGTTTGGTTTTCAACTCTTTGGTTGCTGCCAAATAAGGCACGTATGTGAGGTGAATACAGAGGCAATTTTTACCCAATTCCCAACGTAACTGGCGCACACTCTCGATGTACGGAAGCGATTCGATATCACCCACCGTTCCACCGATTTCGGTGATCACAAAGTCATATTTATGTTTAGTTCCGAGAAGTTTAACGTTTCTCTTTATTTCGTCAGTAATGTGAGGTACCACTTGCACCGTTTTGCCTAAAAAGTCGCCTCGTCGTTCTTTATCGATAACGCTTTGGTAGATGCGGCCAGTCGTGATATTATTCGCTCTTGTAGTTTGTTCATTGATGAAACGCTCATAGTGCCCCAAGTCAAGATCGGCTTCGTGACCATCTACTGTGACGTAACATTCGCCATGCTCATAGGGATTCAAAGTCCCCGGATCGATGTTGATATAAGGGTCAAATTTTTGAATCGTCACTTTATATCCTCGAGCTTGCAAAAGCTTGGCCATTGATGCAGAAATAATACCTTTCCCAAGAGATGAGGCAACGCCTCCGGTAACGAAAATATACTTTGTATCGCTCACAATGAATAAAAAATTATTGGATTATAAGAAAGTGCAAAAGTAGATAATTTTTCGTAAAGTATGACCATATAATGGCGTTGTGTTTTTCTTTAACAGCAATTTTTGCTAATTTTGCAGCACATTTTGATAGCAAAAATTGAGAATAAAATACAAGTTGTCAAAAGGATAACCTGTTCCTTTCATTTTGGTCAGGGGTTCTTGGATTTTTCTTCTTATATATTCCCATTTCATGTTTCTAAAATATAATTGATGAATAGTCAGAATACCGTTCGATATCAGTTTTTCATTATAAGTTTTTGGCTGGTTTTGAGTCTTTTTTTTACATCGATTCAGGCGCAAAATATTCCCTCGAATGACTCTATAGAAAAGCTCAAAGAAGCCAATTTGATTGATCTAATAGATGATCCGCACGCTCGTTTGATTATCAAAACGGAATCAAGTAGAATTGAAAATGAAGAAACAAACAACAATCATCATTTCCACGTTTATAACCGACTGATGATGCCTCTGCAATTTTCAAAAAGTTTTCCAGAAGATATTTGGAAAATTAAGACAATTTCTATTTTCAACTCTGATGAATTGCATTTCGACTCTTTGAACGTGATAAAAAACTCCGAACTAGAGGATTATTTCGCACTCGATTCCGTTCGTCAAAAAATCTATCATCGTATTATTTTTCGTCATCCAAATTGGGTAGAATCTATCCAAAAGGAACTTCCATCCGATTTTCTACTAACGAAAGTGGAATCTAAAGGCGAAACAAAAGAGGCGCTAGAAAACCTATTTTCGCAGGATTTTGGAGTTTCGAAAGAATTATTTTCTGCAAAATTATTGCATAACAATTTCAGAAACAGAGGTCATTGGATTACGGCAAATAAAGCATCGATGCAATTTTCCCAGAATTATATATCGACTAATTGGCAACAAGGAGGCGAGAGCAATCTAGCAATGAATGGTTTGCTAAACATGAAAGCAAACTACATCAATCCCAATGGATGGGCTCTCAATAATGAGTTGGAGTGGCGAAGTAGCTTTTTCACAGCACCTTCCGATACCGTTCGTCCTTGGCGAGTGAGCGACGATTTATTTCGATTGTCATCAAATTTGGCCATCAAGGCTTTTAATAAATGGAATTATTCGATTTCCTCTGAATTCAAAACACGATTTTTCAACTCTTACAAAACAAATTCGAATACCAAACTTGGATCATTTCTATCCCCAGCTGAGTTTAACTTCGGTATTGGTATGAGCTACGAGGATGTTTTTGACCGCTTAAGTATCAAAGGATTCTCGCTTCAATTATCACCCTTTTCTTACAACTGGAAGTATGTTTTGGACGACGAACGAATTGATGTCACTCGATTTGGTCTAGTAAAAGGACAAAACACGTTGAATCAAATAGGATCTAGATGGGACATGAAATTAAGCTATAATGTAACAAAGAACATTGCTTGGACTACACGTTTTTACTACTTCACAACCTACAAAAACGTTGAGTCGGAGTGGGAGAATACCTTCAACTTCATCATCAATCGTTACTTTTCGACTCGCCTATTTTATCACCTGAAATACGATGACAAAAGAAAACGCCTAAACGATGATGATTCCTATTTTCAATTCAAGGAACTGTTAAGCTTTGGACTAAATTATTCTTGGCGTTAATTAACACATTTACGAGCACAGCACCTCAAGATTTTCACTATATTTGTAACTTTAATTGTTGAATTTTTGTTAATTATTGTTTCAAATGAGACTCTATCTTATCTTTCTTTTAGCTGCTATTTGCATTGGCATTTCTGCTCAAACAGTGGTTTCTATTCCTCAAATTCAAGGCAGTAGTACAAGTAGCCCATATAACTCAACAACAGTAAAAACGACAGGAATTGTGACTGCAAAATTCATTGGAACAGGAAAAATCAATGGATATTTTCTCCAAGATGAAACGGGAGACGGTAATAACTCAACTTCTGACGGAATATTTGTCTCCACATCTACCAACGACGTATCGGTTGGCGACAAAATAGAGGTGACCGCAACTGTAAGTGAAAACGGTAGCCGGACACAATTAGGCAGCATCACAAATCAATCAATCCTAAGCTCGAATAACCCTTTACCCATCAAAAAAGTAGTGTACGACAACACTAATTGGAACTGGGAGGCTTACGAAGGAATGTTGCTCGAATTTGACCAAACTCTTTTCGTAACATCGAATTATAATTTGCTAAGATACGGTCAACTTACATTGAATCCTTCAAGAATTTACACGCCCACCAATCAGTGTTTGCCAAATTCTGCTGAATACACAAATTTAGTTCAACAAAATCAAAGACCTCAACTCACACTCGATGATGCCATAACAACCTCAAATTTTACTCCCATTCAATTTGCCGACAACTCAGGTACACGTCGGACAGGTGAGCGAGTAAACAATATGCGAGTAATAGTGGACAATGTGAGTTCAAAGTTCTACCTTTATCCAGCAGAACAAATACAATTTTATGGCAACCCTAGACCTATAGCTCCTTCAGAATTAGGAAACTACAATTTAAAAGTGTGCGCTGCGAATCTCGAGATATTTTTAGTTGAAAATTTCGATCCGACCTATGGAGGACCGCGAGACGATATAGAAGCCGCTAAACAACTCGCAAAAATTACTGCTGCCATGGTGGCAATCGATGCCGATGTATATGGATTAGTAGAAGTGCAGCAAGGGCAAAATGCACTGATCAAATTAGTAAATGCGATGAATACAGCTACTGCTACAGGGCGATATTCCTTTGTAAACGATGGCGGAGTAGCATCTGGAACATACACCAAAGCTGCTTTCGTCTATCGAACTGACAAAGTAACACCCTATTTGGCTCTCAAAAACAACAATGTATCGCCCACTAATCGAAAGAAAGCTCAAGCATTTACGCTCAAAAGCAACGGTGAAAGATTCATTTTTTGTATCAATCACTACAAAGCCAAAAGTGGATGTAGCTCTGCCACTGGCCTAGATGCCGATTTGGGTGATGGCCAAAGCTGCTACAACGCAAGTCGAGTGAACGAAGCCTCATCTACAGTGAATACCTCCATTGCAAATAAAACATATTATGGCGATGAAGATGTTTTGATAATGGGCGATTTGAATGCTTATGGCAAAGAAGACCCCATTCAATACTTGATAAAAAATGGTTATACTGATTTACATCGTGCTTTTCATGCAGATTCTGCCTACAGCTATTCTTACAATAATGAGGCTGGATATCTTGACAATGCTTTATGTTCGGCATCTTTATTGCCACAAGTAACTGGCGTTTCTGTATTTCATGTAAATGCAGACGAACCAGCTATGTTTGGATATGCAGATGCTGGATTTCAACCCGATATGTATCGGTATTCCGATCATGATCCAGTGGTGGTTGGACTTGCTTTAGGTAAAACACAAATAGACAACCCAATTTCCAAAGATAGCATTAAGATTCAACCCACATTGGTCTCGGATTTCTTTACAGTTAAAAATGCCAATAACTCAGAAATCGAAATTATCAATCTAAATGGCAAAATTGTAGGAACAGCAAAAATCACTTCGGAAGAACAGCAAATCAACATTAGTAAATATCATCTAATTTCAGGTGTCTATATGATTCGATTTACAGATCAAGATGTTATAAAACGCCTTATGGTAAGGTAATTTCTCATCAAAATAGTGTACATTTGCTTTTCGCAATCTAGAGAAATTTTAAGCTATGGCAACAATCAACGAACCACTTCAAATAAAATCTGTCACCTTTAAAAACAGACTGGGAATGTCACCCATGTGTCAATATTCCGCTGTTTACGGTCACGCAAACGACTGGCACTTTGTGCATTATGGCAGCAGAGCCATTGGCGGTGCAGGGCTTATTATAGTAGAAGCTACAGCAGTGGTCCCCGAAGGAAGAATAACGCCACATGATCTAGGAATCTGGAACGACGACCAAATCGAAGAGCTGCAACGAATTGCTGATTTTGCGCACCAACATGGAGCTGTTGCTGGCATTCAAATAGCACACGCCGGACGAAAAGCATCTCACAATACACCTGACAAAGGTGGGAAACAGCTCACACCTTCAGAAGGTGGATGGCAAACAGTGAGTGCATCACCCATTTCTTTCGATAAAGGGGAATTGGAGCCCTTAGAATTGAGCAAAGCTGAAATTGAAATTATCGTTCAGCACTTTAGTGCAGCTGCTACACGAGCCAACAAAGCGGGTTTTAAAGTATTGGAAATCCATGCAGCGCATGGCTACCTGATGCATCAGTTTTTATCTCCCTTAAGCAACAAACGAACGGATGAATACGGCGGAAGTTTTGAGAACCGCATTCGGATACTCCTTGAAGTTACCGAAGCCGTACAACAAGTATGGCCTGACGAATACCCACTTTTTGTAAGAATATCTGCAACCGACTGGAGTGAAGGTGGATGGAATCTAGAAGAATCTATCAAACTGAGCAGAAAATTAAAAGAGCTGGGCGTTGATTTAATAGACTGCTCGTCTGGCGGTACAGATGTGAATGCAAAAATACCAGTTGCTGCTGGTTATCAAGTTTCCTTTGCAGAAGCAATCAAAAAAACCGGAATTCTAACATCCGCCGTAGGAATGATTACAGAGAAAGACCAAATCTCAACCATTCTGAAAGAGGAAAAAGCAGACATTGTTCTTTTGGGACGAGAATTACTTAGAAATCCATACTTCCCGATTGTATCGACACTCACTACGGATGATTCTATCGATTGGCCAACCCAATATTTGAGAGCCAAATAAGAAAACTTTTTCAACTTCAAATATTGAATATCTTCTCAAAACTATACTATATCTCATAAAGATCACATAGGCAAAACACCTACTCACCTCATGATTTCTTAAAAAATCATCGAAACAAATCTCAATAAACGATCTCAGCGAACAATTTACTTTCTAGGAGAGGTGGGTTATACTATTTCTCTTCACTCTTCTTTGTAGCTATGCCATTTATGGTACAGCTTATTTTATAATTATTGGTATAGGCGTTTAGACCGCCCAAGTTAATGTATTGATTATAAACGAATAGGTTTATTACAAACCATCTTTTTTATGAGTAAATTGAATATTGTATCCATATTTGAACGCCTATTGTACCGAA
>JAQTZA010000007.1 GCA_028687995.1 Bacteroidales bacterium
TTCGGTACAATAGGCGTTCAAATATGGATACAATATTCAATTTACTCATAAAAAAGATGGTTTGTAATAAACCTATTCGTTTATAATCAATACATTAACTTGGGCGGTCTAAACGCCTATACCAATATTAATATTTTAATATCATTCCTTACAATGTACAAAAATTTAAAAGATAAAAATTTTGTCAGAGAATTAATTTTGAACTATCTTTTTAGCTAATTCGAGCATAGTCGGTTTTATAAATTCAATAAATTCTTCTTCGAATTTTTCGTCTTTATAATTTAAATTATTCTCTTTTAGAAGTTCTACTAAAATTTCATCAATTTTCTTTAAAGATTTATTAAAATCGGTGAGTCTATTTATCAATCCATCAATACTATTATTTCTATCGGTATTTGTTGATAAATACATATTCACTTTATTGATTAATTCTAATTTTATTTCTTCGTTTGTCATGTCGTAAAGTTTAATTTATTGGTTGTCTTTATTTTATTGGTGTCTTTATTTTTTTACACTTGTCCCCTACTGGCTCAAGTCTGTGACTTGTGACTTTTATTAAAACTGCTTTAGAAATTGCAAATTTTTCTTTTTGCTTTGCTAATATACAGTCAAAATTGCGAAACTGTACAAACCAAAAGGCGTAAAGTTTACAACTTCAAAAAAAGTCACAGACTGTTTAAACAAAAAGCACAAGTTAGGCTTCGCTAAACTTGCGTTAGAAGTGGCAGACCGCACGAAGTCCTATGTATTAGGGGCTGGCTATTTTTTAATTTAATACGATATCATTTTTGTATTTTTCATTTATTATCTCTTCAATGTTTGAGAAACGAAAGTCTTTTGAATGTATTTTTTTATCAATATCTTCATAAATTAGAGTGAAATACAAAGTGGTTTTTTCGTTTCTTTCTTCTGGTTTCTTATATCTAAATGTGATTCCTTTTTCTTTCCCTTCACCAATATTTTGGAAAGGAATATTAATTGTAAAATCGTTAGGTTTTTTTGTTATAACTTTAATTATTTTCGCAGATTTACCATTATTGATTAGGCTTGCTGAAATTATATCTCCATTATAATTTTTGAATTCAAGGACTAACTTGGGTTTTATTTCTGAAAAACGATTTTCATCATTTTGTTTCTTTTGTTCTTTTAGAAATTCAAGTTCTTCTGTTAAGGTTTCAAGCTGATTAGTTAAAAGCTTCGTGTGTTTAAAACTTTCATTAGCAAGTGCATTTAGTTTATTTATTTGTGCTTTTTGATCATTATCACTTTCTGATAATGATATCCAAGCTATTATTAATCCAATTATAGCAATAGGTGTCGCAATTATTGTGAAAAATCTCTCTGTATAATAAAAAATTCTTTTTATTATTTTTTCTAATTTAGTCATATGTATGTAAATTATCGGTTTCAAGCTTGCTTCCAACGACTCCCTATGCGACACTCAAATTATGTATATAACACCCGTGCCACATCTATCATCCATCTATTTCTACTTTTTTTCCCAATTCGTCAATCTTCAATCGTAGCTCAACGATGGCTTTACAAGGGTTTAACAGCACCAAAACAGCTACATCAATCAGGCTGAATTCACGCTTAACGCTAAAAAGCCAAATATAAACACTATTTCTGATATACGCCTATACAGCAGACTAAAAAGATACATCTCTAGAGAAAAAAAAGCCAATTGTGTATGGCATACAAACATGCAGGTAAGTCATTTTTATCATCATTTCGGTCGATAAAGTGCACATACTATCTATATATAGATCCATATATGTTACCATACAATAGCATGTAACTAATCAATAGTATTAATACTAATTTTAAAATAAAGTGTATAGGCATTTACCATCAATTGAATTTTCACCTTATTATATAAAGAATATGTAAAAGTAAGTTATAAATTAAATAATTGATTATTTTAAAAATAAATGGCTATTAATTGAAAAAGCAGATCCACTGCTTTTTTATTTTTATATCTGCTTATTTCACAACTACAATTCTACATATTTAAAAAAAATAATATCATAATATATACTTAATTTACACATTATATAATTTAATATCAACTATTTCGAAATACAATATATTGTGTATTTACCCCTATTTATAGGCAATATAACGCCTATAAATAAAATTATCACTCCAAATTATAAAAATATTTATCTCAACTATTTGTTTTTACAATTTAATTAATACTTTTGCAACTATTAGTCATAAAATGAATCATGCACTAATTCACCCTTTCGATTCGTGCGTATTACTAAACCTTATGGTTGGATTATCAAAGCTTAAGGTTGTATTATTAAACTTTATAGTAGATTTACTAAAATATATAAATAATATACATAAGTATACGTTTAGTAGATCAAATCATAAGATTTAAAGATTGAAATGTAAGGTTTAATAACGGAAACAAAAGGTTAGATAAACCAAACATAAAGTTGCATGAAGTATTCTTACTAAAAATTGAACACACCTTACGAAAAGAGCATGAAAGCATCCAAAAAGATGAGTAAAACTAACGAAGAGATGAACCAAGCTGACGAAAGAGGGAACTAACCTTACGACAAAATGAAGGAAGCTTATACAAAAGAAGCCGTATTGAAAGCCATTTTTTTATTAAAAATTAGAGCCTAATTATATAACTATTTAATTATCAACATTTACTAACCATTTATCAATCATTTACTATGGCAAAAGAAACGTACAGTATTCCAGTATCCGTAGCCGAACGCTACGAATTTCAACGCAATGAATTTTCACTTTGTGTGGCACATGCTACCGCATGGCAAATACCAGCTGAGAAATTAGCTCTCATCGAACCGCTACGCACGAGCTACGAGGAGAAATATGCATTGGCTGCCAATCGCAGCATTCGCAGTCCGGCAACGACTGCTGCACGCGATGCAGCTTGGAATGCATTATCTCCTTATGTATCAGACCTCTACGATCGTCATTTATTGTATAACGAAAATATTTCGGCTGCCGACAAAGAGGCATTGCATATCCGAATGACCAGCGGTGGCGGTGGTTCTCCCTCTCCTGCTCCCACTTCTACTCCGATTGTAAATCTAAGTTCTGAAGAGATTTCTGTATTGCATGTCAACTACACCGATTCAAACTCTAGTGGCTCACGGGCTAAACCAGCCAATGTGGTATTTGCCGAAATCTGGTATAAAATAGATGTACCTGCACCCACCATGCCCGACGAATGTCCGCTGAGTTGCAACATCTCCCGCTCGCACGATGGTATTGTATTTTCGCCAGAAATGCGTGGTAAAACTATGTTTGGATATGCCCGATGGGTAAATCGCAATGGAAAAGTGGGTCCTTGGGGTGGTTTGTTTTCGGCCATTATTCCTTAACAATCACTTTCAACTTTGCTTCCGCCAAAGTCCCTCTCCTTGGGAGAGGGATATAGGGAGAGGTCTGACCCCCAACCCCCAAAGGGGGCTTTTGCAGACTGCTAATTAGAAAGCTTTTGCAAACACAATAACATCAATTCTTTCTCAGAGAACTGGTTAATATAATACCATAATTCTTCAACCCTGCTTCCGCAAAGTCCCTCTCCTTGGGAGAGGGATATAGGGTGAGGTCAGGAGAGGTCTGACCCCCAACCCCCAAAGGGGGCTTTTGTAGCCTGCTAATTAGAACGTTTATGCATCTTCTTCAACTGATCTTCCGCAAAAGTCCCTCTCCTTTGGGAGAGGGATATAGGGTGAGGTCAGACACACAGACCCCCAACCCCCAAAGGGGGCTTTTACAGACTACTATTTTGAAGGCTTTTGAAACACACTAGCATCAATTCTTTCTCAAAAATCAGGATAATATTATACAATAATTCTTCAACCCGGCTTCCGCAAAGTCCCTCTCCTTGGGAGAGGGATATAGGGTGAGGTCAGCAACCCCCAAAATAAACCCATGTTTTTCTTCATCTCACATCATTTTCCAATTCGTTTTACTATATTTGGAATTCAAAATCAAAAACAGTTATGAAGAGATCATTTGCCAGCGATAATTATGCCGGTGCACTGCCCGAAATGCTCGAAGCCATCGCATCAGCCAATGCGCTGCATGCCCGTTCATATGGAAACGACGAATATACCACCGAAGCAAAAAAAGAGTTTGAACGACACTTCGGATCAGACATCGAAGTGACGTTTGTGTTCAACGGCACGGGGGCCAACGTGTTGGGTATCGGCACCACTACGCAGTCGTTCAACGCCATTCTGTGTGCCGATATTTCACACATGTATGTGGACGAATCTACCGCACCGGAGCGATTCACCGGATGCCGACTCTATGCACTCCCGACCAATGCAGAAGGCAAACTGGAGCCAGAAACCATTCGCAAAAAGATTATCCGCATCGGCGACGAACACCACCCACAAATCAGTGTGCTCTCCATCGCTCAACCCACCGAATACGGCACACTCTACTCAATTGAAGAGCTGAAAGCAATCAAAACCGTACTGCAAGAGCATGGATTACTTCTGCACATGGACGGTGCGCGACTCTTCAATGCCAAAGTAGGATTGGGATGTTCGTTTGAGGAGATGACGAAAGCGGCTGGTGTGGATATTCTATCGGTAGGCGGCACCAAAGTGGGACTGCTTTTTGGTGAAGCAATCGTGTTCTTCCAAAAGTCGCTAGCGAAGACACTCCGTTTCCGTCAGAAACAGAGCATGCAACTGCCTTCGAAGATGCGCTTTATATCAGCACAATTCGACCGTTTATTGAAAGAAGATTTAGGAACCAAATCAGCCACTCACTCCAATCGGATGGCACAACTGCTTTATGCAAAACTGAGTGCATTTTCTGAAATCAACATCACAAAACCGGTACAAACCAATGCTGTATTTGCGATTCTTCCCAAAGCGTGGATTGCACCGCTGCAAGAGGTAGTACCTTTCTATATCTGGAACGAACAGACCAACGAGGTGCGGCTAATGTGTGCTTTCGACACTACGGAAGAGGATATTGAGCTATTTGTGAAGAAAATAGAGGAACTGAGAGGATAAACCACATAGGCACATAGGTCATATAGATTTTTGAACGTTATGATGGAATACATTTCCAAATTGAAAATAGACTTTATGAAAAAGAAGAAAACAAAAATAAGTTTTTGGATTATCCTACTTATTGCTCTTACTGCTATTCTTTACGCTAATCACCAAGTAGAACAATCGACCAAAAGTGATGTTTATAAGGATGTAATGCTGATTCCTAAAAACAAAGTAGGATTATTGTTAGGGACATCGAAACTACTGAATTCAGGCAAGCCAAATCTTTACTTCACATACAGAATTAATGCGACTATTCAACTTTTCAACGCTCGTAAAATTGAAGATGTGGTGATAAGTGGAGATAACAGTAAACAAAACTACAACGAACCGCAAGATATGAAAGATGCGCTGATTAAAGCTGGTTTTCCGGCACATCGTATTTATCTTGACTACGCTGGCTTTCGAACATACGATTCCGTTTATCGGATGTATCATATTTTCGGACAAACCAGTTTCACCATTATATCGCAAGAATTTCACAACAAGCGCGCCATCTATTTGGCGAAATCGATGAATCTTAAAGCTGTAGGTTTTGATGCGAAAGATGTTAACGCTTACAATGGATTTAAAACGATGCTTAGAGAAAGATTTGCGCGTGTGAAGATGTTTATTGATGTTTTGATAAAAAATGAGCCCAAATTTCTAGGCGATAAAATTGTGATTCAATAAAAGTAAATAATTCATTTCTTCCTAATTTATTTTACCACTCCAAAAATCAACAACTATGACCACAACCATAATCATCACCATTTGCGTATTGCTACTGATGGGCTATATCTTTGATATTACAGCTTCAAAAACCAAAATTCCGTCTGTGGTACTTTTATTAATCTTGGGATGGGGAGTGAGGCAAGCCACTACGGTTCTAGGATTCGACATCCCCGATTTGCAACCGGCACTTCCTATCTTGGGAACGATTGGTTTGATTCTGATAGTGTTAGAAGGTGCGCTCGAACTGAAGCTTGACCGATCAAAAGTGAAACTGATTTCGAAATCATTCTTCCTTGCATTCGTTCCGTTGGTGCTTTTCAGCATCGGACTGGCCTACATGTTCAACTATTACGCCCACATTCCTTTGAAAATCGGATTGGCAAACGCCATTACGCTATCCATCATCAGCAGTGCCATCGCCATACCGAGCGTCAACAACTTTGTGGATCATCAACGAGAGTTTATCACCTACGAAAGCAGTTTTTCGGACATCATCGGGTTTATTTTCTTCAATTTTATTGTGCTGAATGAAACGATCAATATGCAGGCGTTCACCAATTTCTTTCTGAATTTAGGCATTATATTTCTAGTATCCATTTTAGCAACCATTGCGCTTTCGTTTCTCCTCAGTAAAATTCGCCATCATGTAAAATTTGTGCCCATCATTCTATTGATAGTGCTTATCTACTCCATCGCAAAGATATTTCACTTGCCCTCGTTGATTTTGATTCTTTTCTTTGGTCTG
This sequence comes from Bacteroidales bacterium, assembly GCA_028687995.1. Taxonomy (GTDB): domain Bacteria; phylum Bacteroidota; class Bacteroidia; order Bacteroidales; family UBA7332; genus CAXXIC01. The sequence continues at coordinate 6,526 of JAQTZA010000007.1, forward strand.
TTTTTGGCTAATACAGCTAAATTGAAACGATTCGAACTCTTCTCGCGATTCAATATCGATAGTTTGACACACGAGGTAAATCGATTCAGGGAGCTAACCACCGAAGCAGCTTTTCTGATTCGAGCACTTTTCTTTCTGTTGTTTGGTTATTTGATCAACACCGCCGAACTATTGAATGTGAACACATTGTATTGGTCTATCGGCATTACTGTTGCCCTGTTTATAGTGCGTGCGATTCATTTATTGATTGTGAGATTGCCATTGATGCCGCTGCTTTTCATCGCACCGCGTGGATTGATCACGATTCTATTGTTTCTATCCATACCGTTTGAACAACAGATCAGTTTAGTCAACAATTCGTTGATTATTCAAATCATTGTAATGACTTCGTTGGTGATGATGTTTGGATTGATGCGTACAAAAAAACAAAATAAAGAGATGCCTCTCGACTTCAATAACAAACCAGATAAAGAATTCGAAGATTAAAAACAGATATGTCAAAACTACTCATCACAGATCAAACCTTCTCTGCCATCGATTTCTCTGAAAAAACAGTAGAAATAGGAGAATACGAAGGTTGCACCTTTATCAACTGCTCTTTCGCAAGCACCGATTTATCCAACATAGAATTTGCAGAGTGCGAATTCAGGAATTGCGATCTCAGTCTGGCAAAACTCGGCGACACTTCCTTTCGTGAAATAAAGTTTGATGGATGCAAGATGTTAGGATTACATTTCGACGACTGCCGACAGTTTCTCTTCTCAGCATCTTTCGAAGGATGTCAAATCAACCTATCCTCCTTTTACAAAGTAAATTTAAAGGAAAAGAGCTTCACCCATTGTCAGCTGCAAGAGGTCGATTTCACCGAGACAAATCTAATGAATGCTTCGTTTGTGGAGTGTGAATTGGCAGGAGCCACGTTCGATCGCACGAATCTCGAAAAAGCTGATTTCAGAACGGCTTACAACTACACCATCGATCCAGAGAATAATAGGATCAAGCGAGCCAAGTTCTCTCAAGCAGGTGTGATTGGATTGCTTTCGAAATATAACATCGTGATAGAATAATAAAAGGACTCCAAAAATCCTTTCTGTGGAATAATCGTATATACCACAATATACGATACCTTTTTACATTATACCAAAACGGCTGAACTTCTCTATTAAAATTCAGCCGTTTTGATAAGTAAAGATTTATCAGATGGTCTCTGTAACTCTTTCTGAAATCAGTTTGTGGAACTTTACAAAGTTCTCATCGTTCATGTGTCGATGAAGTTCTGGTTGCCAAGTTCTGGCATTATCAGCCAATGCCACCATTTTCTTGTTATTGATCACGTCTGATGGATCTACTTTCTGGCGTTTCACCACTTTATGAAAATCCTCCATCCACGATTCATACATCTTGGCAAACTTTGCTTGCTCAGCGGTCAACGTTATCTCTTCTTTTTTGTCAGTAATGGAAGATATACCCGTAGATGCAATGGTAGCTGCACCAATGACTAAACCTAATTTGGTTAAAAATTCGCGTCTGTTCGTTTTATTTTCGCTCATAATTTTTTCGTTTCAATTAATTATACCCGCTTATAATGCTCAAAAAATAGTAGCAGACATTATAAAACATTCAAACGGCTAATTGTTCACCCGTCAAATCTATTTTTTCAAATAAACTGCAAAAAAAACTATTTAGCAGCAATGGTTTCAATTTCCACCAACGCTTTTTTCGGTAAATCTTTTACCGCAACGGTCGAGCGTACTGGATACGTATCACCAAAATGTGTCGCATAAACTGCATTCATTTCAGCAAAAAGTGACATATCGGAGAGGAAAACAGTTGTTTTCACAACATCGTCGATACGATATCCCGCTTCAGACAATACGGCTTTGATGTTCCGAAACACCTGTTCAGTCTGACCTTTGATTTCATCAGATGCAAATTCGCCAGTAGCAGGATCAACTGGCAACTGACCAGAAATAAACAACATATTATTCACTTCAATGGCTTGACTGTATGGACCAATAGCTGCAGGTGCTTGCGAAGTAGCGATTATTTTTTTCATTCTTAACTAGATTTATAAAGTTTAATTCCAAAACAAATAGTGAAGCACAAAGGTAGCGAATTGTAAACGAGCAGGCAAACCGTATTATATTGTCGTCGAAGACAAAAACTTCGATTTCTGCATCTTCGAGCATGCTTTTCAGAATGTGCGTATCTACGAATTTTCCATCATAAACTTCAACCAAATGTGGTTCGGTGTTGCTCATAATTAGGAAGATTAAAGCATATTCAGTCGCTGACGGGCAGCGATTTCAATGCAACGAATTTTATCTTTGTAGCTGTTGTTAGCGTTTAATTTGGCAATATCGAGCGAGGCATCGGAATTTCCATCCCAACGTCGGCAAAGGTAGAGCACATCGTAGATGCGACCAATCTGATATTTCCGTGAGAAATTCAGACCCAACGCATAATCTTCACCATAGCTCGTGTTCGGCACATTGATTTCGCGCAACATCGGCGTAAAGAAAGCTCTCGGCGCTCCCAATCCGTTGATGCGAAGGGCGTTGTTACGTCCGTTTTCAGGTGTCCATTCACGGTGATCGATAATGCCCGGTGGAATCTCTTCCATCTTAAAATTCGTCATTCGATAAGTTCCGACCACCATTGCGCAGTTCTGTTCGTAGAACGCATCAACGATTTTCTGCAACGTTTCGGGAGAGCTATATACATCGTCGCTATCGAGTTGCACGGCAAACTTACCACACTTCGCATGATGCACACCGTAGTTCCAACAACCACCGATACCCAAATCATTGCGCTCAGGAATTAAATGAATCAATCGCTCATCTGCCGACAATCGTTTCAAAATATCGGTCGTTCCATCGGTTGAGTGGTTATCGATCACAATGACGTTGAATTTAAACGAACACTCTTGCGACAAAGCCGATTGCGCGGCATCTTCTACCGTATTCACTCGATCACGCACCGGAATGATAATCGATGCTTCGAACTCGAACGGCTCACTCTCGAACGAAACAGACTCAAAATCGGGGAATAAGTAAGCTCCAATCTCTTTTAAATGGTCGGTACATGCTACCTCATATTCCACCTGAACCGCACGATTGCGTGGATCGACATAGTCGAACTGCTTTTCGCCAGAAAGGCGATTGTCCAGCTCTTCTTCAGTGTAGAGAAATTCGTTTAAATGAACCAAAGAGGTGTGTTGTGAAACTTTCAGACGCAAGTCGTAAAGCCCTGCGAACTTATAATCTTCTAATTTATTAACAGTTACATGTTTTACAATATCGGTATAATAGAGCATCAGTGATCCAAAATTGAAGTCGTCACGAACACTTCCCTCCTGATAATCAATTAACGGAACGGCTTGAGTCTTTCCTTCCACCATCTGGCGATAATCAGAATAGAGCATTCCTGCGCCACTATCAATGGCGATTTGCACCATTCTATTCAATGCAAAATAGCCAAGCGTCAATGCCGTTGTTTTGGTGTAAATAAGCGCATATTCTGAGTTGGCGTGTTCGGCTATTAGGCTGACCGATTTAGAACTCTGTATGGAGTCTGTCAACAAAAGCGTTGTGCCATCAATATGCTGATTTTCGGAAGAAGCCAACAGAAATATTTGATTTACAAGAGGTGATAAAGAGAGAGTCTCAACTGTGCGCTTAGTCTCTTCTTTGGTGCCAAAAGGAATAAAACAATCAATCATAGAGATTTAGGGTTTGAGGGAATGAGGGATTGAGGGATCTAAACTAATATTTATCGAACTGAATGCCAATGCTTTCTACTCCTTGCAAATCATAGTCGCGCATGCCTTGCACTACTTTAATGTAGTATGGCTTTTTCGATGCATTCAAGTGAATCTTCGATTTAAATGGTATAGAGAGTTCGTACAACGATCCCCATCCAGAACCATTCCAATTTCCCATTTTATCTGAAAGCATCACTTGCACCGTATCTGAAAATAGTGTGACAGAATCTTGTTTGCAAGAGATAAACAGCCACAGATTTTGATAGGGGTAATTTGCTCGATTGCGGGTATTCAACTGCATCGAATAATCTTGTGAAGTGGTAATGGGTACCGAAAAGAATAACGTATCGTATCGATTCCATCCTTTGGAAGGAATATCTTTGAATTCTGAAAAGGTATTGCTCGGTATGCAACTACTCATCGACAGCAACAAAAGGAAAATGAGTGGCAAGTGACTGGTACGAAACATGAATAATCGGAATTATTTTTGAATCAAAAATCTAGTAATAAAAAAGAGGTCACTTCATGAAAATTCACGAAGTGACACTTTATTTCAATCAATTATCAGATGTCGGATTTGGATTTGGATTAATTTTCGGCTTTTCAAATCGAGGTGCGTTATTCTGCCCTTGATTTGGATTGCTGGGTCGATTTTCGCGTGGCGCATTCGACTGAGTATTATTGTTGTTTACTGGTCGAGGTCCGCGGTTGTCTCTGTTGTCACGATTTTCGCGTGGCCGATTATCGTTATTCGGACGAGGCGCACTATTTTCACGATTTCGATTGTCCGTATTTGGTCGTGGCTTGAAACTTTTATTTTTCTTCTCACGGTCAAATCGAGTCAAGCTTTCCTCACCTACTCCATCTTGAAAACTAGGAGCTGGTGCGTCTTTTTTAATTTCAACCAAAAGGTTTTCTGGTCGTTGCCCACGTTTATTCATCGCCTGAATTTCAATGACTCGGTCAGCATGAAGAACAGTTAAGTTTGCCAAGAAATTGCGCTCACTCGAATAGGTCATCAATTGATTGAACACGTCCGTTTTGAAATGATAGAACGTGCCATCTTTCGTTTCGAGAGGTACTTCTTTGGGCGGCAATTTTCGTTGTGCCTCCACATAACTATCCACTTCGTGATTGAGGCAACATTTGAGTTTGCCACATTGTCCGGCAAGCTTCTGAGGATTCAGCGAAATATCTTGGTGACGAGCTGCACTGGTAGAGACAGACTCGAAATTCGACATCCAACTTGAGCAACACAATTCGCGACCACATGGACCAATTCCACCAATGCGACCAGCCTCTTGACGAGCACCAATCTGTTTCATTTCGATGCGAATTTTGAATGTATCTGCCAATACACGAATCAATTGTCGGAAATCGACACGCTCGTCAGCAATATAGTAGAAAATAGCTTTGTTGCCATCGCCTTGATACTCCACATCACCAATCTTCATATTCAATTTGAGATCTTCAGCCAATTTACGTGACCGAATCATCGTGTCTTGTTCTTTCGCTCGTGCCTCCTCATATTTCTCCATATCGATGGGACGTGCTTTGCGATACACTCGCTTTATCTCGGGGTTATCGAACTTCTGGTTGTGCTTCTTCATCTGAATTAGCACCAATCGGCCAGTGAGGGTTACAGTACCTATATCGTGTCCAGGAGTTGCCTCAACCGCCACAATATCACCTTTCTCTAAACGCAAATCATTGGTGTTTCTGAAATATCCTTTGCGTGTGTTTTTGAACTGAACTTCGACTAAATCGGTATCGGCGTGTGAATCTTCAATATCCTTCAGCCAATCGAAAACATCAAGTTTAGTTGCTTTATTTGTACACGTGCCGCAGTGAGTTCCGCAGCCAGCGCTTTCCTGTTTAATTTCCATTATAAAAATATATAGAGTAAAAAAGCCTATTCTAAAAGAATAAGCTTACAAATATAATCATTTTATAAAGTTTTTACCCGTCGAATTTGATTTTTCGACATCCTACACGTGTTCGTTAACTTTTCAACAACATGATTGCCTTTAGTGCCAAATCGAAAAAAATCATTTTTGCATTCACATTCTGTTCAATTTGCTTCTCTGCCTCATCGAAATTCTCCATAAAACCATATACATTGCCTGCATGAATATAGGGTGAAAACTTTGCCGCAAATCCATTTTCAGTATTATTGAGATAACTGATAGAAGGGACTTGCAAATTCCGGATAAAATTCTCTCTCAAAAAATGCTGACAATAGGCCAGAAACTGCTTTTGTTTCTCCCGACCAATTCCGGCAATCTCGTCCGCCACACTCTTCAAATCACGTAGCGCTTCGAATTTCAGCATCGGATTATCCGCCTTTTTCATATTGGCAACCGTATAAGCCAAACGCATATATCGGGTAAAATAGTCGAAAAATTGAGCCTGATTTTCGCTCAATTGAATGGTCTCTTCGGCTTTGAGAAAACTGCCTGTTGCAATATGCGCCACCGATGCAGCATCTTGTTGTGTGAGTCCATAATTTGAACAAAGTAGTTCAATCATCACACTATTTTCAATGGGTCGCACATTGATGCGTTGGGCTCTCGATAAAATGGTTGGTAAGATATTTTCGGTCTCTTCAGCCACCAATAAGAATAGCGTTTTTGCAGGTGGTTCTTCAATGATTTTGAGCAATTTATTGGCACATTCGGCATTCATTTTTTCAGGTAGCCAAACAATCATGATTTTGTATTCCGCTTCGTACGTTTTCAACGAGAGCTTTCGCAAAATCTCCTGACTCTCTTTTGAATAAATCATTCCCTGTGCATTCTCAGAACCGATAAAACCCATCCATTGCGCCAACGAAAAATAGTTGCTTTTGAGATTAAACTCCCTCCATTCGGGCAAATAATCATCGCAAATCTCTTTTTTGCTTTTCGCCACTTTGTAAATCGGAAAAACGAAATGCAAATCAGGATGAATCAGTTTATTGTATTTCTTGCATGAAGGACATTCTCCACAAGCATCGGTTTCGCCTCTATTTGTGCAATGCACATATTTGGCATACGCAAATGCTAATGAATAGGCTCCAACACCCTCTGATCCACAAAAAATCTGAGCATGCGCCATCTGTCCACTCTTCACGGAGTGAATTAAACGCGTTTTCAAATCTTGTTGACCGATGATGGATTGGAACATGGGTTAGTCGTAAATTATAAGTCGTAAGTCAATAAACCGCTTGAGCGACCTCTTTTACACTCTTGGTTGCCATCAGTGTGTAAAAATGAATGCTTGGCACTCCGTGTGCAATCAGCTCTTTGGCTTGTTGGGTACACCATTCAACACCCACCTGACGAACCGCTTCGTCGTTGTCGCATTTGCGTAACTCTTTGGTGAACGTCTCTGGAATATCCACATGGAATATTTTGGGCAAAACAGTCATTTGATCAGGCACTGTCAGCGGTTTCAACCCCGGAATGATAGGCACAGTGATGCCTTCAGCTCTGCAACGATCAACGAAATCGAAATATTTTTGGTTATCAAAAAACATTTGTGTCACCACATAATCTGCACCGGCTTTCACTTTTTCCTTCAAATAATAGATGTCTGAATCGAGGTTAGGCGCTTCGTCGTGTTTTTCGGGATAACCTGCTATACCATAAGAAAATGGTGTAGTAGGTTCCACTTTCGAACCATCGAGAAAAATGCCTTGATTAAACTGATTCACTTGTTGCTGCAAATCGATGGCATAACGGTGTCCATCTTCTCCAGCCTTGAAGTTTTTGTCTGATTTTGCTTTGTCTCCACGTAGAATCAACAAATCAGTAATTCCCAAGAATTTGAGATCAATCAACACATATTCAGTTTCGGCTTTTGTAAAACCACTGCAAATAATGTGAGGAACGGCTGTGATTCCGTATTTGTTCTGAATAGCAGCCGAGATAGCAACTGTCCCAGGGCGATTACGCTCCACAACGGGGCGAAACAAGCCGTTTTCCATGGTTTTGTAAACCACTTCGCTTCTGTGCGTGGTGATGTTGATGTATTTGGGATCAAACTCGCGCAACGTATCAATGGTACGGAACACACGTTCGATGTTGCTGCCTTTGAGCGGAGGTAGTATTTCAAAAGAAAACGCCGTTTTTTTGGCGTCTTGAATCATCTGTATAACACTCATTTTTTAGTATAATAAAATTTGAATGGCAAAGATACAATTTTTTGAGGAAAAGGAGAGTAGTTGAAGGATGGCTATTTGAGCAGAAACAAAAAAGGAGATGAAAAACTCACCTCCTTTTCGGAATATTCATTTCGCCACGTAGCTAAATCCTTTCACAATTAGAGAGCAGCCATAACCGATTTTTTCAATCATTTCCGAAATTTGGGCTGAGGGGAGTGATGTTTCAACTTCTAATATTTGTTTTTCGAAAATCAGATTCACTTTCGTTACTCTTCTTTCTTGCCAAAGTCGCGTATCAATTTTTTTCGCACAATTTTTACACGTCATTCCGGTCACTTTATAGCGATACGTTGCGAGCGGTAAGTTGCTGTTTTTACGTAAATATGGCGCTATCTTTTGCGACACCGAAACGTACACGAAATAAATCACAAGACCAGTCAATACAGCTAAAGCTCCCCATTGAAACAGATTCGCAGAATTCTCTCCATGGATGCAGGCCACTTGATGACCCATCATTTTGATGAACGAGGCATTGGAGAAAATCAGATTGGCCACAAATCCAAAGAAGAGAGACGCCAACATGATCGTCACAACGTAGAGAGTCGCAAATTTCGTAGATATCGTTTTTGACAATAGCACGATACCGGCAATGTTGGTCGCCGGACCAGCCATCAACAATACAATAGCAGCACCGGGCGAAAATCCCTTTAGCAAAAGCACCAACGCAATCGGAATCGAACCAGTGGCGCAAATATACATCGGAATCGAAATCAGTAATGCTAAGAACATATCCGCTCCGGGATATTGCTCAAACAACAACGAAAGATCATCCGGCAACACGATATTCAACACGGCGGCCAATGCCAGACCAACTAATAGCCAGCCATACATCTCTTTAAACAGATCAGTGAAACCATACTCCAACGCCGACCAGATGCTCTTTTTCTGGGTAGAGCTGTTGTCGGCACAACTGATTTCGTTTACAAATACTGGTTTGGGGTCGTTTCGCGTGAATAAATTCATAACCGCACCACCAAAAATACCACTCACAAAGGCAATAATGGGACGTGCAATGGCAAAAGGCAAACCGAGCAAAGAATAGGTTGCCATAATATTATCTACACCCGTCTGAGGAGTTGAAATCAAAAACGAATTGATAGCGCCTTTTGATGCTCCTTTTTTGTGTAGAGAAACAGCCATCGGCAATACACCACATGAACAAAGAGGTAGTGGAACACCTAGGACAGATGCCCAAATAACAGAAGAGAAGGTTGGCTTCGAAAGATATTTATCTGCCCATTTATCTGGAAACCAAGCTTTAAAAAGTCCTGCGAAGATAAATCCAAGGAATAGCCAAGGTGCCATTTCTAACGCAAGTTGACCAAATGCGACGAAGAATTTATAAATATAGTCCATGCTAAAATTATTTGTAGATTTGAATACAAAAATAGGCTTTTGGAAGATTTAAAGCCTTACACAATTATGGGTATAATTTGCAAAATTTACAATTCATCAATTTTTAATCGACGTTTGTCCTTTAACTGTTTAAAATAGCTTGGAGTAAAGCCAGTAACCTTTTTAAATTGATTACTCAGATGAGCCACACTGCTATATTTTAATTTGTCTGATATTTCGCTGAGCGATAACTCATCATAGACAATGAGTTCCTTTACCTTTTCAACTTTTTGAGAAATAAAATATTGTTCGATCGTTTTTCCTTCTACCTCTGAAAACAAGGTAGTGAGAACACTATATTCTTGTGCCAATTGTGTTGCTAAATATACAGAAAGATTAATCTCTAATTTGCTATCTTGATGATGAACCAAATCTATAATCAGCGATTTAATTTTTTCGATAGTACGACTTTTTCTATCGTCAATCAGCTCAAAACCAAATTTCTGAAGATGAAAATCAATTTCTATTTTTTGCTTATCTGATATTTCAGACTTCAAATCGACTTCGCCTAACTCTACAGAATGGTATTGAAATCCAAGCTTTTCAAGTTCAGAACCAACCACCATCTTGCATCGGTTGCATACCATATTTTTGACATAGAGTTTCATCAAAAACGAGTTACTTACCGTGTTTGACCTCTTTCAGTGGACAATCTTCACCACAACCTGTACAACCAGACGGATTGGTTTCGCAAACCTCCTCCGACTTGGGTCGAAATTTGCGATAAATTTTCCACATAGCAAAAATCGTTGCCACAACTACCAGAATGATCACTAAACTATCTTGCGTCATATTGTCTCCATTAATTTATAAAAACAAACTACCGATTTGATAAATCAAAAATGCTAAAAACCAGGCGGCTCCAGTGGTATAAACCATCGAAAATGTAGCCCAACCCCAACCTGCTTCTTTACGAATAGCCGCCACTACAGCGATGCAAGGGAAGTAAATGAGAATAAATATCATCAGTCCAAAAGCCACCAAAGGAGTAAACACACTCTCTCCGGTGCGACTTCCTTGTTGAAATTTTTGTTCCTGCAATTTTTTACTTAAATGACCCGAACTGGCATCGGTATCTTGATCAGCTTGATACAAAATACCCATCGTGCTGATGACAATCTCTTTGGCTGCCATGCCGGAAATCAAGCTTACTCCGATTTTCCAATCGAATCCCAACGGACGAAGTACCGGTTCTACGAGATGGCCTAATTGACCTATGTAACTTTTCTCCTGACGTTCCGCCTCTTTACTTATTTCTGTACTTTTTATCTGAATTTTCTTCTCATCAGGTGTGAGTGTAAAACTCATCTCAATCTGATTGAGTGCTGCATCGTAATCTTTTGAAAAAGAGATATTTTTTGGATAATAACTCAATGCCCAAATCAAAACAGAGGCAATCAAAATCATAGATCCCATCTTTTTCAGGTACTGAACAGCTTTGTGCCACATGTGCACCGTTGCATTTTTGAAAGTCGGAACGCGATACGGTGGAAGCTCCATTACAAAAGGCTCTTCGCGATTCGAAAAGAAAAGTTTATTCATAATCAATGCCGTAACTACGGCGATACCAACTCCTATAGAATAAATGGCAAAAAGCATCAATCCTTGATTAGACGGGAAGAACGCACCAATCAACAGCACATAAACGGGTAAACGAGCACTGCACGACATAAAGGGTGTGATGAGCATCGTTAGCAATCTATCTTTCTTGCTTTGAAGCGTTCGTGTAGCCATAACGGCGGGCACATTGCATCCAAAACCCATCAACAGTGGGATAAACGATTTACCGTGTAATCCGATTTTGTGCATCAGTTTATCCATAATAAACGAAGTGCGTGCCATGTATCCGGTATCTTCCATTACTGAAATAAAGAAGAAAAGCAACAAAATATTAGGCAAGAAAATGACAACACCACCTACTCCACCTATAATTCCATTGACCAACAAGTCGCGCAAAGAACCTGGCTCCATCATTGAAGAAACCCAACTGCCCACCCACGAAACGCCAGCATCGATCCACTCCATTGGATAACTACCAAGTGAAAAGGTGGTTTGAAACATAAACCACATAAAAAAGATAAAAATGGGAAATCCCCAATATTTATGTGTTAAAAATCCATCTAAATTGGAAGTTTTTCGATGATTATTCTTGGTGCTCGCCACAAAAGTCTCACTCAATGCACCAGCCACAAAACCATATTTTAAATCGGTGATGATTGATTCTGGTTTCTCATTATAACTCTTTTCGAGTCGATGTACCTCCTTCGAAGCAAGTTGTTGAATCTCCTTTCCGTTTGGCAATTCGTCAATCATACGGCGGAAAATGCGATCATTTTCGAGCAACTTTATAGCCAAAAAACGGGATGAATAACGGTCAATAATGGCTTTATTCGCCCAAAGTAAATCTTGCAATTTACGAATAGAAGCCTCCACATCGTCTCCATAATTGATGTGAACGTGACGTACAATCGGATTTTTATCTTCGAATGCTTCAATCACTTGATTGAATAACTCTTCGACGCCTCTTCCTTTTGCAGCTACTGTAGGAACAATCGGAATTCCAATCATTTTGCCTAACATAATATGGTCAAATTTTGCACCCGAACTTTCCAATTCGTCGTACATATTAAGAGCCATCACTACCTTTATATTCATATCAATGAGCTGTGTAGTGAGAAAAAGATTTCTCTCAAGACTCGAAGAGTCAACCACATTGATGACAATATCAGGGATTTCATTAAAAATATGCTCTCGCACATACAGCTCTTCGGGTGTATATTCTGAGATGGAATAAGTTCCTGGTAAATCTACTATGTTTATCGTATAACCATTTTGGTTGATATGAGCTGTCTTAGCATCCACGGTCACTCCACTATAATTTCCCACCTTTTCGTGTGACCCCGATGCAAAATTAAAGAGAGTAGTTTTTCCACAATTGGGGTTACCAACTAACGCAACGTTAATGGTTTTGGCTCGTTGCTGAATGGTTTGAAATGCTTTTTCGGCAAAAGTTCCACTGTACATCAATTTAGCGGCAGATTCACGATCTGAAATGTGTGCCACTTCAATCATCGAAGCTTCGCTCCTACGCAACGAAACATGGTAATCCATAATTTCGTATTCCACTGGGTCGAGCAAAGGAGCATTTTTTATCACCTTTACTTTTTTCCCTTTTATGAATCCCATTTCGGTAATGCGTCGACGAAAAGAGCCATGCCCCATCACCTTCGTGATCACAGCCTCTTCTCCGGTTTGCAAATCCGACAAATAGAGGGTTTGTATTAATTCTGTATTTATTTTATCTATCATTCCCATCACAAATCACTGCATTAATTATCTCTAAAAGTGAACACCAAAACGAAAAGATGTAAGTAGCACATCTTTAAGTTCCATCTCAGTTCCCGATGGATGTAAAATATATTGAAAAACGGGTTGAAGGTATATATTTTCGCCCAAAACGCCTTTGTAAGTTAGCTCAAATACTGTTTCGGAATGTTTATTATCTCTAAAACCTGCACTCGCTAAAGCCAAACCAACTACATCTTCCGAACGACTACCAATCCCATAAAAATTAAGACCGCCTCCTACATAATAATAATTCATATTCACAGCCAAAGGAGTATAACTGAATTGAGTAAACAGGCCAATTTTACTCTTTCCTATTGGATTTTTAATCAGTTGATCCAGAATGGCATATATTCCAAAGTCTTCCGCTTTCACTCTTGACTGCAACTCTTCGACACTGAGTTGATGATGTTGATAATAGGTTCCGATCTTTAAAACACCATCATAAGTTTGTGAGAAAATATTTTTCTTATCTAATTCATTAAACCATAAATATCCACCGTGTTGATCGATTGTCCAACTCAAATTGTGTGGATTGTGATCAAAATCAATTGGGGCTCCATCGTAAATAGCTGAAATCCAATTCCAGTTTTCAAGAAAGTGCCAATTTGTAGTAAAACCCATCGATGTCAGTGGAAAAACAGGCGCTGGGATATTGCTTGATATGGATGACGGGGTACCGAATGAGCTATGCCGATACAAACCTGCTTGTTCTGAACTGGCCAATTCTGAATTCAAATCTTGCACGCCAATAATTATTTTCAAATTTGAAATTTGGTTGGCATACCATAACTCTTGCAAATAAGTATGATTTCCTGCTTCAATATTTGAAGCAATCTGAAAATCGCCGATTAAATTGTCGGAAGGAGTATCTCCATGCGTGTTTCCAACTTGCAAATAAAAACTACCACCTCGCCAAAGTTTTGATTTTTCAGTATCAAATCCAATCCCAAAACTCACTAATCCCATATAAGCGCTTCCTCGCTTAATTCCACCACTTATATTTGCACTCAAATCGCCAGTATATTCACCTCCAAAATTAAAAGGTGACACTCTATTCTGTGCTAGAGAAATTTGATCTAGCTCAAATAAACTCAAATAAATAATAGATATTATGATTGCAACTTTTCTCATTGAAAGACAAACATCGATTTGTTTGCAAATGTACACTCTATTCTGGTTGAAAACAATCCCATTAAATGAGGATAATGAAACTCATCACTCCCCTTTTGTTTGGATAAACCTACTCTACATCTTGTGGAAGTGAAATAATACCCTTTACTACAGCATAAATTGTTAGGCCAGAGACAGACTTAATACCCGTTTTTTGTGAAATATTTTTGCGGTGAGAGATAACTGTGTATGTACTGATAAAAAGTTTATCGGCAATCTCTTTGTTCGAAAGACCAAGCACCAACAAACGCAGCACATCCAACTCTCTCTCAGACAATGGCTGCCGACTCGAAACACTTTCTACTCGATCTTCAGCCAGTGTGCTCTGCACTACAGACAAAATAGCATCAGAGGAATCATTCAACAACACTCGAGAATCAAACATCGACACCAATGTGTCATCTATCCAACTGGTGACTAACGCTATCCATTTAACGGTAGAGTATTCGTTCTTTATATGCAAAAACTGTTTCTCTATGTTAGCAACTTGAACCGTATTGATGATCACAATATCGATAGAATGTCGAAGCAGCAAGTGCTCTACCGACACCAACGAATCAGCAAAATAGATTTCGAACTGATTATCGGAACCAACTAATAGGGCCTTTAATCCGTGCATCACAACCGATGAAGAATCTGCCAAAACAATGTGTATCGGGCTACTCTTCATCTTTTTGCTTCAATTTCAGCTCCATTTGTTCCACCAGAGGAATCAACACATGATCTTCAATTTGAGAGTGGATCCGAAGATCAAACTCTAATTCAGAGAGGCTAAAAAGCAACTTTCGACGAGCAGATTGATCATTGCCCATGGGTAAAAACTTGACCAACAGATTCTTCAAGTCTGACAATTTCTCTTCAATGTTATCGTGGTGATCTTTGTATTCAGAGACCGAATAATCGATATTACTGGCAGTCAATATTTCTCCATCGAGTCGATTCAATAAATCGGTAATGTAAGGAAAGACGGTGCTGTTTTCATAATCGAGATGTTCGGCTACCTCATCAAAATATTGCTTAAAGAAACCTTCCAACATCACAATCTCGGGATTTGGATTGAGCTTCTTAATCAACTGAATGTATGCTTTTATTTGTGGATATTTCTCCTCTTTATAAAAATAATGGCAGTGGCGTAAATATGAAATAATCTGTTGCAAATCTTTCTTCTCATAACAAATGGAAGTTTGATGATTCGACTCTACATACAAATCGGCTATCACCAAAAAAAGATCAACATGCAAATCATTTTCGTTACAAATTTGCTCCACTGTTTTCTCTTGAAGCATCAAATTGATTCGAAAATGCTCCAACATCAAAAAAAGATACGGATATCGAATAACCAACTCCGACACCATATCATCTGGTCGAACGGCACGATACATTGATTTATGATTCATAAAACTCTAATTCAAATTAATAAAAAAAGGTACGAAGAGTGATTCTTCGTACCTTTTAACAGTTTAACAACACTTAAAGTTCAGCAATTTAGCGTTATCAAATCTCTTCTTCCTCATCTGTCGGTGTAATACCTAGAATATTTTGAGATTCGCTGCTAGGTAATGACTCAACCTCCCGCAATTTACGTCTGATGGCGTTACTCCTCGCACCCATCAATTCACTCAAATTATCACTCGCAGCATGTATATTTTTCTGAGCTTTATCGAGCATTCCTCCGAATTTTTCGAACTCACTTTTCACAGCACCCAGTATGGTCCACACTTCGCTGCTGCGTTTTTGCAGTGCCAAGGTTCGAAATCCCATCTGCAAACTATTCAGTATGGCTGCCAAGGTTGTTGGACCGGTTACTATCACTTTATAATCGCGCTGCAACTGTTCTAACAAAATCGATCGGCGGATCACTTCAGCAAAAATACTTTCGAACGGCAGGAATAAAATCGCAAAATCGGTGGTTCCGGGTGGGTCGATGTATTTATCCGAAATATCTTTTGCCATCTTTTTGATGGTCGATTCCAACAATTTTCCGGCTGTTTCTATCAATGCCACATCCCCATTTTCGTAGGCATCAAGTAATTGTTCGTAGATCTCTTTCGGAAATTTCGCATCTATGGGCAAATAGACTCGCGTATCGGAGTCATCTCTACCGGGCAACTTCACCGCAAACTCCACCACATCCGAAGAGCCTTTCTTGGTGCGCACATTGGCTTCGTACTGATCTGGAGCAAGTATTTGTTCGAGCAACATAGCCAATTGCACTTCGCCTAGTATTCCACGGGTTTTCACGTTACTCAACACACGCTTCAGGCCGCCAACATCTTGCGCTATATTTCGCATTTCGCCCAATCCTTCTTGCACAATTTGAAGCTGTTTTGCTACTGTTTCAAAAGATTGACCAAGTCGCTCGTTCAACGTTTTCTGAAGTTTCTCGTCCACCGTTTGACGCATCTGTTCGAGCTTCTCTTCCGTTTTACGAATCATCTCTACCTGCGTTTTATCGAGTTGGGAGAATTTCTCTCGTTGCAGATTGTTGAACGATTCGATGTTTTTATCCAGATTGGTTTGCGAATCTTTTAAGGTGGCAGTCAGCTCATCGCGGTTGGTTTTCAGTGCTAAGTTGATCTCGCTTCTATTCGCAGAGACGTTGGTTGCCATTTCGTCACGATTGGTTCGAAACTCCTCTTTTTGGCGCAATTCAAAATCAGCAATCCGTTTCTCTAACCTATTTTCGAGCTCAGCAATCCCTTTTTCTAGCCGTTCGGTTTGTTTGAGCAACTCATCACTCTCTCCTTTTAGCCCATTTTTCATCTGAAAAACGAGTACAATGAGTACAACTATTGCAACACAGATTATTATTTCTACAACCAACATAATGTTTTATTTAATTTGATAGTTCTACAAAACTACAGGAATATTTTCAGAAAAAGAATACAATCTGACAATTATTATTTCAGTCAATATCTAGTTTATATTATAAAAAAAGGAAGAGCTAAAAACCCTTCCTTTGAATTGATTACATTATAGCTATAACTACACAAACTGTTGCCAAATGCTTCCCTTTTGATAATTCTCGATGATAACAGTGCTCTGCTCGTGGTTGTAATCACATACCAAATTTGCGACTTCTTGACGAAGCATAGAGATTGCTCCATTTATCATATCCTGACGGAATCCTTTTTCACCCAACACTATGACCATATTCATAGAGGCAATTCGGCTCATCATACGACCTAGTTCTGTTAATTTACGCTGCTGTTGTTGCAAATCAAGATCAAAACTCACCAAATCTTTGACAATATCAGCTGCACGGCTGGTTAATGAATGACCTTTCAAGAATGTGTAAAGATTCTTCTCGCCAGCAACCTTCATCAGTTTTAGAAGAGCCTCACCAATTTGAATATAAAGAATATCATTTGAACCTTCAAAAATCTGGAACGGACGGCTATCGACAATACCACGACCTGCAACGTGGTTGAGCTTGTATGCTGCTGCACCAACCAACGTAAGAAGTGATTGAGCTGAATCTTGCATTAAATCGGTAGTCACCGTTTTGATGATATTGGCTTCTAAACCATAAGGTGTCAAATCATTTTTAATATCAGCAAGTTCCACACTTTTCAAACTAAATGCAGAACAAATCGTGTAGTCAGCTTGCAAACGAGCCAAGCGTTGTTGCACCTGATCATAAGAATAGAGCGATTTGCCACCAACTGCACGTTGCTGTGCATGTGCAATTGCTTCATCTAGCATCCGTTGTATAAAACCAAGACCCATACCTGGAAATTGAAGACGACTGCGATGCAAAAGATCAAGCATCATCTGAACACCGGTTGTATGAGGAATCAATCGTTGTACTTTTGGGATTTTTACATCCAAAATATTTCTACCGTAAGGAATTTGATATAATCCCAAATTTTCAAAATATTCTTCTACTACTATCTGTTGATTGTGTGCAGAATTATCACAAATAAAGAAATCGACATCACGCATCAAACCACCATGTGGTGCTTGTTTGCGTGCAGTCAATAACCAAAAATCGGCTTGTCCGGTTAATCCTGCCCAATGTTTTGTCCCTTTGAGATGAAACGAATTTTCTTCTTCTACAAAAGAAGTTTGCATATTGAGGGCGTCGCTACCAAAACCAGGTTCAGTAATCATAAGTCCGCCCATGTTTTTCATTTTCATGAAACGATCAAACACAAATGCCTTAGCTTCTGATTGACCATATTTGGCAACTGGTTGCAAAAAAAGCGCACTATTGATACCAAAAGTCAGCGAGAGAGCCAACGATTCGTACGATGCTGCTGACAACAGCGTTAAATTTTCTTGTACAATATTTCCGCGTCCACCAAATTCTGTAGGAATACTTACAGATAGAGGATTGCAGGCCATTATTTCGCTCAAAACGTTTTCCGGTAAGCCGCGATTAACACTCAGCTTATTAATGTCGTTTTCTTCGTGAAACAGCGATTTGAGAGTTGTCTTGAATTCACTGATAAATGAATCGAACGATTTTGTCTGGGGTACTTGCATTATAATTCTGATATTTGGTTGATTAACTAATTATGACCCTATGTTTTAAGGTCATTTATAATAACAAAACCTTTTGCTAAATGTTCTTAAATCAATTCGTAATTGTTGTATTATGAGCTCTATTTATAAAGCATAAAGATAAATTATTAGAATCGAATCGAATTCTAATCTTCTATTTTGATGAATATTCACTATTTGAATACTCGAATAACATGGTTTGGGAGAACAGAAAAAGAGTTGACAATTTCTTTTATCGTAAGGAAATGCTGTGCATAAATAACCTTAAATAGTTTGTTGGTAAAGGTTGTTACTTATTTGGGGAATGTGTCAATCCAAAATTCATTTTTTTGAAAACCACATTCAAAGGAAAGAAAAAAACAGTAGGGAAACACGAAGTTATCTTCGGATTTCCCCACCAAACTGTGTGTATTACTCATGAATTCATTAGTAATTCATTAGCCGTGAAGCTTTTGGTAATGGCGTTATTTTTGTTGCCGAGAAGCTTTAATATTAATCGAATGGATTCTTCAACTTCGAAGAGCTGCCTATTCTCTATTTTTCGACTAACAATTAATGACTACAAGTATGACCATGCTCATGTGAAGAACAATTACTTCCACTATCTTTGACCTTGCCTAAGAGATATTGTAACACAAGGTCATTTACATCTCCATCACAATTTCTAATCACCGATACACCATGATCATTGAGTTTATTAATAGCTCCATCGCCAATACCACCTGCCAACATCAGTTCAATTCCCATGGCTTGAAAAAGTTCTGAAACATTCGATTTACATCCACACCCTTGTGGCGAGTCCATTCTTTCTTCGAAAATGATCTGATTTGTGCTCGAAATCTCGAAAATCTTATAGAAGGAGCAATGACCAAAATGAGCATCAACTTGATTATTTTCTTTTGTCGGAACTATAATCTTCATATTCATATTTTTTATTTACTCAGCTCAATCAATTTAGCAAAATACATAGCAAACGAACGATAGAGAAAGTGAGTCCATTTACCAAATGGAACAACGATTAACGCCCATTGTGCCAACACAATCAAATGAACGATAAAAATCCACAATTGGCTTTGGATCATATTCATATCGATAGCTAATCTTACCAAAAAAGCAGTGAAACCCATCAATAGCAAACCAACTACAAAAAGCCAGTCAGAAGGTTGTGAGTGGGTACTAACCGCTTTCTGTTTTTTCAAGCGGCTATTCACAAAATCAGCTGTTATCACAAACACGGCGATACTCTCGATATAACCCAAAGCGATAACGAAGAGATTCTTCGAATCGAACCAATCCAGAAATACGGTGGTAAATAACAATGCCAGGTATCCGAAAACGAGGATCAAATGTTCGAACCATCGCACTTGATTATCGTCGCAGCCCAGCGAACGTTTTTGGGTAAACATGTGGACAAAGAAATCCCCCGAAGCTTTAAAGTAAGTAGCAAAAGCAACTTTTTTCTTCGGCTTGATAATTACAAAATACCACATTCTGATGATGTTGGGCACCAACACAACGGCAAAGACCGAACCAATGGCAATCATTTCGAAATAGTGTCCATAATGCATCAGAGATTCCAATTCGAAGTTTTGCTGATATGCAAATCCAACAACGCCTAATGCCACGACTATCAATGAAATGAGGGTAACGGCAAGCGATTTATACAAAAGTCCAGAAAATCCGGTCCAATCGTATTTGGCTGTCAGCCAACGGCGAAGCGACATCATCAATTCTCCCGGATTTGCATCTTGCGGACAGTGCAACGAACATTCGCCACAATAGTAGCAAAGCCAGGGTTTGAGAGAAGCTTCAATCTCTTGATCTTGTCCCAAGGTGCTACATCTCACCATATTACGCGGGAATGAGTCTTCGGGTGTAGAGAGTGAGCAAACGGCGGTACACGTTCCGCAATTGTAACACGCATTGAAGTTTTCTGCTCCGTACTCTTTTAGTTTTTCTCCAAATTTAGGATTTATGTTTGCCATTATTGTTTCAATTTATAGGTATAATACTCATCCATATCGTCGATCTCGCCGGTTTCTACCCAACCGAATTTTACCATCGACAACAGATTATACATCACTTCGTGGGTTGGCATCTCCAACTTTTGAGACAATTGAAGTATAGTCATATCACTCTCTTTCAAAGCATCAAGAATTCTTTTCTTAATTTGGGTGAACGCCTTTAAGTTCTCCTTTACTTGCTCCGATACGCCTTGTTTATCTCTAAGATATTTGGCCGTTTTTCCTTTTTCAACTTCCATTTTATGTCTGTTAAATCTGTTCTGTTAACGCATCTATCATATTCATAATCTCTTTGCTGGAGAAGGTAACCAAGTCAATCGCATCCGTTGGACAAACAGGTGTACACATGCCACAACCTTTGCAAACCGTGGTATTGACAACGGCTATTTTTCGATCACCATCGAGACCTTGTGTAATGGCATCGAACGGACAAGCTGTTGAACATTCATTACACCACGTACATTTGACAGCGTCGATTTCTACCACAATCGGTTCGGTCTCCAATTCGCCTTTGCTGATGTATGAAAATGCTTTAGTAGCAGCGGAGAGAGAGGAGTTGACCGATTCTGCTACGTTTTTCGGACTTTGGCAAGTACCGGCAATCGTGATACCGTCAATCGCTGTCTCTACCGGACGAAGTTTCATGTGAATCTCGTTCAGAAAACGATCGCGACCTTTTGGCAATTTGAATAAAGTGCTTACTTTCTTATCCGATCTGGGCACCATACCGGTAACCAACACCACCAAATCAACCTCCACTTGCATCTCTTTCGATTCTGTCAGAATATCATTCACCTTCACCCATGTTCTTCCATTTTCGGAATAAACTTCGGCGGGAGAATCGTCTGTTGCCTGAAGATAAAGATCACCTAATTTTAAGGATTCTGCATACAAAACCTCTTGTTTTCCGTACGTGCGAATGCCCCGATTGAAATGAAAATTGTGGATATTCTTGAACTTCTTTTTCGCAATAATGGCACTGTGAATGGTTGACGTGCAGCAATACCGTGAACAGTAGCTGTTGCCTTCGTCACCCTGACGACTACCTACGCAATAGATGTAGGCAATATTTTTTATCTCTTTGCCTTTGTAAATCAGTTTTGATTCACTGTTGTCTATCAGTTTTTTGAATTGTGGTAATGTAATCACACTTTCGTTTTCTGCATATCCAAACTCTCCATTTTCAGGAGTATAAGGATCGAAACCGGTTGCCATCAGCACCGAACCAACGTGCAACTCCACCATCTCTTTTTGCAAAGATAGATCGATGTTTTTACTCACCTTCTCACAAGCACCACAGTGGGTACAAGCGGCATCATCGATGGTTGCCTGTTTGGGATATTGGCTTGCCGCAAATCCATAAATAGCTTTGCGATTGGTAATGCCAAAGGTAAAAGGATCGGGCACAACCACCGGACAAACGTCCATCGCCTTTTGAAGCTCTTTCGCATCACAATCTTGAGAAATGTACCTCGGTGTCGTTTCAATTTTCAAACTGAAATCACCAATACTACCTGAATAAGAAACCACTTCAGAATTGGTGTAGATTTGCACGTTTTTGCGTGTTACCAACTGAGCATACAACGATGAAATCAGTTCATTTCCAGTCTGATTGGTCGTGAACATTTCGCCCCACTGACCTACTCTTCCACCAATGAATGGCTCTCTTTCAATCAACACGACCTGCGTATTTTTGTCTGACAAAGAGATAGCCGCTTTCAATCCGGCAACACCTCCACCAATAACAGCCACCGCATTGATTGCCATAATCTTATTTGGTGTGAGAGATTCTGCCAATCGCGCTTTTGCAATCGCAGCTTTCACGAGTAAAATGGTCTTCTCAGTCGCTCCTTTTTTATCATCGGAATGTGCCCACGATGCTTGCTCGCGAATGTTGGCATGAACGTAGTTATACTTATTCAAATCAGCTCTTTCGCTCACTTGGCGAAAGGTATTCAAATGCAGTTTTGGAGAACAAGACGCCACTACGATTCCAGATAAATTTTGTTCCTGAATGTCGAGTACCATCTCTTTCTGATTCGAATCGGAGCAGGCGAACTGAGTCGTTTTTGACATCAGCACACATCCATCATTTTCGATTGCTTCTCTCACTTTTTCCACGTCAACGTAGTCGGATATATTTCCACCACAATGACATATATAGACACCTAATCTTTTATCCATTTTCAATGTTTCGATTGTCGGTTTTTACTTTTATTTCTTTTACAATTCTGATTCGGTTACTTCAACAGATAACTAATGGCTTCTGATGAAGCAGATCCTGCCGAAAGAATAGCATCTGGAATATCCATCGGGCCTGTAGCAGTTCCTGCCACAAAAACGCCGTCAATACTGGTATGCGAAGGGTTTGCCAATCCATCGGTTTGATGAACAAAACGATACGGATCGAGCATCAATTGCTCCTCTGAGAAAAGTGAAGTGGTTCCTTCATTGGGTAAAACACCCACCGAAAGAATCACCATATCGTGCTCCTCTTCTTTCACTATGCCTTCGTTGATATCCTCGTAGCGCAACATCAGATTCCCATTTTCGGTTTCTGAGATTGAGCCAACTTTACCTTTCACAAAATTGACACCCATTCCCTTTGCCTGTTGGTAAAAATCTTCGAATCCTTTACCAAAAGCTCTGATATTGATGTAGTAGATAGTCACATCCGCCATGGGCAAAGCACCCATCAACAGTTGCGATTGCTTGATAGAATACATACAGCAAATCTGTGAACAGATCGGATTTCCGACCGAAGCATCACGCGATCCCACGCAAAGTACATACGCAATTTTATCAGGCACTTTTCCATCGCTGGGTCTCAAAATGGTATTGAATGGACGGGTCGGTGCAATTTCACGCTCCATTTGCAGAGAGGTGAGCACATTTTTATATTTTCCAAAACCATATCGGGGAATACGGTTGGCGTCGAACATCTCAAATCCGGTAGCCAAAATCACCGTTTTGAATTGCATCTCTAAATGTTCTACCTCCTGAGTAAAATCGATACAATTTGTCGGACAAGCTCGTTCGCAGGCACCACACAACGTACAATTTTCAATATCGATGGCTGCTGCTTTCGGGCTGGCAATGCTAAAAGGAATATATGCGGCTTTACGGCCAATCAACCCAAACTGGTATTGGTCGCGCACACTTACCGGACATGCTTTTTCGCACAATTGGCAAGCGGTACAATCTTCTACTCTCACGTATCGTGGTTGACGGGTGATATTCGCCACAAAATGATTATCGGCAACCCGTCTGATATTGGAAGCCTCTGAACCGGTAAAGATGGTGATATTGGGATGACGCGAAATTTCAGATACTTTGGGCGTAGTGATACAGGCTGAGCAATCTAAAGTCGGGAAAACTTTACTCAACTTGATCATATTGCCGCCCACCGACAAATCTTTTTCTACCAACAATACCTTAAATCCGTTTACGGCTAAGTTTAGTGCGGCTTCGCCGCCTGCTATGCCTGCTCCGACGACTAATGCATCGTAAGAAACACTATTTTTCGTTGAACTCATTTCTCTGTATTTGAACTCTTTAATAAGTATTCGTTGAAACTTTTGATCTGTTTCACAAACGATTCGCTACACACTGAACACATCGCTGCCATTCTCAATCTTGCGGGCTCGATCTGTTTTTCCTGCATCAGAATATGAGTTTTGCCAACCAATGCACCTGTTTTCTCGGTACACGATTCACCAAACACACAATCGCTTCCATCCGCAGCAATAAATACACCATCAAATCCTTTTTCGTAGGCATACATGATCCAACTGGGTTTAATTCCACTAGAGCAAGGAATTGTGATTGTATAAACGGTGGGTGGGTAATGCAACTTTAACAAACCGGCCATATCGATTGCCGGATCTGAAATTTTCTCGGTCGAAAACACCAATATTTTCGCACTTTTTTTCGAAATATCTGCCATGTCTTATGGGTTATGAGAGGCTTTTTATAAAAAAGAGTAAAGGGCAGCAAAGGAGTATTTTGTAAAACATCTAACCTTAATACAATAGACACAACCGATGAAATCTGCCCTTTACAATACTGTTTGACAGGAATTATTTTTTCTTGAGATAAACTTTGAAATATCCGTTTACATCCACAAAACCCAAGTATTCGTGACCTTGTTTTCCGCACCATTTGGGGATATCCGATTTCGTTCCTTCGTCTGCTGATAATACTTCCATCACATCACCTGATTTGATGCTACCAATTGTTTTTTTTGCTTCCAAAAGCGGTCCGGGACAAGCTGTTCCTCTTGCATCTACTGATTTTGCTACCGCTACGGTCATTAATTCTTCTGTTGTCATAATTTGTCTTTTTAATTTGAATATAGAAATTCTGAATCTTGTTTTCTCAAATAAATAGTTGAATGCTGCTTTCGCCAGCATCTGCCACAAAAGTGCCCGCTCCTGCGTAGCGTAGGTTTGGATAATCAATGATCTCCTCTTTCTTGAAGCCCATCAAATTCATCGACATCTCACACACGGTAATTTCGATGCCCAATTCGCCGGCCTCTTTAAACATCTGATCCAACGACATGACACCTTGTTTTTTCATCAAGTGATTAATCATTTTAGGGCCAATACCGCACATATTCATATTGGATAACGCCAATTTCTCTTTACCTTTTGGCAGCATCATACCAAACATTTTTGAAATGATGTCTTTACCGGGTGCTTTTTTCTTGCGATCCCGCAAAGCCGAAACCGACCAGAACGAGAAAAACAGTTTCACCTCTGTATCCATCGCAGCAGCAGCAATGGAGATAACCATGGCCGCCAGAATCTTATCCATATCACCCGAAACAATAGCCATTGATAATTGATCTTTGCGCGAATTTTCCAGTGTGCTTATCTTGCTTTTCAGCTCATCTATCTGAGCTTGAAGGTCTGCGATTTCGATATTTTTATTCGTTTCCATAATGAATTATACTAAAATTGGTTTGTTAAATTTGATAGGCAAAGGTATGGTCTTTCAAAAAAAGAGGACGAGTAAATATATGTGCATCTATTTATAAATAAATGTGATATATATCATATTATGACTATCTTTGCAAGATGAAATTTGAATGTATTAATTGTATATGTAAGTCCAAAGCGACAGAAACGCTAGGCCATTGTGATGTAGATAAGTTGACAGACAACAAAGCTTTAGTCACATTTACGAAAGGTGAAAATATTATTCGTCAAGGTACATTTTCCACGAATATTGCTTTCCTAAGATCTGGAATTGCCAAAATTCATTTAACAGGACCTTCTCATGAACAGATTGTAAGGATTATCAAAGCCCCTACTTATATGGGACTTCCTACTACTTTTGGAGAGAAAATAAATCAGTATTCGGTTACAGCAATAGGTGATGTAGAGGTGTGTTATATCGACATTACCTTCTTTCGCAAGTTATTGAACGAGAAAGCAGACTTTTCGTACGAAATCATATTAGAACTTTGTAGAAATGAATTAGAGACGCTTCGCCGATGTGCTAATCGGACACAAAAACAGCTACGAGGAAATTTAGCCGATGTATTATTGGATCTATCGGAAAACATCTTCGAATCTGAATCCTTCATTTTGCCTATGAATCAATCAGAATTGGCAGGATTAGTGGATACTAGTCGAGAGAGTATAAGCCGACTTCTAACAGAGTTTTCTAAAGATGGAATTATTGAAATGAGCGGTAAACAGATTAAAATCACAAATGAAAAATCGCTGAAACTAATCAGCCAAAATGGATAAAAAAAATCCCGATTGACACTAAGTCAATCGGGATTTAACATCTATAATTATAGGTTACATTTTCTTCATCATCATCTCTATTTCACGAATCTGTGCGGTCAATAATTTTTGTTTGTCCAGTTTTTTTGCAGATTCTAGATAAACCATGGCGACTTTTTTGTTTCGCTGCGACAATGCGATGGCAGCCAAATTTAGCTTGGCTACGGCTTGGTCATTTTTCATACGCAAACCTGTAGACAGTGCCTTTTTAAAGCTTTTCTCTGCTTTAGTTACATGTCGTTGTTGACTTTCAACCAATCCACGTAAATAGTAAAAATAAGCTTCTTGGCTTTTAATCATCAGCTCCGGACGCTTTACATAGTTCAAAGCCAACGTTGCTCCTTGTATGTTATTTTTTCTCACAAAATAGAATGCAAGTAGATTTTTCTCATTTTTGAAATGAAGTAACACGAAGATGCTTGCCAACAAGTCAATCATTACACCTGTAAAAATCCATCCATATATATAAAGGAATACAGAACCAATAATGAGAAGAGATGCAATAATGAGTCGGATAAATTTGAGAAACATAATTTGTTTGTTTTAAATTAGGAGCGCAAATTTAACAAATAATCTATTGAATTCGACCTTGAATTTATTTTTGTGTTGAAAATTATAAACAGAATTGCTAGAAATCTGTTTTATTTCTATAAAAATAAGATTATGAGTCAAAAAATAACTCCATTTCTTTGGTTCGACAACCAAGCCGAAGAAGCCGTAAACCTTTACACTTCTTTATTTAAAGATTCCAAAATTGAAAACATTAGCCATTACGGAGAAGGATCTCCAATGTCAGAAGGAGCTGTTATGTCTATATCGTTTCAACTACAAGGACAAAATTTTATCGCACTGAATGGTGGTCCAATGTTTTCTTTTTCGCCAGCCATGTCACTATTTGTAAATTGTGAAAACCAAGACGAGGTAGATTTACTTTGGGAGAAACTAGGTAAAAATGGCTCAGAAATGCAATGTGGATGGCTCACCGATAGATTCGGTGTAACTTGGCAAATTGTTCCAACAATTCTACCAGAACTTCTCAACGACGATGATGAAGAGAAAGCAGCAAGAGCGATGCAAGCCATGCTCGGGATGAAAAAATTAGATATAAACGAATTAAAACAAGCGTTTGATGGCAACTAAAATCAAAGTAGAAGTATTGATTAACAATACATTAGAGAAAGTGTGGAGTGCATGGATTACACCTAGCGACATTGAAAAATGGTATTTCGCTTCACCGGATTGGTATGTCCCTGCCGCTGAAAACGATTTACGTGTTGGGGGTCGATTTAAAACAGTTATGTCGTCTCGGGATAAAACAATGGGATTTGATTTTGAAGGAACTTATACAGAAGTCAACAATTTGTCTAAAATTGTCTATGTGCTGGCCGACGAACGAGTGGTTGAAACTACGTTTACCCTAGAATCTAATGGCGTGAAAGTGACACAAATTTTCGATCCTGAAACCGAAAATCCAATTGAGATGCAGCAGTATGGCTGGCAGTGTATTTTGGAAAACTTCAAAATACATGTTGACAGTTTGTCTTAAAAAATTCACTTTAAATGATAAAAACACTGATTAACTCTGATTAATCGGTGTTTTTTTGTCTTTATGTAAATTTAAACATAAATAATAACATTTTTTATAACATATTGTCATTTTTGTGTGTAACTTTGTTATTTAGAAAAACGCCACCACAAATTACATTTTATTACTTTATTCTCAATTATACACCTGCCCACCTCAGGCCATTTTTACACAAAAATAGATACCCCTTTTCCTCAAAATAAGAATCTTACGTCTTAAAGTGCGGAGTCAGCACGGTAATCACTGACGTCTAAATCATGAAAAAGATTTATCTATTGTGTATCGGATTATTGCTCAGCTTTAATTCGCAAAGCCAGATTAGCCAAATCAACGATCCAATGATGTTTGGCGGTAGAATCAGAGCATACGCTCAAAATGCGAATTGTGTGCTCGTGGCAACCTCAGGTGGCATCTTCAAAACCATTGATTACGGCCATAGTTGGACAAATTCTTCATTTAATTTCAGTTCCGAAACGACAGATTGTAGTCAAATCGTGAGCATTGGAAGCGATTTTTATGCGCTAAGCAACAATCCACACGGACCAAAAGTGTATAAAAGCAGCGACAATGGTGCAAATTGGTCGATAATTAATTTCCCCAATTTT
The DNA here is from genome assembly GCA_028687995.1 of Bacteroidales bacterium. Lineage (GTDB taxonomy): Bacteria > Bacteroidota > Bacteroidia > Bacteroidales > UBA7332 > CAXXIC01. The sequence continues at coordinate 34,924 of JAQTZA010000007.1, forward strand.
AATTCTCAAGCTATTGGAAAACTTGGCAACATGCTGTATGCTGTTGGCTACGACTACATGTCTGGTGGAAAACTTTATTCATCATCCAACGGTATAGATTGGTCTGCACGTGCAATTTTGTGGACAAAAGAGTGGCAAGGCGGAAATTGTCAACTCATCTCATTTAGCTCCGACAGACTTATTTTGCTGCTAAACGATAATTTGTATTATACTACCGACGGCAATTCAATGACGACTGTTTCGGTCAATGGACTGGGTAATACAACGTCATTTAATGGCGATTACGATGTTGCTGGAGATGCTGCTGGAAATCTCTATTTTCTTACAAACAACATCATATACAAGTACAATTTTAGCAACGAAACTTGGGGAGATATCTCCACTGGAAAAGTACCAGACACGTATCAATTACTAAATATATCAGTTACCAACAACGCCATTTTTGCAGTGGCAATGACACCATTTGTTGGGCTGAAACTCTATCGATCAACAAATCAAGGCGGTTCGTTTGATATTCTTAACTCCACTGGTTTGGATTCGCCAATGATTGAGCGAATTTGTCAACTTTCGGCAAATAATCTCATTGGAATAGACCTATACGACCAAATCCTATTCTCATCCGATGGAGGCGATTCTTGGACTTCGAACAACAATCAATTCATCTCCACTTATGCAGGTAATCTAACTAAATCAGGTACAAAATTACAATACACGACAAACAATAGAGGAATCATACGTTCATCAAACGAAGGATTAAGTTGGAGTGCTGATAATAATGGAATACCCGATTTTGGCGATATTGCTTATTTCGTAGAAGACATTATGGCAGTAAAAGACACGCTCTTTTCGTTAGTTCGCCCCGATCCATTTGCAAACGATGTAATGCTTTACAAATCAATTGATAATGGCGATTCTTGGAAATCGGCTCCTATCCCTGTTCCTTACAATTCAGGGAAAGATTACCTTTTTGCTGGGAAATGCGATTCGGCTTTATACATCAGTTATTTCGACTCAAACACCTCATCTTATGCCTTGATTGTGACTTATAAAAATGGAGCTTCATGGGTGAAACCCAGTAGCCAAAACACCAATCAACGGATCTACCTCAAAGGTCCAAAGAATTGCTTGTTTGCTTTCTATTCTGAACAAGACAATGGTTGGCAGGATTTTACGAATGTAAATCGGGCAAATAATTTCGGAATGAGTTTTTCAGACATCAATCCCAATCAACTATTTGGGTATGATTTTACCATCAAACGAATTCCGCTTAACAGAGGCGATAAAGGTGCTCCGATAATGGATTTCGACTTAGCGCACAATTATGCCATTTTTGCGGTAAACGATAGAAGAATGGGTGTCGATTTGGATAAACTTTATAAATATGATATTGGGATGAACCAATGGTCTGAAATATCCACCACTGGATTACCTCAAAAGTTCATTATTAGTTTCATAAAAAATTATGGCTCAAATCTCTGGCTATTAGCAACAAATGAAGGATTATACAAAAGCACCAACGGAGGTAACGACTGGGTATTGACTCACAATGTAAACAATTGGCAAAAAGGAATCACAGTCAATAGCATTCAGTTATTGGGCAATAAAGCCTTTATGGGCACATTGTCAAATGGTGTTTGGGTGACTGATTTATCATCTGGTATTGTAGAGCATGTAGTTGATGCTGATTTCATTATTTATACCAATCCATCTACTTCAAAAATTACCGTCAAAATACCGGAAATAAATGAAATTGGTGGCACCGTTTCGCTCTATGGTTTCGATGGAAGACAGATTATTTCTAAATCAATTTCGAGTGCAACCTTTGAATTGAGCTTGGATAATGTGAAAGCAGGAAGTTATATTGTGGTAGTAAATGCTAATCACCGAATCTATCGGAAAGCTATTATTAGAAAATAAAGACAAAACTTGCTAATTCCTAATTTTGAGCAAAAAGAATCCCGACCAGCACACTTGTTGATCGGGATTCTTTTTTTGCTCCTCCCTTTGGGGGAGGTTGGGTGGGGTTTCTTAAACTTTGTACTTCGACTCACGCACTGTTTTCAAATTATCATCAGTCAAATAATCTTCAAAGTCCATGTAGCGATCAATCACACCGTTAGGGGTGAGTTCAATCACACGGCTACAAACTGATTCGATGAACTCGTGGTCATGCGATGCCATCAATATTTGACCTGGAAACGCTTTCATATTATTGTTGAACGCTTGAATAGACTCCATATCGAGGTGATTCGTTGGGTGATCAAGAATAATCACATTCGGATTTTGAAGCATCATGCGAGCAATCATGCAACGCATCTTCTCTCCTCCCGAAAGCACTTGACTATTCTTCAACAGATCATCTCCGGTGAACAACATTCTACCCAAATAACCACGAATAAACGATTCGCTCGTATCGGTCGAATATTTGCCTAACCAATCAATCAGGTTCTCTTTTTTTGTGAAAAACGAGTTGTTTTCCATCGGCAAGTAAGCACTCGTAATGGTCACTCCCCAATCGAATTTACCCGTAGTTGGTTGTTTCAAACCATTGATAATATCGAAAAAAGCAGAGGTAACACGGTTGTCTTTCGATAAGAAAACAACTTTGTGACCTTTCTCAATGGTAAAACTTGCATTTTTGAAAAATACCTCTCCATCTTGTTCGTACGAAAGATTTTCGACCTCCAACACACGATCACCACACGGACGATCTTGTTGGAAAATAATTCCCGGATAACGACGAGTAGAAGCTTCAATTTCATCCACTTTGAGCTTTTCGAGCATTTTCTTACGACTGGTAGCTTGTTTCGATTTCGCTACGTTGGCACTAAAACGTTGAATAAATTCTTGCAACTCTTTGCGCTTCTCTTCGGCTTTCTTGTTAGCCACCGACTGCTGACGCAATGCCAACTGACTCGATTCGTACCAGAATGTGTAGTTACCAGAGAAGGCATGAACACGGCCATAGTCAATATCGACCACATCGGTACATACATTATCTAAAAAGTGACGGTCGTGCGAAACAACAATCACCGTATTTTGACAATTTGCGAGGTAATTTTCTAACCAAAGCACTGTTTCCAAGTCAAGGTCATTCGTAGGCTCATCGAGCAACAAGTTGTCAGGATTACCAAACAACGCTTGCGCCAAAAGCACACGCACTTTGATTTTAGCATCAATATCGCCCATCAACATGTCGTGCAAATCTTCCTTCACGCCTAGTCCGCTCAATAAGTTGGCGGCATCGCTGTGCGCATTCCATCCATCCATGTGAGCGAATTCGTCTTCGAGCTTGGCCGCCAATACGCCGTCTTCTTCGGTGAAGTCGAGTTTTTCGTAAAGCGCATCTTTTCGCTTCATAATGCTCCACATCTCTTTGTGACCCATCAAAACGGTATCGAGAACGGGGAATTCATCAAATTCGTGGTGATCTTGCTTAAGTACAGACAATCGCTCGCCTGGACCGATGGAGACTGAACCACGCGTAGGGTCGAGTTCTCCAGAAATAATACGAATAAGAGTAGATTTTCCGGCACCGTTGGCACCAATCACACCGTAGCAGTTGCCGGCTGTGAATTTGAGATCAACATCTGAGAAAAGTGGCTTTTTGCCAAATTGCATGGTGAGATTCGAAACTGTAATCATTTGCTAAATATTATCATCAACATTTTTGAGAGTGCAAAGGTACGATTTTTATTTCTAAAAGTCGTAAGTCAAAATTAGTCGTAAGCCTGCCTGTCGGCAGACAGGCTTACGACTTTTCACTTTTTCAACTTCAACGTATCTCCATCATTTGGAATATAGTCGTCGGTCAGTTTATTGATTTTGTAAATATATTTCATCCTTACGCCATACATTTGCGCAATACTATGAATCGATTCTCCAGGCTGAATGATGTGGAACTTGAAATCACCTTTCACCTTTTTATTCTTCATTTGAAGGTAAACAATATCGCCCTCTTCGAGTGGGAAATCTTTTGGAACTTCATTACAAATCAACAACTTACGATCATTAAAACCGAGTCTTTCTGCCAACGACTCGTACGTATCGCCTCGCTTAGCCACTACATAAAGAAGACCTTGCGATTTGAATACTTCGGGTAGAGAGCTATCAAAAGCGGGACTTTGTGTACGTTTCTCGCCTTTACCCATTGCTTTGAGGTCGTATTCGAAAAGCGAATAATCTTCAATCACTTTGATCAGCTTATTGGCATACGATTTATCGGTTGCGTAACCAGCTCGTTGCAATCCTGTTGCCCAATTGCGATAATCGCGAATATTGTATTCGAAAAGGAACGCATAGCGTGGATTACGGTTCAAAAACTGGGAGTGATCTTCATACGATTCGTGCGCATGATTGTATTTACGAAAACAATCGTCTTTTCGATCATCGTCGTGTAAAACGTGCGGACCTGCCCAGCCATTGTTGCATTTTATCCCAAAATGATTATTCGAAGCGATGGTAAGTGCACTCCTTCCAGCGCCTGATTCCAACAAACCTTGCGCCAAGGTGATACTAGAAGGAATTTTAAAGCGTTTTTGATGATCCATTGCCAAATCACAATATTGCTCTATGTAGGAGAGATATTGGCTGTTTTTATTCTGAGACACCACAGAAATGTATCCGACAAATGCAGTAAAAACCAATAAAACAGATCGCTTGATATTCGGACTATTTTTGCTCACTTAAACTAATATTTATGAATAATCTACTATATTTGTAAAAATAAAAACTAAATCAATATGAACGAACGGATTGTGAGCGCAAAGATACAAGTTTATGAACTTGAAGAACTATCAGAAATCGAAAAAAACCTTATAAAATTGGCTCAAGATGCAACGAGCAGAGCGTATGCTCCATATTCTAAATTTCAAGTGGGTGCAGCTGCGCTGCTCGAAAATGGTGAAATAATAACGGGAACAAATCAAGAAAATGCAGCCTATCCATCGGGATTGTGTGCTGAACGTGTCGCACTCTTTTTCGCAAACTCACAATTCCCCAACGTTGGAGTAAAATTATTGGCAATAGCTGCTCAAACAGGTGGCAGCTTCACCAAAGAGTGCACTGCTCCGTGTGGTTCTTGCCGTCAAGTTATTCTTGAAACAGAAAATCGATTCGACACTCCTATTCGGATTTTAATGGCGGGTAGCGAAGTCATTTATGCTGTGAATAGCATCACAGAACTATTGCCACTTCATTTCGACAAAAGTAGCTTGAACGGCTAATTAAATAATTCGAAAAACATATCAATTCGTTCACATTCAAAAAATTCGATAAGCTCAACACCTTGAATATATCATATTATTATATCATATTGAAAATCAATTTATTAATAATTTTAGAAACAACTACTAAAGCGAATATATACGCAACTGAGTTGAGCTTATCGGAATTAGAGTTGAGCTTATATTGATGTTAGCGGTAAGGCTAAAAAAATAAAATATAAAACAAAAACATTATGCAAGAGATTAAAATTGTAAATCAAGAGAATGATCTTGAACCTAAGAATTTCTCAAAAGGTTATCTCACTTTTCCATTTGACATAAGTCAATTTAAAGATTTCATAACAGGGCTACTTGGTAAACCTCAAACCATTTCGAAGAGAATTTCAGGCAACTTTGAAGTACAACTAAGTGACTTACAAAGTTTTTATGAATTGGTTAATCAACGTGTTACTCAACAAAACAATGGACAACTAATACAATTTACCGCAAAAATATTCTTTACAGACCGTTCTGCAGTTCAATTAGGAAGTTATAATGAACTTGTAACGTACAACGAAGTAAAACCTATTATCTCCGAAGCGGTAAAATTAACTTGGGACTATTTAATTCAATTTAGTGACAAAACACACCCAGAAAAACAAGTAATTGAGCTGTTAATAATATCAGCAACTGAAAAAGCAGTAATTGAAGACGACGATGTACCCTCTTTTTTATATGTTTCAAAAGGAGAATTCAGAATTAATATTGAACATACTGCGAGAAGTTTTGGGTCGGATATTGAAAATACACTAACAAATCAAATTGAATCACTTTTAAAAAAAGAAAATAAATTCAAACGTTTTGTTAGGAGACATAGTAGTAAATTCAGTTTGGGATTTTCATTTTTATTCTTACTTACATCAATTTTTGGGGCTTACTTAGCGACAAGTCATTTTATTGAAAATGAAATGAAAAGAGTCCAAACATATACTAATTCCGCTCAACATACAGTTAATGAAAAGGTTGATTTTCTTACATCCTATATGGCTAGCGGTGTTTCTTCACAACATTATTTTAAAGTGGTGATTTTCTTGCTTATTTCAGTGATTTTATCTATACTTTTTGGGGTTTGGATTGAAGAAACTGCTTCAAATAACAGAGAACTAAGCTTTGTAACCCTAACTCGAAAAGCAAAAGATTATAGAGATGAAATTAGAAAAAAAATGGAACATAAGTGGACTTGGTTTTTAATTTCAATTGGAACGAGTATCGCAACAGGAATAATCGCAAACATTATTTTTAATTTTCTTGTGGAAAAGCCCTAACCGCTAACACACGCCTATGTCCATTGGCTGGCTGACGTGCATTCCGGCAGTTTTGCTCCCGCATTCACCTTGTCGTTCCACGAAAGCGAACGCTCCCGCAAATGAAACATCCCGCCTAAGCGGTGACCGCCAAATGCCCATAGCCTCGGTCGTTTCAAAAAAATAATCTCTATGAATAAACTTCTTTACATATTGCTTTTCCAACTTATTCTACCAGCCGTCGTTGCACAATCTAAAGCAGCAGACGATCTGGTGAGAACTCTCACAGTAAGGGTGAAAGAGAATTGGCAAGTACCGCCAGTGATAGAACTGAATGGAGATCAGAGCATTGAAATTAAATTCGATTATCTGGATTTGAATGTTCACTATTTCTACTATAAGATTACCCATTGCGATGCCAGTTGGAAACCAACAGACATTTCAGAATCTGAATTTCTCAATGGATTCAATAACCAACCGATTGAGATTCACAAAACATCGTTCAACACCTACGAAAACTACACTAACTATCAATTTACGATTCCAAATGACAATTTAAAAGTCAGACTTTCGGGCAATTATCAAGTGACAATTTATGACAACGACAACCCCGAAACCGTCATTGCAACGGCACGTTTTTCGGTGTACGAACGGTTAGTGAATGTAGGAGCAACAATCAACACCATTACAGATATCGATTACAATCGCGGACATCAACAACTCGATTTGCAGATTGATACGCGCAACTACACCATCAGAACGCCTCAAATGGAAATGAAAGTGGTTGTGAATCAGAATAGCCGAACCGACAACCAGGCATTGCTGACGATTCCTACGATCACTCAAGGTTCGAATCTACTATTTACGCATGTTCGTGACCTGATTTTTGAAGCAGGCAATGAGTTTCGACGTTTCGAAATGGTTTCGTACCGATACAATGGGCTCAATGTAGAGCAAATTAAACACATCAACCCCTATTTTCATGCCTTTCTCTATCGCGATAAAATCAAGACATTCAGCACCTATGTTTATGACCAAGACCAAGATGGTCGTTGCTTTATCAGAAATAGCGAAGCACAAGATTTCGACAACGAATCCGACTATTTCGTCACCCACTTTTCGTTAGCATCAGATGCACCAATAGGAAACGGGAAACTCTATATTTTAGGCGAATTTAATGGTTTTAAAATAGATCCGGCGTGGGAAATGGAGTACGACATCGATCAACGGGCATACACAAAAAAGATTTCGCTGAAACAAGGTGCATACAATTATCAGTATATCTTTGTACCCGATGGACAACAAAAGGGAACCACCGCTTTAACCGATGGAAATTTCTACGAAACGGAGAACGAATACACTGTACGAGTATTTCATCGACCCATCGGAGGAAGATACGATAGGTTAGTAGGATATGGTTTATTCAAATCGACTAAATAATGTGAATTATGAACAACAAGGAACTGACTGCTCAATTGTCGAAAAAAATGGGTCACTCAATCCCCGAAACTCAGACATTGCTGAAAACAACCTGTGAAGTATTGGGTGCTACATTTGCAGAAATGAATTCATTGACCATTCAAGGATTCGGAACCTTTGAGGTAAAGAAAAAACAAGAACGTCTCACTATTCATCCTAGTTCTGGAAAGAGATTGTTGATTCCACCGAAATTGCATCTAGTCTTTTTGGCAAGCAAATCATTCAAAGAAAAACTGAAAGGAGAAAATCATGAATAACAAATTATCCTTATCAGACTTGACCGACCATTTAGCAAAAACGGCAAACATATCAAAAAAAGATGCTGCCATTTTTCTGAAAAACCTGTTCGAAACCATCGAAGAAAATCTATCGACGGATAAAATTGTCAAGATAAAAGGACTGGGTACGTTCAAATTGGTGAAAGTAGAAAGTCGTCGCATAGCGAATGTGAACACGGGTGAACTTCAAGAAATTGCAAGTCATTACAAAACTTCTTTTATTCCCGATGAGGCGCTTGCTAATGCGGTAAACGAGCCGTTTGCACACCTTGAGACAATGATTCTTGATGAAGAAACCATTGCCGATCAACCGATAGTGCCAATCGAACAGAGCGAAAATAGGGCTAAGCAAGAAGAACATCCGATAATTAATAGTGACATTGAATCCGCCAAAGAGAGTGAAGACTCCATAGATCATACAAAATCACAACGCAGATTGCGGTGGGTTTACTATTTTATCGTTTTACTGCTCATCACAAGTGGCACCTATTTTGGATGCAACTTCTATTATGGCAACTATGCCACCAAACAATCATCAGCGCCACAACCAGTTGTAGTCAAAGACTCAATTACACAACCTAAATCAGATTCTTTGATTATTAAATCGGTCACAAAAGCGATGGAATCTGTTGATAATAATCAAATCGAACTCAATGCCGATGACATTTTAGCCAAAGTGACGATGGAACCGGGAGCACGATTAACACGCATTTCACTCAAATACTATGGTGAAAAGGCATTTTGGGTCTATATTTATGAAGCGAATAAATCATTGATTCGAAACCCAAACAGAGTTCCAACAGGAATTGAGATTGTAATTCCCAAAAAGGAAATCTACCAAATAGATTCAAACAATCCAGAATCTGTAACAAAAGCAAAAGCATTGGAAACTAAAATACTATCGAACCTTGAATAACCAACACACAATTCAAAATCTCTAAATCTATGAAAGCGAAAGGATTAATACAAGAATTCAAACAATTTGCCATGCGTGGCAATGTAAGCGACATGGCTGTAGGTATTATTATCGGAGCAGCTTTTGGAAAAATCGTCTCTTCATTAGTAGCTGACATTATTATGCCTCCCATTGGCTTACTAGTTGGAGGTGTCAATTTCACAAACCTCAAAATCGTGATGCAGCAAGCAAACGAAATGGAAGGTTTGAAGGAGGTTAGCCTCAACTACGGAAATTTCCTTCAAGTGGTATTCGATTTTGTGATTGTAGCATTCTGTATCTTTATGCTCATCAAATTTATGAACCGACTGAGCGAGAAAAAAGAGATTGAAACTCCTGCCCCACCGCCAGCACCCGTTGAACCATCGGATGAAGTAAAATTATTAACTGATATTCGAAATCTCTTGAGTGAGAAGAAATAAGTTCAAAGAATCTTTAAATGGAGTGTAAAAAATCAAAAATGTTTACACTCCATTTTTAATTCCTTTAGTTTTGTAAAAAAAAAGAGTATGCTAAACGAATTCGATACAATTGCAAAAACAACGGTAGATAGCGTGGAGACCCACATTTCAAAAACAATTGGTTTACCTACCAGTATCAACGACCTTTCTGGAGAAACTTTACACGCTTTTCTTCAACAATTAGCGACACAAGCGCTAGGTTTTGCGACAAAGCTGCTCATCGCTTTAGTAATCTATTTCGTTGGTCGATGGATTATCGGTCGATTGAAGCGCATTTGCATCAAAATATTCGACAGACGAGAGATGGATCTTTCCCTTCGTACCTTCCTGATTAGTTTGATAAATATCGGACTAACCATCGTTCTTATCGTCGTGATAATAGGCATTCTTGGTATTGAGACCAGTTCTTTTGTAGCACTATTTGCCTCTGCCGGTGTGGCGGTTGGTCTTGCATTGAGCGGCACATTGCAAAATTTTGCGGGTGGCGTGATGGTACTGCTTTTCAAACCATATAAAGTAAATGATGTGATCGAAGCGCAAGGTTATACAGGTACTGTGAAAGAGATTCAGATTTTCAACACTGTGCTCAATACCTTCGACAACAAAGCGATCATAATTCCCAACGGTAGCCTCGCAACAGGTATCATTAATAACTTCTCAAAAGAGAATCGTCGTCGCATCGAGTGGACTTTTGGCATTGCCTATGGAGATGATTTTGATAAAGCTAAATCTTTAATTTTAAGACTCTTGCAGCAAGATGACCGTGTGCAAAAAGAGCCAGTAGAACCATTCGTCGCTTTAGCAAAACTGGGTGATAATTCTGTGGATATAGTAGTGCGTGTCTGGGTCGAAAGTTCCGAATATTGGAACGTATATTTCGATTTGAACGAATTGGTTTACAAAAACTTTGCCGAAGCAGGTCTCAATATACCATTCCCACAAATGGATATTCACTTGAAGAGAGATTGAATCCCAAGTTTTCGATAATAATATTATCTACTGAGAATTTAAACTTAAATTTTCATAGAAACAAATCAGAACTATTATTCTGATTAAAGCGTTGTATTTCTGAGTTTCCAATAATTCGTATAAAAATCTCGTCGCTTCATTCAAAATTCAAAATGACAAAGACAAATAAGCTGAGCACAAAAGAAAAATCGGTTCGTATCAATATTGATTCGAAATACTACGGAGCAATCGCCGAAATTGGTGGTGGACAAGAGACTGCCCGACATCTATTTCAAGCGGGTGGCGCATCTAATACCGTTGCTAAATCCATTTCAGCGTATGATAAGCTTTTCAGCGACCATTTTTATAATCACGGAACACCCTCGCGTTATGTCGCAGAAGATCGTTTGCGTAAAATGGTGGATTATGAGTACGACGAACTGATTGAAATTCTGGACAAAAAAAACAGCCAAAAATTCTTTGCTTTTGCCAATACGGTTGAGACCCTAAACTTCACGAAAACGAATCAAGGAAGCGGTTGGCTGGGCATTTCGGTAGAAGGCACAAAGCGGTATGAGCCGAATAAGATTTTCATTCACGTAAAGTTGCACGAAAACGACACCTTATTGCAACAATATACACTTGGAGCCTTAGGCATAAATCTCATTTATGGCGGTCTTTTTGAATGGGAAGATCCCCGCAAAATTCTCCTTTCACTGCTCGACAATCTGGATACTGATCGTGTAGAAGTCGATTATATATATGTAGAAGGCCCCGATATGAAATGGGTGGACAATCGCATTCTTAATCTGATGTTGGTCAGCAACAACATGACACCCGCCATCATGTTCGACAAAGATGGCAAAGTGCAACAACCCAGTGATATGTTGCACAAAAAGAATGTCCTTTTGCTCAGAGGATATTTCAGACCGATTAATAATTTGGGAATAGATTTCATCAACGATAGTCTGGCAATATTCAAGCAAGACGAAGATTATATGCCTGATAATACGATTGCGTTTTGCGAAATTTCGTTGAATTCACTCATGCGAAACGAAAAAGTAGATGAAAAGGATTTTCTTCATCGGGTAGATTTGCTCAATATGATGGGGCAAAGTGTGATGATCTCTCGTTTCACACGTTTCTTCAAATTGGTCAACTATTTTGCGCAGTTTAAGATGATTAAACTTCGACTCGTGATTGGACTGCCTACTTTCGAGAAAATTCTAGACAACCAAAACTACACCGATTTGCGAGGTGGACTTCTGGAAGCAATGGGCACCATGTTTCAAGAAAATGTAAAAATTTACCTATTCCCTTACCTCGACTCTAAAACGGATGAAGTGAAATATCCCGAAGATACACACTTCTCACCAGAGAATCGCCTTCTGTGGCAATACCTGAATATAACAAAAAAAATACTGATTCTGAACAGCATTTCTTCTAGAAATTTGAAAATAAATTCAGAATATATCACAAAACTAATTGAAAATGGCAATGACAGTTTTGCTGAATTTGTTCCACAAGAAGTTTTTGAGCATATTAAAAAGCACAAGCTATTTGGTTATGATCGAAATAAATAGGCGTACATTTCTTCGCCATTTTATCATCAACTTTTTGGGCAAAAACATTCATTATCACTTCTCTAATTAATCAAGATGATATATCTTTGCACTCGAAAATAAGCTGGGTGGTACTTTTTGCTGCAATAAGGAATCAAACGTCATTTTTTCACACAAATTTATTACAAATTTACAAACCAAATAATCAATGGATAATCAAGCTTTATCTCTCAACAACACCATCGTGGCAACCAATGCGAATGTGTTGAGTATGCTCTCTGAACGAGGAAAAAATATATTTTTCCCAAAATTGGGAATTCTAGCGCAAGCTGCGCAAGCACGTGGTAAAGCTATCAATGCAACTATTGGTGAAGCGGTAGAAGACGATGGTTCGTCGATGCACCTTCCTGAGTTCGATGCATTGGTGAATATGCCAACTGCCAATATTTTCCCTTATGCGCCGAGTTTTGGAAAACCCGAATTTCGCTCTTTGTGGAAAGATTCAATCTATCGAAAAAATCCATCTTTGAAAGAGACAGTGATTAGTAATCCGATTGCAACCAATGGCTTGACGCACGGTCTCAGCATGGCAGCATATCTGTTTGCCAACGAAGACGACACGGTTTTACTATCGAACCACTACTGGGAAAACTACAACCTGATTTTCGAAAACAACTACGGCGCAACGGTCGAAACTTTCGAACTATTTGCAAATGGTGGCTTCAACGTAGCTGATTTCGGTAAAAAACTGAACGAAATCGAAGGTGAGAAAATCATCACGCTGCTCAATTTCCCTAATAATCCGGCTGGTTACACGCCGCTGGTTTCTGAAATTGCAACCATCGTTGCCGAAATCAAAAAAGTAGCTGACAAAGGCAAAAAAGTGATCGTGTTGATCGATGATGCTTACTTCGGATTGGTGTACGAAGAGAACGTATTCACAGAGTCAATCTTTGTGGAACTGGCAAACTTGTCGGAAAATGTGTTAGCAGTGAAACTCGACGGCCCAACCAAAGAAGATTACGTGTGGGGATTCCGTGTGGGTTTCATCACCTACGCCATCAAAGGCGGAACAGCCGAACTATACGAAGCACTCGAAAACAAAACAGCAGGTGCTGTGCGTGGTAACATCTCAAACATCAGCCAATTGTCGCAATCGATGTTGTTCAAAGTTTACTCAGCACCAACGTACGAGCAATCAAAAAAAGAGAAATTCGACATCTTGAAAGGACGCTACGACATCCTTCGTGACGCACTTTCTAACCCCAAATATGCTGAATATTTCTCACCACTGCCGTTCAACTCGGGCTACTTTATGTGTGTAGAGCCTAAAAAAGGCCTCGTGGCTGAAGAGATCCGCAAACACCTGCTCGAAAAATACAGCACCGGTGTAATTGTTTTGGGCAGTGTGATTCGTCTGGCATTCTCAGCCGTTCCACAAGCCAAATTACCGGAATTGGTAGAAAACATCTACAACGCTTGTGTTGATTTAGATAAATAGGTCAAATACAACGAAATATTTGTGGTGAAGGCGGATTTTTATCCGCCTTTTCTGTTTCGTGAAGTTTGCGAATTAGTAAAGAATAAATATATTTGTTGTTGGAAAATAGTATCCTATAACATCATTCAAAAAATGATAAAATTAAATATACCCTCAAACTGGGTGATTGTAAAGTCTGACTTACTTGAAATAGAAGAAAAGCAAGATAATTCACTTTTAATTGAAGATCTTTTTCAAATAAAAAGGATGAATTATCTAATTGATGCAGGCTGGTACGATAACCAAAATGCATTTGTCATTTATCTGATTCAAGAATCAAGTTGGGACGATCCTATTATTAAGATTAAAAGTAACGATTTGCAAAGTTGTATTGAAGCTATTCAATTTTCAATTTATTATGTAGATAGACTTTTTGATCAATCCAATTGACTAATAAAAATCAGAAATATAATGAAATTTAATAGAAAAATAATGAGTCTTGTTTTGTGCTGTATTTTTATAAGCTGTAATTCCCAAAATAATAGCAAAACACAGTCAATTAATAGCAGAAATGCTAATAATCAATTAGATATAACTCAATCTTGTCAAAAAGCAACCAGTACTTTAAAATATGATGACTACAATGTTGTTAAAGACACTCTGAAAATTAATTCAGATGATGATTTTATAGACTACCCATTTGGCTGTTTTAAAAAATTAGCAGATTTAAAGAACCAAATGAAGAATCTGCATTATAAACAAGAGTGCTATGAAGATCAGGATAAGACTAAATTAGAAAAGTTTTATTCTGGTAGAAATTATGTAAAGTTCTATTTTGTAGAAAGATTTATTGATAAAAAAAGTCGATATGAGATTGTATCGGCAAAAATATTGGATAATGATATATTATTGACAAACGGAGTTCATATAGGTATGTCCAAAACTGAATTCTTGTCAATTATTCCTTCAGCAATCAAAATTAGTAATGAGGGAATTAATGTAGTAGAGTTATGTTGGGATGTTCTTGGAGTGTATCATTATTATAGCTTTAGTAATGATACTCTAACATCAATAATTATTGATACTGATTTTCAAGTTAATAAAAATTAGAGAGAATAGTATAAAATATAGATTTATAGCCATATCAAACTACAAACAAAAACCAAACCATGCACAAAGCCACTCCTTGGTCAAGGCGGATGTGTCATCCGCCTTTTTTAGTACTATAGGAATTTATAATTCCGACAATTAGAAATATATTTGTTATCCGAACTCGTTCCCTTACAACAAAGACGGAATACAATTCTGTCAAGACGGGTGTTAGTTGTCTCACCGGATATGAAGCCTTAAAAAAAATAAAGTTGATCAAGGCAGATTCTATGCGTCTCAATTTTCGCAAACAGCGAGTTAAGTATTAATACACTTAACCCGCTCTTTTTTTTTGTAAGATGAGAAAGATAGCTTACCTTCGATTATTCATTACACAAATAAATGCAATTTGTGCAATGAAATTCTCTTTGCTACAACTTTTTTGCACACTACGCTATACCTCTGTGCAATAGCAATTTAAATTGTAAAATTATTTTATTTTTTAATAGAGAAATATTTCTTTATATCAATTTAATCTTTCTACCTTTGTGGCACAAAACTGAATATTTACTTAAAAAGATAAAATTATGAACTTATCTCACATCGAACATTTGGGCATTGCAGTAAAAAGCATCGAAGCATCACTACCTTACTACGAAAACGTTTTAGGATTGAAATGCTACAACATAGAAGTGGTAGCTGATCAAAAAGTAAAAACAGCATTTTTCAAAATTGGGCAAACAAAAATAGAGCTACTCGAGCCAACGAGCGAAGATAGCGCAGTCGCAAAATTCATCGAAAAAAGAGGCGAAGGAATTCATCACATCGCTTTTGCTGTAGATAGCGTAGCAGACGCCTTAGCGGAAGTCGAAAGCAAAGGAGTACAGCTCATAGACAAAGCGCCTCGTGCTGGAGCCGAAGGTCTTAACATCGCATTCTTACATCCAAAAAGCACCTGTAGCGTATTGACTGAATTGTGCGAAGAGCCTAAAAATTAAATTTAGGCAACCTTTTCAGGCAAAACGTTTTTCAATGACGAACACATTTAATAGATAATCAAAATGAGTAACCAACTTGAAAAAGTAAAAGAGCTGATACAATTGCGAGATAAGGCACGTATTGGCGGTGGCGAGAAACGGATAGAATCTCAACACAAAAAGGGCAAATACACTGCCCGCGAGAGAATTGCCATGTTACTCGACGAAGGAAGCTTCGAAGAGTTCGACATGTTTGTGACTCACCGATGCACCAATTTTGGCATCGACAAAGAGTCCTATTTAGGTGATGGCGTTGTCACTGGATATGGTACAATCATGGGGCGATTAGTTTACATTTACGCTCAAGATTTCACCGTTTTCGGAGGTTCTTTATCTGAAACATTGGCAATGAAAGTTTGCAAAGTAATGGATCAAGCCATGAAAATGGGTGCTCCAGTGATTGGCATCAATGATTCGGGTGGTGCACGCATTCAGGAAGGCGTAAATGCCTTGGCTGGTTATGCAGAAATTTTCCAACGTAACATTCTGGCTTCAGGTGTTGTTCCTCAAATTTCAGGTATTTTCGGTCCGTGTGCAGGTGGAGCAGTTTATTCTCCAGCATTGACCGATTTCAATATCATGACAAAAGGTACTAGCTATATGTTTTTGACCGGACCAAAAGTGGTGAAAACGGTAACTGGCGAAGATGTCACTCAAGAAGAGTTAGGTGGAGCAAGTGTGCATGCAAGTAAATCTGGCGTTGCTCATTTTGCCGTCGAAAATGAAGAAGAAGGCATCTCTTTGATTCGCAAACTGCTCTCCTACTTGCCGCAAAACAATTTGGAAGAGGCTCCTGTCATTGCTTGTAACGACCCTATCAATCGCCTAGAGGATGGATTAAACGACATTATACCCGACAGTTCAAACAAGCCTTATGACATGTATGAGGTGATTGGAGCGATTGTTGATAATGGTGAATTCCTAGAAGTACACAAAGATTATGCCCAAAATATCATTATCGGGTTTGCCCGTTTCAATGGTCAATCAGTAGGTATGGTGGCTAATCAACCCAAATACTTAGCTGGAGTACTCGATATCAATTCATCGCGCAAAGCAGCTCGTTTTGTTCGTTTTTGCGATGCATTTAATATTCCGTTGGTAACGCTGGTCGATGTTCCTGGATTTTTGCCAGGCACTGCTCAAGAATATGGCGGTGTAATTCTACATGGAGCTAAATTGCTCTACGCTTATGGAGAAGCTACTGTACCAAAAGTAACAGTCACACTTCGTAAATCGTATGGCGGAGCTTATTGTGTAATGAGTTCGAAACACCTACGTGGCGATATTAACTACGCTTGGCCAACAGCTGAAATTGCGGTCATGGGTCCATCGGGAGCTATCGAAGTGCTCTATTCGAAAGAGGTAGCTGCATCAGAAAATCCAGCGGACATAACTGCACAAAAGGAACAAGAATACCGCGACGCTTTTGCAAATCCATACAACGCAGCCAAATATGGGTATATCGATGATGTCATCGAACCACGAAACACACGTTTCCGTATCATTAGAGCTTTGCAACAGCTTCAAACTAAAAAGCTGACAAATCCGGCTAAGAAACACGACAACTTACCGCTATAAATTCAACATAACATGAAGAAAATTATGATGAA
Source organism: Bacteroidales bacterium (assembly GCA_028687995.1). Taxonomy (GTDB): domain Bacteria; phylum Bacteroidota; class Bacteroidia; order Bacteroidales; family UBA7332; genus CAXXIC01. The sequence goes on from JAQTZA010000007.1 coordinate 52,331, forward strand.
ATATAAATTCGGAATTTTGTTGGTAGGCTTATTTCTTTTCGTTTTCAGTGCCACAGCTCAGCGTGCTACACAACTGAGAATAAATGAAGTAATGGTCAAAAATATGAACAATTTTCAGGATGACTATGGGATACAGAGTCCTTGGATTGAAATTTTCAATTCTGCTTACGCCACAGTCAATATTGGGGGATGTTATTTATCAAATGATGTTGCGAACCTAAAAAAGTATATGATTCCCAAAGGAGATGTACTTACAAAAATCAAGCCTCGACAACACACCCTATTTTGGGCAGACAATGAACCAACTAGGGGCACTTTCCATCTAAATTTCACGTTGGATACCGTAAAAGTAAATACACTGTATCTTGTAGATTCGAATGGAAAGGACATCATCGATAGCATTTTTGTAAAATGGAATGGAGATGCGAATACCAGTTTCGGTCGATGTGCCGATGGAAAAGATTTCGTCAAAAACGACTCGACTGGAGAATTGGAATCTGCGTGGAAAACACTCTCTGTCATTACGCCTAGTACCAATAATACCATTACAACAGACAAAGAGCATCAGGCAGTTTTACAAAAACAATTTCCAAATGGAATTGGCAATGCCATCATGTCAACAGGAGCTGCCAACGAAAAGTTTGAAACAAACGACCCATTGGGTGTAGGCATGAGTGCTACTGCCATGTTTGTAGTGTTTATAGGTCTAGTTATCCTATTTCTTATGTTTAAACTGATTGGGTACATTTCCATTCAATTAAAACAACGAAGAATGATGAAATCGGGAATAGATTCGACCAAAGCACAAGAACTGTTGGATAACGAAAGTGGAGAAATCTATGCGGCTATTGCAATGGCACTTTATGCTGTTGAAAACGAAGATCACGATTGGGAAGATACCGTTCTTACAATAAACAAAGTGGCGAAGACTTACTCTCCATGGAGCTCTAAGATTTATGGATTACGAGAAATGCCAAACAAAAATTAATTCTAATCTAATAAGAAGATGAAAGAATTCAAATATACAATTAATGGTAATGTTTACAAAGTAAATGTAACCAATGTAGAACAAGAATATGCCGAACTTGAAGTAAACGGCACAAAATACAAAGTTCAGATTGAGAAAGTACACAAAAAATCAATCAAACCACTGATCAAAGCTGCGGCTCAGGCACCCACTACTTCAACAGGTGCGCCGGTAGTGGCTAAACCAGTTGTTAAATCGTCTGCCTCAGCCATCAAATCACCTCTTCCGGGTGTCATTCTCGAGGTCGCAGTGAAGACCGGAGATACAGTAAAAAAAGGTCAAAAGCTCCTCATCCTCGAAGCAATGAAGATGGAAAACAGTATCAATGCTGATAAAGATGGAGTAGTTTCTGAAATCAAAGTCAACAAAGGTGATTCAATTCTTGAAGGAGCGGATCTATTAGTAATTGTATAAATTATGGGAACCAGTTTCTTTTCATTTATAGGTGAAAATTTAGAAGAATTTCTCACCTACACTGGATTTGCGAATGCGACTCCTGGGCATTTTGTGATGATTGCGGTCGGGCTTATATTCATTGCATTAGCAATCGTGAAAGATTGGGAACCGATGCTTTTAATTCCCATTGGATTTGGAATTCTAATTGGCAATATTCCTTTTAAAGAGGTAGGATTACAGCTTGGCGTTTACGAAGAAGGATCGGTACTGAGCATTCTTTATTCAGGAGTAACACAAGGTTGGTATCCTCCCTTGATATTCCTTGGAATTGGAGCAATGACTGACTTTTCAACTTTAATTTCGAATCCAAAACTTATGTTGATTGGTGCTGCTGCTCAATTTGGTATTTTTGGAGCATACATGATTGCTCTTCAAATGGGATTCGAGCCTAATCAAGCAGGAGCAATCGGCATTATTGGTGGAGCTGATGGTCCTACAGCAATCTTTCTCTCATCAAAATTAGCTCCGAATCTGATGGGTGCCATTGCCATATCGGCATACTCATATATGGCATTAGTTCCAGTGATACAACCGCCAATCATGCGATTATTGACTACAAAAAAAGAGCGACTTATTCGTATGAAACCAGCGCGTGCAGTCTCTCATACAGAGAAAGTAATTTTTCCGATAGCTGGATTACTTCTTACTTCTTTTCTTGTGCCATCAGGGTTACCATTATTAGGTATGCTTTTCTTCGGAAATTTATTAAAAGAGAGTGGCGTTACACGACGTTTGGCCGAAACGGCAAGGGGTCCACTTATCGATGTAATTACAATGCTTTTGGGTGTAACCGTCGGAGCATCCACACAAGCTACTCAGTTTTTGACAACCGATTCTGTTAAAATATTCGGGTTAGGAGCTCTTTCATTTGTGATTGCGACTGCCGCAGGAATTTTGTTTGTCAAGTTCTTTAATCTTTTCTTAAAGAAGGAGAATCGAATCAATCCACTTATTGGAAATGCGGGTGTATCTGCCGTACCCGATTCTGCTCGAATTTCTCAAACTGTAGGATTGGAATACGATAGAACAAACCATTTGCTGATGCACGCTATGGGACCTAACGTAGCAGGTGTAATCGGTTCGGCTGTTGCAGCAGGTATTTTGCTAGGGTTCTTAATGTAATAAGAACTACATCTTAAAAAAACCTCCAATTGAAGCTTATCGGTCAATTGGAGGTTTCTTTTTGAGTTTTAAATAGTGTGCTTAGTCTAAATCTTCATCATGAACTATATCTGCAAATGCATGTCGATTCAAAATTCGTATTTCGTTGTCATTATAGGTCACTAATTTCTTTCGTTTGAGATCTTGCAAAACAGCAATCAAATTTTCTTTTGAATCTCCCAATAATTTCGCCATTTCATCGATCTTTGCGGCAAGAATACTCTCCTCTGCCTTTTTGTGAGTCAACAGCAATACCCACAAAGCGAATCGTTCATTCAGATCTCCAGCAGAAACAGATAACATTGTGTGGTAATATGTCTGCGATCTAGCAGATAGAAAATTGAGATAATTGATCATAAAAATTGGTTCCTTACGAAGTAATTCCAGCAAATCTTCTTTAGCTATTTGCATAATTCCAACATCGGAATGAGCAATACACGTTGAGTTTGAAGATGTTTCAATTCCAAAAATATAATTTCCAAAAATTAGATTTGGAGAACCAAAAATCTCCTTTATCTCAAGGCTCAGAGCTTTATTGGGTGTGATTGTCAATAATTTTCCTGAAATCAAAAATTTCAAATGAGTAAAGTCATCTCCTTGAGACACAACCGTTTCTCCAGCTTTGTACTTCAAAAACTCTACACAATGTTTTTCAAGACAAGTCGTTAATTTCAACTTACTCACTCCTTGAAAAATAGGTGTTTGTAGTAATACGTCTAAAAAACTCATTGTGAAATGGTTTTAATGAATATTGTTGAGGTAAAATTAAGAAAAAATCTTAATTTTGTGTTTCGAGAGGCGGTTTCTTAACACTATTATAACAATATTTAATTCCACAGGTTCACACCATGCACAATCTAGTATTCAATCTGAAAGAGTTTATTAGTGCCTTTGTTGTTCTTTTTGCTATTATAGATATAACGGGTTCTGTGCCCGTGGTTTTATCTTTAAAAAGCAAAGGTGCGATTGTAAGTCCACTACGTGCATCAGCTTATTCCCTTTTCACGCTGCTTGGGTTTTTGTTTGCTGGTGAAATTATCCTCAAACTTTTTGGTGTTGACATTCACTCATTTGCTGTTGCTGGAGCACTTATTATACTTGTGATGGCAATAGAGATGATTATAGGAGTTGAGATTTTTCGATTCGACACTGGCACAGAGTCCTCTTCTATTGTTCCATTAGTTTTTCCTTTGATTGCTGGCGCAGGCACATTCACTGCACTTATTTCGTTACGTGCCGAATATAATATTCTCAATATATTGTTAGCCCTTTTCGCCAATATGCTTGTGGTTTATCTCGTTCTAAGAAGTTTGACCAAAATAGAGAAGATTCTTGGAAAAGGAGGAGTTTATATTCTTCGAAAATTCTTCGGCATTATTCTTCTAGCCATTTCGGTGAAGCTTTTTACGTCAAACATTGCCATGATAGTCAGTGACGTTTTCAGACATTAATTCCATTTTACTCTTTTGTATTTTCAGTAGGTTCTTCATCTGGAATATCTAACCAATATTCATCGGCAATCTCCTCTGTCTTTGAATCTTCGACAACCACTACTGGTTGGGGAGAATGCTTGCGATATACGATAGCTAGCAAAATTCCCGAAATGGCTCCAGACAAATGACCCTCCCACGACAGTTCAGGGCGCCATATTTCTGATACTGGCAACATATTCCAGACAAAACCACCGTAGGTAAACGCCACCAAAGCCGACAATGCCATCAAGGGTAACATTCGACGAAACAAACCGCTAAAGAAAAGGAAGAATGCCAACCCGTAAACAATGCCGCTTGCACCAATGTGAAACGATGGTCGTCCGATAAACCATGTGAATAAACCTGATCCAATCCAAACCAGTCCGAACACTTTAAATGAAATATCTCCATAGAAATAGAATATCGACCAAACTAAAAATAATAGTGGAATGCTATTCGACCAAAGATGCGAGATATTTTCATGAATAAACGGCTGTAATAAAATTCCAGAAAGATGATCTAAACTTAAGGGGTAATTCCCAAAATCAGAAAAGTCAAGATTCGATGTAATTTCTACCAATTTGACAAGCCATAAAATACCCAATAGAATGATAGGATAATAGAGTGCATATATAATTTTCTTTGTCTCAATATTCATTGCAAAAGATATAAAAAGAGGAGTAAATATATCAAAAAGATTACTCTATTGGGCTATATAAAAAGAAAAATAGTTTTTTATCTGACTTTTTTTAAGATTAAAAGTGATTTTCTCAAATTTATATATAATTTTGGGAAAAGCCACTATTTATTAAAACTGACTAAAAACAACAGATTAATGGGCTACTTAAAGTTTGACAAGAATACACTGATAAATCTCGAACAATCATTACCCAAAGAATTGTTACGTACAAATCAATCGGGAGCTTATCTAAGTACCACTCTCATCGGATGCCACACCAGAAAATACCATGGATTATTGGTAACTCCAGTTCCAGAAATTGACGACGATAATCATGTTTTACTATCATCGCTCGATGAAACTATTATTCAGCACGGAGCAGAATTTAATTTAGCGATACATAAATTTGGTGGTGAGCATTATAGTCCGAAAGGTCATAAATACATCAGAGAACTACATACCGAAATAGTTCCACGTGTTATTTATCGCGTCGGTGGCGTTGTGCTTGCAAAACAGAGAGTACTCCATTACAACGAAAATCGCATTCTGATTAAATACACCTTACTTGATGCTCATTCTAAGACAACATTACGGTTGAGACCACTATTAGCATTCAGAAACGTGAACAGCCTCACTCAAGAAAATGACACTATCAATAAAGAGTATCAAGAGGTGAAAAACGGTATTGGATCTTGCCTCTACAATGGATATCCTACTCTGTTTATGCAAACCAATAAAAAGGGAAACTTTCATTCACTCCCCGATTGGTACAAAGGAATCGAATATTCGAAAGAACAAGAACGCGGATATCCCTACAAAGAAGACCTTTACACCCCAGGCTACCTAGAAGTTGAAATCAAAAAAGGAGAGAGTGTTTATTTTTCTGCTGGTACAACTCCTATCAATCCGACTTCTCTGAAAATCACTTATGAAAAAGAGATTGAGAAGAGAACAGCACGTTCGAGCCTCTACAACTGCTTGAAAAATGCTGCTCATCAGTTTATTTATCATAAAAATAGTAAACAAGACTATATCATTGCTGGTTATCCGTGGTTTAAAGTAAGGGCTCGAGATTTATTTATTTCATTACCCGGCTGCACATTGTCTATCGATGAAAAACATCACTTCGAAAGCATAATGAATACAGCTCTTGCCGCTATTCACAAATTTACACATAACGAACCTCTTGACACCAATATAAAAGAGATTGACCAACCCGATGTTTTGCTGTGGGCGATTTGGGCAATACAACAATATTGCAAAGAGAGTGATGTTCAGAAACTGTGCTCTACTTATAAGAAAGCCGTATTAGAAATCGTAGATTTCATAAAAAACAACAATCATCCAAATCTGAAGATCCAAGAAAACGGATTGCTTACAACAGATGGAACAAAAAAAGCTTCTTCATGGATGAACTCATCGATTGGAGGCAAACCAGTAACACCACGCACTGGATTTTTAGTTGAATTTAATGCACTTTGGTACAACGCAATTTGCTTTGCGGGACAAATTGAAACCGAGGGTGGACAGCACCAACAGGCAGAAGAGCTTACTCAACTAGGTAATTTGATTCAAGAATCATTCCGAACTAAATTCAAAAATAGCGCAGGATATTTATTTGATTATGTTGATAATGGTTATGTCGATTGGAGCGTCAGACCGAACATGATAATCCCATTGGCATTAGATTATAGTCCACTTGACAAACGAGAACGGAAAAGTGTTCTCGACTACGTCACCAAAGAGCTTTTAACTCCCAAAGGCATTCGCAGTCTCAGTCCGAAAAGTCAAGGATACTCTCCCACTTATTTTGGACCTCAGGCTGATCGCGATTATGCATATCATCAAGGAACAGCTTGGCCTTGGTTGATGGGATTCTACATCGAGGCCTATTTGAAAATATTTGGATTGAGTGGATTGTCGTTTGCGGAAAATAGATTAGTCAGTTTTGAAGATGAAATGTCGAACAACTGTATTGCAACTATAAGCGAAATGTACGACGGAAATCCTCCGTTTACTGGACGTGGCGCTATCTCTTTTGCTATGAATGTTGCGGAGATATTGCGCATGTTGAAATTAATTAAATCGTATAACACCTTAATACCTACCGAATGAAGGCACTAATGTTTGGATGGGAATTTCCACCCCATATTCTCGGAGGACTTGGCACTGCCAGTTTTGGTCTTACACGAGGAATGGTAGATTGTGGAGATATGGACATCACCTTCGTTATTCCTAAACCATGGGGAGATGAAGATAAAAGTTTTTTGAAGATCATTGGTGCAAATTGCACACCGATTGCGTGGAGAGATCATTCTGAAGAGTATGTTCAACAACGCATCGGATATTGTACAGAACCAAAGGAGTATTTCCATTTGAGAAATCACATCTATGCTGATTTCAACCATCTAGGATACTTGAATGATTTAGGTTGCATTGAGTTCTCGGGGCGCTATCCTGAGAATCTTTTAGAGGAGATAAACAACTATTCGATTGTGGCTGGAGTAATTGCCCGTTCCGACAATTTCGACGTCATTCATTCACACGATTGGCTCACATATCCCGCAGGAATTCACGCAAAAAAAGTAACTGGGAAACCGTTGGTCATTCACGTGCACGCAACCGATTTCGACCGAAGTAGAGGCAATGTCAACCCCACGGTATTTGGCATCGAAAAAGATGGAATGTATTGGGCTGACAAGATTATTACTGTGAGCGAAATGACAAGGCAAACTGTGATTGATAAATATCACATCGATCCGCGAAAAGTAATTACTGTACACAATGCCGTGGAACCTGTAAGTCCGGAAATTGAAGCGATTGTTCCTATTCGGAATACGAAAGACAAGGTGGTTACCTTTTTAGGTCGCATCACGATGCAAAAAGGACCAGAATATTTTGTTGAAGCAGCACATCGTGTATTGCAACGCACCAAAAACGTTCGTTTTGTAATGGCTGGTAGCGGTGACAAAATGAATGAAATGATTCGACTTGCTTCGGCAAGAGGTATTGCTGATCGATTTCACTTCACCGGATTTTTGAAGGGAAAACAAGTATATGAAATGCTGAAATCGAGTGATGTTTACATCATGCCTTCGGTATCTGAGCCATTTGGCATTTCGCCTTTAGAAGCCATGCAAGTAGGCGTTCCAAGTATTATTTCGCATCAATCAGGTTGCGCCGAAATTCTTACTAATGTCATAAAAATTGACTATTGGGACATTGAAGCCATGGCAGATGCAATCTATTCCATTGTCACATACCCTGCTATGTACGAACATTTGAAAATTGAGGGGAAAAACGAAGTTGATCAAATCGTGTGGGAAAAAGCAGGTCAGAAAGTTATCGACATCTACAAAGAGGTGTTAGGTTGGCGTTGATATTCCTCTAAATCAGAAAAAGAACAACATAAAAAAATTATATTCTATGAAAACCATCTGTTTTTATTTTCAAATACACCAGCCTTTTCGTCTGAAACGTTATCGTTTTTTTGATATTGGCGGAGACCATTATTATTATGATGATTTCAACAATGAAGCCATCATTACTCGAATTGCCGAACGCTCCTACCGACCAGCTCTGCAAACATTGAGTGAAATGATCGAAAATTCTGGGAAGAAATTCAAGGCAGCATTTTCGATTTCGGGAACAGCGTTAGAACAAATGGAAATTCATGCACCTGAAGTGATTGAGTCACTTAAATCATTAGCAAAAACGGGTTGTATCGAGTTCTTGGCAGAAACCTATGCTCACTCTCTTTCATCTTTATACGATGATGCGGAATTTGAGAGACAAGTAAAACTTCACTCTGCCAAAATTCAAAATCTATTTGGTCAAACGCCTGTCGTTTTTCGCAATACTGAGCTTATTTATTCTGATGAAATAGGTGAGAAAATACAAAAAATGGGATTCAAAGGAGTGATGATAGAAGGTGCAAAGCATATTTTGGGTTGGAAGAGTCCAAACTTTGTTTACAACTGTGCATCATCTCCAAAGTTGAAAATCTTGATGCGAAATTACCGTTTTAGCGATGATATTTCATTTCGATTCTCTAATCAAGGATGGAGCGGTTTTCCATTAACTGCTGAGAAATATATTGACTGGATAGCCTCAACTCCCGAAAACGAGACAAATATCAATCTGTTTATGAACTTCGACACCTTTGGTGAGTTTCAAACCAGAGAGAGTGGAATTTTCAATTTCTTGAAAGCCTTACCTCGATGTGCTGAAGAACGTAAAATAAATTTCAGAACTCCTAGTGAAATTTTTCAAAGCACCAAAGCGGTTGACAGCATCCATGTAATGCACAATATATCGTGGGCTGATGAAGAACGCGATACCAGCGCATGGTTAGGAAATCGCCTACAAAAAGATGCTGCAGATAAACTCTATTCAATCAGCGAACGGGTGAGAATGAGTAAAGACCGTCGATTGATGCAAGATTGGAACTATCTTCAATCAAGTGATCATTTTTATTACATGAGCACGAAACACTCATCGGATGGAGCGGTTCATAGCCACTTTAGTCCGTATGATACACCATTCGATGCCTTTACAAACTATATGAACGTATTGGGTGATTTTATTGCCCGTGTGAACGCTCAATTCCCAGATACAATAGAAAATGAAGAATTGAATGCTCTATTAACGACTATTCATAATCAAGATCACAAAATTATGGATCTTGAAGAGGAACTCAAAAAGTTGAAAGCAACAAAACGAAAAGAGTCGAAAGCTACGAAAGCTTGATGACAAAAAAAATGGTCAGAAAATTAATTCTGACCATTTTTAATTTGATTTGGAATCGTTATTTTTTGAGGTATTTCCTCCATTCGAATAGGCCAATCAACATTCAACAGCGTTTCGGGATAAAGAAGAAAACGTAAATCTTCTGACTCTTCTACCTTCGCATTAGCGTGCCCGGTGGCGATTAATCCAATTTGCTTTGCGGCCACATAAGAGATATCTACAATACGTCCTCGTGCATAAGGCCCTCTGTCTGTAACACGTACAACTACAATTTTACCATTATCTATATTTGTGACTTTCAGTATTGTACCAAAATTATATGTTCGGTGAGCAGCGGTAAACATCCTCGGATTGTAACGTTCACCATTCGAAGTTTTTCGACCTTTCAATCGATTCGAATAGTAGGACACTTTACCATATTGCTGACCAAATGTAGGCAACAGGAAAATGAACAATAAGAAGGTTGCAGCGATGGAAAATCTCATTCAACTCTGTGATAGTTTTCACAAAGATAAAAAATCCTCGTCATCACACAATACCTTGAGCCATCATTGCACGTGCTACTTTCATAAATCCAGCAATATTTGCGCCTTTCATGTAGTTGATATAACCATCCGGCTCTTTGCCGTATTTCACACATTGATCATGAATACTGACCATGATTTGTTTCAATTTGGCATCAACCTCTTCAGCGGTCCACGAGATGTGCATCGCGTTTTGCGTCATCTCCAAACCTGATGTGGCTACACCTCCTGCATTCACTGCTTTTCCAGGGCCGTAAAGTAATTTATGTACAATAAACATATCTATCGCTTCGGGTGTACATCCCATATTAGAAATTTCAGCTACGCAAGTCACGCCATTGGCAATCAACATTTTAGCATCATTAGCATCCACCTCATTTTGAGTGGCACAAGGCAATGCAATATCTACTTTTTGTTCCCAAGGACGTTTTCCGGCAAAGAATTGAACGCCAAATTCATCAGCATATGGCTTCACTTCATCGTTAGCTGTGGCTCTGAGTTCGAGCATATAATCAATTTTTTCACCAGAAATTCCGTCTGGATCATACACATAACCATCTGGGCCTGAAATAGTGACAACCTTTGCGCCCATCTCCGTAGCCTTGATAGCTGCACCCCACGCCACATTGCCAAATCCTGAAATAGCTACCGTTTTTCCTTTGATATCGATGCCTTTATCGTGCAACATTTGATTGACGAAATAGAGTCCACCGAAACCTGTTGCCTCGGGTCGAATCAACGAACCGCCGAATTCCAATCCTTTTCCTGTGAATGTGCCGGTATTTTTCCGAACTAATTTGCGATACATACCATAAATATAGCCAATCTCACGTGCTCCAACGCCAATATCACCTGCGGGAATATCGGTATCAGGACCTACATGACGCCATAGTTCGAGCATAAATGCCTGACAGAAACGCATTACTTCGTTATCCGATTTGCCTTTGGGATTGAAGTCGCTTCCTCCTTTGGCACCACCCATGGGCAATGTCGTCAGCGAGTTCTTGAATGTTTGTTCGAAGCCTAGAAACTTCAGAATGGAGAGATTCACCGATGGATGAAAGCGCAATCCACCTTTGTAGGGGCCAATGGCATTATTAAACTGAATACGATAGCCGATATTCAGTTGCACTTCGCCTCTATCGTCCACCCACGGCACTTTGAAGGTGAAAATACGATCTGGCTCAACCAATCGTTCTATGATTTTCGCCTTTTCGAATTCCGGATGCTGATTATAAATATCTTCAATGGAAAGTAAAACCTCTTTAACTGCTTGCAGAAACTCTGCCTCTCCTGGGTGTCTTGCCTCCAGGTCGTACATGATTTGATTGATCTTCATTTGGAATAAATTTTAGGTTATCACAAATATAAATCTAATTCCTGTTAAACATCCATTTTATAAAAGAGATTTCCCCTAAAAAGAGTTCGATTTCACTTAAGAATCATTCGTTTTGCTTTTATTAATAAAATGAATGAATGAGGGTGATAAACTTACAATCTAAAAGAAAATTATCCGACTTAATAGAAAAGTCATTAGTAAACTACAGTTCCTTCACAGAAAAATGATTTCCCTTCTGGGAAATTCAATTTCCTATTTGGAGAATTTAAATTTACATGTCGTTATTAAAATTTCTTTCAATGAGATGGCTTTAGCAACGTGAGAAATGCTTTCCATCAGATAGTGAATAACATTAGTAACATAGAAGATTGAATTTCGTTTGTGTATTACCACATAGACCCAAAATACAATGCACCCCTACATCCTAAGTGAGAGAATTAAGAATAAGGCTTCACCTGTAGTTGATTTAAAAAAGTAGATTAAATCCCATTAGTTATTGGGATTCCTTCGACGTAAGGTATTATAGATTCCATGATTTGTTATTTCGCCTTCCATCCAATATTGTTAATACTATAAGCGTTGTACTATTTGCTTCATAGATTAACAAATAATCACGAATAATCTTTACTCTGACGTTTTCAAAAGTAGTTTTTCGCCCCGTTTCAGGATAACGAGCAGTTAATCGTAGTGATTCCTGTATAAGTTTATTCAGCTTTATACTGTAACCTTTCGACTGAGTTCGTTCTATCCAATAAGCTAGTATTTCTCTTCGCTCTTCATTGGCTTTATGTGTCCAAACTATTTTCCGTTTAGCCATTGATCGATCGAATCGTCTGCTTGTTGTTCAGATAATACATTTCCAGCAATATACTCTGACTTTGCCTCGCTAACTCTTTGTTGTTGTTGCGGACTGAGGTTATACGGTTCTTTGCTGAGTTCGAAATCAAGCAATTTACAAAGCTCCTCAATAATAGAGGGTTCATCCGTGTTTGCTATGCGATTAATTAAATCTATTTTTAATTCTGCTGTACTCATTGCGCTTATTATGGATGTATTTGTTTCCTTACAAAAATAATATTTATTTCTCAATTGATTCTTTAAGTCCTTATATTTTGGAACATTTTTGATTTAATATAAAAAGGGAAAACTTGCAAATCTGCCTTTTCTCCATTATCATTCAACCATGTCATATACTGTAAAACATGAAGTTTGTAACTTCAAAAACAGGCACAGATCTAAGATGCAGAGAAGCGGTACTGTTAAAATTAAAAACAAGACTTGTCCCGAGCAGCGAGAAGTTACGTTGCGCTAAGAGGGGCAGTTGTTTTTTCATGGTTTGGTTAATATTTATTGTTTCAAAATCAAGCATTTGTCACATTGCCACTTTCACTGTTTTCGCACCAACCTTTATCAAGTAGATTGCGCCTTTACGAAGCGAGAATCTAAGTTGTTCGCCTTGCGAAATTGCTGACTTAAGCATAACACCGAATAGATTATAAACTTCAACTCGTTCATCAGATTCAACGCCTTCGACTACAACATCTGATACTTGCGTGAAGATTCTGTATCTATTTTGATGGACTGGCTGAATGCCATTTGCATTTCTCCAAGCGTAAACAGATATTGAAGTGACTGAATCTTTAGGAAATTCAACTATGCGATTAGGCTGATCTTTTCCTGTCTCATCTACTTCTGCATCATTCCAAGTCAGACCGTTATACAGTCGATAGTTCATCACATAAACATCTTTTGCGGTAAAAGAAAAAGTCCCATCTTGGTTTTTGATTCCAAGCTGACTATTCTCAATTTTCCAACCTAAGAAACTCCCTTGGAGCCAACATTCTATTGTTCCCGTCGGAACAGTTGCTTTTATCTTGATTGTTCCTAATTTAGCTTTATCATAAATATAGTCAAAGCTTGAGATTGTTTCTACAGTAGTAGTATCTCCCCAAGATGGAAAATAAAAATTCTCTTTTTTGGACTGTTGATAATCCCAGGTTGGACCCGCACAAAATCGATATTGAAGTGAACGCAAATCATCAGTCCAAATTCGAAGAGAAAAGAGCTTGCCAGAGGCGTTTGTTTCTACCAACTTCATCTTTGTAGAATCAGTAGGAAGTGCCCAACTACAGAAGTTTCCAACTAAATAGAGCTCATTTACTGATGATGAAACTTGTGCTTTTATTGTCACATAACCAGGGAATACAAGAGGGGGTGGAAAAAAGACTGGCCATTTTAATACAGTATCTTGTTCATGATAACTTCTATCCAGAATTTCTACACCACTCGCTGCTTTTTCTACACATCCCCAATCACCTCCACACTGTAAATATTTGTATTGAATATTTGATACATTAACTGTTTTGTCGGTGAATTCAGCTTCGTTTATGGTCAAAATATAATGGTGAGCATCGACTTTTGACATTTGGTACTTGTTGTTGTTCCAACCACAGAAATTACCAACTATCCAACACTGGTATGTTCCATCAGGTACAGTCACATTGAATGTAATAAATTTCCCACCAGTAGTGTTAAGTGTTGAAACAACGAATTTATCACTCTCTAATGAATTATGACCAAAAGCATCTCTTGCAATCACTGTGAATGAATAAGTTGTATTAGGAAGAAGTCCAGTTACTTCTATCAATTCAGATGTAGTCATTTTATAAAATACGCCATTTTTATACACGTCATAGGACACAACACCTGTGTCGTCTGTGGATGGATTCCATTGAAGGGTAACAGAGTTTGCCGCTACTTTTATACTAGAAAGGACAGATGGTTGAGTTGGTGGCTGTGTATCAATATTTGCAGTTTTTACAATCAATTTCGCACTTTCTATCGATTTATTTCCTGCTGCATCCCGTGCTACTACGGTAAAAGAGTAACTGGTATTCTGTTTAAGATTCAATACAGATGTCCATGTACTCGTTGTGTTAATATAAAACACACCATCCTTATACACATCATAACTTATCACAGAAACATTATCAGTTGAAGCATTCCAGCTCAGTGTAATCGAGTTTAAAGTGGCAAGTGTAAAAATTAATTCTGTTGGTTGACTCGGTGCTTGTTTATCGATATACGGAGTGTAGCCATTTTTCCAACCTTTAACGGTTATGGTTGTTTGTGCATCAGCTGGATAAGATAACTTCCGATTAGCTCTTTCATAACCCAAAGAATCAATTTCGGGATAATCCCAAGCAGGTTTATTATATAGGCGATACTCCATTTGCATAACTTGCTTAACGGTGTATTTAAACTTGCCATCAGTAACTTTCGTACACAATTGTGCTGAAGGATTATTCCAGTTCCAATTATACAAACTCCCTTGAATCCAAACGCTATCAGTGCCAAGAGGTACATTAATCGTCATATTTACATCTCCAAGTTTGGTAGAATCATAGATTGCTTTGAAACTCGAAATCAACACAAAATCCTCACTCAGAATAGGATCAGACATCATAAAGTTTGCAGATTCAGTTTGTTCGTAATCCCAAGCAGGTCCCGCACAAAATTTATATTGCAATTTTTGCGCATCATTTGTCCAGATTTTCAAAGAGAAGTGTTTTCCCGAAGCGTTTGTTTCCACCAACTTCATTTTTGTAGAGTCCGTTGGCAACGACCAACTACAGAAGTTCCCGACCAAATAGAGTTCGTTAATTGTTGAAGGAACCTGTGCGTTTATAGTTACGAAGCCCTTAATTGGCTCATACCCACAAAAGCATTGGGCCCAACTTAAGACTGTATCTCGTTCATGATAACTTCTATCCGGAATTTCAGATCCATCTGCACTTTTTTCCACATAAGCCCAATCACCACCACCTTTCAAATATTTGTATCGAATATTTGAAAGATTAACTGTTTGATCTGAGAAATCAGATTCATTAATTGTTAATGTGTAATGGTTGGCATCGACTTTTGTCATTTGATGTTTGTTGTTGTTCCAACCACAGAAATTGCCTGCAATCCAGCACTGGTATGTTTCAGAAGGCACTGTTACATTAAACGTGACCGCATCAAGCCTAAGGCTAAACAAGAAAAAGCTCAAAAGAGCGAGCAAAGGAAGAAGATGTTTTTTCATGGCGGATAGTGTATGTGGTTAAAATATACTGCACAACAAGATGTAAACTATTCAGAACGAATAGAGACACAAATATACTCATCTGTTTCTAATAAACAAATAAATTTTACCGAAAATAAATGGATAAATAGAAAGAAAGTAGCAGATTATACGCCCATCATCGCCGCCACCGCCTCAGCCGTCCGTTCTCCATCTATTGCTGATGAGACGATACCCCCGGCGTAACCTGCTCCTTCGCCGCATGGATAAAGTCCTTTGAAAACAATATGCTGAAACGACTCCCGATCACGTGGAATACGCACCGGAGAGGAGGTCCGCGACTCAACACCAATCATCACCGCATCGTTTGTCAAGAAACCGCGAGAGTTTCGTCCAAATTGTTGAAATCCATCCCGCAGTCTATCGGTGATAGCTTTCGGCATCCAGTCGACAAATCGGGTATCGGTCAACCCCGGAGCGTAGGATGTATCGGGTAAGGAGCTGGAAGAACGGTTGTTCACAAAATCATCCATTCGTTGCGCTGGGGCAGATTGTCGTTTGCCACCTTGCACCCAACTATCGTATTCGAATTGCTCTTGAAATTTCAGCAACGCCAACTCTCCATGTTTAGCATATTGCGGAAAGTCTTCGGGACGAACTTCCACCACCATGCCGGCATTCGCAAACTTAGATCCCCGACGTGAAGCTGACATTCCGTTCACTACTACTTGTTCGGGACCACTGGCTGCCGGTACGACCACACCACCGGGACACATACAAAAGCTGTAAACACCCCGGTCTTTCGCTTGTGCCACCAAGCTATATTCAGCCGCTGGCAAATACTCTCCACGTCCTTGCGGCGAATGGTATTGGATCTGATCAATCAGTGGCTGCGGATGCTCTAATCGTACACCAACGGCAAATCCTTTCGATTCGAGGTGAATCGCCTTGCGCTTCAACAGATAATATACATCGCGCGCAGAATGACCGGTCGCCAAAATAACCGAACCCAGAAATTGATTTCCTGTATTGGTTTCAATGCCCAATATCGAATTGTTTTCAATGATTAAATTATCCATTCGAGTACCGAAATGTACTTCGCCACCAGAATTGACAATCTGCTGACGCATTTTTTTTATCACAGCGGGCAATTTATCGGTTCCGATGTGAGGATGAGCATCAGCCAGAATAGTCGGATTGGCACCGAACTGACAAAAAATATTGAGAATTCGATCCACTGAACCCCGCTTTTTGCTTCGGGTATAGAGTTTTCCATCGGAAAAGGCGCCTGCTCCACCTTCGCCAAACGAGTAGTTTGATTCTGGATCGACAATGTGCTCGCGACTAATCAAACCAATATCGCGCTTACGTTCGTTGACGTTTTTGCCTCGTTCGATGACGATGGGCTTTAACCCAAGTTCGATTAAACGCAAAGCTGCGAATAATCCTGCTGGCCCTGCTCCTACCACAATCACTTGTTTCGCGTTCGACACGTCTTTGTATTCGTTCCGTTGAATCAAATCACCTTGTGGCTCTTCGTTCACAAAAACCTGCAACTTCACATTAATAAATATCGACCGTTGGCGCGCATCAATAGAACGCTTCAACACGCGAATCGCAGTGATTTCACCAACAGAAATGGACGTTTCGCGAGCCACAGCTTGTTTAAGAGAATCCTCAGAAGCAGCTTCTTGAGGAGTTATTCGGAGTTGTATTTCTTTTTGCATAAATTTAATTGGTAACGAAAAATAAATGAATTAGTCTTCTTTATAAAAACCTTTGTGCTTTAGAATTGACTTCGACACAGCAAAGATGACTGCAGCATTCCAATCAGTGAGATAAGTTTGAGCTTTGTAATTGTTATGATTTTCATCAGAGAAAAGAGCAAAATAGTAGGTGTATTCTCTTAATCTCAAATCTTCCCATTTAACAAAAATATTCTTTTTAGAAATATCCCAACAAACACCTGAATTACTGAAAGCAAATCCTTCTATTTGAAGGGTTTCTCCTTTTAGTATATTTTCTATTTGATAAGAAATGATATCTTCGAAATAATACTCATATAGCTTATCGACAATATCAGTGAATTTTTCACTTAACGTTTTTTTGTTAATACTATATATCGATCTGAGGCGAATTTTTATAATTCTATTTTTAGAATCTCTTATATCGATACAAAATAAACGACCAATTGTAAAATCAACCCCTCGAATCCAACTTACTCCAAATCTAAAACCTTCAATCTCTTTTTTTTCTAGTTTGGTAATGGTTCGATTTTCATTAGAAAGAGTCAGTTCATCTTCCGAGAAAGTAATAACTCTTTTAGGACTGTAGAAATTCGTTTTATACTCAATTTTAAAATCTTCCACTTTATCAAAACTTTCTATTTCGTCACCTCATCCACCGCTTTCAAAATCGGATGAACGGAGATTTTGCTGCCAGTAGCTTCCATCATCCACTGATCGGGTGTGAGGCGACCGATGGTGAAAATACGTTCAATCTCTTTGCCAAAGTCTTTGCCTTTTACCTGATTTTCTAATTGAAATTGAATCAAATTACCAAACGAATAGGCGGACAGGTAAAGTGGATAAGAGATCATGTGGCTATAAATCGCAAAGAGAGTCACATCTTTTTGTCCCAAAACAGGAGAATAATAGTTGTTCCAAACATCACTTGCAATGCTAATGACAGCCGCTTTCAGTTCAACAGGTGTAGCATTGGGATGAGCATAGAGCCATTTCCAGATGCGAATATCCACCAACGAAACACCCATAATCTCATACAACGACCAGAAATTATCCAGCACATACATTTTGTACGCTTCAGAATCATTGTTATTGATTCCTAAAATCTGTAAGTCGCGCGATTGAAACATAAATGCCAGTGCTTCGGTGAAAGCAGTATTGGGAACGCCATTCAACAAGTAATAATCGACATTATAGAGCGAAAATGTTTGCTCAACGTTGTGTCCAAATTCGTGAACGGCAATGTTATAACCTTTGTAATCCATTCCGTTGGCAGCGATGCGAGTACGGAGGTGCGCTTTATCGCCTTTCATGGCAGCACCGGCAGCATGTCCAGAGCCACGAGCAGGATCTACAGTAATTCTCTCACTCAGGTAAGTTGCCTTTTCTGGCGTAAAGCCCAAACCACGAAGAATAGCCGGCATTTCCTTTTCGAACGCAGCCGGATTTGGGAAACGACTACGTGTCATCTCAGTCAGTTTGTTTTGATCGAGCGAACTACGTGATTTGAAGCCATCGTACCAAATATCAAACGGTTCGAGATTTCGACCTAACCGTTTTTGAATCACGGAAGCAACGTTTTTAACTTCTGGAGAGGAGACAAACTCCACGAATAACTTCTCCACCTCCTCTACAGGCATCTCCATATCGCTGTCAAAGTTGCGTTTGATATAAGTATTGAGCGATGCATCGTAACACTCATCTTGTCGTTGCATTTGATGAAAAAGATTGATCATTTGGGTGTATCGACCATCGTTTTCAGGAGTGGCGATTACTTTTTTATCGTCTTTTTTCACCTCATTGCTATAGGGATTCCAAGTATATGAAGCATTGTTTATCACTTCTTTTGGGATAGTCTGATCCACGATACGTTGCATTACCTTGGCAATCATGCGCTGCTTGTCAAGACCTTGTTTCTTATCGGCATAATTAGATTTCAACTCGTCACGCAAGTTCCAATGCGAGAGTAATTTCATCTCTTTTGGAAAAAGTGCTTTGCCTTTGTTATCGCGTAATTGACCTGCCATAATATTGTAGGATGCGATGTACATCTCCGCATTATTCAACGTACTAGAATAGTCGAGTACCAGATTCGACGGCATGCGCACCTTGAATAGTTCTCCCAGACGCGCATACGCCCATTGCTGACGGCTCCAGCTTTTACCCAATTCATTTTTCTCATTGAGCGAATATTCCGGGAAATTGAGTGTTGCCACAAATGCCAGTTTATTGGAATACATATCATCGACCCAATGTGCGCCGGCATTGTATCCGCCAAAGATTTCATCAGCTTCGCTGTAGTCGCCCATATCGAGGTCGAGCGGTTCGCGCATTTGAAGTCCCATCTTCACGAAACTACCATTCAGAATTTCGATATTTCTGGAGAATGTGGAGAATAGCTTTTGTAATTCTGCCTCGTTGGAGATAAAATGGGTGACGCAAAATTCGGAAAATGCTTCCGGCGTACCATCTTCCGTTTGCCAAAGTTGAGCGCTCTTTTTCACGCCTCGTTCGATACGGAACGATTGCGATTCGCCTTTTTTCTGTTTAAGAATATCGATGGTGAGTTGAACCACTTCGTTCGAAATAGTTGATTTTGCAAAAATGGAAGTTGTCACCATCAGGATGCAGGATAGGGTGAATAATAATTTCATTTTAGTCATACGTTTTACAATAAAAGTGATACGTTACTGATCGAATTAAAGTTAGAAAAAACTATATCAGAATTTGAACCAATTCAACCGACTATTATTTCGCTTTCAGCGGGACTTACTTTTTTTACGCAAAAAAAAGTAAGCAAAAAATGCTTCATCGAAAAGAACTCACTCGTTCGCCCAAAGAGCATTCAGTTACTTTGCTCAAATTCGTAGATGGGCTACTCGTTCTACAGCTTTTCGATAGTTTGGTATTTGTTTTTGTCCCCGCTGGGTCAAAGATTAAGTTTTTACTAACTTTGATTTTTAATCAATTTGCACATTAGATCTATTTTTCAAAAAAGAGTCGTCCCTCTTGTACGGCTGGAATTGTAAAATAGTCTCCACGACGAGGTTTGGTGATGGTTATTTTTTCATCAGAGCCTTTTTCGAGCAGATAGATTTGTTTACTACCCGTTTTCCAACGAATCTGTATTTGCTGATTGGAGGTAATGTCCAGATAATTATCGCCAAAGTGAATATTTGCCGAACATTCCGAGTTTTCACCTTTTAATGAAAAGCCTTTGCATTCCACTTGTGCTCCTTTTCCCAGATAGACAGCGTGCAAGGTATCTTGCCTAAATTCTATCGTGGCATACGTTCCCATAAACGATCCATCGGGAATGATTCCCCTGCGAGAAGCATCTATTGATTGCAGCACCCAAAAACGGAGATTATCTTTGCAAGTAATATTCAGTGCCGTAAAGGCTCCTTTGTGAGATCGATTCAACCATTCGACCGATTGAACGTTGTAGTTGTCTTTGCCCACATAGGGTTCGAAAACCGAGACAAACGGTTCGTTCCACGCATCACCCATCTGATGAACGACCAACGTTGGCACACGAACAGAATCGTAAGGCGTCGTTGCAGATTCTGCTTTAGGTGAAAATCCAGAAAAATAGGTTCTATCAGCATTTGCAGGCATAAAAGACTGCATATATGCCGTTCTATTCTTAGTATCTTTGAATGAAAACAACGAAATGATACCTTTGTTATATTCATCCGTCGCTTTTGTATTTGTGATAAAACGCATTCCGGGGAAATCGGGTTCAACTAGACGTATTTTTTGAGGATGTAAAGGCAACGGTTTCCGATCTTCCGACAGAATTTCTAATTTGTCTCCAATGTTGTGATACAAATAGTCGTTCCACAGTTTATTATTTGACCGACAAATATCTACATAAAAACCAGAAACTGGCGATGTGCGAACCAATCCCAAAAGTCGCTCTTGATTAGTTCGGGTAAAGGTTTCGAAATAACGGGTTTCGATAAACGATTGCGAAGGTGAAATTGCCTCCTGCATGGGCATTGGCTCCATCGCAATCAGATCAATCTGACCCATCGATTTGGAAGTACCACCACCTTTGTAGATGCGCTCGGGACTTGAACTGCCGGCAGCCACCACCGTGTTGTGCGCCGCCCATTGACTATAATATTGTATGTGGAGCGAATCACCAAGATTACGACCAATTCCTGGGTCGATGCCCAACACCCGACCTGCTCCATAAAACTCGGCACTCATTCCATTGGCATGATTTCCAGAATAGGTTCCACCCTGCACATTGAGCATCAATCCGCTCGATGGGTCCGTGCCATTTCGTTGAAAGTAGAAATGAGCATAATCAATTTCACCACTTCTCGTCCAGAAATCGTTTGGTAGATCCATTTGTGCAGGTTGTGCAGAATAGAGCAACAATCCTTGCCAATCGGTATCTTCCCGATGGTGACGACCGTTTTGAACTAACAAATCAAGTAATGCGCGTTTCTGATCCGCCTCTCCTTTTTTCTTAAAAAGTGAAAGGGAGAGCGACATTTCCAATAAATTACCATCGGAATAGACATTACTTACATCTCCAAAAGAGGATAGTGACAAATCTGGAAAAGCTGAATAAAGACGTACATCACCTGCTTGAAGCAATGCCGGATAAGCATTCAAAATGGGAATATCGTTTTTTTCCAACACCCAAGTAGAAAGCAGAATATTATTTACGGCAGATGCATGTTTTCCCGGATCTTTATAAAAACCGCTGGGAGAGAAAAACCTTGAAATGGCAGTATTTAGACTCAAATTACCATAATCGCGAGAAACTATAGAATCTACATCCACCAAATAACCCATCAATTTTTCTCTTTTCAATGTATCTTCTACAGATAAAGTACTGAAAACCAACATTGGGTTTTTAATGGCATAATTCTCTAGTGAACCACGAGAAATCAATGTCCAAGCAATTTTCTCAAAAACAGGTTGATAAAAACTCGTATCATATTTGTATTCTTTCAGAAAATCGGCGAGAAAATCATACACCAAAATAAGCGACGCATATTCGGTATCACCCGATACTGTACTCGAAAATAATCCCGATTGTTTGCAACCTTTAATTGGATTTTGATAAAAAGCCGCTTTCCCCCATTGTTGAAGTACATCTGCAGCCAATCGAGCATACTCTTTTTCGTCTGTCAGCCAATAAATAATTGCAGCATCGAGTGCAATCTGATTAATTTCACCATTTATCACTTCACTAAATCGAGAAGGATCTACCTTTTCGTATTTGTGAGTTATCTGATTGTAAAATGGAATTTCGCTATTTTTATTGTATGGAACTAGTTCGTCAATAGCTGGTGGACGTAGTGGAAAAATATCATTTATTCCAGGTCTTTCTTCTCCAATAGAGTAGCGAATGGTAGGCACAGGTGCATCTCCCCAAAGTGAATCAATCTCAAGACCAGTTGCGTTTACTTTTAGATTGGTGAAACGACTTCCCTTCTCCCGATTCATCAGATACCGACTTGTGAGCCATGTGGGATCATATTCAGTCGTCATTCTATATTGTGAAACAAATGGATAGAGGCGTTGCTTCATCTCACTAAAGATGTGTTGCGCCCATGGCTGTGTCTCTATTTTAGAAAGTATTTGAGCTTTATCACCATCATTGACAATCAAATGAGGATGATTGAATGCGAATGTGGAAAAAGTGGAGAATATTAGAAATGTAAATAAGAGTAGTCTGTTTATTTTCTTTAGCATAAATCAAAAAATTTGGTAGGCTCATGCAAAAATAAAACAAATAGTCTCCGAAAACGACTAAATTCTTCTTTATTCAGACAATCGAAATGAAAGCAATGGTTTTTTATCGATTTTTAACGACACCTTCGCTCCGCATATCAATGGATAATTATCGGAAACATGCCCTACGGGGAAATTGAATGCTACCGGATAATCGTATTCAGCCACCAAATCGTAAATCATCTCCTGCAGCGGTTTCATCATCAATTCATCTTCATTATAATCGGTAAACTGACCGATAATCAATCCCGAAAGATTCTTCAAAACTCCTCCCATTTTCAGATTGAGCAACATGCGTTCCACGTGATACGGACGTTCGCCAATGTCTTCGAGAAAGAGCACTGTTCCATTGGGATCGAAATCGTAAGGAGTTCCCCGTAAGCCCATCAATACTGATAAATTACCGCCTCTAAGTATTCCAACACATTTTCCATCACGATTCAAGGGATGTGGTTCGAAACCATATTCTGGCAAATTTCCACTCAAAATTTGAAGAAGCGTCTGTGCTGCGTAATCATCATTTTCGGCTATATGACGAGCCATGGGTGCATGTATCGACATCAACCCGTTCTTTTGCATCAACGCATGCAGGGCGGTAATATCGCTGTAGCCAATCAACCATTTGGGATTGGATTGAATGAGTTCGGGAGAGATTTTATCGAGCAACTGCATCACACCATAGCCACCTCGACTACATAAAATGGCTTTCACATCGAGATTGATAAAGGCATTATACAAATCGGCTAATCGTTCGTCCACCGTACCCGCATATCGTCCATAAACCGACTTGGCATTCTGTCCACTCACAGGCATAAATCCCCAACCAAAAAGTGTATCGGCAGCGGCGTCAATCCACTGAGGGTCAATTTTCCCCGAAGGTGAAACTATTCTGATTTGATCGTCGGGCTGAAGGAAAGGTGGGTGTTGCATTTGTATATATAATTTATGAAGAAACAAAATTATGAATTATTATCGATATACCATCAGTTCAATAAAATATGGTTCAAGTCCAATCAAAAAAGAGTAGAATTACAACATAACCCAACAACTAAGAAAAGGTAGAATGAAGAAGCCAATTATTTATTCATTATATTTGCCATCGAAATGAAAAGATTCTTTGCTGTTATATTATCTCTGTTTATATTGGTGCTCATTGCCGTGCCTTGCATCGACAAGCATGAATCGGCATCACACAACACAGAATTGAGTAAAGATACCAGCCATCAGCATCAGAGCAGTGAGGACGAATGTTCTCCTTTTTGCAATTGCGTTTGCTGTGCTTCACCCGTTATTCATTCCACTACAATTCTTCATCTGACTGATTTCCATTTCATTCAGAAATATACAACCATTTATCCTTCCAATTTCAAATCTTCACTTTTTGCTTCTATTTGGCAACCGCCTAAGTTGAATTAATACATTTTTTCTTTGTAAAATTTTACCCACAGATTTCGTATGAATGAAACGATGTGGATTGTTGTATTAATTTTTCCAAAAGCAAAATTATGATCGAACGTATCATTCAATTTTCGATAAATAATAAATTTATCGTTGGTTTGTGTGTGGTTGCATTAATTGGTTGGGGAACCTATTCCATCACTCAATTACCAATAGATGCAATCCCCGATATCACAAACAATCAAGTACAAATCATTGTGCAGGCACCATCGCTGGCGGTACAGGAAGTGGAGAGTTTTGTGACCGCTCCTATCGAAGTAGCTGTGGCAAATGTGCCAAACGTCATCGAGTTGCGTTCTATATCTCGACTGGGTTTATCTGTCATTACCGTTGTTTTCAAAGACAAAGTAGATGTGTATTGGGCACGTCAGCAGTTGAGCGAACGACTGAAAGAGGCCGAAGAGAATATTCCGGCAGGGTTGGCTAAAATAGAACTTGCGCCCATCTCTTCCGGATTGGGAGAAGTGTACCAATATCGGTTGGCGGTCGAAAAAGGATACGAGAACAAATACAACCCGATGGAGTTGCGCACAATTCAGGATTGGACGATCCGGCGCGAGATGTTGGGAACTCCGGGTGTTGCGGACATCAACAGTTATGGCGGGTTTGTGAAGCAATATGAAATAGCGGTGAATCCAGAACGGTTGAGAGGATTAAACCTAACGCTGACTGACATTTTTGATGCGCTGGAAAAGAACAATGAAAACACAGGCAGTGCCTATATAGATAAAAACCCGACGGCCTATTTTATTCGAGGCATCGGATTGGTAAAATCGATTGCCGATATTGAAAAAATCGTGGTAAAAACCAATCCATCTGGCATTCCGATATTGGTGCGAGATGTGGCGACGGTACAATATGGTAGTGCAACCCGCTATGGTGCATTGGTAATAGACACAACAGAAGCGGTGGGCGGCGTAGTGATGATGCTAAAAGGAGAAAATGCAAATCAGGTAGTAGCGGATGTAGAAACACGAATCGTCTCTATCCAAAAATCGTTGCCTGAGGGAATAACGATAGAACCGTTTCTGAATCGTTCAGATTTAGTGGATCGTGCTATTGGCACCGTTACCCGAAATCTAATGGAAGGTGCACTGATTGTTATTTTTATTCTGGTGTTGCTTCTCGGAAATTTCAGAGCAGGACTTGTGGTGTCATCTGTCATTCCATTGTCTATGTTGTTTGCCATTTCGTTGATGAATATATTTGGTGTTTCGGGTAATTTAATGAGTTTGGGCGCCATCGATTTCGGATTAATTGTGGATGGAGCCGTCATTATTGTGGAGAGTGTGGTACATAGAATTACCATGAGTAAAACGCATCATGTGGGCATCGAAAAATTATCTCAAAAACAGATGGATGAGAATGTGTTTGAATCGGCTAAACGAATGATGAGTTCAGCGACCTTCGGACAAGTCATTATTCTCATTGTATATCTTCCTATTTTGGCACTGATTGGCATTGAAGGCAAGATGTTTCGTCCGATGGCGCAAGTGGTTGTTTTTGCCATATTGGGTGCAACGCTTTTATCACTTACTTATGTGCCAATGGCATCGGCTTTGTTCTTGAGTAAAAAGACCGAGCACAAGCCTAATTGGTCGGATAAGCTTATGCATTGGCTTCAAGCGGCTTTTATACCGGTAATCTCTTATGCGCTTCGACGCAAATTGCTCGTTTCGATTTCGGCGTTCACACTATTTCTGATGAGTCTTGTTCTATTTTCCCGATTGGGCGGTGAGTTTATACCACAACTGGAAGAGGGAGATTTGGCTGCTGGTGTGATTACGTTACAAGGTGGTTCGCTGTCAAATACCATTGAAATGGTGAAAAAGGCGAATAAAATATTACTAGAAAACTTTCCGGAGATTGAACATACTGTGTGTAAAATAGGTGCCGGAGAGATTCCGACAGATCCCACTCCGATGGAAACAGGCGATTACATCATTACCCTAAAAAAGGAATTGATTTCTGCCAATAATCGGGAAGAACTGGTGGAAAAGATGAAAGAAAAGCTCGTTGTATTGGCGGGTGTAAAATTTGAATTTCAGCAACCGATACAGATGCGATTCAATGAATTACTGTCAGGATCAAAACAAGATATTGCGATAAAGATCTTTGGAGATGACCTCAACACATTATCCGAAAATGGAGTTGCTATTGAAAAGATTATTCAGAATATTGAAGGAATTGAAGACATAAATGTAGAAAAGGTGACCGGATTGGCACAAGTACAAGTGGAATACAATCGCGATAGGTTGGCACAATATGGATTAACCGTGCAAGATGTGAATCGCACTTTGCGTGCCGCCTTCGCAGGAAGTCAAGCGGGAGTAGTGTTTGACGAAGAGAAACGATTTCCATTGGTGGTTCGACTAGACAAAGACTATAGACAAAGTCTCGACGATGTCAAAAATCTTTCGGTTGCGCTTCCCGATGGCGGACAAATTCCTTTTGAACAAGTTGCCGATATTGAGATAAAATCGGGACCGGCACAAGTATCGCGCGAAAACACCAAACGACGAATCACTGTCGGATTTAATGTGCGAAACCGCGATGTGCAAAGTGTGGTCGATGAAGTTTCATCACGCATAGATAAAGAGGTGAAACTGCCAGTGGGATATTACGTCTCCTATGGCGGACAATTTCAAAACCTTATTGCTGCCAAAAACAGGTTAGCCATTGCTTTACCGGTAGCCCTTTTGCTCATATTTGTGTTACTCTATTTTACCTTCCGATCGGTGAAACAAAGTTTATTGATCTATACAGCGGTTCCGATGTCGGCGATTGGTGGAGTAGTCGCTTTGTGGTTGAGAGATATGAACTTCTCGATATCTGCCGGAGTGGGCTTTATTGCACTGTTTGGAGTGGCGGTGCTCAATGGCATTGTGCTGATTGCAGAATTTAATCGACTGGAGAAGGCTGGCATAACGGACATTACGGAACGGATCTTGAAAGGATTGCATTCGCGATTGCGACCTGTGATTATGACAGCTGCGGTGGCATCGCTCGGATTTCTACCGATGGCATTATCAACTTCTACCGGAGCAGAGGTACAAAAACCGTTGGCTACCGTAGTGATTGGTGGATTGATTACCGCCACATTGTTGACATTGATCGTTTTGCCAGTGTTGTACATGCTGTTTTCCTCCTATTCATTCAACGGATTTTTTAGGAAAAAGAGGGCTAAATCGCTGCTAATTATTCTCATTTTATCCATGTTTGCGATGTATGCAAATGCTGAAGAGAAAAAGTCAATCACCCTACAACACGCCATCGAACTGGCTTTGGATCATAATCTTGCCATACGCGCCTCTACCTATTCGGTGAACGTTCAGAAAACGTTGAAAGCGGCTTCGTGGGACATTCCCAAAACTGAAGTTACAGGCGAATATGGACAGTTAAACTCTTACACCAAAGACAACAGCATTCGGGTGTCGCAATCGTTTGCCTTCCCCACGGTCTATATCAATCAACACCGATTAGCCAAAGCCAATGTCAAAAGTAGTGAGTGGCAACTGAAAACAACCCAATTGGAGATTGCAACGGAGGTAAAACAGGTGTATAGTCACCTCTCCTATCTGCAAGCTAAACGAAAACTGGTTCAATATCAGGATAGTTTGTACGATGGTTTTTTCAAAGCCGCCGAACATCGGGCAAGAATTGGCGAAACAAACCGATTAGAGATGATTTCAGCCCGTTCGCAACGGATGGAGGCACAGAATCAATTGCAGCAAATTGTTGCTGATGTGATGGTGTATCAACAGAAGTTGCAAACGTTGTTGAATGTTGAGGTTTCATTCTCATTGACCGACACAGTTTTGCTACGGATTGATCCTGTTTCAGCGATTGAAAACAGTGAGTTAAACGAGAATCCTACGATTGGTTTTCAGAAGCAGCAAATTGACATATCACGCATGGAGAAGAAACTGGAATACAGCAAAATGATGCCCGATATAAGCATAGGATACGTCAGCCAGACCATGCAAGGCGTGCAAGAGGTGAATGGTTTGCCCCGTACTTTCGGAAGAGGCGATCGATTGACGGCTATAGAGGTCGGCATTGCCTTTCCGCTGTGGTTGACTCCCTCTTTGGCAAAAACAAAAGCGGCAAAATTAAAACAACAAGCAATAGAAACAAACGCCGAATACGTCCTGAAATCACTGGAGGGGACACATCGTTCGTTACAAAGTGAATATGCAAAATTCAGTAACAGTGTAGCCTATTACGAAACACAAGCTTTGCCCGAAGCCAATCTCATTATTGAACAAGCCACCCGAAGTTATCAGATCGGTGCGATGGACTATTTGGATTATATCGTGAATCTTACCCGTGCGTTAAACATCAAACAAAACTACCTGGATGCACTCGATAATCTGAATCAAACGGTCATTTCAATTGACTATGTTTCGGGTAAAATTTACTAGGTTAACCGTTTGAAGCCATGTTGTATTTATTTCAAAAAAAGAAGAGTTAATACAATAATTTTATCAATTATATCACTTAAAACATACTATATATGTCATTTATAAAATTAAAACCAGTCGCATTTGCGTTGCTCGTTTCCACTACACTGCTTTCGTGTCGTAGTGGACAAAAAGCAGAAGAGAAAGAGACGGAAATTCTACCCGAAGATATTGTTGAACTAAGAGATGACCAACGAAAGATGGCAAATATCGAGATGGGAAGTGTAGAGATACGCACCATTAGCAATAATCTCAAAGTAAATGGAACGGTAAACGTGGCTCCACAAAACCGTGCGACAGTGTGTATGCCAATGGGTGGTTTTGTGAAGAGCATTCGCTTGGCACCAGGTAGTGCAGTCAGAAAAGGAGAAGTGCTAGCCATTCTCACAAATCAAGAGTTTGTGGATATACAGCAAAATTACCTGGAAGCTAAAAACAGATTTGATTATGCAGAAGCAGAATACAAAAGATACCGTGAGCTTTTCAAAGAAGATATCTCTTCTCAAAAAAATATGCAACAGGTAATTTCCGACTACAAGAGCCTCAAAACTCAAGTAAAAGCGTTGGAACAAAAGTTATCGCTAATAGGCATACAAGCGACACGATTAACGGAAGATAATATCAGCAGTGCGGTTTCGGTGGTCTCTCCTATTTCGGGATACATGAAGTCTGTGAATATTAGCATGGGTAAATATGTCTCTTCGTCAGATATTTTGTTTGAGATAGTAAACACCGATGCACTTTACCTCGACCTCACGCTTTTCGAAAAAGATGCGGATAAAGTTTCGATTGGTCAGAAGATTCATTTCTTTATCAATAACGAAACCGATCAACACGATGCTGTGATTTATCAAACGGCTAAATCAATCAATTCGGACAAAACATACAATGTATATGCCAAAGTGGTGGGTGTATGCAAAAATACGTTGCCAGGAATGTATGTAAATGCCATCATAGAGACTTCGAATGACAAGGTAATGGCACTTCCCTCGGAAGCTGTGGTAAGATTCGACGACAAAGAGTATATTTTTATTTTAGAACGAGAAAAGGTAGAGGACGGAAAACCTTTTACCGAATATCGTATGGTAGAGATATCCAAAGGGGTGACAGAAAACGGATACACCCAAATTACATTGCCCGACACATTGAAAATGGAGACCATCAAAGTGGTGATAAAAGGAGCGTATAAGCTCTTATCGGCCAAAAAAAATGCGGGTGAAATGAGTTGTGGGTGATTGGGTAGATCCAATATTATTAAAATAGAATAGCGCGATTATTATCTCAATAAAATAGTTTTTTTTTTGGCATTGTAACAGCATTTTTCTTACTTTTGCAAACTATTATTTAAAATCATTCGCAATTAGAATGCTCTAATTGCGGAAAACAAAGCTCTATTTAAGCCTAAAATGAAGTACCGAGCCCTCGCCATACTACACCTCATCGTGCTCGCTATTTATATCGTTCGCCCCATCCTACCATATATCGAATACGCTATCAACAAGGATTATATTGCCAAAAATCTATGCGTAAATAGAGACAAGCCCAAAAGTTGCTGTGAGGGGAAATGTTATTTAGAGAAACAAATTAAGAAAAACAGTGAACCCGAAGAGTCAAAAGAAAAGAATCGGACTAAAAAAGCGGAAGTAAAAGAGATTAATCAATTTCTATCTGCTTCTGACTTGGTGCAATTAACTACAGCTGCGTACATCAAACTGCTCAATAAACCTGAGACGCCAGTTTCAACCCGATATTTATCCTCCATTTTTATCCCTCCAGAGGTATAATTTGAATTTTTACTAATTCATATTTCGCTAATCTTGTAAAGGTTGGTGCAATATTGCTACACCTATCCAGAAATCCGTTTTGGGATAGGTAAATGCTATAACTATTCACGTAAACAAAATTCAAATCAATACGAATCATTATGAAATCAAACATTCAAAAATTCATATATACCCTTGCCCTTTCTATCGTTATATTTTCTTGCCAAAAAGAAGATAATATCATCTCTTCTAATTCGTTAGATGGCCTTTCGAAGCTAAAAGAGGGTTATGCCATTGGCGCATCTGCAAAAGTAGAAATCTGGGGAAAGAAGAACTTCTTTGTGGGCTACAACAATCTAGTGGTTGTATTGTACGATTCACTCAATTTGAAAGAGAAAATAACCGATGCACACATTCACTTTATGCCGTTGATGACCATGAGCATGATGGGACAAATGCCAATGGTGCACGCAGCACCAGTGGAAAATCCATCCGAAACGCCTGTTAATGATGTTTTTCCTGGGGCAGTGGCTTTTATTATGCCATCGACTGAAACTGGTGTTTGGCAATTGCGTGTGGCGGTGCACAACCACAAATACGACAAAGAGGGTACAGCTTCTTTCAATATCAACGTGGATAGTCCAACGAATAGCTCGTTAACCGTTTTCACCACGACGACGGATAGCTTGAAATTGGTATTATCGATGGTGCAACCGACTACACCCAAAGTAGGAATGAACGATATTGAGTTCACAATTCACCAAAAAGCAGGCATGATGGATTTCCCTGCCGATGACTCTTATGCAATAGAAATCACACCCGAAATGCCAAGCATGGGACACGGTTCTCCTAACAATGTCAACCCTACCAATACTGGAAATGGTCATTACAAAGGAAAGGTCAACTTCACGATGACTGGCGAATGGAAAATCAACGTGGTGGTCAAAAAAAATGGCGTTGCGGTTTCGCAAAACCTATATTTCAACGTAGTAATCTAACAAAAAGTGCCGGAGGATGATCATATTCTTCCTCCGGCTCATTAATTAATTTGATTATGAAGAAATATTTTTTACTATCGTTGATACTCATTTTCAGTGAATTCGCTCATGCCGAAACGATTGATACGACAAAAATGACCTGCACCTGTGTCGATTTGGAAGAGGTCAATATCTCGGCCAATCTGCCACTGAACGACAACAAAGTAGCCGGCTTTTTCCGCACAAATCAATTTGCTTCGATGGACAATATCAATGCTCGTTTGGAAGGAATGTCGCTTATCAAGCGTGGTGCTTATGCGATGGAACCTCAACTGAATGGATTCTCGGGCGGACAAATCAACGCGACCATCGACGGCATGAAGATGTTTGGTGCTTGCACCGACAAGATGGATCCGATCACGTCCTACATCGAACCAACGAATTTGAAAACACTCACCATCAGCCAGGGAACGAGCGGTTGCCAAAACGGATGCTCTCTCGGAGGCACTTTCGACATGACATTGCAAGAGCCCGACAGCAAAGGACTTATCCCTTTTTATTCGTCGTTGGGGTTTGGCTACGAGAGCATTTCGAGAAGCAAAAACGTACTTTTTTTATCAGGATTTTCGCATCAAAAATGGGCATTTGGAGTTGAAGGAGTTTATCGTAAAAATGAGAATTACAAAACCGGTGAAAACGTAACGATTCCGTTTTCTCAATTTCAGAAAGCGAACCTACATTCGGTGCTCAAATACAAGCCAAATAGCAAATCGACATTCAAAGCCGACTTTTTGTTGGATGATGCCCGCAACGTGGGTTATCCAGCGTTGCCCATGGATGTGGGTGTGGCGCGCGCTTCGCTTTTTGCATTAGAATACACGCACCAAGGGAAAATTCAAACAAAAGCGAAAATGTATGTCAACTCCATTCTTCACGTGATGGATGACTCGCAACGCGATTCTCTCTATATACTCAAAACCAAACCCGTTGGTAAATCTGACACCGTATTTATGCGCATGGATATGCCGGGGAAAAGTTCGACATTAGGTGCCTATTTGCAATTTGTAATTCCGTGGAACAACCGCAACAAACTGATGCTGAAAGTGGACAATTACACCAATCGTTCGTTGGCAGAGATGACGATGCACATGCGCTATGCCGGTTTTGCACCCGAATTGCCGATGTATATGCAAACGTGGCCCGAAAATCTGCGAAACGTATCTGGAATATTCATCCAAAACAGTACCTATGTTTCCGAAAATCTGCGGATGACGGTCGATGGAAGAATCGATTACAACATCGACCGACTGCAATCGAAATACGGACAGGAACAGGCTTCTATTTTCAACTACAATCTATCGAAGCAGCAGAGTAAACTGATCAAAAGCATCAATTTTTCGACTCAGTATCAGTTAGTTTCTGAACTCTCAATTTTGGCAAATATCGGCTATTCGGAACGAATGCCAACCGTTGGTGAGCGATTAGGTTATTATCTTTACAACGCTTACGATGGCTACGACTACATTGGCAATCCTTACCTCAAGGCAGAAAATTCTAAGTTCGCCAGATTATCATTGACTTATTCGAAATCGAATCTGCAACTAAATATAAGCCAATCGTTTAGTTTCGTGAACGATTACATCATGGGTATTACCAACTCAGAGATTCCAGCAATGAACTTTTATGCGAAAGGTATTCGGGTATATAGCAATGTACCTTCGGCAAAATTATACAGCACCGATTTGCAACTTTTATATTCTCCCACAAAGAATCTCACTACTTTTTTGTTGTCAAAATTCACTTACGGAGAGTTGTCTGCTCGCGAACCGCTGCCACTGATTTCTCCGCTTAAAAATACGATTGTGGTAGAATATCACAAAAAAACATTTTCGGCGCAGGGGGAATGCGAATCGGCATTGGCACAAAACAGAATCAACACGGCATACAACGAAACCAGCACGCCGGGTTTTACCGTTTTCAATCTAAAAAGCAATTATTCCATTTCGTCTCAACATGCAACACTAGATTTAAGCGTTGGCATCACCAATCTGTTCAACAAAATCTATTACGAACACCTCGATTGGGGCAGAATCAATCGCCCCGGCAGAAGTATTAACCTTTTTGTGAACTATTCATATTAGAAGCTAAAATAGCAATTTTTGAATAGGAGGGTATTGCATTATGGAGTGAATTTGTAAGATTAGGATTGTGCAGCAAATTTTTCGGAAGATTATTTTCCAACTTGTATTTTGTAAAAATTTGATTACGGTATAAATATTTTAAGAAATTTATTTTGATAATATAAGATTTAACTTTAGCTTTGAATCGTAAATTAATATATCAAAACAATATGAAAACAAAACTACTCTATTTACTCTTGTCACTATTTGCGTTAAGTATGGTGAGCTTTTCCCAAAACAGCAAATTTAATCTTTCTGACTACAAGCTGCCTGACCTAAAACGACAAACTTTCGACTTGACTTTTAACTTATCGGGGTTGAGCGACAAATCGACTGGTACCACCAACTATCACGACAGCAAATTCAATAGCGATGTGCGGCTGTATTATACACAAACAATAAACAACAGAAAAATTCAGCGTGAAATTAGTGATGTATTAGCTATTTCAGGTCAATCAAACAGCACACCATCTAATTACACAACTAAGAATGATTATTTCCAATATGCTATTGGAACAAATGTAACAAACAGAATGTACAACGAAAAAAAGAGATTTTTGGAAATAGGCTTCCTCTTTAATTCAGGCGTTAACCACATATATTTAGCAGACAACTATTCGACACAGAATGCTTATCTATCCCAGTTAATAATTGCAACACCTATAAAAGTGGGAGTCGGGAGAATTGAGCAAGTGCAAGATGCGCGACAAGCTATCTATATTTTAGATGCTTTAGCGAAAGAGAATCGGGTAAAAAATAATTTCGATAAATCAACCATTTTATCCTTTGCAAAATGTATCTCCAAACTGAAGAACAAACGTTATTTAGACAATCGAGTTCAAAAAATTGAACAGATTGAGGCAATAGATTCATTCCTCTCTGCAAATAATCTATCGCTAAAAACTGATGCACGATTCTTCACTACGCTGAACGATATGTGGGACTTTGGAAGTCGTCAAGTACGCAATAGTGGTAGCAGAATCTCAATTGGATTGTTTCCCTCTTTCAATAAATATGCTGATAACACAGACTTTACCTATCAATACCTGAGCATTCATTCAGGATTGCAATTGTCTATCGAAAAACCAAAAAGTCTATCAATTCAGAAAAGCTTCAATGCCTTTTTCTTGGTAGGCACTACTAAAACAACAGAACAATACAACTCATTTTCGCAGTCAGGTATTATTCCAAATTTAAAACTTGGGATTTCGAAGAGCATTGGCTATTACCCCAACACCCGCACAGATATTACTTTTACATATGGTCTAAACTACGATCAGTTATTTGGCAAAAACAGAGTGAATAGTATACGTGCAAATTATGACAACAAACTAGTAAGAGGTAACCTTAATCTTAATGCAAACTACTATTTTTCTCCAAAATTAAGATTGACAGCTAACGCTTATGCAAATCTTTCACTAGCGCAATCAACTGACAATCAATATATTTTACCTGATAATATAATAACTAAAGCAAACTTCACGAATAATCCATCATTGAGTATGGATTATAAAACCCAAAAATATGGACTTGAACTAAAACTCACCTACGCATTTTTCTAATTAATCGACACGCGGTTTTTCTTAGAAAGAATCAACGCCTGCTTTGAAATAAAATATCTACATTTGGTAAAATTTTATCAAATGTAGATATTTTACTTTTATGATCTCCACACGAACCCTTACTCTTTCTTGGATGGTGTTTTTGACCTTACTCGTCACCACCGCCGCCGCTCAACCCTCACGCTTTAGCCGTGAATTTTTCACAAACAGCAAAGGCGACACATTACATTATCGTCTGCTCGTTTCCGACTACAGCATCGATCGCAGGTATCCATTGGTAATTTTTCTGCACGGATCGGGAGAACGTGGCCTCGACAACGATGCTCAACTGAAATGGGGTGTCATGAACTTCGCCACCGATGAGATGATGAAGGCGCACCCTGCCTTTGTGATTGCGCCACAATGTCCACCGGAGTTAGATTGGACAAATGCCGAATGGAACGAAAAGACACACTCCGTTCGCCTACTCCCTAATCCGTCGAAACCAATTGAGCTAGTAATTGCGCTGATTAAAGAGTTTTCGAAGCGAAAAGATGTCGATTCTACACGGATCTACATCACAGGCTTGTCGATGGGTGGCTTTGGCGTTTTCGATGCCATCGAGCGTTATCCTCATCTGTTTGCAGCAGCGGTTCCTGTTTGTGGTGGTGGCGATACATCGAAAGCCGCTTCTGTAGCACATCTGCCTATTTGGATTTTTCAAGGAGCAGCTGATGGAGCCGTTGCCCCTGAGCACGGAGTTGATATGCTCAAAGCACTACAAAAAGCAGGTGGTCATCCGGGCTTTACCCTTTATCCAGAGGTGGGACACTTTTCGTGGTTGGGTGCATACACCGACCCGATGCTGTATGAATGGCTGTTTCGACAACACAAATAAAACACACTAATTCAATTTTTATGAAATCAATCAAATCACTTTTCTTAATCGGGCTTTTGCTCCTCTCCTTCTCTCTCTCGGCATACGACGGTGTGGGTCATCGCATTGTGGCATCTATTGCCTATCAGAATTTAACAGAAAAAACACGCACACAGGTAGATGCGGTACTCGGCAAACGTGGTATTATCTACGAAGCAACTTGGGCAGATGAAATTCGCAGCGATAAAAAGTACGACTACAGCTATCCGTGGCATTATCAAAACCTGCGCGACAGCATGACGACGAACGATCTCAAAACATTGCTTGATAACCCAAAATCAGATGGTGAACACCTCTTCTACGCCATCGATTTGATGAAAAGTCGTCTAAAGAAAGATAAAACTGATGCCGAAGCCTTGAAATTTTTGGTGCATTTTGTCGCCGATCTTCATCAACCAATGCACCTTGGTCGCAAAGATGACTTGGGTGGAAATAAAGTAGAAACAAAGTGGTTTGGCAAAACGATTAATCTACACTCTCTGTGGGACGGATATATGATTGAAAATCAAAAACTATCCTATTCAGAATTCAGCCAATATCTGCAAGATAAATTCGAACCAAAGAAAGCAGAATTCAAGAAATTCTCAGTGATTCAATCCGTCGAAGCCGGATATGAAGTTCGAACACAAATCTACGGATACGACAACAGCGATACCAACAATTATCACTACGTTTATCGATTTGCTGATTCACTCGATGAAATGCTCTATCGGGGTGGAATCCAGTTGGCGAATATATTAAACGCAATTTATAAGTAAAAGAATTAAACGCGAAGTTACTAAGACGCAACGTGTATAAACAATAAGGAGATAAAGTTATGAAATTTATCAGTTATCCCGCTCTGGGAATCATCTTCATGGCAGTAATAGGGATCTTGATCAACGAGTTTTCGACATTTTCACCAATCTTGAATTACGCTTTTTATGCACTATTTCTGGCATCATCATCGGATTATTGGCACAACAAGTGTGGGGTAAAAAGAAGGAAAAGTAAATTCGTTAACCGCAGAGAACGCTGAGTTTTTTCAGTTCTCGCTGATTGTCTTACCGCAGAGAGCGCAAAGAGATAAACGCAGAGAGCCGCAGAGGAAATGAATCCTTTGCGGCTCTTTGTTATCTTATATATTTCTTTGCGCTCTCTGCGTAAAACTCTGCGCTCTCTGCGGTTAATAATGCTTTGTGGTTAAACGAATCTACCCAAACATCGCACGGAATGCCTCTTCCACTTTCTTCACCGGAACAGTTTCTATCGTGATTTTCTTCAAATCCAATCCTTTCAGATTATCTGCAGGGAGAATGATGCGGTTGAACCCAAGCTTTTGCGCTTCGAGAATGCGCTGCTCAATACGGTTGACTGGGCGAATCTCACCCGAAAGACCCACTTCTCCCGTGGCGCAAACCAATCGCTCGACCGCGACATCGAGATTAGATGACAACACAGCACTGATGACTGATAAATCAATCGCTGGGTCATTCACTTTCAGTCCACCGGCGATGTTCAAAAAAACATCCTTTTGCACCAATTTGAATCCGGCACGTTTCTCCAGCACAGCCAAGAGCATATTCATCCGACGAAGATCGAAACCCGTTGCAGAACGTTGCGGAGTGCCATACACAGCGGTGCTCACGAGCGCTTGCGTCTCGATAAGGAACGGTCGAACACCTTCGATGGCGGCAGCGATGGATACACCACTCAACCCTTCGTGGTTTTGTGTCAATAGAAGTTCAGACGGGTTACTCACTTCGCGCAATCCATCGGCTCGCATTTCGTAAATGCCGAGTTCAGCCGTGCTACCAAAGCGGTTTTTGATGGAACGAAGGATGCGATACATGTAGTGCTGATCTCCCTCGAACTGAAGTACCGTGTCCACGATGTGCTCCAACACTTTTGGTCCGGCAATGCTTCCTTCTTTGTTGATGTGCCCGATAAGTAAGGTTGGTGTACCCGACTCTTTCGCAAACTTAAGCAACGTAGCCGAACATTCGCGCACTTGAGACACACTGCCGGGTGACGACTCCACTGTTTCGGTAGAGATCGTTTGAATAGAATCTATAATCAAGAGATCGGGCTGCACATTCTGCACATGAATGAAAACCTCTTCAAGCGATGTTTCGCAAACGATATACAGCTCCTGCTGATCGTTCATCCCGAGTCGTTCGGCACGCATCTTCAGCTGTCGTGCACTCTCTTCGCCCGACACATAGAGCACTCTTTTCCCTTTTATCTTCAATACTGTTTGAAGTAGCAAGGTCGATTTGCCGATACCCGGCTCGCCGCCCAGCAACACGAGCGAACCCAGCACCATGCCACCACCCAATACGCGATTCAACTCTTCGTCGCACATATCGAGCCGCTCTTCGTTCGACATCGTGATCTCGTTCAGTCGCTGCGGCTTCGGCTTGATGGTCTCTGCGCCGGTGTAGCTGCGCGCCACGGTTGGCGATTTGCTCACCACCTCTTCTACATAGGTATTCCAACTGCCGCACGCGGGGCATTTGCCTACCCACTTGGGCGAATCGGCTCCGCACTCGGTGCAGACGTATAGTGATTTTGTTTTTGCCATAATCAAGGTTTTTCAACACGAAGACTCAAAGACACAAAGATAATTTCATTCATAATCGTGTGAGAATGTGACTTTGAGTATAATCTTGCTTCGCTTTATGTTGATTTGAAGTGGTAAAGATAAAAAATGTTGGGGAATAAATGAATGTGTGGGCAGAAATTACGGAAATGCATTCGCTAACATAGTGTCACACCAAACTGAGAGCTTTGCTTACAAATTGTCAAAACCCACACTCACTTATTTTTAAATCTTGACCGTAGAGCATCCGTAGAGGAAGCGTGGAGGAAGCGTAGAGGAAGAACGAAGTGAGGTAAAACCGAAAGTGCTGCGTTTTTGTGACGTTTTGATAATTATTTATTAAATATTCGATACTTTCAGATTGGAAACATCGAAAATAAACAATATATTTGTAGTTGAATGGTCGTTCGCTCCGTTGAATATAATGAACTACATAAAACGGGACTACCAAAGACGGAACCAAAATAATTTAACAAATTGGATATGCGCATTTAACACAAAGATAGAATTTTGGATAAATACCTGATTACCAAACATAAAGGTTTACTCATAAAACAAATATATGCGCAACTGAGTAGCGGACATTTCGGTGTTAGGCACAATTTTAAAAAATGAAAAAAAACTTTTTAGAAATAAAGCAGCGGTCAGAAAAGAAGAAGCGAAAATGTATGTTTTCTTCTTGTAATGATTGTGCAATAAAATCACATGTTTTACAAAAAAACGGTATTCTTCATGAACTATCTGTTGACAACCATTTGATTGAACGTGTGTCAGCTAATCCATTTGAAATGGAAGAAAAAGGCATTGCTGATTTTAAAAGAATAGGAATCAATAATGTTTATACATTTTATGGCTTCTGCCAGAAACATGACACCGAACTATTCAAGCTAATTGAAACAGAAAAGACACTTAATCTATATAACCAAAATCAACAATTGCTTTTCTGTTATAGAGGTTTATGTCAAGAAATCAGAAGAAAAGAAATTGCATTGGAAATGTTACGTGATTTAAAAAGTATAATTCCTAAGGATTTAAGTTTTATTGTTGACTCTGCTGTTGATGGCAACGAAGATGGTATTAAAAATTTAAATTATTATAAATCAGAATTAGAAGACGGCATAACCACAGGCATAACTGACAACTTCTATTTTGAAACTTTAGAAATACAAAGAATTGAACTCTGCATTTCAGTACCATTAAATGTTGGTGAAGATGAAATTCCCGAAAATATGGATTATGAAGAATGGAAAAAAAGTAAAAAAACTCCTTTTGTAACTTCATTTCTAAATGTGTTTCCAAAAGGCTCTAGTACATATGTAATCGTAGGATATCATAGAGAATTTCCTTGCAATTGGACAATGAAATTTATTCAAAAATTAAAAAAATCAACTAGAACTGAAATTCTTAAAGAATTAAGTGACTTGGTGACTTTGAGATTAGAGTTTTGGGCTCTATCTATGCCTCTTTTCGAAAAAATCGAAAAGACTGAATTAAAAAAGCTCCAAGAATTAATCGAAGTAAATGTATTTAATCATAGTGAGTACATGACGACAGACATAAATCTGTTTAGAAACGCATAAAAACGACCCCATAACACACACTCTTAGGTTTGCACTGTGAAATAAATTTGAGAAGCAAGGTTGATTTCTCTACTTTTGTTGTAAAAACAGACCTAACAGGTTTTTGAAACCTGTTAGGTCTTAAATGATCCCATTTGACGGTGAGAATTTCATCTGAATACATAATTGATTAACCCATAGAACAATGACAATAAATTATAAAATTGAAGAAAATGATTTTTTGACACATCAACTTTTCCTTGCGTCTAAATCTGATCGTGTAAGAAAAAAAAGATTTAGAAATAAAGTAGTCGTAACGATTATTTACCTATTCATGGGATTAGTAAGTTTCATTTCAGGAAATATAGACAGTGCAAAAGGCTCTGTTATTATTGCTCTACTTTGGTTTTTCTTATATCCTTTATGGGAAAAACGGCATTACATTAGGCATTACAAAAGTTTTCTCAGAGAAAATTACGAAGAAAGATTTGGCAAAAAAGTTTCGATAGAATTTATCAACGATTTTATATTAATTAAAGATAATGCAAGCGAAGGCAAATTGTTAACCACAGAGGTTCAAGAAATTCACGAAATACCTTCAGCAATTTATATTAGACTCAAAGGAGGGCAATCTATCATTCTACCCAAGCAGGAAATTGACGAAATTGAAAATTTAAAAGATAGATTAAATGAACTTGCCTCCTTTCTCAAAATAGAATACAATTTGGACGAAAAATGGGAATGGAAATAAGTGATTTATTTAGCCCTTTCGTCTCACAAGAATTGCAATCTCCGTCCCACGGGATTTATAATCCCGTGTTGAAATATCAAAGGATTTGTAATCCTTACCAATAAGAAAAAACCTATTTGTCGGATTAAAAAATCCTAACAATAAAAATAAACGAGATTTAAAATCCCGTTTGACAAAAAATTTCGTTTGACGATCGAATCAAATTATTTAATATTCTCCATCATTTTTCTTACGATAAAATACATTATTCCAACACATTACACTACATTTGAGCTGACTTTCACACACAAAGCAGCTATTATGAAAAACACATCGATTCTTCTACTGTTTTTTCTCTTTTTTCAGACAAACACATTTTCTCAAGGCTATTTGCATCGCAACGGCACAACCATTGTCGATGGCAACAACAAAGAGATTATACTGCACGGTATCGGCATTGGCGGTTGGATGCTCCAAGAAGGCTATATGTTTGGTCACAACGGCAATGCTTATACCCAACACGGACTAAAATCTAAACTTGCAGCATTGATTGGCAACACCGAAGTGGAGAAATTCTACACCAATTGGCGGAATAACTTCGTGCGACAACGCGATGTTGATTCGATAGCTGCTTGGGGTTACAATTCGATACGTGTGCCGATGCACTACAATCTGTTTAGGCGATGCTTCGCCCCCGATGCACAAAACGACGAAGGTTTCCGATTAATCGACAGCTTGGTAAGGTGGTCAACTCCACACCAGGTGTATCTGATACTCGATATGCACGCCACTCCCGGAGGGCAAGGCGATGATACCGGCATTGCCGATCGCGACGCCACAAAACCGTACTTGTGGACCAGCACAGCCAATCAAGATACGTTGGTGCAAATATGGAAAAACATCGCCACTCGCTACGCTACCCAACCCATTATTGGCGGATACGACCTCATCAACGAAACCAATTATGCGCCGATGAAGCCGACGAATCAGTTGCTTCGCGATCTGTTTGTACGCATCACAAATGCCATTCGCTCGGTGGATACAAACCACATTATCTTTATCGAAGGCAACGATTGGGCAAATAATTTCACAGGTTTAACACCTCCTTGGGATGAAAATATGGTGTACAGTTTCCATAAATATTGGAATTCGACCGACAAGAACTCCATTCAATGGATGCTCGATTTGCGTGCATCGACCAACCGCCCGCTATGGCTTGGCGAAACGGGTGAAAATAGCAATGCGTGGTTTACAGCATGTGTAAAACTGGCAGAAGCCAACAAAATTGGCTATGCCAACTGGCCGTATAAAACCTACGATCGAATACAGTGCCCTGTCACTGTAAAACCTTTCGCCAACTGGCAAAAAGTGCTCAATTACGTCAACAACAACGCTACGCTGAGCGCGACCGATTGCATCAACTACCTGAAGCAGTTGACCGATGGTTTGTTACTCGAAAATTGTCGGGTGAATAGAGATGAGATTGACGCATGGACTCGTCAACCATTCGACGACACCACAAAACCATACTCAAAAAACGTCGTTCCGGGGATTATTTTTGCAGCCAACTACGACTTGGGAACGCAAGGAAATGCCTACAACGACAAAGTTTCTCAAACTTTCAGCCAGTCGGGCGAAGCTTGGAACAGCGGAAATTCATTTCGCAACGATGGCGTGGATATTGAAGTATGCACTGATATTTCACCCTACAACTTGGGTTACGATGTCGGCTGGACCGACGACAACGAATGGATTCTTCACACCGTCGATATTGCCTCTGCTGGAGTATATGATGTGAGTGTTCGCTGCGCTAATGGCACAACTACAACTGGTTTTTTGCATCTCGAAATCGATAATACCAATGTATCGGGAATCATCGCTATCCCACCAACTGGAGGCTGGCAAAATTGGAGAGATTTCACGGCGAACGGCATTGCATTACCCTCAGGCAGACATAAGATGAAGATTGTTTTCGATAAAGCAGGTTACAATATCAATGCCGTGAAATGGAGTGCTTCGAGTTCGCCCATCGTCATCCGTCCTATGTCGGCAATCGCCATCAATGACACGACTGTTAGGATTACCTACAGCAAACCTCTTGCCACGAATATCACACCCAATTTCTCTGATTTCACTATTAATTCAAGCACAAATCATCCAGTCAATAAGGCGGTTTATGATGTTGCAAATACAAACTCGATATTGATCTATTCACAGAATTCAATCTTCTACAATGAAGCGTTGACAGTAAATTATTCAGGATCAAATCTTCGTTCAACTGATGCAGATATCGTTCCACGAACGACAAATTTATTTGTTTTGAACAGCATAGCTCC
The DNA here is from genome assembly GCA_028687995.1 of Bacteroidales bacterium. GTDB lineage: Bacteria > Bacteroidota > Bacteroidia > Bacteroidales > UBA7332 > CAXXIC01. Next base: position 95,828 of record JAQTZA010000007.1, read on the forward strand.
GCGGTATTTGATTCCAGGCAAGATCGAGGCTGAAAATTACTCCGAAATGGCGGGAATACAAACCGAAAGCTGCACCGACGCAGGTGGAGGTATCGATGTGGGCTACACCAATGCGGGCGATTACATGAAATACCTTGTGTATGTACAAACAGCAGGCATTTATGATTTGATCGTAAGAATGGCTGGGTATGGTGGAAAAATCAGCCTGTATTATGATGATTCAACTAATTCTGTGTTGATTGGCAGCGTTGTTTTTACATCTACAGGAGGTTGGCAAAACTGGCAGGACTTTAGCTTGTCAGTCCCTCTAACAGCTGGATCACATACATTAAAAGCTTACGTGAATGTGGAAGGATTCAACTTGAATTATATGAACTTTGCCCTCAACACGTCCGCAATACCAACGACCAAAGCGAATATCGGATTCGCTTTATACCCAAATCCAGCGAAAGATGAGTTTACAATTGCATATAGTGGCATGAACAACGTGGTTCGAATGAACATTATAAATTTGGCTGGTGAGATTTTGTACTCGGATCAATTTTCAGCCGTCTCAAAAAAATACAGCGTACGTGAATTGCAAAAAGGTTTATATTTAGTCAATCTCAGTGATGGTGACAAATTGATGACTCAGAAATTAGTAATCAACTAAAGCACAGTAGATAAAAGCAAAACTAATAATTATATGAATCCAAAAGTTGACGATTTTATAAGCAAAGCCACTGCATGGCAAGAGGAGTTAGAGCAGTTGCGAGAGATTGCACTCGACTGTATGCTGACCGAAGAGCTAAAATGGGGTGCGCCTTGTTACACCTACAACGGCAACAACATCATTATCATTCAAGGATTCAAATCGTATTGCGCACTGATGTTTTTCAAAGGAGCGTTGTTGCACGATGCAGAAGGTTTGCTCATCAAACCAGGTGAAAACACACAAGCTGGTCGGCAAATTCGTATCACAGATATTCGAGACATAGTTGCAAAAAAATCCGTATTAAAAGCCTACATTTTCGAAGCCATCGAAGTAGAAAAGGCGGGATTAGATGTGGAGTTTAAAGAGACAAAAGCATACATCATTCCCGAAGAGTTACAGCAAAAATTAGATCAAGAGCCACACTTCAAAATTGCCTTCGAAACCTTGACTCCTGGACGACAACGAGCATACATACTCCACTTCTCAGAACCAAAGCAGTCGCAAACTCGTACGGCTCGAATTGAAAAACAGACTCAAAGAATCTTGAATGGAAAAGGGTTAACCGATTGTATTTGCGGTCTAACGAAAAGACGACCCTCTTGCGATGGTTCGCATAAATACATTTAAGAAAACAGACAAAAACATGAAGATGAATTCATATCCATCTGATTGACTATTATACAAAAAATCCTACAACGCCAATTTCACAATTTCACGGACTAAATCAGGTGTAACGGATTTATGTTCGCCATACGCCATTCCACGCATTCGAACCCGCTCTGCAATTGCCTCTACCGCCTCCTCGCCAATTCCATATTCGTGAAAACGAGTGCGCATACCTACATTTTTGAAAAATTCTTCGGTTTTTGCAATCACAGCATCTACACGTTCCTCTTCGCTACCTTTGCGAATGCCCCACACCCGGTCGGCATACTGGAGTAATTTCTCGTGCTTCTCTTTTCTCAGCACTTGCAATAAAGCAGGATAGAGAATGGCCAAGGTTTGTCCGTGATCTAACTCGTATAGTGCAGTCAGCTCCTGTCCCACCCGATGTGTCGCCCAATCTTGTGGCACACCCATGCTAATAAACTCATTCAATGCCATGGTGGCACAAAGCATATAATTCGACATCAAGTCGTAGTCACTCGGATTCGCAATCACCTTTGGTCCTACTTCTATAATCGTTTGTAAAATTCCTTCTGCCCATCGATCCATGAGCAATGCATTCGCTGGGTAGGTCATATACTGTTCCATCACATGAAGAAAAGAGTCCACAATGCCATTTGTCAATTGCTTTTTGGGCAACGAGTAGGCAACCTCTGGGTCGAGAATCGAAAAAATGGGAAAAAGATGACGCGACATAAAAGCCAATTTCTCCTTTTTGGCTCGATACGAAACTACACAGCGATGATTCATCTCCGATCCAGTGGCTGGCATCGTCATCACTGCAGCAACAGGGTAAGATGGTTTCGCCAACGCAGGATTTTTTACAATATCCCACGGTTCACCTTCATACAACATCGCTTGAGAGATAAATTTAGTACCATCGAGCACAGAACCACCACCAACCGCCAACAAGAAATTGACATTCTTCTCTTTTGCCAAAGAGACTGCCTTTAATAACGTTTCGTACTCTGGATTGGCTTCGATTCCCCAAAACTCCACGATAAAATGGTTTTTCAAAGCATCCATCACCTGTTCATAAATACCGTTTCGCTTGGCACTACCTCCACCAAACGATATCATAACACGTTTATCGATAGGAATTTCGGTTGAAAGCTGTGCAATTGTGCCTTTTCCAAAAATTATTTTGGTAGGATTTTGAAAAGAGAAGTTATTCATTTTAGTAACATTTTGGAGAAAACAAATTGAATTCACAAACTTAGCAAGAAATGCTTTGCGCATGAATATTTTCACAAAATTTATGGAGAGAATACCGAATTCTGAAATTGTGCATATCTGTTTTCGCTTGCGAATCATGTTTTAAAGATAATTTCAAAAAATAGAGTATTTCGGCCAAACAATTATACATCCAATTTAGGCAGATTCAGTATATTTGTCCTTTCCCTCAATACAAACCACAAAATCATGGATGAAAATAAACCAATCTCAAGACGTAATTTTTTTGGCGTTAGCGCCGCTGCCACTGCTGCTCTAGCAGTAGGTGGCAATATTCAATCCGTTTTCTCGAAAGAGACCGCTTGTCCTTACAAAGCACCACCGATAAATGGTCAGTTTCCCGATGATTTTTGGTGGGGAGCAGCCACAGCTGCCTATCAGGTAGAAGGTGCAGCCAACGAAGATGGACGAGCGCCCAGCATTTGGGATACTTTTAGTCACACACCTGGTAAAGTGGTGAATGGAGACACAGGCGATATCTCATGCGATCAATATCACCGCTACGAAAGCGACATCAAATTGATGGCTGAACTGGGCATCAAACATTATCGGTTTAGCATCTCGTGGCCACGTATCATTCCACAAGGAAGAGGCAAAGTGAACGACAAAGGAATGGACTACTACAAACGATTGGTTGACACGCTGCTAAAGCACGATATTACACCACACGCCACCTTATATCACTGGGATCTACCACAAGTACTGCAAGACAAATACAAAGGCTGGGAAAGTCGCGAAGCGGTGAAAGATTTTGGCGATTATGCCACAGCGGTCGTAAAAAATTTAGGTGATAAAGTGGGACATTGGATGACGCTTAACGAAATTTCGACGTTCACATACAACTGCTATGGAGTCAATCAAAGGACGGCACACGCTCCTGGCATCAATTTGAATTCAAAAAAAGAGTTCTATCAAGTGGTGCATAATGCGCTGCTGGCACACGGAACTGCTTGCCAAGCCATCAGGGCAGCATCTCCACGTAAATCATTTGTTTCGGTAGCAGAAAATTACGAAAGCTATGTTCCAGTTTTCGAAACGCCTGAAACCATTGAAGCGGCTAAAAAAGCCTTCATGCGCGAAGAGAAAAATGGCGGCATCATCATCCCAATTCTAACCGGAAAATACGATGAAGGTTGGCTTCAAGATGTGGGTGCGAATGCCCCCACCATTCTGTCTGGGGATATGAATATTATCGGACAGCCGTTGGATGAACTAGGATTTAATTGCTACATGGGCAATTATGTGCGAGCTGCCGACAATGCAAAAGGATACGAGGTGCTTCCTTTCTTTCCGAAATATCCAAGAGGAAATACCAATTGGTTGAGCATAGTACCCGAATCAATCTATTGGGGAGTGAGATTAGTGAGTGAAGCAGTTGGAGCAACAAAACTTCCAATCTTCATTAGTGAAAACGGATGTGCCGATGGATCTGTGATGAATAGTAATGGAGAAGTGCTAGATATCGATCGTATCATGTATTACCGCAACTACCTTACCCATTTGCACCGTTCTGTGACAGAAGGTTATCCAATGAAGGGCTACATTCCTTGGAGCTTGATGGATAATTTCGAATGGCAACAGGGTTATTCTCAACGATTTGGAATGGTACATGTGGATTATGCGACACAAAAACGCACTCCAAAACTCAGCTACCAATGGTATAAAGAGGTGATCAAAAATAATCGGGTGATGTAAATGATAGACTAAAAAAGGCACAATATATTCAATGATAGAAATGACAGGTATTCTCCAATATCTGTCATTTCTAAAATAAAAAAACAACTCTCATCCTTCAATTTTCTGTTTCTCAAAGAATTTGCGTAAACTTGCACATCAAACCAATGACTAACACAAATCATGCGCAAGTTCTCATTTGTTTTAATGCTTTTAGCACTGATTCTGACAACATCGAGTTGTCGGCAGAAAGCAACAACAACTGAAAAGAAATTCAACACCATTGCAGAAATCAAAAAACGCGGCAAACTCCGCATTCTAACACTCTATAGCTCCACCTCCTATTTTCTCTACAAGGGTCAACCAATGGGATATGAATATGATTTGGCTTCCAAATTTGCTGAATCTATTGGTGTGGAAACAGAGGTAATCGTGGCAGAAAATGTAACAAAACTCACCAAATTGTTGCGAGAAGGCAACGGTGATTTGATTGCATACAACATGCCAATTACCAATATTATGAAAGACAGCGTGTTGTTTTGTGGACATCAATACATCACTCATCAAGTGTTGGTACAACAAAAAAACGGAAAATCTCCCACACTCCACGATGTAACTCAACTCATTGACAAAGAGGTGACTGTAATCAACAAAACCCGCTATTTTCAACGCCTAAAAAACCTCAACGACGAATTAGGAGGTGGTATTAAAATCAATCTCATCAAGAAAGATACAGTCACTACCGAAGATCTGATTGAGATGGTTTCCGATGATGATATTGCTTATACGGTGGCCGACAATAACATTGCCAACTTGAACAAAACCTATTTTGGTAATATTGATGTAAATCTCGCCGTCAGTTTTCCGCAACGCCTCTCGTGGATGGTTCAAAAAGAGAATACAACGCTTGCCAGTGCGCTTAACAAATGGTTTGCTAACAGTGTTAAAACAGTTGCATTCAAAACACTCTCGAAAAGATATTTTGAACAAAGCAAACGTTCTCAATTTATTGCTCTACCCAAAATATCGAAAGGAAAAATCTCTCCATACGATGATTTATTTAAAAAATACGCCAAAGAGATTGGATGGGATTGGCGTTTGTTAGCAGCTATCGCTTTTATAGAATCGAAATTCGACCCTAGTGAAATTTCTTGGTCAGGAGCAAAAGGATTAATGCAATTGATGCCCCGTACCGCTGCGGCAGTAGGTATATATGGCAAGGAAATCTACAATCCCGAAACCAACATTAGAGGTGCGGTAAACTCCATTCGAATAATCAATCGATTATACACCAATGTATCGAACAAAGAGGAGAAGCAAAAATTTATTATAGCGGCCTACAACTGTGGTATTGGTCACATTATGGACGCACAGGCATTGGCTCAAAAGTATGGCAAAAGTCGAACTGTTTGGGACAATAACGTGGCACACTATATACAATTGAAAAGCAATCCCGAGTTTTACTCCGACAGAGTGTGCCATTACGGATATTTAAGAGGAAGTGAGACTACTCAATATGTCAACAAAGTGATTTCTACCTACAAATATTATACCTCAAAAACTAAAAAATGATGGAAGAGAAAATAACCTACCAATCGCCAATCGGATGCCTAGAAATTATTATAGATAAAAATGAAATCACAGCATTGAGTATTGTATCAAACGATAAATGTGTGACCTCATCTAACTCCTCAATTGGGGTACAAATTGTGCAACAATTGAAAGAATATTTTGAAGGAAAAAGAACGGAATTTAATCTACCTCTCAGATTGAAAGGAACGTCATTTCAGACACAAGTATGGGATGAATTGGCAAAGATTCCCTATGGGGAAACGATTAGTTACCACGAACTTGCGCATCGAGTAGGAAACGATAAAGCCTATCGTGCAGTAGGCAATGCCAATGGGAAAAATCCAATTTGCTTGATTGTTCCTTGCCATAGAGTCATTCAATCGAATGGAGGAATCGGCGGTTATGCATACGGAACAGATGTGAAGAAATTCTTATTGAACTTAGAAAAGAATAAATAACATTCATGAAACCAACTTTATATTAAAATAAATTAAATACTGAATAAATTATTTTATTTTCTATACATTTGTTTCCAATAAAACACGCACAACTAAAGTAATTGTCATGAAACATTTCCCCGAATCAGAGCTCATTATCAATGCAGATGGCTCTATCTTTCACCTCCACTTACGACCCGAACAATTAGCCGACAAAGTATTGTTAGTAGGTGATCCAGAGCGAGTTAACATGGTTGCCTCATTTTTCGACAGCATAGAATGCGACGTGACCAATCGTGAGTTTCATGCCATCACCGGCACCTACAAAGGCAAACGCATCACTACACTATCACACGGCATTGGTACCGACAACATCGACATCGTGATGAATGAATTGGATGCGTTGGCGAATATCGATCTAAAAACTCGCACAGAGAAACCAGAATTCAAGCAACTGACCTTGATTCGTGTAGGAACTTCTGGTGGTTTGCAGCCATTTCTCAAAGTTGGATCGTATTGCATTGCCGAAAAATCAATCGGATTAGACAGTGTATTGAGTTATTACAAAGGACGTGATGATATTAGTGAACGTGATTTCGAAGAAGCATTCATGTCTCAAATTGGATGGAATCCGCGTTGGGGAACTCCATATATAGTAAGCGCCAACCCAGAATTGGTGGCACGATTCGATGGCGAAGAGAATGTAACGAAAGGAGTCACGATTTCGGCTGTAGGATTTTATGCACCACAAGGTCGAGAATTACGTTTGTCGTTAGCTGATCCCAACATAAATCAAAAAATTGAAGCATTCGACCACAACGGACGGTGCATTACCAACTATGAAATGGAGAGTTCGGCTTTGGCAGCACTCTCTAAATTGATGGGACACAAAGCAATGACCATTTGCGCGATTATCGCAAATCGATTAGCCAAAGAAGCTTCATCAAACTACAAAACTTCTATTTCTGATTTAATCAAAATGGTTTTAGAAAAAATATAACAATCGTCACAACTCAATGCACTATGGCATTTTAGGCGGTTTATACTTAACTTTGGATGGGTTTATTTGCTCAAAGTAGAGATTCGCTTGTTAGATTAATTTGCAATTATAAAATATTACATTACCTTTGCACCGCTTTAAAAGCAAAAACAGGACGATTCGCTAGCTCAGCTGGTAGAGCACAACACTTTTAATGTTGGGGTCCTGGGTTCGAGCCCCAGGCGGATCACCGAAAACGAGGAGTTACAGAAATGTAGCTCCTTTTTTATTTTCTTAAGTTTTGAGTTTCAAAATACAAACTATCTTTATCGCAAATATTTTAAGAATGAAACAAAAAATAAATTCGTTAATTCTAGCTCTCATTCTCACTGTAGCCCCCACTTTTTTGTTTGCTCAAAATAGCCTCAACATAATTGTAAAAGACAGCACTAGCAAAGAATTGTTGGTCGGTGTAAACATCCTTTTAAAAGGGACCCTCAATGGTACAACAACCGATCTCAAGGGGAATGCCCTACTGAAAAACATACCATCAGGCACTCAACAAATTGTTTTGAGCTACATTGGATACGAAAAATTAATTCTTCATTTAGTATTCCCTTTAAAAGATGCGAAAAAACCAATCAACGTTTCTCTTTATCCCGAAAGTGAAGAATTAGAAGTAGTAACCATCACCGCCACCCGAAGCAATTCAAGAATAGAAGATCTACCCACAAAAGTCGAAGTATTGGGAATGGACGATATGGAAGAAGAGAATAGTATTCGTCCGGCGAATATCACCAGTCTCTTGGGTGATATTGGAGGCATACAGATGCAACAAACTTCAGCATCTTCGGGAAATACCAATACCAGAATACAAGGATTAAATGGGCGATACAGCCAAATTCTGAAAGATGGAATGCCTCTTTATGGTGGATTTTCTGGAAGCTTCAGTATATTGCAAGTGCCACCTCTAGATCTGCGTCAAATCGAAATAATCAAAGGATCCGCCTCTACTCTATACGGTGGTGATGCTATTGGTGGTATTATCAATTTGGTTTCGAAAACACCCACAGATAAACCGGAAACGAATATTTTAATCAACCGAACTTCACTCAACGAGACTGACTTCAATTCTTATATTTCGAGAAAATATACAAAGGTTGGATTTACCTTTTTTGCAGGACTTGTCAACCAAACGGTGAAAGATGTAAACAACGATGGATTTTCGGATGCACCCGAACTTCAAAACATAGTACTCCATCCTAAACTTTTTTACTATTTCGACAAAAATTCCACCCTAGCTTTGGGTATCAATAGTTTGATTGAAAACAGAAAGGGTGGAGATATGCAAGTTTTAAATGGCAATTCAGATGCGATTCATCAATATTTTGTACAGCATAAATCACTCAGAAACAGTGGTGAGCTCAACTTCGAGAAACGGTGGGAGAATGGCTCAAATCTTCAACTCAAAGGAAGCATTAGCGCTCTCGACCGAAGTATTGAAAATCCAAGTTACTATTTTAAAGCAGCTCAAACGCTCTATTTATCAGAGCTCACTTATTTCTTAAAACGTGAGAAATATGATTTTGTATTTGGTGCCAATTTCAATGGGGATAAGTTTAATAAAGAAGAAACAAAAGGTATTGGAGTTGGTTTTTACTCAGCAGCATCTATTCCATTCCAAAATTACAACTACCATACCCTTGGATTGTTTGTGCAAAACGATTGGAGAATTACAAACAAAATGTTAGTTGAAGGTGGTTTGAGGTATGACAATCACTCAACCAGAGGAGGTTTTCTATTACCACGCCTCTCGATTATGTATAAATTTCATCCCGATTTCACCATGCGATTGAATGGCGGATTAGGGTACAAAACACCACTCCTATTTTCGTATCTCAACGAAGAGACTGATTTGAATAACATCTATACACATCAAGAGGAGCTGAAAACCGAAACATCGCAAGGTGTAAATTTCGACATCAACTACCACACCACACTTTGGCGAACAACACTGCTAACACTAAATCAATCTTTTTTCTACACACAACTAAATCACCCAATAGAATACCTAACCAACGGCACACTTTTGAATGCTGACAAACCAGTAATATCACATGGATTTCAAACATACGCAAGAATGTCTGTTGATGAGTTTGAACTATATTTGAGCTACGTATATACGCATTCAGAGAAGAAATATGATTCTGTGAATCCTCAATTTTTAGCAACTCCACAGCACAATCTGGCTGGCACATTCGTTTACGAACCAAACAAAAAATGGCGTTTCGGTATCGAAAGTTCATTAATCGGACCACAAGTAATAGAAAACAACGACAAAACGCCCACCTACGGCTTTATCGCATTGATGATAGAGCGAAAATTCAAACACGTTTCCATAGTACTCAATTGTGAGAACGTGCTCGATTATCGTCAAAAAGATTTCGTTGTTTTACCATACAAAGCCCCAACATTCAAAACACTTTGGGCACCCATCGATGGAAGAGTGATTAATCTATCTGTGAATTGGAAGATCTAGGTTTATTTCTAATCATATCAACAAATCTCTTAAAGTCAACATATTGAAACCACCACAAATAAATGAAAAACAGAAGAAAAATAACGATATAAAACAAATCTCCTGAAACGGCATGCAGTTCAAGGGAAATTGCTTTTCCCCCATTTAACGATTTGACATGCAATAATAGAAAAGCTATCCGCCAAGTATTCAACACGATAATAAAATACAATTTATCAATACAATGCAGGAACATACCTCGATTGGACAACTAATCATGGCGAAACAACATCTACAGATAGCACAGAAGTCATTCCAAGCCGTTATGCGGTCTCTACCAAATTCACAGCAGGAAATATGGGACTTCTTCGTCAAATTCCTTCTATGCAAGGATTTATCGTGAAATCAACCAACTCAGCTGGTGGTTCTTTTACAATACCTTACAACGCTGTAATGAAAAATACCATCAAACAGCGTGATGCTGCACTTCCAGTAGGAACACTGATTGCTGTGAAGAGTTTAAACTTCTCCGATAAAGTGTGGATTTTCACTGATCCTAGTTGTACTTATGGATACGACAATGGGTGGGACGGCTACAAAATGATGGGCGACGATGGTATTAGTCAAATATATGTACCTGACGAAAGCGGCTTGAATGGTTATCAAATTGCGGGAGTTCCTGATATTAACAACACGTATCTAGGTTTTAAACCAGGCAACTATTTAGAATTTAAAATGACTGTGACACATCAAAACACCAATCAAGTGTATGACAAAATCTACATAGAAGACTTAGTCACGAACACTACTACCGACATTACAGCAAGCGGATCTACATTGTCTTTCACAGCAGCAGCCTCTGATCCTGTGAAACGATTCAGAATAGTAACAAACACAACAGGAACAGAATTGTATCAAGCTACTCGATTGATAAATATTTACAATCGCAGCAACATTATCTATCTGAATAATAAAAGCGATCAGGGAGGACAAATCGATATTTACGATGAGTTAGGTCATTGCTTGTTGAAAACCACCTTCACACCTAATTCGACAACGACTATCCCCACCAGCTTGACTCATGGTGTTTATTTGATCAAAGCAAGAACAAATAAAACGGAATCTGTCGAACGTATTATGCTGAAATAATTAGATTTCTATCTATAAAAAAATAACCTGCAAAATGATTTTTTGCAGGTTATTTTTTTATAGCTTTTGGATTTTTATTAATAAAATCTTTCCAACTAGTATATTTCTTTTCGGATAGTGGATTATTGGTTTGATAGAAGTGGCACAATGCTGCAGCCAGTCCATCTGTCGCATCCAGTTGCGGGAGCATTAAATCGTCACTGATGTGCAGAATTCGTTTCAACATATCGGCCACCTGCTCCTTCGAAGCGCGACCATTTCCAGTGATGGACATTTTAATTTTCAAAGGAGCATATTCCACAATTGGGATATCTCGTGATAATGCAGCAGCCATAGCAACTCCTTGCGCTCGCCCAAGCTTGAGCATCGACTGTACATTTTTACCAAAAAAAGGGGCTTCAATGGCTAATTCATCGGGGTGATATTGGTCAATCAATGAAACAACTCGTTCAAAAATCCGACGCAATTTCAAATAATGATCATCCATCTTATTTAGTTGTAAAACTCCCATAGCGATAAGAACAGGCTTATTGCCAGAGACTTTCAACAACCCATATCCCATAATGGTAGTTCCTGGATCGATTCCTAATATGATGCGTTCCTTCATCACAGAGTTACTTCCTCCATTAATGTTGTAAATGTCAACACTTTCTCTCCAAACTTTTCATTCAACGCTTGATGCAGTGGATTTCCTGTCGATTCATACCAATGTTCAAGAATCTCAATACTTTTTACTTTAAATTGCAATGAGTAATTTTCGCCTACTCCTTCTTCATGCGAATAAATACGTGCGAGTGTAGGTTTATTTACCTCGCCAGAATGCACAGCTACAGGGATATAACTCTCTTTCAACCAAACCAAGCATTCATCATGAATGGTAGTGTCTAAGCAATATGTTGTATTAAAAATAATCATCTGCAACCCACGTTTTTAAATTAGAATTGCAAATGTAGATAAATCGTACCAATATCTTTTGAAAATGAAAAGAAATAGCTACTTTTGTCACCGCAAGGGGGATTAGCTCAGCTGGCTAGAGCGTTTGACTGGCAGTCAAAAGGTCATCGGTTCGACTCCGATATTCTCCACCAAAAAAAACCTCGACTTCAATAGTCGAGGTTTTTGCGTTTTTTATAATTGGAAATTTATTTTTAAAAATTGAGAATTCGAAATATTTACGAAAATGACATTCCTCCATTAATATCAATGTTCGTTCCTGTCAAATAATCAGACTCATCCGAAGCTAAAAAAGCCACCAGATCTGCCACATCGCCGGCATCTCCTTCGCGTCGCAATGGATAAATTCCTTTCATTCGTTCGCGGTTTTCGGGTGTATTGAATCGATCATGAAAGGATGTAGCAATCGTACCCGGAGCAAGAGCATTTACGCGGATTCCTTTCGGTCCAAGCTCTTTCGCCATTGAGCGGGTAAAAGTCATTACTGCACCCTTTGCTGTCGCATACATCGAAGCACCAGGCCCTCCACCATCTCGAGCTGCCAACGAAGAGAAATTTACAATTGAAGAGCCTGCAGGCATGTGAGGAACTATTTCGCGAGTACACAACCAACAGCTTTTCATGTTCACATCCATCAGAAAATTGTACCAATCTTCATCTTGCTCTGTAATCGTTTTACGACCTACAATTCCACCTACAACATTGGCTAAAATATGAATTTCACTTCCAAATGCTTTGGTTGTTTCTTCGACAACACGTTTCACATCCGCCGCTTTAGTCATGTCACCTTGAATAATGATTCCTTCGGATCCAGCCTCTTGCACTAGTTTAAGAGTGAGAAGAGCATCCTCTTGATTATCAAAATAATTAATCACCACTTTTGCTCCCTCTTGAGCCAATTTCTGAGAAATTGCACGTCCTAAATCACGCGCACCACCAGTAACGATGGCAATCTTTCCATTACATTTCATAATATCATTTTTATTTTTTAATAATTGCCTTATGAAACTCGCTATGAAAATTGCCTTTTCGTTTTAAAAATCAATTTCAATGCTCGTTTCATAATTGTATTCTAAATTATTTTAATGGAGCAGAACAATCCTGAGATTCTATTTTCCCGCCAAAGATGTAAACAGATACGATTGATAGCGGTACAAGGATAGCACCCAATAAAAAGAATGGCAACCAATTACCGCCTCGGGTTAAATAGGGAACAAAAAACATGGTAAACATTACCCCTAATGTAGCTGCAGCACCACCTAGTCCAGCCATTGCACCCACTGTTTTCCCACAGTAGAAGTCCGATGCCAGGGTTTGAATATTTCCGATTGAGAACTGAAAACCGCATAAAATGAGTGCCATTAATGAAACAGCAATGTATGCATCAGCCACAAAAGCAGTAGCCACCAACGATGGAAGCATGATTATTCCACCTATAATGAGTGAGGATTTGCGTGCAAAGTTGACTGTTTTACCTCTTTTTATCATCATACCCGAATACCATCCTCCTGCGATACTGCCAATCATAGCTCCCACATAAGGAACCCATGCCGTCATACCGATACTTTTAATGTCGAATTTGTACACATCGAGTAGATAAATAGGCAACCAAGCCACAAACATCCACCAAATCGGATCGAGGAAAAAGCGTCCAACAATAATTGAATAGCTCTTCTTATTCTGAAGAAGTTCTTTCCAAGAAAGAGCACGGTCGTTTGTCATCTTCGATTCAGGTTGTCCTTCGAGAATATATTGCTTTTCTTCGTCTGTTATCCACGGATGATCTTTGGGCCCTTTTTTATTGATAATCAACCAAGGAATCAACCAAGTTAAACCAATAGCACCGACTACGATAAAAGTCATTTTCCAACCCAATGCAACATAAAGCAAAGCAATTAGAATGGGTGACAAAATAGCACCAATGGATGCACCAGCACCGAAAAGTCCCTGAGCAAAAGCTCTCTCCTTTTGTGGAAACCACTCCGCATTGCTTTTGGTCGCTCCCGGCCACGGACCAGCTTCTCCCAGACCGAGAAGAACACGGAAAAATCCGAGAGAACCCAATCCTTTAGCAAACGAAGTGCAGGCATCAGCCACAGCCCAAATGGCGACTGACACGACAAATCCTTTGCGCGTACCAATTTTATCATATAATTTCCCCGACAGCATTTGGCTAATACCATACGCCACCATGAAAAACATATATATGTATGAATAGAGCTCTTTTGACTTTTGAGAATATTCTTCCGGAGATAGATTTGCAGGAATTAAATTCAAATCTTTAACGATACTTTGCCACATAATGGCAAGCGTATTTCTGTCAAGATAATTGATTATTGTAACCAACACAATCAAGCTAATCACCCACCATCGGAGTCCGTGTACTTTCATTTGCAGCTATTTATTTGAAATGCGTATTAATTTTCAATCCTTATTTTAATTGACTATTTTTTCAAGAAATCTTGACGAGCAGGGCTGAATACATCGATCAATATTCCTTCTTCCAGACAGACCGCTCCATGAGGTGCGTTAGGTTCCACGTAAAAACCATCTCCTGCTTTCAATATCTTCTTTACGCCGTTTATGGTTGCTTCAAATACGCCGCTTATTACATACGAAGTTTGCGAGTGAAAATGCTCGTGAACATAACCAATTCCACCTTTTTCAAACTTCACTTTCAGCAGCATCAACTGTCCGTCGTATCCCATTAATTGGCGTGACAATCCACCTCCAACATCCTCCCAAGGAAGTTCTTCACCCATCAAAAAATTCTCGCTGTACGTTTTCATAATTATTCTTATTAGTTTTTATAGATAGCAAAATAGTAGTTCCCGACAAAAGAAATTGTATGGTTTTGAACCGTAATCGTTCGTTTTTTTGCACTATCAAAATTGCTGTTTACAGCCACAAAAAGGTAAGTTTTCCCATCTTTGGCTACAACACTCAAGGCTGAGTATTCAACGTTGTCTTGCAACAATTCGATTTTGGCAACATTCGATTCAAATCCGACCGTAATTTCACGATTCAAATCATAGAGTCCGTGTGGCTCTATGACGGAGGCAAAAGTATGGTTACTCCGATTCGTTTGACGAATCATAAAACTAGTTTCATCCCGAAGATTGAAGTTGGGATCGCCGGCACCAACGCGATTGAGCATCAACTCTGAATTGGAATCTGTGAGCGTAGTAATACTATAAAATCGATTGTCTGTTTTCCAAGTGAAGCAGCTATTGGGCAATTCACTTTTAGCTGTTGCCTCGACCCAAAGATGTTGATAGCCATTATCTGTTCCCAAAGCCTTCATTTCGGAGGAATTTCGATTAAACTTAAAACTGGTGCTAATTAGTTGGCCTTTATAGTAGAAAGGTAAATCGATGATATGATTTGTGCTCGATGTAACTCTAAACAAATCAATAACAATCGGATATTCGAATGATTTTACCTTCACTAAAGCCGAGGTTCGCTGCATGGTTGTGCCGGGATAAGCATTTTTTTCTGTTCCAGAAACCACCTGTAGATCAAGTTTCGAAATATCGCAATAGTTGATGTCGGAATGAAATTTTGACGAGACTTTTATTTTACCCTCAAAATGACTTATTTCGTCAAGTGTTACCGTATTATGAGCAATAGATTGCATTGCCCAGGTATGGTTTTCTTTGGTGTAACCACCGCCGCTTTTGGGTTCAATATTGAGAAATCGAGCAGCGCCGTAATCAGTCAAAATAGGATGCCCATTATCAAATAGACAAATGGATAGTTTATCGTAATGACCGTGTGATAAGCCATGAGATGTTGCTTTGAAAGTTAAGCAACTCTCTTTGTTTGCTTTTCCATTTCTAAAAACAGCAATTCCACCTTCATCCCCGTTGGCTCCATCTCTCAAATAGATCGAATGGACACGGAAAGGCTCAATTTTCTCGGCATTTAATGCCTTAACAGTTGCCAGTCCTGCATCCGAAACGATAAAACTTTCTTGTAGTCTGGCGATGTCAAGTAATGGCTTATTTGAAGGATCATTTTTATACGCTATATCCACCGCATAAACAATTTCTTGCGTTTGAATCGTCTTAGACAGCGCATCGTTAAACATAAAAACCTCGTAGTTGTATGTTGATTGAAGCAGTGTATTTACAGCTTTCAGAAGAATACTGTTTCGGTAATTGAAAATTTTGAGATCTGGTTGATTATTCTGGATTGCTTGAGCAAATGTCATAAATGGCCAGATAGAATAGCGTTGATAATAAGGACCTTCAGTAAAATATCCATCCGGCGAGAAAAGCATATCTAATTGTTTGATAAATCCGGTTTTTCCATCTTTTTTGGAGCCATACAGCGATTTATCTATCAGATCTTTGTCATTCATCACATAGCCAATCATGCCTACAGCAGCCTCTGACCAAGTTCCATGGTTGTGCATCCGATTGAAGGTGGCATAGTTAGCTGGATTACCGTTCGACAAAAATTCTGCCATGGGATGAAAGAGATTTTTCTCAATGTAATTTTTATCTTTTACCGAAATAAAGTCATAAACACAATCATAAGCATTAGCAGTATGAACCAACCAAACAGCTTCATTCAATGTTTGCCAAAAAAGTTTACCCGGAGATTCTGATTGAACAGCGGGATGTAGCGGAAGTGAGGGATATATTGCGGCATATTTCACTAACATATCTCGCACAAATTGGGCATATTTCACATTTCCAGTGAGTTGATACAGAATTCCTGCCGCATTCATTGCATAATAATTGCTTTTGTGTTTTTCGTGGGTATAACCGCCACCACCATCTACAGGAATGGGTATAATAATCTCCTCGTTTAAAGCAGCATCGGCAATCGCCTTTAATTCTGCAAAAGATTGATCGAACGCGGGATATTTTCCCAACGATGCCTTTATCTCCTTTACACCATCTGGAGTAAGGGAAAGAGATGGATGCACCACTGCTTTTGATAATTGAACAGAGGCAAAAATAAGTATGGCGAGTGTGATCGAATTTCTGAGTTTCACGGTTAATAGTTTTGTTTTGTTGAAAAATGTTATAGGCATACATCAATATTGGTTTACCAATTACAACAGACAAATGTAAACAATCAAAATTGGTCTACCAAATAAATTAACAGAAAAGTTTGGATTATTTTATCACTATCTTTTTATTAAAATAACAACCTCCGTTCTGACGAAAGCTAAGCAAATAAACACCTTTATGTTCAAAAGGAAAAATGCTCACTCCGCTTTCAATGTTGCGATGATTCACCGTTCGTCCCATAAAGTCAAACACGAAGAGTTCACCAGAGCAATCGACATCTACAGTCAATTGTTGATTGGATGCGTATGTATTTATTTTGTTCGTTTGCGACTGAATATTGATTGTGGTTAGTGGATTATTAAAATAACCTGCTCCAACAAGGGTTTTTAAAGGCATAATGCGAGACACAGTTCCTGATAGTTGACTAGCACCTGGAATTTTAGCAACAGAACCTCTACTGCGTCCTCTGACATCGGTTATAATTTCTGAAAATTCGGGGGTGGTATAGTTCGCTAATTGAGAATTTGAACCTGGCTCCATCATCGGGGTGGTTGTTTGTATTTCTCCCATTTTGGCATCTTTACCTGTAATCACTTGCGCTGAAGTGTAACTGAAATTAGTGTACTTCCCTTGATTCATGATGATATTTTTCCAGGTCACATCCATTGTTTCTGCACTGGTCAGATCGATATTCACATTTGAATTTGAGGAAGATGAGTTGTACACATGATTATGCGCAATCGTAGTTCCAATAGGAGGCATGGTTAGCAATGAGCTGCTATTGTAATTTATTTTGAATGCCTGACTACAATTAACAAATGTATTGAATGCTACTAAAGCGTTTTTGACCTGAAAATATTCACTGGGTGCTGAATTCTCTTTTCCTCTGACAATACATAATGCAGCACGGTAATCTGTACCTCTCAAATTATCGAAATAGTTGTTGTAAACTTTATGATTTTCTCCAATAATCCGAACGCCTCCAGTGCTGGAGATACCGTTTCCAAAGAAATAATTTCCATCTACCGTACAACCATTTCCATGTCGCAAAGTAAGCATTCCTTTGCATTCAAAAAAAAGATTGTTACTGTAATAATTCCCGCAAGATTTGTTCGAAATCACCTCGATCTCACCATTGCAATGCTCAAAAAAATTATTCGTAACTGTCACATTTGCAATTTGCATTGATGTAGAGCTATCTCCTACGCGGATAATCTCCTGTCCATTAAGTTCTGCTCCGTTAGCATCCAAATTGGAGTTTCGATAACCAAAATAATTTTGATCGATGATGTGTGCAGGAATTACTCCACTCTGTAACCAAACGACCATCAGTGTCCCTGAATTGGTTTTATTTTCAAAGGAACAGTGATCCACCGTATTATTTTTACCATAAAGTGAAACCCACTTGCTATCTACTGTATTATCCGATGGATTGTAATCGACGATGGTCGTGTTGGTTAATCGGCAATTTTCAGCAAATTCTGAAGAAGAACTACGAAATGAAATCACTTCTGAACCACTTAGCGTTCCATTCTTAAAAAAAAGACCTGATATAATGAGATATTTGCCAGAAAATCCAATCTTGGAGGTTCCTGATAATATGACACTTCCTGCTGTTTCGGCTTGCAAAACAACTGGTTGAGAAGCAGTTCCTACCGCTTTTAGAGTTATGGTTTGATTCGTCCATGTCCCATTTTTCATCACAATGGTATCTCCCGCTTTCCAACTACCATTAGTAATTTGTGAAGCCGAAGTGACTATCGTCTGAGTAGCGAAAATTGCGGATATACAAAAGAAAAGTCCCAACAGGACAACTGTATTTTTCATAGGATTTTGAAAAAAATACGCGGACAAGTTGAACACTCTTCCTGCCCGCGTCAAACACACATCTATCAACACAAAATATAAAAACTGAAATTTTTTCGAATTAATTTAAAACAACTTTAGCTGAAGATGTTTTTCCATTTTTATCGACAAAACGCACCAAATACAGGCCATTATTCAACTGTGTATCGATTTTACCTTCAGTGGTTGAAGTCATTACTTCCATTCCGCGAATATTGTAAATAGACAATTTACCAGCAGCATTTGTCAAAATAGATTTACCAGAAACAAATATTTGACCATTGTCAGCTTGAATACCTTTAATAGCTGTTGTTCCCAACAATACTTCATTCCAACTTCTACCTACACGAATACCTCCAATTTGTGCACCAGTTCCACGTTGACGCAAGTTAATTCTCATAGTAATTGAAGCTGAATAATCAGTTGCTACGTCTGTAGTAACCAATTTATTGGTTTGTTGAGCTTCTGGAAGAGTTAAATCTGGATCTATATAAAGTGTATTATAATCATTATCTGTTCCATCAACACCTTCATAGGTAAAAACCAAGAGATGATTCACGCCAACACCATTTACAAGTGGTTGTGATTCAATGTATACACCCGCTGTACTTGAGTTTTTAGAGATTGCAAATGTCACATCGGTTCCTGCAGTATTCAATTTTGCAAAAAGTCGACCACGAGTACTACTACTAGTTGTTGATCCTTCGTAAGTGAAAAAATCTCTATAACTACGATAGCTATGCGAAGAGAAATTCACCATAAAAGCAGCATAAATTTTTTGACCGGCAATCGGTTTCAAAGTATCTGCATTAGCAAAAATAATTGAATGTGTAGAAATTCTTTGATTGGCAGAGGTGACGCCTATGGCTGAATCTAAAACCGCAACGTTACCAATATTTGACCCATAATAATTGTTGTAAAACAGTGCACCTTCAGCAATTACTGGACTTACACCAAGAGCATCTGCAGCTTTAGCTGACACATACCATCCGTTATAGCCTTCTACATTACTACCTGGCGTACCTGTGAAATTTTCTACAAATACCTGTGCGCTCAATCCTAGAGAGGCGATGCACATCATCAAAAAAAGTGTTGTCTTTTTCATAATCGTAAATTTTAAAGTGAATACTTATTTAGTTAAAAATCAAATCAATATTCTTTTGTGAGCGAGCAATTTCATTTTCGTAAAGTGATTTATAAATCGGTTTTTCTCGAAACAAATCAGACCGATAAAGTTCAAATTGTAATTTTTTCTGCACGCTGTCCCACTCTTTAATTTGTTTGTAAGGAAATTCATTTTGCTCTTTGCCTACATAATTTGCTAGAAAACTACACGCTTTATCTATCGATCTCCCATCGGTAGATTTTGCATTAAACAAATCAATCTTTAAAGATTTTGCCATCCAACACATGTCGATAAAATGAGTCAAATTAAAAACAGAATAGCCCAAAGCAGTTGTTCTTACCAATTCAAACGGCTGAGAACCATCTGGCTCAATCTGCTTGAAAAGTCTACGAGTAGGAAATTCATCAATCACATTTTTTGCGATATCTTCTTTTTCAACGAACAGCGCATATCGAGTAACCTGCACATCGAAAGCAGTACCGTGATTATTTTTGGCCGAGAATTCTTCCTTTCCAATTTCGGAAGTTTGCATCCAGTTAAGATATTCTGTAAACCAGGCTACTAATGCTTCTCTATCTTTTTTGGTAAATTCAGATGAACCCTTCAACAATTCAATTCCGTCTAACATCTCCACAAACGAGTAAGTATCGAGAATGCCTTCTCCTCGCCCTTTGCCATTGTTTCGACCAGGAATTGTTTGACCGAAATTCATATTCGGATTCATCTTTGTCTCCTTGTTTAAAAACCAGATTCGGATATTTTCAACTGCTTTTTTTGCGTATTTATAATCAGATGTTAAATAATAGGCAAGTGAAAGCGTATAAACACTGCGGGCCATTGCTCCCAACGGAGCTCTGTCCAAATTGTCAATCTCTCTGTTTACAACTCCGTCTTTACGGATATAGGGCAATCCATCTGGTTTAGATGGATCAGGCCACCAGTATCGTCCAGAACTAAAATAGTCGTGTTTGTCACCACTTGTAGGAGCCAACCCCTTATCCATGACTGTGGCAATTGTTTTATTAAGGGCTTTATCAGCATCTCTTATAATCAATTTGCATGCTTCAGAATTTGACGATTTGGCCTTCTCCAAACTTTTCATGTTCCATATTCGAGTTTGGCTCTGAATGCTAAAAACAGAGAAAATGGTACACAATAAAAAAATATATTTAATTTTTATCTTCATTTCTAGTATATCTATTTCTTCGAACTATCTGTTATCAATGGGAAATTGTCTGTACGAAAAGGTGAAGCGAGAAAACCTGCACTATTTTTGAGATTTGCTTCTGTCCAGTTTGCCCACCCATATCTTACAGCAATGGGTTTTTGCACGCTGTCAGACCAAACCACCACCGAATTGCCTTTAATAATCGCTTTCGCAGATACAAATTGCTGATCCTCTCCACAAATGGTAAAACCGGCTAATTCAGTTTCTGATCGCAATCCGTCATAGGTAAAATCAAATCCTATAGTTGCTTTATTCTCGATAAATTTCACGCTCTTGTAAATCGGTCCACTGTAAGGAATTTTCATTCCATAGACGTTATGAAAAGCAATGGCAGCTAACCTTTTCCCTACGGGTTCTTTGTGCGTTGGATGAATATTATCCTTTTGTCCAAGATCAATAGTGACAGCCATTCCTGTATTTTTAACTTTTTGCAAGGTTAACAATTGTGCTTCGCGAAGTTCTGGCCAGATGGGTCTGTTGTTTGCATCTGCATTGGCATAACCAGGCAATTGCACAAACAAAAATGGCATTTGTGGATTCTCGAAATCAGAACGCCACTCGTCAATCATAGCTGGAAAAAGTGTCCGATATTGTGCTGCTCTTGATGAATTATGCTCACCCTGATACCAAATCGCACCTCTTAAAGTGAATGGAATCACTCGTTTGAGCATCGTATTATAGAGGCCGTAAGGACGATTGTAATTTTGCTCGCCCATCGGTTCTCTTGGCCTCACCACACTCTTAAATCCATTTGCGAGCGAGTCTTGATACAGTTTTTCATCTTTTTGGTATTTGCTCACTAATTCATAATACCTCTCTTTGCCTAGTTTTTCGAATTGTGTCTCGTATTTCTCTACAATTGGCGAAATGATTGGATTTTTCAATAATGATTCTCGGCTCATCCATGTTTCTGCACCACTACCACCTTTGTAGCAACAGATAATTCCAATGGGCACGTTCAATTTTTGTTGGAGCTCCTTTGCAAAGTAATAACCAACGGCGGACATTTTAGCAACATTGTCTGTTGTCGCGGTTCTCCAATTCATATCACCACGATTTTTGTCGCCTTCGAAAGCTTTGTAGGGAACCAAAACAAAACGAATGTTTGTATTTTTGGCATTCTCAATTGCCTCTTTTCCATTATCCGCATTTTGAAGCATAAAACCCATATTCGATTGTCCGCCAGCAATCCATACTTCTCCTACGTACACCTCATTGATTTTCAGTGTGTCATTTTTATCATATACTGATAATAAATATGGTCCACCCTCTTTCAATTTGGGCAATGTGATCTTCCATTCCCCACTTGATGAAGTTGTTGTCTGAGCCATTTTTCCTTGAATAGTAACTGTTATTGAAGTTGTTGGAGTCGCTTTACCCCAAATTAGCACTTTTGCATTACGTTGAAGTACAACACCTTCGTTAAACAATTCACCCAACGCCAGATTTTGCGAATCCAGTAATAAACAAGACCATACAAATAAAATCAGACTAAAAAGAGCTTTCAATTTCATGATTTCCTTTAATTTATTATTTCACAAATATCTTGGTTACAGCGGTTTTTGAACCTGCAGTTACTTTCACAATGAATAGTCCCTTTTGGCTTACATCGAGTACCTTTTGAGCAGTACGTAATACTTCTGCACCACGACTATCATAAAGCGTTGTATAAGTCTCACCCTCTGATTCAACAATCACTTGATTACCGTTGAATTTAATTAAATTATTTGATGCGTCAGTTTGACTATCAATGCTAGTAGGTAAACCTGCAATCACTTCATCTAAGAATTGAATCACTTCATTTTCATATTGAGTATTGTAAGCCGAAGAGAATCCACCATGACCACCGCCTGGAACAGTTGTAAATTTATGCTTTACTCCAGCAGTTTGTAATGCAGCATTTAATTCAACAGACTGAGCATACGGAATAGTGGGATCAGCATCTCCATGTATAATATAGGTTGGAGGTGTTTCTACAGTAATCAAATGGACTGGCGAAAGTGTTTTCATAAATACTTCATCAGTAGAATGACTTCCTAACCAAGCCAACATTCCCGAATATCCAGGTGCAAAAGTTATTAAATCGGCTGCTCCGTATTTGTCAATAACAGCCATCACTTTTATTTCACCAGTGTATTGTATGCAATCGTTGTCATAAATTCTGTCGTTTTGCAAGTAACCACCGGTCAATGACAAATGTCCCCCAGCAGAACCACCTTGGAAAACCACTTTACGCGGGTCAATATTCCATTCCTGTGCGTGATTTAAAGCATAATGCATAGCACCTCTTACATCTTCCACAGCAGCTGGCGCGAGAATTTCATTTCTCATTCTATATTCCACATTCACAATAGCATATCCTTTGTTAAAATACATATCGAATCCACCTTGCTCTTCTTTGGCGCCACTTACCCAGCCACCACCGTGCATATTGATAACTACGGGAACAGGTGTTATAGCATTGGTTGGATAATACACATCCATCCGACAATTTACACTGTTTACATCTTTGTAAACAACATCAATCAAACCAGTATAATTGGAAGGATAAAGAACTGACTTTTGGGCTTGAAAATTGAGAGTAACTGCTTTTGTTGAATTTGATAAGTTCCCAACCTCAGCAAAAGTTCCTGCGGAAACCGTAAGCGTGTAATTTTTATTCGAACCAGTTTGAGTTGTGAGTGTTACTGGGATTGTAACTACATTTTGCGCAACCGCACACGTATTTAGAGGAATTGAAACTCCATTTAATAATATTGTACCACTCACTTTTTCAACATTTTTATTGAATGTAAGAGTTATCGTCTTCTTTAAATTCGAAAAGCAGACTTCACCCTCAAATGGTGAGGTACTTCTTAAGTTTAAATCAACTGCTTCTTGATATGTTTTAGTAGCAATTTTATAGACGACGAGTCCACTACTTGTATTATTTGCAATTCGTAGTTTTGTATTTGCATTGCGTAATAGCGGTATAATATACACGCTATCAGGGTTTTTTATGGTTATATAAGTTCCCAATATAGTCCATGCATTGTTCACAAATTCTTCTAATCTGAAACTCATTCCTGCTGTACCTGAAACTGCGTGAACCTCAACTTCACCTACACTTTTCAAGATTGGAAATTCAATAACAGCATTTTCAGATGCCTTTCCCACCATTATTCTGTTTGTGTGGGTTTCACCTGTAGGGCAGGTCAACGAGCCTGCATACAAATAAGCTTTTACCAAATTAAAGCCTTTGATTGTTGAAGAAGGATAGCTTCCACTAGCGTAAGAGGTGGATGCAATTGTTCCCCATGTTCCATCTCCAAAATCAGTACGAATAAAATCTACAGCATTGACGCCTGTTGTGGAAAAAGATGCCGAAGCAATTGATGAATTAGAATCACCATAGGTTGTTCCATTTCCTTTGGCTATAACACTGTATGTGTAGGTTGTTCCTGCAGTAAGTCCGCTTATAACAGCTGAAGTAGCTGCTTGTCCTGTAATACTTTTTGTTGAAACTAAAGTAGCCCCTGAATAAACTTTCACATCATATCCAGTTGCATTTGCAACGGCTGTCCAGTTTGCAGTGAAGCTGGTTTCTAATATTGAAGTAGCTACACCAACTGTAGGTGTAGTCAATTTTGGCAGTGTTGATTTTCCTTCAACAGCTTCCGCCCATGTAGTTGAAATACGAATTCCTCCTACTTGAAAAACAGCTTTCGACGAGCCAACATGTTTCAGCAATAAGTAGCTTAAAGTTGATTTTGCCGTTTTCATACTATTATCTACAACTACTGGCGTTGGTTCACTTGATGAAGAGATAGATGGATTCACATACACAGAAGCTGATTGAGAAGTGAAATCATATTTTACAACCACCAAATAAACTTCTCCTACATTAAAATTTGCAGATCCCCATTGAATATCAACAGACGATGTGCTTGACCGAGTGACTCCAAATCTAAAGGTGCCTGTAGCCACTTTCCCCACCCAAGGCTTTACACCAGATTGTGTATTGGCATCTGATAAACCTAATAATTCTGATTGCGATTGAGTTTGTTCTGCTGGCGCTTTGTATAAATATGACAAAAAGATAACACCACTATTTACTTCTGCAAAAGGCTTGTATGATATAAAAGCTGGAGATGCTGGACCTGTTAAATAATCATGGTTTAACGTTTTTCCAGTTTCGGATAGGACATAAGTTCCACCCCCATTCGTATAGCTCAATGATGAATTAAGGATCGTCCTTCCTGTACCCGTAGTTAATGCACCAGTTGTAGTCCAACCAGTTGCTGATTCGCCTAAAGTAGTGGCTGTATAATCAAATGTCTCTGTTAAAAGTACGGCGGCATGAGTGAATAAATAAGATACACTAAAAACCAACAATAGAATTTTTTTCATTTTTATTTTTATTAATTTATTTGTTTCAATTTTATGAGACTACATTCAATTACTGAGAAATAATTAAATGTTCTACAAAAAAAAATAGAATAGTCAAGTGAAATAATATAATTTAGTATATTCTAATTTCATAAAAATATTATAGAAGGTGTTTGAAATTATATTGAGTTACTTTACAACATAGATTTTTTGAATAGTCGAACCATTTGCAGACTTTAATCTACATAAATAAACTCCGCCCTGTAACATAGTAAGATTTTCTTCAAATTTATACTCTCCAGTCGATTGATTTTTATTGAATTGTCTTGTTTGAAGTTTTCCGGTGAAATCAAGTAAATCAAAAGTTACAGTTCCTGGTTGGGAGATTTTGTATTTAACGGATAAGATATCTTTACACGGATTTGGATAAAAACTCGCACTCATTATATCTGATTCTTTTGCTTCATTAATTGCAATAATAATTGAAGTTTCTACCACATTTGAATAACCAGATTTTATACCGCAATTTGCACAAACTCGATATTTATATAATCCACTTGACAGTACACTTGTATCTGTCCAACTCGTACTATTTTCGGGACATGTAGCAATATCTTCCCAATTAATACTATCGGTCGAACGTTCAACTTTATAATTATATTCAGAATTCGTATTATCACTCCAGTTTAGCACAACACGATTTTCTGACTGCGTTTGAATTTTCAAATTGGTAGGTGAAGCAAGACTTAGACTTCGATAATAGTCGTATGGTAACACAAACTCACAACCTTCGGAAGCTAAAAACTGAATAATCTGATTTACTTCTTCAATTTCGGCTTCAGTCCATTGATTCGGATGTCCCTGCAAAATCATATAATCTTTATAAGAGCCTTTCTTAGCTTCGTAATTTGTCATGAAATAAGCGAAAGTCGGATCCCCTGTCGCACTTTCCATGTTTACTCGTTTTGTGAGATTAATAATACCCGTCGAGGCTGCTGGACTTGTACTTCCCAAAAGAAAAACTTTATAATTTGGATCTTCAGACACAACGGTATTAGTGACAGCGTCACTTTTATTATAGGGTGTTCCGAAGGTTCTCATTTGTACATTCAGCAAACTTTTAATCAATTGCGTTGCATGGTCGAAATTCGATTTCTGATAATCATAAGTTCTGCCAGAGAATTCATCAGTAACATGCTCCAAACCATGATTCCAAATCTCAAACAACTGATCTCCATCATCTTTTTTGGCATCAATATAAGATTTTAGCACATTCAATGCTGCAGCATCAAACTTTATGGCAATTGCACCAAATCCAGCTTTTACTTGTTTCGATTCTAGAAAACTCAGCACTGGAATCGTTGCGCAAGTACCTCCTTTTGATTGAAGATCGTCTAATTTTAATAAAATCTTGAGATTACTTTTTCTAGTTGTGGGTATAAACAATTTTAAATTGGCAGAAGCATTCGATATATCCGAGTTTGAGAAAGACGTGCGATCTCCTTTTGCAACAACTTTATATGTATATGAAACTTCCGGAGCTAAGTCAGCAATTGTTAAATTCGAAATGGTTTGCCCAAGTACCGTCTTTGTAGTGTAGATACTGTTGCCCCAATAAACATTAATATCGTATGCTGTTGCATTTTCCACAGGCGTCCAATTTGCAACAAAACTTGTAGAGCCGACATGACTTGCCGCACCAACGATTGGAGTTTCAAGTTTTGGCAATTCCACCATTGTAGCTACAGCTTCACTCCAAGTTTGAGAAACTCGAATGCCACTCATATAGAAATAGGAACCATTACTGCCATTACCTCTTAATAGTAAATGGCTTAATGATGTTTTGGTCGTCGTGACCAAATTGACAGTTCCATCATCGAACGCACTAGCTGTTGGCTCTAATTCAGACCCCACAATCGGATTCACGAATAACGATGCAGTAGCAGTTATAAAATCGTATTTTACAACAATCAGATAAGTTAATGCAGCATCTAATTCTACTGTAGGTTTATACCACTGAATAGCGGCCGATGCGCCACTACTTCTGGTGATTCCAAGTTTATATGTCGAAGTTGTAGCTCCTTTTCCATACCATAGTTTTACGCCGCTAATATTATTCATGGCATCTGTCAAACCAATAATTTCTGATTGTGTACCTCCTTGAGATTTCACTTTATACAGAAACGAAAGATAAAGGTTCGATGGGTTTGTTGACTCTGAAATTGGTGTAACCGAAAATTCTTTTCCAGACAAATAATTTGTTGTCTCCGATTTATAATCGTTTGATAGCGTTTTTCCGATTCCCGATAGAATATATGAAGCCGAACCACTTGAAAAACTTAGAATAGGAGAAGTAAGTAATGTTCGGCCTGTATTCGGTGCAGTAACGGTTCCAGTCGTCACCCAACCAGTTGCAGTAGCAAAATCAGTATAATCAAAAGTCTCAGTGAAAAGCACCGTTGCTTCTGAAATATAGGAAGTGAAAAAGATGACTAACAAAAGTAAAATTCTTTTCATTATATGTTTTTTGTGTCGGTATTTAAGGTTTTTGATCAAAAATGATAATCATATCATCATTTGGTCGACCAAATTATTTGGTTGACCAAAAGTAAATCTTTTATTTAGAATCTCAAAATTTATTGTTGTCTATTCTTCCAAAAATGTTGTATAACATCTAATTTTAGAAATACTAAAATTATTCTTTATTATTGATGGAAGTGAATCTGCACTTTTCGAATATAAAGAACGTCAGCAAAATTGCTGACGTTCTTTATTAACTATTAAAATTGAGAATATACAACTAGCGAATGGAAACTTTTTTCACTGATTGAATTCCATTTACATTGGTCAATCGCACAATATACATTCCGTTAGAAAGATGTGTATTTACCTTGGTAACACCATTTGCTTCAAAAACTTGAGCACCTTGCACATCGTATATTTTTATATCGCCTTGTTGATCTGCTGTTATCATATTTCCAGAAACAACCATCACTACTTTATTTTTCAACTCATTCAAGTTAGTAGCCATATCGGTTGTAACTGGAGCAGAAGCAATAGAAAGGAAAGAATCTGAAAAAGTTACATCTCCGTCACCAATGGCTTGAACTTTATATGTGTATTCTGTTACTGCTGAAAGATCTGAAATCACATAACTTTCAGTAGAGCCTCCACTTACAGGATATGTACCAACCAAAGTACCTGCAGCATACACTTTAACCACATAACTCGATGCATTAGCAATCGCCGTCCAATTAGCTGTAAAGCCTGATTCTGTGATTGCAGAGGCTGCCGCAGCAACGGGTCTATCTAATAAAGCAGGATTTGTAGTACGGGTAATAATTTGAGCAATATATAATCCACTTGACGTATTATTTTCAATTCTGAATTTCGTAGGTATAGCTCTTGATATTGGAATAATATAGATAGAATCCAAAGCTGTAGTCTTTGATGCTAAGTTATAGGTGTAATCTCCAATTTGAGTCCAAGTGTTTGTGGTTGGATTGAATTCTTTCAAAAGAAAATCTTTATCTCCAGATCCGAAAGTAGCATGTATTTCAAGTTGCTCCAATGAACTAACTGTAGGAAGAGTTACTTTTCCACCCGCCGAAGCTTTATCGACTGCGATTCTATTGGTATGCGATTCTCCTTTTGCTCCTTTAGTTGAACCAAAATAAAATCCAGCAGCCACTAAATCGTACCCATTGATTGAAGAAGTAGGAAATGCTCCTGTGGTATAAGCAACTTCCGCTACTGTTCCCCAAGTACCATCACTAAAATCTGTATTAATGGTTGCTAAGCGACCAGCTGTAGTAACTGTTGCAGACGAAGATGATTCAGGAGAATCACTATAACTTCCACCATCTCCAATCGCTTTAACAGTGTATGTATAATCAGTACCTGACATAAGACCAGAAATTGCCACACTTGTTCCCGAAGCTACAGGTGTTGTACTAATTAAATTGGCTCCTAAATATGTTTTTACGCTATAGCTAGATGCATTGGCGACGGCACTCCAATTTGCCGTAAAACTTGTTAATGTTTCATCAGAAGCTGTTCCTACTGTTGGAGCTGAAAGTGAAACTCCAGGGGCAATATATTTTGCAACTGCTTCGGCCCATGTAGACGCAACTCTCACGCCACTTGTAGAATAGAGAGCTCTATTACTTCCGTTAACTTTAAATTGGATATATTGAATTGAAGACGCCTTTGTCGTTGAGGTTGCATCGGTTGCATCTGCTGAAGGCTCAGAACCAGAGGCAACGATTGGATTAACGTATAAATAAGAAGTTTGTGTTGTCAAGTCATATTTAAGTACAATAAAAAAGACTGTTGCATCAGCGGTGTATTCAGCTGAAGCCCATTTAATATCGCTACCAGAAGTACTTCCTCTAGTCGTTCCAAATCTAAAATTTGAAGTACTCAAGGTTCCTTTACCAACCCATAATTGTACACCTGTAGCAGAACCAGAACCTAATGATATCACTGGCGATTGCGTTTGCGATTGAGCTGTACTATTTGTGGAATAAAGGAAAGATGCATAGACAGTATTGCCAGTTCCTATAGAACTTCCATTAAATGGTTTGTAAACCATATAATTAACACCACCCGTAGTATAGGTGCTATTAATTGTTTGTCCTACACCTGAGAGTATAGCCGTTCCTCCGCCATTAGAATAAGTCAACGAAGAACCTAAAGCAGTAAATTTATTACCTGTATTTGTTCCCGAAGTAGACCAGCCTGCTGAGCCTTCAATAGTAGAACCTGCTGTTGTCGCTGAAAACGTTTCATCTAAATAAACCGTCGCATTGGCAAAAAGTGCCACGACAAAAAATGTCATAAGTAAAGCAATTTTTTTCATAATAATAAATTTTAAAATAGATTAGATTTGTGTGTTATTTCTTATTGGTTTGAACAGATTGAATTTCGATGTCCCATATATTTATGGAGCTACCAGAAGTAGGCATAATGCGGATGGTAGTAGGGACATTGTAAGATAGATTGAATGTGTACACTTTTGTGACTGCTTTGTCGCAAGGTGTTGTCGTATTTGGAATATCTTCGAACATGGCGCCATTCAGCACTTGGAGTTTGAATTCCTTTTGGTCGGTTCCTGCATTGGCTTTGATGGTCACTAATCCGATGCTGGTCAACTGCGGCAACTCAAGAAATGTTTTCGCCCCTTTCATGATTACTCTTCCTTTTGAAGGATTGCCATTTCCATCGGCTCTGCCTTGCGCGCCAATGCTTTGATCAGGCATTACCACAATTGCATTTGATTTGAATGTTCCTTCCGTTTTTCCGTCAAAAAGTTTCTTCGTAAATGTATATTCTACACCGGTAGCAGTTTTTGCAGGTGGTTCTGGAGCGATACCAGCTTCTGGTTTCCAATCTTGAAATGTTTCTTGTAGTAGAATAACTTGTGCATTGCTTATGAAAGTTACTATGCAGAAAAGAATTAGAGTAATTTGTTTTTTCATGGGTATGTTATTTATAATTAAGGTTTTGTGTTAATCTATTTCAGACCATGAGTTTATTGAGTTTTCATACCTTTACGGCTACGAAAGTTTAACTTTACCCCTTCAACGATGTATTTATCCTACTTTTGGTTGACCAAATATTTTGGTTGACCAAAAGTAGTGTTTGCGAGCACAATAAAAAAATTATTTTACTGTTTTTTTTACAAAACTGCTGTAGAACATATTATTGGTCAACCAAAACAGAGGTATCGCTATTTTGAAATCAAGCGAATAGTTGTTGTTCCTTTTAAAAGTGCTACTGAACAGAAAAGAATTCCTTTCTCAACCGTTCTTAAAATATAATTTGTCTTGTTATCAGTCAAATCAATTTGATCGGTTTGAATTAATTGTCCTAATGAATTTCGAATGGATATTATTCCACTTTCAGGTGTTTTAGACGAGATTGTGAGCATTGTACTTCCAGAGAATGGATTGGATAAAGCTATAATTATAGGGTTATCTCTTAGTGTAATTATACCCGTTGCATCATGTTCATACGTATAAAATTCGGGAGCAGTGGGGCCAACTTGCTCCTCACTTAACGGGCCATTTCTGATTTCATCCACTGCATTAAATTCATCAGCTCCTATGTCTCGAATTCCAATCGAAGGTTGTTTTTCGAAATCGTAAATAATAGATGCGTAACCAACAGATGCATTGATTGCAGGACTAGATGCCGACAATTTGTATAGCACGACTGGCATTTTCTTATCACAATTCTGGCCATACGCTCTGCAATCAGATTGAACCAATTGGGGGTCAACCGTTTTAATTTGAGAATCTGTTATTCCAGTCAAACCCAATGTGGCGCTTCCTGTTGAATACATGATATTATTCTGGAAATTAACGCCTGCAAAAGAAGTGGCACTGTAATATTTCACAATCGGATTTTCATTGGCCACAATTATATTATTGACAATTTTACAATTAATTGGAGCTTTGCCGTAAGAGGCATTATTATCAAATCCAATTTCAATGTTTGATTTATTATTTACCAACGTATTAAACGCAAACTCAATATTTTCCGGTAAAAAATGGCTCGATAGACTAGTTGATGTATTGGTTACATCTCCATTGGTCAATGTGCAGGCGGCATCCCACTTACTTCCGGTCAATCCCTCGAAATAGTTGTTCGTTATTTTGTGATTTAAACCGTAAACCCTCACACCACCACAACCGATTGTTCCACCATCGAATATGGTCGTTTTACCTTCACCGAAAATGAAATTCCCCTCCACAACACTGTTATTTCCTTGACGTAGACTTATCGTCCCGAGGCAGCGACGGAAAGTATTGTTT
The DNA here is from genome assembly GCA_028687995.1 of Bacteroidales bacterium. Lineage (GTDB taxonomy): Bacteria > Bacteroidota > Bacteroidia > Bacteroidales > UBA7332 > CAXXIC01. The sequence goes on from JAQTZA010000007.1 coordinate 128,113, forward strand.
CGAACCGTATCGCAATTACTTTTAACCGAAACAATTTCGGGATCACCATCGCAATCCTCAAATAAATTGTACTCTACAACAGCAAATGCATCTTTGTGGCTCAAATCGCTAACACCCAAGCGAATGGTCTCTTTTTCGTTGGTAACACGTGGCGTATTGTTTCTAAAGATATTGTGATCGATCAGATCATGTTGAGATATAGCTGGAACAGCGCCATGACTTCCATCAATAATAATCCATGCACCCTGATCATATTTTCCATCAAACAGATTGTGATCAATGCGATTGTGGTGGCTATTGCAAACCTCATTTTCCCACACATCACCGACCGTTATCCATTTAGACGTCTGTGTATCAGTGAGGTTTTTCATCAGCAATATATTTCTTGTAATGCGTACATTGCTGCATCCTTCCAATTTAAGAATCGTACTTACTGGTTCCACATCGAATAGGAAACTACTGAACGTAACGAAACTAATTCCTGACAACGAAAACGAAGATGCACCTATAATTTTGGCACCGTGTAGATTCTTTGAAATGACAACGATTGGTTTCAAGGACGAACCGCCCCGAGTCACTTTTACACCGCCCAAATTGTAAGTGCCGTCCAACACCAAAACCGTATCACCCGGATTCATAGCTGCCAAGGCATCTTTAAATTGTGTAACCGTCGAAACAATCCGTTTGGTAGACGAAACCTGAATTTCTGAAACTGACGCACCAATGGTCATGTTATCATTCACTGTAAAAATAGTGGGGTTGATGGTTCCCGACAAACTGCCAGACCAGCTATTAAATTGATATCCTGATTGAACAGTCATAGTAGCTGTCACACTCGTGCCATTATAATAGGACGCTTGTTGTGGAGATAAAGCAATCGTTCCCCCAATGGGTTGATTAACAGTAATGGTGGATTGCACAGGTGGATTTGCAGGATCAACGATGACCGTCGCTCCAATAGCGTAGTTTTTATCAACTGTGAACGATATTGGATTCTGCGTTCCGCTTAAATCACCTGTCCAACCTGTAAATAGGTAGTGATCAGGAATTGCAATGGATGCAGAAACGACGTCATTCAATTGATACATCGATTTAGAAGGAGAAAGTGAAATCTGGGCAAAAGGAGGTTGTGTAATGTGTATTGTCCGATCGGTAGAAGTGGATTGAAATGCGATGTTTGATATGGGTGTTGAGCCTATATACATATTATCGACAGCCACATCCGCCGTTCCACTACTCATCGAAAACCGAATCGAATGATAGTTAAACTCAGTAGCTGCATTTCTTATTTCTCTAAAAGCAAACAGCTTATTGATCACAACTCCATCGATGGCGTATTGACATTTGGCACCAATATTATCTATCTTTATTGAAATTCTTTTCCACGTATCAACCGTAAAATCGAGTTGAGTAGTCCAACCTGAAGTCCCATCATACAGTTTAATCTTGCCTGTGGGAAGAAATTCCATCATAAAACTACGGTGAGTATCCGTACATAAATCGTATCCGGTGATGGCAAAATTTGCAGATGATAACGCTTTTAATTTTATCCAGAAATCGAGGTAAACATCACCACCCAACCCAGCGGCATTCGATGCAAAGGCTATATGATCAGTTTGAATGGCGGTTGAAGTCGACGAAATTTTGATTGCTTGAGCTCCATTTCGGACATACTCCGCATTCGACGTAATTTCTCCTACTCCAGAAGTCACTTTCCAACCGTTCTGATTGGTCAAAGCACCGACGGTGTAAATTTCAGAACTTTCAAACGAGGTATTTATCAACGTTTGAGTAAAAATAGCGATAGGAATAAACAGAAAAGAGAGTAAAAAGTAAAAACGTGTCATTGAAGATTTTAGTTAAGGTTGTAATTCATCAATCTAAACAGGTTGATGAATTATAAATCTATTTTCTTGAAGACAAAAAGGCTTTATGCTTCGTGCCAGAGTTGTTGAATTTTATTCAAATCTTTTTTCATCGCATCGAAAACAAGTTGAGGTTCTATTGAGATTTGTCGATTTCCCTTTTCTGCTCCACCTAAATCGTATTCGCAATGCATGGATACTGGGACCTCTATTTTATAGTTTTTCAACATGCGAAAAAACTTTTTGAAATCCACCATTCCTTCTCCAATAGGGACGTTTATAGGATCCCATTTACCGTTCACAATTCCCCATTTAAAATCCTTTATAACGATGGTTTTTATTTGTGGATGAATCAGTTCCAAGCCATTCACCCACGAGTTAGCACCTTCTACCATGGCATGACGAATGTCGTATTGCGCGCCAAAATATTGTTTATCAACTAATTTCAGAATGTCGTACACCTCCCAAAGCGAACCTCCCACCAAATTGCCAGCATGATTTTGATAGCAGCCAACAATGCCGAGTTTTTTGTTCAAAAGGCTCAATTCCTTCAGTTGCAAAGCATACATTTCTAACGATTCGGGCAACGCTTTTCCGGTAGCATATTTGTACCATGCCGGACGATAATATTTTATTCCGCATGCGGAAGCGGTTTCTAATACATTCACATCCAAAGGATTTTTTACACTTTCAATGGTCGTGGCAATCATATTTACTTTTGAACCGCCTTTTTTAATCTCGGCAACTGCTTTTGGCAAATCAACTTTAACAGTAGCTGGTTCTACATGACCACCTGCCCGAACGGTTAAATCTACTCCTGAGAAACCCATCTCTTTCACTTTTTCGCCCAAAGATGTATAATCAAGAAATTGCAAATGTTTTGAAAATACACTCACATCCAGGTTATCGAAATTTTCATTTGAGTTCGACATTTCCATTATCTTTCCTCCAACATTTATGAATGGCAAAGCACTCGCTAAAAGCACTGATTTCTTCATAAAATCTCTTCTTGTAATTGAATTCATTTTGCGAAAATTTCTATTATAAATCTTAGGTTACAATTCACAAAACACAGTTGCTATTCCATTGCATTTTACACTCGAAACGCTTTTTCCTCCTTGCAAAACGACTTTAATCGTCGCTCTTCCATTCTGCAATTCTACTTTTCTAGATCCGGATGAAGTTCCTTGATTATCAATCAATTTACCATCGCCCGTCAATCCAAAAGTGACAACATTTCGAGCACTTAGGCACAACACTTGTTTTGTATCCATCAAACGCGTTTCAATAGTGATAGTATCTCCTTGTTGCTTGATTTTCTTCAAACTTAGTTGAGCGGGATTTCCCCACTTTTCACTCTGATAAGCTTGTGAGATTTGGTCAGTCACTACCGTTTTTCCTTTGCGTGCAACAACTTTTATTTCGTTGTTTCCATTCTGATAAATTGCATTCCAGCGCAATCCCGCTGCCGGAAAATCCTGGCTATTTCTTTTCTTGATGCCTAAACTTATTCCATTTAGAAATAGTTCTGCGTCATCGCAATTGGAGTAGACTTTTATCATCTTCTCCTCGCCTACCCCACCCCAACGGATTGGCCAACTGTGTCCGTAGATATGAACCATTGGTTTTTCCGTCCAGTAAGATTGAAACACGTAGTATGCCTCTTTTTTGGTAAAATCACGTTCCACCACTCCTTTTTGATTCACGTATGGCACGGGATTATCGGGACGAACTGGTGTAGAAAAATCTTTGAATACCCACGCTGCAGAACCCGTAAGATTGGGCATATTTTCTTGTTCTTTGAGGTGCCAATCGAATAAATTACAAATGTAAGATTCGCTCCAATCTCCATCTTTTGAGACTCGCGCCGATCCTCCAATCAATGCCGCATCGCCTGCACGTTCGTCAACGCCTTGTCCGGTCTTGATTCCCTGCAAACCTTTATCCGGTGTTTCTGAATGTCTTCCGGCATGACTATCACCGCCCCATTCGGCATGGAAGAAACGATTAACTCCGTTAATCTCTTTGTTGGTCATATCTTTGTATTCGGTATAAATTCCCCGATACCAACCTGCCCAAATAGAAGGCGAATAGACGTCGGGAATGTCTTTACAAAAATCGCAGCGCCGAATAGAAGTCATGCGGGTTGGATCCATTTTATGTGCAATATTGTTTAATTCGGTCATAAAATCACGAATCTTATGATTGTCGAATGTCGAGAAATCGCCCGACCAATCGTTTTCATTGCCCAGTCCCAAAAGAATAATGGATGGATGATTAAAGTGTTGATTGATCATATTTGTCATCATGGAACGAGCCTGGTTTTGATAAGTCTCTCCACCTAATCCGCCTCTACACCACGGTATTTCTTCCCAAACCAAAATTCCTAAACTGTCGCACAACTGCAGTACGATGCGAGATTGCTGGTAATGCCCTAATCGAATAAAATTCACACCCATCTCTTTGATCAGCTGCATCTCTTGTCTGATTTGAGCTTCCGTCATGGCAGCTCCCACACCAGCATGATCTTCGTGACGATGAGTACCACGCAGGAGCAATCGAGATCCATTGAGCATAAACGGTCCCTTTTCAACAAATTGAGTGTTTCGAAATCCGAATTTCTCTGTCATCGTTTGCTCCCCCGCTGCTGAAGTCAATGTTACCTTGCAACAATACAGAGACGGCTGTATCGGAGACCATAATTTTGGCTTTTTAATCGAAGTGGTAAGAATCTCTTTTACACTATTAAAATCAAAAATATCTTGATCCTTAGATAGTATTATTTTTCCTTTGGGATCAGCAATTTCAACTCTTACCTTTGCTTTTGTCAATGCAGATTTATTGGCAAAATTGAGACGAACATCTAAATTGCCAACAATGCCTTTTGCATCGACAGATGGTGATAGCTTGATTCGCTCAAACGCCAATGCGGGTTGATAGACCAAATTCAAATAACGGTAAATTCCGCCGTACACATTGAAATCAGACAAATCGGAAGGAATCATCTCCAAATCTCGTGAATTATCGCATCGAATTTCAATGGGTATTCTCCCTCTATAGCTGTCCGAAATCTTTTTATTTTTCTGGAAATCCTGAATAGCATCCGTGATATCTACGCTCCATTCATCGTACCCGCCGGTGTGTGAACCAACTTTTGTGGTATAAACATATACGTCAGTTTTTTGACCGGCACCTTCGAAATGAAGCAATGTGCGTCCCTCAGAATATGGATTCTTAATCTCAATCTTATTCGTATACCAACCCGGTCCCTGATAATAATTGACATCAGGGTCTACGGCATCAGTAGCATTAAAGCAATGTGGAAGTGATACGCTTTGCCACATCGGAACGCTCTCCGGATTACCCTCCTTGACTGGCCTTACAGCTTCCCATATTCCTCCGATATCACTCCGCAAAAATTTCCAGTTTTCAATCAGACGGGTAGAATATTGCGCTTGAATCTGCAACGATTGAGTAAAAAATGATATGACAAGAAGAGTGGATATAATGTATTTCGTGTTCATGGTGTAGATGGTTTTATCGAAAAGTGTTTATCTGAAGTTGAGCTTGGTAGTTTGGATTACATTTCCCGAACTTATTCGTACGAAATAGATTCCAGCAGGTAAATCAGACATCGGAAATGTTTGTTGAAACGTACCTTCCGACTGGTTTTGTTTCACCAGAATGCATCTAATAAGCTGACCCACTGAATTTAAGATTGCAATATTAAGATTGGAATTCTGTAACAGAGTAAAGTTGAGAATCAGTGATTTGGATTCATAGGCATAATAGATCTGAAATTTATTTTTATCTTTTTGCAATTCTAAAGTCGGCAAATTGGAGGAAATTCCGGCTAAAAAAAGTTCCGGGTGATTGGAAACGGCTTCCCGACTATTGAATTTTATCAATGTATTAGCTCCCGAATTATCGGAAATAAGCAAGGAAACTAGGCTATTCTTTGCGAGACAATTTTGCACATACGACGTGATGTCAAAATCATAATAAGTCAAATCATTTGCTACTTGCTCCGTTGTTAAGAGCGAATCAGCAGTAGGCGCATTTGAAAATGTGATTTCATTCTCATTCCAGTTTCCCGCTGAAGCGGAAATAGATATAGGAGTTGATGTTCCGGCTGTTATTCCATTGCTATACAATCTGAACTTTGCACCGTAAATTTTGGCGAAATCGGTTCCCGCTAAATCAAATTTGCAGAATGATTTTCGTGTATAGGAGGATGTTCCATTCTCTTTGAGTTGAAGAGTCGCAGCTGTGCCGTAATTGGTAGTCGGATTGGCGCCATGTACGTATGAATCGGCAATGGGATTAATTGTCAAACTCAAATTGGCAACGATTAAAAGCTGTGAAACATTATCTGCGGGATAATATTCCAAGTTTCCACTTTGAGACGCTGTAATAGTGGTTGCACCAAGCCCAACGATATGAATCTTATTATTCACTATCGTAGCCACAGATTCGTTTGAACTCACATAACTGACAGGCAAATTTGAAGTCGACCAAGCAGCTGGTGAAAAATCAGAATCTGACAATCCTTTCATCGAAATCAAGGGAAATGTAAGGAATTGATCTTTCGGTCCGGGGACTTCATAAATGGAGAATCCGTTAAATCGGACAGCTTCATCACGCAAATCAGTGGAAGAAAGCAAGCTGCGATAAATTCCCCATTTGGGTCTGATAAACGAATTATTGTATCGGATGGTCATCAAATCATTATTGCGATACGACAATATGGAGATACCATCACTCACTTTCTTGATGTCAATCGAATAAGAACCGTGTAGACTATCTACCATAATGATCTCCGTAGCCTCAACCCATGTATTTTCAAAAAGTGAAAGATTTGCGATTGCTACTTTATTCGTATTGTTATGAATAAGCTCCAATCGATTTGGATTTCCCTTGCGTGCCGTAAGGGTAAATATTGGATCCGCTTCATCGCCTCCCACCGCCTTAATCTGATGTAAATGTGTGAAATTAGACGATGGCTGATAGCCAGTTGGGATTTTGAACTTCCATTTATACACTATTGTTTCGTGCCTTGTCCCTTTCAAGCTGTCGGGTGAAGAATCGTAGGTTTTTATTTCAACTCGTTGTCTGTCAAAATTGATACAACGATCGTTGTCGGGCGTAACGTGAATATAAAACTCGAACACATATTGATTCAAATCGGCATCCCACACCTCTGCAATATGCCTTCCAAATTCGGGATGTACGCATTCCGGATTCTCAACGACATCTCCACCGCTTGGCGCAAAAACACTATTAATCAATTCGTATGTGTTTCCGGGCCCATCAGCATTTAAAACAGCTTGCGAGAATCCTTGAAAAGGGAATATCGTAAATAATAAAATCAGGAATGAGTTGTAGAACAAATGATCCGGTCTCGACCAGCAATCTATTGGTGTGGAACAAATAGGGTTTGCGTTTTTCATGGGTTCAGTTTATAATTTACATCCTGTGCAAAAAAGAGTGGTTTCTTATTGAATGCCCAAACTAGCATGAGAATCTTCATGTAGGAATTCATGTAAAATGGATTAGACAATATCCATTTTGGTCAACCAAATAATCTGGTCGACCAAAAGTAATATATGCTAACACATCAACAAAATTATTGAGACTATATTTTCACGAATATGTCGTACAACATATAATTGGACGACCAAAATCAGATGAAAGCAGATCAATTGAAAAGAAAAGTTGAGAAATAAGAATTTAAAATTCCGATGAGATAAAATTAATTTTACAGCTGATAACTAAACCGTTACAGTTTTATATTTTTCTTTTTAATGTATCGAACCATTGCCTCCAAATAATAATAATCGGCATACGATAGCGGGGCATCAATTTCCGATTTCGAGGGCCAGTTTCCAGTAGAATGTTTCAGAATAAAGAACCCATTTTCACCAACCTTAGCCAAATATTCTTCAGAAGATAAGGTTTTCAAAATCTCACCGGCAATTTGTAGATAATCATTCTTTTCCGTTACATAACCACTCAACTCGATGAGAGCTGATGCATAAATGGCTGCTGCGGAAGCATCGCGTGGAGCATTTGGCATGTTCGGTGCACTAAAATCCCAATACGGTATTTTGTCTTTTGGTAAATTAGGATGATGCAGGATAAATTCGGCCACTTTTTGCGCCTGCTCCAGATATATCAGCTTTTTCGTTTCGCGGTACATCATCGTATATCCATACAATGCCCAACCCTGCCCTCGTGCCCAAGAGGAGCTATCGCAGAAACCTTGGTGTGTTCCTCTATTTTTCACATTCCCTGTAATGCTATCGTAATCTACAACGTGATAGCAACTATTATCCGGACGGAAATGGTTGATGATTGTTTTGTCTGCGTGAGAAATCGCTGCTTGCAAAGGATTTGGATTGCCACTCAATTTCGACCCTTCACACAACAGTTCCAAATTCAACATATTATCAATAATGACGGGATATTCCCATTTTCTCTTATCCCACGATTTAACTAAACCTACCGTAGGATGATATCTGGTCATAAGCGATTGAGATGCAGTTTCAAGTACCGCTTTGTAATCAGGATCTCCGGTCAATCGAAATCCATTGCCATAGCTGCAATAAACAATAAAACCCAAATCGTGTGTATCCGTTCTATATTGCGCTTTTTCGAGAAATTCGGTGTATCGAATAGCTTCTTTTTTACATGAATCATTTTTCGTAAGTTCATACAAATACCACAATGATCCTGGGAAAAAACCACTGGTCCAATCGTTGGTACCAACTAATTCTACTTGATTGTGTTCAAATGTGCGTGGCGATTTTTTAGTGCATTTGAACTTCTCAGCTGCAGCCAATAGTTGAAATTCGGACACTGATATGGCATGATTAATCCAATTACAACTTTTATATGTAACCGCTTGCAAAGGAAATAATGACAACACCAAAAGCAGAATTAGGGATATTTTTAGTTTCATAAAGTGTATAAATTAGAATGTAAAACCCTGAACAAATGAGCTTTTGAGGTTCATCTGCACTATATATTAGCATTTGTAAAATCTTAATTACTTGATTGGATAGGATAACCCAACCCAGAGAATGGGATTCTTGAGCGGCATATTACGTTTGCTCTCTTCACTTGGAAAATTGGGGTCGTTTTCTTTCCAAATCTTAATCCACGTAGGATCTTTTTGCGCCATGGCTGCAAAAAACATAAATGGACGTCGACCCGGTTGTTCGACCCAATGAGAAATATCTTTGTTGTAAGGCCAGCAATTTCGATCAGTTACATACGGTTTTATGAAATCTACTCCATTTTTCATGCCACTACCATTGGGTAATGCGAAATTCCACGCATCGAAATCTTTTGTTGTCAAGATATGAGCCAAAGTGGCAAACCCATCAAGGCAGAATAGCGAGTACGAATAGGGTTTTGTACGCTCCAATTCAAGTGGTAAGCTCCCATCTTTTGCCATTTGAGTGGGTAATAAAATTTCAACATAATGTTTTCTGCATTTCCATAATATAGACGTATCACCTACCAAATGAGCATAAGCCGCTACTTGCGCATGCCACCAAGTTCCGTGATTATTTTTGGCATTCATCTCATCTATTCCGTAAGGATGTGTATTCATCCAAATCATAAAAGTGTCGAACCATTCACGAATAATTTGACCATCCAGCTTCGACAAATAAGGCGATTTCTCTAGAATTTCCACCGATTTACTGACCTCGATTAGCGATACGGCGTCGATAATACCAATGCCACGCCCAGTATTGATGCCTTTGATAGCTTGAGCGTACAGCAAATGAGGATGCATCAACGTGGTCGTATCTACAAACCATGCTTTCAAATGGTTAACTGCCGCTTTTGCATATTCCTTCTTACCTGTAAGTAAATAGGCTGATGTTTCTGTGCCCACAATCCACGAAAAACGCCCGATGGCTTTCAGGTGATTGTCGAAATTTTCCGGATTATTCATTCCATCCTTGCGAATGTATGACCCATTCGGATTCTTGGGATCGGACCACCAATAGGTTGCCTCTGAATAGTAATCGTGTAGTCCGCCCGCACTTCGAGGACAAGATGAATCGGTGACGGTAATCGGTTTTACGAACAGCAAACTATCAGCCAATGTAAGCACACGAGGTCTTTCTACTTCAATGATTTGAGAAGCAATGGCATTACTTGCGAGAGTGGTATCTCCTTTTTTTCTATTTCCTTTGGCTTTTTCTATTTGCAAAAGGAAGATTGAAAAAAACAAAAACAGCACGAATGCTTTATTTCTAATCTGCATACCCAATCATTTTATTTCTTCAAAAATTTGAGTGTTTGCGTTTTATTTTCTGTAATACATTCTAAAAAATACAATCCAGACGAAAGTTTATTAGTTGAAATAACAGCCTGATTGTCTGTCGTTTTTATTTCAGATTCAATATGTCCTGTACTATTTCGGACGCGTAATAAGGTATCGATTCCTTTCGTGTTCAACACTACATTTATCTCATTTTTAGCCAACGAAGGAAATATTGAAACGCCTTCTTCCTTCTTCGTTTGTTTAATTGCCGTTAACTTCAATCGATTCGCCAATTGTGATTCGTAAAGCGAATTTGGAACCAAACCTCCTTTATTCTGACCTTCCACAAAACCCAGCGGAAAGTTGGTTGCACTGATCGGATTTCCTGTAATCGACTTGGCAAAACAACCGATGGCATAATTCTGCCCGGTGGGTGGTTTCTGCAAAGCAATTTTTCCATAGGAAGATGTGACATCACAATTCCATAAAACCGAATGAACGGCTGCCCATCCATGACCAGTTCCCAAATTCACTCGATTGTAAAGCCCCAAAACAAAATCGCGTATCAAATTAATTTCTTTATGATTATCGTATAACATACCTTGTGTCCATTGACGATGACCTTCATTTGAGTTATTAACAGCATCGGAAACACAACGTAAAAAAACATTTCCAGAAGTGGACGAAGTTCCATTCGAGACATAATGATGGCGTCCATTTCGGGCATAACAATTCTGAAACAAGTTCAACTGAGAATAGACATAGGTGTTGAAATTATACATCCGTTCACCGGTAATGATGGCCACAGGATCAATCGCACTACAATCTATAAAAGTGCTTCTGGTACACGCTTCGGTGATAATTCCAGATTGTCCAAAATGAATAAATGTGCAGTTTTTCGCCCACGAATTCTCACAACTTTTGAATCGTGCAGCTTGCCACGCATGATCTTCATCTTCGCCACCCAACGTTTCAATGTCGATCCTCAAATTCTCTAAACCAACCTGATTAATTAGCCCATCCACATTTGGTTTATAGATATACGATGCTGATATTGAATTCTTTAAGGTGTAGAAAACAGGCGCATCAATGGTTATCTGATTGCCACTTATATTGGTTATGAACCGATTATAACTGATAGGAAGCTGATTCACGACCCAACGTTCGTCTGGATCGGTCGGTGCCGATGGATCGGGATAAGGCACACCTCCCTGATTGACGGCATCAATCCACTTTTGCGTACATGGATGATAAACGATGATCCGATCGCCCACCTGATAAAGAGCTGCATTATCTACATTGAATGTAAAACTTCCAACCGGCACGATATTGTCTGTAATAAAACTTTTCGTACCACTGAGCTGCGTTTTTCCATTTATTTGCGATGTTACGCCTAGAATTAACACATCACGCTGTGCTGGATTATTTCCTCTTGCATAAATAATTGTAGATGTTGCAGGGTTAGCTCCGTCTCCTATTCCTCGCAGGACGATTCCATCTTTATTCACATAAATTGTACCGTACACATCATATTTTCCGGCTTGCAACAATACTGCACCTCGTATTCCGTTGCCATCCAAAGGTAGATTGCCTACATAATCAATCGCATTCTGAATATTCGACGTATTATCTCCGACTATGGGTGATATTATTTTCACTGTCGAAACAATCGGCAATTCTACACCTCCGCCTTTGTATCCTGCATGACTAAAATCGGGTAAAATAAAACCATCTACATCGGGCTTATAGGTGAGTGAGCCATCATTCCCAACAGATAACAGAGTCGATTGCCAAGGTGTTTGTGCAAAAACATATCCCGAAACAATGAACGAAAGAGCAACCAGAAACTGTTTTATAGTCATTATCTGTCGGATAATTGATTATGTGATTTGCTTATAAATAGAGACTTATTTCAACCCAATGTTTCCACCATCTGTGGCTTTTGACAAAAGAGTTGACTTTTTAGACAGTGCAAATCCAACTTTCTCAAACTTCGGATTGTCATAAATCAGGTTTTCACTTTTTGCTCCAGCATCTGTTTTTGGTTTCAAGCAATCGTACAGGCAACAATTAGCGATACTATTTTTATCACCTGATAATTTTACCGTAGTTTTGGCCAACGAATTGCTGATAATTGAATTAGTGATAGAGACATTCACAATTCCAGTCAGTTTAAGGATGGTTTGTTTCTCGTCTTTGCCGATTTCATTCAACACGCAATGATTGATGCGCAGGGTACCGCCCAAAGTTGATTCATCGTTTCCACCCCGATAAAAATCAATCAGATATTGTGAGAAATTATCAAAAAGAGTGTTTTCAAAAACAATATTTTCCGCACTGTATTTGCCAATATCCTCTTTCTCTTCACCCAAACTAAATCCACGATATGTATCTCTAAAAATTGAGTTTGTAATCTTTATTGAATCAGCAATTGTTCCTTTATATGCTTTGTAAAAGGCTCCTGTTTCGACATTAAAATCGAATAGTTCACAGCGATCTATCATCAACGAATAACCATTTGCACCCTCTTTCGAAGTGATAATTCCATATTTTGCGGGAAATGTAGCTTTATTATCTCCGTTCATTGCAATTCCTTGAAGAAGCAGTGTTGCGTCACCCGAAATTTCGAAAAACGCGCCATTAGCTCGGTCGAGTTGCATTTTAAGTTCGGGTTTTGTTTTACAATTGACTGATGCTCTAATCGTAATGCTTTTGCTGATAACGCTTTTGCGAGTCAACAAATGAACACCTTCCACTAATTCGAGAATGTCGCCTGCTTTGGCTTTTTTAAGGGCTTGAGTGAGAATATCGGTACCAGCAGCAACAGGAATGATTTTCCCTTCAACTTTTGATTTTCTCGACAATTGAGTTTGAGGTTTATACCAATTCGGCCCACAATTCTTAGCACTGGCTATTTCGAAACTATTTTTCTCGTCCTTATTTTGAAAAGCACCAATCACAGCCGAACCGCGCAATGCTCCTAGAATATCAAATTTCACGAATGGCAATTTCTTCGCTTTCGCAGCTGTGTAAACCATACTATACCCATCTACTACCGAATTGAGCAATGCTCCTTCAGCCGTTCCTTTGCCTTTCAAAAGTCCACTTTTACTAATCATCAGATTATTCTCAAGAGTAATTCCGTCAGCATTTGCATAACTTTTTGTCAATTCCGGCTCATTCGGACTATAAACCAAATTGTTAATCAACATTGTACTTTGTGGCGCAACAATTCTGTTTCGTTCTTCCACACCGACACAAAAACGCCAAGGAAGTACACACTCATAATAGGTGTTATTTGCCACAATCACATTTTTCACTGGTGCGTAACCGTTTTGTGGAGAGTCGGGAATGGCATTCATAATGGTGAGTGCCGACCTGAAATCTTCGCCTCCCAATTTGTAGAAAAAGTTATTAAAAATGATGTGACCTTCGTTAATAACCCGTACCCCGCCGGTAAATGGTTTTCCATTGCCAATAAACCAATTGCCGGATACAATGGCTCGGTTCCCGTGGCGCAAAACGAGACTGCCTTCGCATTCGAAGAACGTATTGTTGAAATATTTATTGTCGCACGATTTGTTCGAAATAATCTCCACTTCACCGTTGCATCTCTCAAAATAGTTGCTCTCCACCACCGTTTCTGAGCTATTTGTGCACACTTGACTCGTTCCAATGCGAATGGTTTCACCGCCATTTGATCCTAATCTGGGTCGATGACCGAAATAATTATGGGTAATCAGGTGGTGATTATTCATCGAATTAGAGTCGTTTGGCCAAACGACCAAGGTTGTTCCCTCGTTTGATTTTCCACCAAAATAGCAATATTTGATCGTATTATTTTTACCCCACAATCCAATCCAATGGTCTGCAGAATCCTTTGCATTTTGGCTATATCCATCGATGACGCAATGGGTCAGTACCGAGTGATAAGCATACTCTTTGGAGCTGGTTTTAAAGTCAATCACCGTTCCTCTTGGTGTTCTGCCATTCACAAAAGTCAATCCTGAAATTTGCAACCATTCACCCGATAATTGAAGAGAAGAATTCCCTTCGATAGTCACCTTGCCAGGTGTTTCTGCTACCAAATTGATGTATTTTCCGGATTCACCTTTTCCTTTAAAAATGATTTTCGCATCTTGCCAAACGCCATTTGCCAAAATGATTGAGTCGCCAGCAATCAGCGTTTTTACATTTACGTTATATTCGTTTATATCATTTACCTTAACACTTTTTGCAAACGAAGAAACGGATGCAAATGAGATAAAAAGTGATAAAGTCAGCAGTTTATAGTTCATTAGTTTGTAGTTTGAATATGAAAATAGAGAGATTGAAATAACCCATCGTTCCGATCGACCAAATATTGACCGAAACGACAAGGATGATTTTATTTGATAATGGCGTCGTTAAAAGCTTTTTGTGCTGCAGTCAAAACAATTACAGCATCTGCCACTTGCCTGTCGACCGTTGCACTTGCGCCTCGAATGGCTTTTGCCGCAGTGATAGCATTTGTAAAAGTAGTTTTTGCCTCAGTTGACACTTGGCCCACAGCACTACCTTCTACAGTTGCAGAATTTAGTGCATCAGCAGCTACAATTACATCATTAAGCGGACGTCTATCGGACAACCATAAACTGCCATTAAATGCCTTACCTGCTGTAGTTATGGATTTGTTTCCAGCAACCAACTCTTCGATGGTCACATCTGCTTTGTAGATAATGGCAGAGTCCGCTTTCAAAACCGTTAAATAATCGGATTTGTAGCTATCAAAAGTCGTATTGCTTTTAAAATCACCTTTATTATAACCGACCACACAACTGTACACAACAGCCAATTGTGCATCTACAAACTCTTTTTGTTGTTGTTTGTATTCCGATAAGGTTTTGGGTACAATCAATGTTACATCGTCTTTCACGGTGCAAGAGCTGAAATTTAATATATAAATTGCTCCGAGAAGGATAAAAATTATTTTTCTAAAAATGGTTTTCATAATAATCAATTTTGGAGGATTAATAACCAGGATTTTGAGGAATCACCAACTCGTTGTTCGTGTCAATTTCTGTTTGAGGAATTGGCAACAACAATCGTTCATTGATATAAAACCTTTGCTCCGGCATCGGTAGCGGATTATAGTCTGCATAAAGCAATAACCAGTCCGTTTCGAACGTATGTTTTCTCAATACCTCCATTGGTTTGTTTGGATTATTATACGATTTTGCCATGCGCAAAAGGTCGAACCAACGTTGGTTTTCAAAAGCAAGCTCCAAGCGTCTTTCTTGATATACAGAATCAAGTGCCTCTTCTTTGGTCGCAAAATTCTGATATGCATCCACACCCGCTCTTGCCCTGATTCTATTCACTTCTGCACGCGCATCATCAGGATTAGCTCCCTGAGCAAGCACTTCAGCGTGAAGTAAAATAATATCTGCATAACGAATCTCGATCCAATCATTTTCCGCTTGCAAAGCCTGTGTCATCGTTGCATCCATATACTTCGTCACATAAGGTATATACGAAGTTGATGATTTCGCCCACACATCGAAACAAGTATTTCTGCGTGTGTCTTTCGGATTAGAATAGAACATGTTCATGATTTCGAACGTCGGGTTATTATTTCCCAGTGGAGTTCCTATCTTCAAGAATTTATTGGCAGAACCCTCTGGTGCAAAAGTGCCCCAGAAAGGAGATCCAATACCAGAGCTACCACCTAGGTAACGTACAGCAAAGATTACCTCTTTATTCATCTCATTCGAAGTACTGAATATACTTGCATAAGCTCCGGCTCCTGTCAAAAGACCATATTGTGGTGCGGCTAATACCTCTTCTAAGAGTGTTTTTGCCTTTGCCAAATTTTCAGTTCCACCTAGCATCATATAGGTTTTTGCTAACAAACTTTTTGCTGCCCATTTTGTAATGCGACCTTCATCATTAGTCGAATAAGAAGCAGGCGCTTCATCCGATGCTTTGATCAAATCCGGAATGATGATTTCGTTGTAAATTTCAGAAACAGGTCTTCGCGTTAATTTTTTTGCTTCACTTGGCCCAATAACAGATGTTATTTTAAACATATCACCAAACAAATTAACCAATGTGTAGTAATGATAAGCTCTCAAAAATAGCAGTTCGCCTTCATACTGTGCACGTTGCGATTCTACTGTTACATACGAATTATCCTTTACAGAAGGTAGTACCGCATTGATGTTCGAGAGATTTTGAAAAGTATTGTACCAATAATCTCTTAAAATGGGTAAACTAGGAGATGTGGTAAACAACGCCAAATTATTCAAATCTTGGCGGGTTGTAGAGCTAGACCCTGTTGCTGCGATACATGAATTATCACTCCGTAGTTCGGTGTACATCCATTCATCTTTAGTAACGGTAGCTAAACCAGCATAACAGCCCAATACTCCTTGATTTATACGAGTGGGTGTGGTAAAAAAGTTTACTTGTGTCAAAACAGATTCAGGTTTATCTGTCAGAAAATCAGTACAAGCCGAGAAGCTCAACAAACCTGCCAATGTGATTAATATTCCTATTTTATTTTTCATGTGATTATTTTTATTTTTAAAATTAAGGACACATGCAACTCGCATATACATGAAGTGTAGTTCTAATAACTGCTTTAATGCTCGTTTCATAATAATTTCAATTTAAACTGTGCTTTTCTTATGTTAGAAACTGATGTCAACACCAATGGTATAAGTTCTATTGAGTGGGAATACACCACGTTGGTAGCCATCGAGCAATGGACTGCTGTAGTTACTGCTTGTTTTCCGAGCTTCAGGATTTACGCCTCTATAATTAGCGGCCATAATATAAATCATGTTTTGAGCGGAAACATACGCTCTCAATCCACTAATGCCCATTTTCTTTGTAATTCGTGGAGAAACTTTGTACCCCAACGAGAAATCACGAAGTGCTGCATACGAAGCGTCTTCTATACAATAATCTGTAAGTAGTAAATCTCCACCAGCTGTGGTTGTAGAGTAGACTGTTTTTCCATCACCTGGAAACATCGGACTTACATATCGATTATCGGTATATGCTTTGTTCAAGCGGAGTTGTTCGTTGTAGTAAATATTTCCATTTATTACTTCTCCACCCTGAACACCTTGCCACAAAATGCTCAAATCAAAGTTTCTGTAATTAAAGGTATTGGTCATCCCCCATGTAAAATCAGGGAATGGACTTCCCAAGACAACCCGATCTTCTGTGTCTAATTTGTTATCTCCATTGGCATTCACCACCTTCAAACCGCCCACTGTTGGAATGAATTTTGAATAGGTAAATGGTACATTATTCGCATCTTTCAACGCTTTAGCAGCAGCCACTTCTTCGAAAGTGGTATACACTCCATCGCTTTTCCATCCATAAAATTGAATAGCTGGTTGACCGACAATTGCACGATACACTTCACTACGCTCCCCGAAATTATCCTCTTTCTCCTTATCACCATAGTTTAACAATGTATTTTTGTTTGTAGAGAAATTGGCTGTCGTTTTCCATTTGAAATTTTTTGAATCTACGTTCGTAGTGCTTAGTTCTATTTCAATTCCCTTATTGTTTACTTTTCCAATATTATTCCAAAATGATTGGTGACCAGTAATGTACATGGCTGGTTGTTGAAGCAACAGTTGGATGGTGTTAGAATTATAGTATTCAACAGATAAATTCAAACGGCTATTGAAAAAACCAAAATCGAAACCGTAGTTTGCTTCTTCTGTTTGTTCCCAGGTAATATCTGGATTACCTAATGCAGTGCTGTTTGAAGACATCCCAGCCGATAAGGAACCATTACCTTTTCCACTTATATAGTTGCTTGTATTTACTATATTCATATAAGAATATTGAGGGATATTGTTATTCCCTGTCAAACCATAACTTGCACGAATTTTCAGATTTGTGAGCCAATCATACTGTTTCAAGAATTTCTCTTCTGATGCTCTCCAACCAATGGAAGCTGAGGGGAAAGTTCCCCATTGGTGACCTTCAGCAAATTTAGAGCTACCATCCGAACGAATACTGGAAGAAAATATATATTTACCTTTATAAGAGTAGTTGATTCTACCTAATAACGAAACTAATGCCTCTGAATAGTAATACGAAGTTGTACCATTTACAGAAGGACTATCGAGCAAAAGCTGAGAAGCAAGATTAAACGATAGCATCTCTTCATCTGGGAAGTTTGTGGCAACGATTTGATTAAACTTGTCACCTGTTTTTTGCATGGTAAATCCAATCAATCCACCGAATTCATGATCTTCATACTTCTTTGAATAATTTAATGTATTTTCTGATAATAAATCAGTGTGTAAAGTAGTTTGTCTCATCAACGCATTGGGGACACCAGCTTTGCTAGCCGATGTCTGAGCCTTGTTATTGTATTCTCGATACGAAAGATATGATCCGTTTGAAGTTTTAAATTGCAAACCGGGGAAAAGATCTATGCTCAGATACATATTGGTTTGCAACTTATAATCGTCTCTGAAAAGACTTGTCCGCTCACGAATTGATACTGGATTCTGGTTGCTCGAACTAAATGGTGAAGCACCTGATATATTCCAAATATCACCATTATACCCTACCCCACTAATCGAAGAACCATTAAAATCACTAGGTTGAGCATAATCTCCCGCAATTTTTCCTGTCAACGCTGATGTAGCAGCATTGTGTCTGATAGGCATCCATGAAGGGAAACGCATATAATCAGTTAAATCAACTGCTGGTTTTTCTTGACGACTATAGATTGGCGAAAGGTTGAATCCTAACGTAACAGCTTTCGACAAATTGATATCTACTTTGGCTCGCAGACTGTATTTATCATACGTGCTGTTCTTCATTATTCCATCCTCTTTGTTGTAATTTCCTGAAACAAAATATTTCAAGTTTTTATCACCACCTGAAGCACTCAACTGATAATTTTGAATCAATCCGTAATTTCTTAATCCTTCATCCAACCAATTCGTAGGCTGATCGATATAATTCTTCATAATTAAATAAGCCGCTCTTTCAGGATCGGTTATTTTATTGAATAACATAGTTGCGGTTGTACCGTCAACTGCCGGATCCTGTTGACGTTGAGAAGCTTCTTTATAAAGTAAAGCGGTGTACTCTTCTGTGCTCATCATATCCGGCAAATTCAAAGCCGTGCGCACACCTGAATACATTTTGAACGTATATTTCGGTTTTTTAATATTTCCGCTTTTTGTCGTAACCAATATTACACCACCCGCGGCGCGTGAACCATATAATGCCGCAGATGCTGCATCTTTTAGCACTTCTATTGATTCTACATCACCCATGCTGACCATTGAGAGTCCATCTTCTACTGGAAAACCATCGACCACAATCAGCGGAGAACTATTTGCACTAATTGAGCCTAATCCACGAACACGGATTTGAGGTGCTTCCCCAGCTTGTGGGTCTGTATTGATTATCTGAACACCCGCCAATTTTCCTTGAAGAGCTTGATCTGCACGCGAAACTGCTATCTCGTCCAATTTCTCATTTTTCAAAGAAGAGACAGCGCCCGTAAGGTGCGATTTTTTCTGAGTTCCGTAAGCAACCACGACAACTTCATCCATTAATTTTGAATCTTCCAGCAGACTTACATTTATAACAGTTGAACCAGCTGTTGATTTTTCTATAGATTTGAAGCCAATGTAAGAGAATACCAATGTAGATTTGGAGTTTGGGACATTAATTGAATATTTTCCGTCAATATCCGAAATTGTGCCGGTTTGACTTCCCTTTACAGTAATATTTACACCGATCAACGGCTCTTTATTATTATCCGTAATCAGTCCAGTCACTTTTGTTTGAGCATTTGCCCCAAAAATAGAAAGGCAAAAAAGAATGAACAACCACGTCGTATTTGTTAAAAACCGGACGTTTTTTTTCTGTTTTTTCATTTATTGATTGATTTAAGGTTTTTCAATATTGGTAAACCAATATATTTGGTCGACCAAAAATAGTGCTAAGTTTTAAGTTTGCAATAGAAAAACCAGATTATTTTTACTTTTCTGCTGTAAAACATAATATCTCTGTAATTAATGGCATAAAAAAAGGCTGCCTCTATGAGAAACAGCCCTATTCTTCAAATATTAATGAAAAAATTATGTAGTCAATACTTTTGCTTTGGCAAACTCAAGAACTCCCTGCAAATGCAAATTCATGAGTTCTCCTGCACTCTTAACATCCTTATTTCTAATACAGTCTACCATTAACTTATGCTCTTCTGAAACTACTTCATTGGGTGCACAAATACGATCTTTCAGATAAATCTGCATAATATCCGGAATAATAATCATCAACATTGCCTTAAAAACTGGATTATGAGAGGCTTCAGCGATTGCTCTGTGAAAAGCAAAATCATAACTCACTCTTTCTGGCGTATTGAAATATTTTATGTACTCGTTTAATGATTTTTCTAAATTGACAACATCTTCTTCTGTTCTTCGTTCAGCACAAAGTTCTATAGCTTTTACTTCAAGATGGATACGAGTTTCAACTAATGACAAGAAATCATAGTCTTGCAGATTTAACACATCAGAAATTAAACCGTCAAGTGTGGTAATATCAAGTCCATTTATTACAGATCCACTCTGTGGCAAAGTTTTAATAATACCGTAAAACTCTAGTTTATGAAGCGCTTCTCTAATTTGGGTTCTTCCTACTCCAAACTCTAAAGCCATTTTTCGTTCAGCTGGTAAACGATCACCTGGCTTCAATATTCCAGATTTTATCAAATCTTTAATTTTCGCAATAACTTTGTCGGTGGGTTTATCTAAATATTGCCCATTGCTACCCGCTGTTGATTCTGCCATAGATAAAATTACATTATACTCATAAATTGGTCTTCCAATATTTTAGTTATTGTAGACAACGTTGAAACTGTATTTATTATTGTATTCGTTGCAAATATAATTCCATTTTTCTTAATATCAATAGGAGTAATACGTACTATATGCCATATTGTCTTTCATATTTATTCGAAATGACCCTTTAGATTTCTAAATTCTCATCAGATAAAAAATTTATCATTACAATAGCAATCTCTGATTTGTTTATCACACAAATTACAAATATGAAGTCAATTGTACACTGACAAAATTATTTTCAAAAAATCTGGGGTTTTACTCAAAAAACTCGGGCGGCTAATTTCATACTATCTTCTCAGGTAGTATTCAAATTCTCAATTTTTTCAAAATAAAAAGGGACTTTTCACAAAGTCCCTTTTTATAAGTTTCAATAGGTATTAGTTTCTTTAAGGTAAAAAAAGATTGTTTAGGTTATTCGATGCAAATATCAGCCTTTTTTTATTGCGTTCCAAATAAAAAAATATGTTGTAAAATATGTTTTTAATTAAAATGTAATAAAAATGACTTGTTTTCGTTAGACTGACATTCTAAAAACAAATATAAGACAAATATTTAAACCCGATTATATTTTGTGAATAAAATCAATATTAGAGATTCAATTCATCACATTTTCAATCAAATATCTATTGATTTGAAAACAAAGACATCTTATTATTCAAACAGGTCTAACTATTACTCGCCGAAATTGATATTCAGAAAGTCACACATTGGGTATATTTACTGTAATTATTCCACCGATTCTGTTTATTTATGAGCAATAATTCGCTATTTTTGCGAGTAATATTAAAAATCGAAAAACAGCCTATGTCAATCATTGATGATTCTGCAGAGAAAAGAAGTCTGAACTTTATCGAAAATATCGTAGAAACCGATTTAAAAGAAGGTAAAAACGGAAATCGCATTCACACACGTTTTCCACCCGAGCCAAATGGATATTTACATATTGGGCATGCAAAAGCAATCTGCCTCGATTTTGGAATTGCAAAGCAGCATGGAGGTAAATGCAACCTTCGATTCGACGACACTAATCCAACGAAGGAAGACACCGAATATGTTGATTCAATCATGGAAGACATCCATTGGTTAGGATTTGATTGGGAAGATAGACTGTTTTACGCATCCGATTATTTTCAGAAACTATACGATTTTGCAATTCAACTGATCAAAGAGGGCAAAGCCTATATCGATGATCAATCAGCAGAAGAGATTAGCAAGCAAAAAGGAACACCGACTCAAGCTGGTATTGAAAGTCCGTATCGCAACAGACCGGTTGACGAGAATCTTGATTTGTTTCAACGAATGAATTCGGGCGAGTTTGCAGAAGGAAGCCGAGTGTTGCGTGCCAAAATAGATATGACTTCGTCGAATATGCACTTTCGCGATCCGATTATTTATCGCATCATTCATTTCCCACATCACCGCACAGGAAACACTTGGAAAGTCTATCCAATGTATGATTTTGCGCACGGAGAATGTGATTTCTTCGAAGGTATCACACACTCGCTTTGCACACTCGAATTTGAAGTACATCGCCCATTATACGATTGGTTTGTCGATCAATTGAAAGATAAAAATGATGATTATAGACCACGACAAATCGAGTTTAACCGTTTGAATTTGACCTATACCATGATGAGCAAACGCAAATTGCTACAATTGGTACAAGAAAATTTGGTAAATGGATGGGACGACCCACGAATGCCAACCATATGTGGATTGAGACGAAGAGGTTACACCCCAGAATCTATCAGAAGCTTTGTAGATAAAATAGGTTATACCAAATTTGATGGTATCATCGATGTATCGCTACTCGAATATTCGGTTCGCGAGCATTTGAATCAAATTTCAACACGAGTTTCCGCTGTAATCGACCCTATTAAACTGATTATCACCAATTATCCTGAAGGACAAGTGGAGATGATGGAAGCTGTCGATAATCCTGAGATTGAGAATAGTCCTGTACACGAAATTCCATTTAGCAGAGAGATTTTTATTGAAAGAGACGATTTTATGGAGAATCCTCCAAAAAAATATTTCAGACTTTCACTCGGTAATGAAGTGCGTCTCAAAAATGCCTACATCGTAAAATGCACTGGCATCAAGAAAAATGATGTTACGGACGAGATTGAAGAAATTTACTGCGAATACGACCCCGAAACAAAAAGTGGCATGATTGGTAGTGAGCGTAAAGTAAAGGGCACATTGCATTGGGTTTCTGTAGAGCATAGTGTTCCAGCAGAGGTTCGTCTTTACGATAGACTCTTTATGGTTGAAAATCCTGCGGACGAAAGTGAATCTGATTTCAGAGAATCGCTGAATCCCGATTCGTTAAAGATATTAAGCAATTGTCGTATCGAGCCATTTGCGGCCAATGCACAACCATTAGACAGGTTTCAATTTCAGCGCATCGGATATTTCAACGTTGACAAAGACTCAACGGCAGATCACTTAATTTTTAATAGAACCGTACCTCTAAAAGATGGTTGGGGAAAAATAAAAGACAAAGCCTAAAGTGCTTAGAATGAATAAAGACAATACACCTGATTTAGTAAAAAAATACGAAGAGATGCTGGCCCAAAATGTCAGCATCTACTTTGATGCCGATGAATTTGAAGAGATTGCATTTTATTACGAAGTAGACGAAAACTACTATTTGGCATACGAAACGGTTTGTTATGCTTTGCAAATACATCCCGGAAGTGTTGAATTGCAAGTAAAAAAAGCACTCTATCTACTTTGCATCGATAATAAAACTGACGCATTAACGCTGATTGACACGCTACATATCAACAGTACACAAGATCTTCTGATAAAAGCTGATATCTATTTGGCAAACGAAAAAAAGGAAGAAGCGGTAGGAATTGTCAATCAAGTGATCGAAAGCGCAAAACCTGACTTCACCCTCTATCTAGACATTGCCGATGTGTTTGCCAACAACGACTTTTTGGATGATGCCATAGATTATATCAAAAAAGGGTTATCTATTTTCCCAGACCATCCGGATTTGCTACGAGAACTGGCTTTCACGTATGGTGACAATGAGAATTTCGATGAAATGGTCGTGGCATTGAACACCCTACTTGATTTGAATCCGTATGAAATTGCCGATTGGATTAGTTTGATTAGAGCTTATGGCTCGATGAATCATTTAGAAAAAGCGATTGAAGCCTGTGATTTTGCGCTAGCAATTGAGCAAAACAACGAAGAGGTGCAAATGATGCGAGCTGTCTGTTTATACGAAAACGGAAATAGCGAAGCTGCTGCTTCTGCGTTTGAAACCTGCTCAAAGTTCCCCACAGTCAATAACGCTTTTCTATTGGTCGTTATTCAATGTTTCTTGGAGCTTAAGCGATTTGACAAAGCATTGGCTGTAGCAGATAAGATTCTAAAGATTGACCCACTAAATGCTGATGCTTATTATCAAAAATCGATTTGTTTCATTGGACTAAAAGAGCTTGAACTTGCTTTCGAAAGCATTACCATCGCGTTGGATATGGATGCGATAAATGCCGATTTTCTAGTAGTGAAAGCAAATCTATTGACAGAACGAAACGATTTTGCTGGCGCAAAACAAATTTTAATTGATCTATTAATCAAAGAACCCGACTTTTACAAAGCCTATTTTCCGTTGGCATTTATTTACGAACAAGAAGAGGCTTGGGAATCGGCTCTTGTCTATTATAGAAAAAGCTTCGACAACAATCCTTTAGACTTGGTATCGCTACTCAAAGTGGTGAAATTCTATTATGTAACTGGAGATTTTCAATCGACCATTTATTACAAATTACTTCTAGACAAATCCCTTGAAGAAAATAGCTCTTCAGACATTCTGACTAACGAATATTTACAACAGGAATATGCTTTGACAGATGAATATATTATTGAAATCAAAAAAATTATAAAATAAGATTATGCACTTTTACGACTCAATTGTACAATGGTACATGGATAACATGAACTACTTCAGTATCACGATTTTGATGATGATTGAAAGCACTGTAGTACCTTTACCTTCAGAAGTAGTGATTCCACCTGCGGTTTACAAAGCACTCAATACGGGCGAAATGAGTGTGCCTTTGATTGTATTCTTTGGAACTCTCGGTGCATTACTAGGAGCTTCTATCAACTATTTTGTAGCGAAGTACGTCGGCAGAATTTTAGTTTATCGTTTTGCAGATTCAAGATTGGGTCACCTATTCCTGGTCAATCAAGAAAAAGTAGTGAAAGCTGAGCAATATTTTATCAAAAATGGGAATAGCTCTACGTTTGTCGGTCGCTTGGTACCGGGCATTCGTCATCTTATCTCCATCCCTGCCGGTTTAGCCAAGATGAATCTCGGAAAATTTGTTTTCTACACTACACTGGGAGCTGGTAGTTGGAATATCTGTTTGGCAGCGATGGGATATTTGGCCTACAATCAAAAAGGCGCTATCGACAAATATGCACACGAATTTTCAATCGGTTTATTGATTCTAGGGGTAGCTTTTATCTCTTATCTTATTTTCAATGCCGTAAAGAAAAACAAGAAATAACCAGCTTATTCGCTCTTGAGGTTTTTCTTCGCTAAATAGATCAATTTAGCATCTGCTACTTTTTTCTCGTCTTTGTATTGCTGCAATTCATTCATCACTTGCGACAAAGCATACGTTTTGAGTACAGCCTCCTTGGTTTTTTCGTCAAGAATATAACTATATGGTTTTGAGCCAATATAGTAAACCGAGATATTTTGATGGGCATATAAGCGAATAAATCCGGATAATCCATTCTCATTTTTCTTGGTAAACGACACGATTTGACTCGTCATACCATTATCTACAAAGGAGAAATTTGTAGCTCCGTCACTAGATATAGGCAAAGTTTCTGCATAAATATCTTCGGAAGTGGATACTCTAATTGCTGTAAAGTTGATGGGTGAAGCACCATAGTAAACTGCTACGATATACATTTTTCCCAATTCGTTCACGCCGCATCTCAGGTAGCTTTTTTGGATATTACGCTCTACTTGCTGCGAAGGAAGTACCCAATTGCCAACATCCTGATACTCATTCTCCTTCTCAAGTTTAAAATCTTCTTGTAAATCAATCACTTTTTTCGACAATTTCTCAATCATATCGTCGCAGTAGATTGAATTTCGGCTCTGCTCCTTTCTTTCTACTTCACGTATCAACAGAACTGCTTCCTTAATAACTGAATACGATTTTGGGAAAAGAGTTCGAATGGAGTCAATTTCTAATTTTGCGGCATTATACATTCCAGCATCACAATAACTTTTTGCTTTTTGCAAACGATCATGAGCCGCCTTGTTATCGTCTTTACACGAAAACAGACTGATTAGAAAAATAACACCGAAAAAGATTCTCTTCATTATAAATTGACTGTATTTACGGAGTATTAGTTTAAGTTATATTTTAATTTTATCGTCTCAAAATCATCAATAATATATTGCCTATCATGATCATTAATTTCTGAAAATAAAATTTCGATTGTTCGGTTAGTTGATTTAATTTCTATTTTATCACCCAAAAATACAATACTCTTTATATCTCTGATTTCCATAAATTTAGAATCCAATTGAATAATTCGTTTATCAGATATTTGCACATAGTATCTACGCCATTTTAAAAATGATGCAATAAAATACCCAAATCCTACGGTAACTTTAAATATTAAACCATTAATATCTTTATAATCTAGAAATCCAAATATTACCCAGATTATTCCAAAACCAAGATTTATCAATGAAATAGAATTTGAACCAACCTTTTCACCATATACTTTCAATAATCCGGTTCTATTCTTAAATCTAAGTTTTATTCTTCTGAGAAAAATCAATAAACAAGAAAAACATAGAAACAAGATTGATTCTACAATCTGAATAAACGTATTTTTGACAATCATCCCATGATAGTACAGACCAATCATTGTAATAATTAACAATACCCATATTATCCAATCACTTATTATCAACTTACGTAATCCTTTTTGATTCATAAAATGAATGTTTAACTGGTTTTCACAAATTGCGCTACGCCTGAAATCTGAAGCCTATAAATAATTTTCTCCAACATCTTCAAAAACAAAATCATCATCGAATCTTTAGGCTCGCAAAAATACAACTATTTCAGATGAACGGGGTTATACTCCCCAAGATTTATTGTATTTTTGCATCATTAAAATTTTAGAAATGCTAAAGTCAACAGAAGAACTTCAACAATATATACATTCTAAACCATTCAAAATAACATCGGAGGCGGCAGACGAGTTACAAACTGAATGTTATGTAATCGGCGGATACGTGCGAGATATTTTCCTCAACCGACCATCGAAAGACATTGATATCGTGACCGTAGGCAGTGGAATAGCTTTAGCTGAATTGGTCGCACAGAAATTCGGAAAAGGGACCTCTTTGGCTGTGTACAAAAACTTTGGTACCGCTCAGGTAAAATACCGTGATAATGAGTTAGAATTTGTGGGAGCTCGTAAAGAGTCCTACACGCACGATTCCCGTAAACCCATCGTGGAAGATGGCACGCTTTCTGATGATCAAAATCGTCGAGATTTCACTATCAATGCAATGGCCATTTGCCTCAACAGCAATAGATTCGGCGAATTGGTTGATCCATTTAACGGGTTACACGATTTAGAGAATAAAGTCATCAAGACACCGCTCGAACCTGATATTACTTTTAGCGACGACCCATTGCGTATGATGCGCGCCATCCGTTTTGCCACTCAACTTCGCTTTCATATCGAAGAGAAAACATTTGATTCAATTTGCAAAAACAGGGAACGAATCTCCATTATTTCTCGCGAACGGATTGCCGATGAGATGAACAAAATCATGCTATCGAGTAAACCATCCATCGGATTTTTATTACTAGATAAATGTGGATTGTTAGAGTATATTTTTCCTGAACTACTTGCACTCAAAGGAGTAGAAACGGTAGAAGGCAGAGGGCACAAAGACAATTTTTACCACACATTGAAGGTGGTTGATAATATTGCGCACAACACGGACAACCTTTGGCTTCGGTGGTCAGCTCTGCTACACGACATCGCAAAACCAGTTACAAAACGATGGGATGACAAATTGGGTTGGACGTTCCACAATCACAACTTCATTGGCGAAAAAATGGTGCCGCGACTGTTTAGAGCTATGAAATTGCCGATGAACGAAAAGATGAAGTATGTGCAGAAGATGGTAGGATTGCACATGCGCCCCATTGTGCTGAGCGAAGACGAAGTAACTGATTCGGCTGTCCGTAGATTAATCTTTGATGCAGGCGACGACGTAGAAGATCTAATGACGCTTTGTGAAGCAGATATTACTTCCAAAAATCCGGCAAAAGTAAAACGCTATTTGAAAAATTTCGAACTCGTGCGTCGTAAGATGAAAGAGATTGAAGAAAAGGATAGTATTCGCAACATGCAACCGCCTGTCACTGGCGAAGAGATTATGGAGATATTTGGATTGACACCTTGCCGTGAAGTGGGAACACTAAAAATGGCCATCAAAGACGCCATACTCGACGGCATGATCCCGAACGAAAGAGCTGCGGCATTGAATCTAATGTACGAAACTGCTACAAAATTGGGATTAGAACCAAAGAAGATTATTGAAAACTAGAACACTTTCTATGCAAGTCTTACAAACAGAAAGCCCCGAAGCATCATACTTCGGGGCTTTACTTTGTCAATTCTCCGACAATTATTATTTCTCAATAGCAACCAATTCTACTTCGAAAATCAACGTTGAGAAAGGTTTGATAGCCTGATTTCCTGTTTCACCATAACCTAAAGTGTAAGGAACATAAAACATATATTTAGAACCTACGCTCATCAATTGAACACCTTCTGTCCAACCTTTGATAACACCATTCAATGGGAAAGAGATTCCTTGGTCGTTTTTATCGAATTCAGTTCCATCGATCAAAGTACCACGGTATTTCACTTTCACTTTGTCTGTAGCAAGTGGTTTAGCACCTGTACCTTCGCTGATTACTTTGTACTGAAGACCGCTAGCTGTTGTTACAACTCCTTCTTTTGATTTGTTTACTTCCAAAAATTGAGCATTCGCTGCTTTCGCTTTTTCAGCTTCTACTTTTTTAGATTTAGGTTGGTATGTTCTCAAGTACATGTTCGCAGCGTCAGCTTTCATCGCCAATGTAGAATCACCTTTCAATGCTTCTTCGAATGCTTTCAATACCATTTCTTTGTTGATTTTCTCGCCTTCAGTCATTTTCTCAAATTGAGAAGAAAGATTTGAAGCATAAGACAAACCTAACACGTAAGATTGTTGAGACTCACCTAAACCGGCTTTGAATCCTTTCAATACTGAATCCACTTTGTTTTTTCCACCTGGAATTTGAGCAATGTTTTCTTTGAACATGTTACCCAAATTTACACCCAAAGCATAACTCAACGAGTCAGTTTCAGATTTCATAGAAACACTTTTTTTGCTGCAAGAGCTAAAAGCAACACTCACGATAAGAGCAACTGCTAAGAAATAAACTGTTTTTTTCATTTTCTTGTTTTATTTATTGTTATTTGTTGTACTGTTTTTATTCTACTATTCGAGAGCAATTAACTCTTATTATTTCGATTTTTTGGTCGATTTTGTAGTTGTTGCTTTTTTGGTTGTTTTGGGTGCTGCTACTACCGCTTTTGGAGCTACAGGTTCAACAACCGGACTAATGCCTAATAATTCTACTTCGAAAATCAGTGTCGCAAAACCTGGTATCGGACCACCGTTTGGAGTTCCTTGTTCACCATATCCCAATGTGTAAGGAACATAGAATTTATATTTCGCGCCAACCGACATCAATTGAACACCTTCTGTCCAACCTTTGATTACACCATTTAATGGGAATGTGATAGGCTCGCCTCTATCCACTGAACTATCAAATTTTGTTCCATCCAAAAGGAATCCTTGATAATGCACTTTCACAGAATCTGTTTCTTTTGGCTTTGGACCTTCAGCAGCTTTAATAATTTCGTATTGCAATCCACTTTCGGTGGTGATAACGCCTGGTTTGGTTTTGTTTTCTGTCAAGAATTTCACACCAGCCTCGCGTTTAGCATCAGTTTCTACCGCTTGAGCTTTGGTAATATACGATCTAAAGAATTCATTTGCAAAAGCAGCAGTCATCAAAGCGGAATCGCCTTTCATTGCAGTTGCAAAACCTTTGATGATCAAATCAATATTCGATTTTCCTCCTGGAATTTTGGTGATGTTTTTACCGAAATCGGCACCTACATTCAAACCAAGTGCATAACTCATTGAATCTACTCCGTTAGCAAAAACAGGCGCAGGAGGAGCTGGTGCTACAACTGGTTTTTTGCTTTTTGCATCTACAGACGCAAATATCATACTAAAGGCGGCAATAATTAAAAGATTACGTTTCATGTATTGTTATTTATGTATTGGGGTTAATTAAAATGATTTATACGATTTCCAACAATTCAACATCGAATACCAAAGCTGTATTTGGACCGATCATCTCTCCTGCCCCACGTTCGCCATAAGCCAAATGAGAAGGAATGTATAGTCTCCAAAGCGAACCAATCGGCATCAATTGCAACGCCTCTACCCAACCTTGAATCACTTGATTCACTCCAAAAACGGCTGGTTGTTTGCGTTCTACAGAACTATCGAATACACGACCATCAATCAATGTACCATGATAATGGCATTTTACACTATCGGTGGCTGTTGGTTTTACGCCTTCACCTGCTTTTAGGATTTCATACTGAAGACCGCTTGCCAACGTAATAACACCTGGTTTTTTAGAATTTTCGAGCAAAAACTCCTCGCCTTGCGATTGATTGGCGGTTAATGCTTCGTTTTGAAGTTTCTCAAAAAATGAGTTGATCACCTGTTTTGCTTCGTCATACGATATTTCAGGTTGTGTTCCTTCATAAACTGCTTTCAACGCACGACTAAAATCATCAAAATTCAACGACTTAATTCCACTGCTCTGAAAGTTTTGCCCCATACTCAAACCCAAGGCGTAGCTTATTTTATCCATCTTTTTCTATTGTGTAAAATTTGAACTGCAAAAGTAAACTATTTATTGAATCGAACGAATATATTTGCAATAATTAGTATTTTAGCAATTAATCTTTTTAACTTAATAAAATATGAAAAAACTTGTTATTTTAACAGGTGCCGGAATGAGTGCCGAGAGTGGAATCTCCACATTCAGAGATTCGGGTGGTTTGTGGGAAAACCACCGCATAGAGGATGTAGCCACGCCTGAGGGATGGAAGTGCAACCCTCAACTGGTGCTTGATTTCTATAATACTCGACGAAAACAGCTTTTGGAAGTCACGCCAAACGCTGGACACATAGGATTGGCAGATATTCAGCAACAGTTTGATGTGCAAATTATTACTCAAAATGTGGACAATCTACACGAACGAGCAGGCAGCACAAACGTCATTCACCTACATGGCGAGTTGATAAAAGTGCGTTCCGATCGGTTTCCAGAGCTGATCTACACCCTCACGCCGGAGAAAATAACTATACAATTAGGTGAAGTATGCGAAAAGGGAGCTCAACTTCGTCCGCACATCGTTTGGTTTGGCGAAGCTGTTCCGATGATTGAAGAAGCACAACGAATCGTACAACAAGCAGATATATTAGTCATTATAGGCACATCGATGAAAGTATATCCAGCAGCAAGTCTGATTAATTATGTTCGCAGTGGTGTTCCAATCTTTCTAATTGACCCTAACAATGTTGTCGTTTCAAATAACGAAAATCTCACAACAATCAGAAAAAGTGCTTCGGATGGAGTCGCTGACCTCAAAGAGATATTAATGATGTTAGATAAATCTTAAATTCTGTGGTAGCTAGCTATTTTTCTTTACATTTGCAACTCAACTTAAACACCACAATTATGAAAAAAGTATTGTTTTCTATTTTATTCATCGCTTTTGCCACCACAGCGGCTTTTAGTCAAGTACAACCTCACGCTATCGGACTTCGTTTTGGAGGTGGTGATGGTGTTGGCACTGAGATTTCGTATCAACATGCACTAAAGTCGAATCATCGTCTCGAAGCTGACCTTGGTTTTGTATCGAGCAGCACATTCAACAGAATGCAATTGACCGGACTCTATCAATGGGTGTGGAATATTCAAGGAGCATTCAATTGGTACGCTGGTTTTGGCGCAGGTTTAGGACAACACTCCTTCAAAAATGCAGGCAGTGAACTCCAGTTTAACTTAAATGGCAACATCGGTATCGAATACCAATTGGATGTACCGGTGCAGTTTTCGTTGGACTTCCGCCCGGCGTTTGGTAATTCGCAATTCGACAACTCAAGCATGGCGCTTGCCGCGAGATACACATTCTAAAAAACGTATTTCTATTGAGAAACCGAATGGGAGCAAAATCCGATTCGGTTTTTTTTGTTGCTCTATGATAGGTATTCAAAACACATTTTTTAGAAAACCCCCACTTTGATATTTTCTACACGGGCAATCCCAAAGGGATTGAATCTCAACAACAATCGCCTTGTTGTCGTGCTCGCTTCTTTAACAGATAAATGACAAACTTGAAATTATCAGGATCTGCTGAAAAACTCAGTAACATTATATTACACTCGTACATTGATCTTTTTTTCGCCTTCCGCGGGACTTACTTTTTTTCATGCAAAAAAAAGTAAGCAAAAAATGCTTCATCGAAAAGAACTCGCTCGTTCGCCCATAGGATATTTGTTTACTTTGCGTGAATTCGTTGATGGGCTACTCACTCGGCAGCTTTTCGATAGTCTGGTATTTGTGTTTGTCCCCGCTGGGACTATCGGTCTATCAGTTGTTATCACACTAACATATCTACACAAAAATGATATAAATCCGTTTTTTTGGATAGAAGCGAGAAAGTCGATGCTAAAAAAATTAAATTTGCAACTGAATATTCCAAAATGACCGATACCTATAAAACCATTTCGCGACCGTCGGAGGCTATTTTCAAAGAGAAGATGAGCCGATTTCTAGCTTTTGCCGTGCCTGTAAAGAGTGTGGAGGAGGTGAAGGTGCACGTCGAGAAGTTTCAGAAAGCGTATTACGACGCCCGCCATGTTTGCTACGCCTACATGATTGGTGCTGCACGAACCGACTTCCGAGCGAATGACAACGGCGAACCATCGGGCACTGCCGGGAAACCGATATTGGGACAGATCAATTCGTTCGATTTGACAGACATTCTGATTGTAGTGGTGCGCTATTTCGGTGGCGTAAAACTTGGCACGGGTGGTTTGGCGGTGGCCTATCGCGAGGCTGCCCGAATGGCTATCGAAGAGAACGAAATCGTTGAAAAAACGGTGGACGAAGAGTTTACTATTTCCTTTGAATATCCCAATCTGAACGACGTGATGCGCATCGTGAAAGAGGAATCACCGGAAGTGATTCACCAGCAATTTGAAATGCAATGCGATATGACTCTCCGCATTCGCAAAGCCTCTGCCGATCAATTGAGAGGGCGACTGGAGAAAGTGGATGGGTTGAAGATTGAGGGCTAAATTATATCTAAAAACATCTACTCAAATATTAAAATAAAGATACATTTTAAAACAAATTTCAGACATAAGAGAATATACTTTAATATTAAATATTTCACAATTTGACAGTTTTAGCGATTGTAAAAAAATAGAATCATTAGAAATATAAATCAACGGATACAACACTTTAATTTTACTCTATCATTATATATAATAATGAGAATTTAACATAAAAAGTTATCTTTGCATTAAACAAAAATCAAATTTACAAGAAGCAACTAAATGGCAAAAAAAGATTATAGCAACTTGACCAAAGAGCAGTTACTTGAAGTAATTGAGAAACTGGAGGGCAAGAAAAAATACGGATTGGTTTGGGACGAAGAAAGAGTGCCGGAAAAAGTTGTAACCGATTGCCAAGACAAATTGCCTGTTTTGACAGAAGTAAAAGGCAAGGAAATAACAACAGACGAAAACGAACCTACTCACATTCTAATAGAGGGCGACAATTACCACGCCTTATCAGTATTGAACTACACACATAAAGGCAAGGTTGACCTTATTTACATTGACCCACCTTACAATACTGGGAAAGATGATGAATGGAAATACAATGATAAGTTTGTAGATAAACTTGACACCTATAGGCACTCAAAGTGGCTAAGTTTTATGTCAAAGCGACTAGAATTAGCAAAAGAATTATTAAAAGATGAAGGCTTAATTTTCATTTCTATAGATGATAATGAAATAGCTCAATCTAGACTTCTTTGTGATAAAATATTTGGAGAAGACAACTTTGTAAATATTATATGCCAAAAATCAAGACATTCTATTTCTAATGATTTAATAATCTCTGAAAATCATAACTTCCTTTTGTTTTATGCAAAAAGAAAAAACATCTTGTTCAAAAACAGATATAAATTCAGACTTAAAAAAGAGGATTACAAGGGCTATTCAAATCCCAACAATGACCCTGATGGTCCTTGGAAATTAGTTCCAGTAGATGGACCTGGTGGAGAAAGCAAAGGAAACCCTCATTATGAGTTTCAAGGGATTACAGGTTATTGGCGATATTCAAAAGAAGATATGCAAGATTATTACGATAAAGGATTAATTGTAGTCAGAGGCAATTCACTTTCTCGAAAAGCATATTTGAAAGATGATAAAGGTGTAATTGCTGTAACAACTTGGTGGGACGATGCAGGAGTTACAACTGATGGAACAAATGAATTGATTAGAGTTTTAGGGTCTAAAGCATTTAACAACCCAAAACCCGTTTCATTAATAAAAGAATTGTTGAACTAAGTTTAGATGACAAAGGGATTATACTTGATTTTTTTGCTGGCAGTGGAACAACTGGTCAAGCAATTATTGAGATGAATAAAAAAGATGGTGGAAAAAGACAAGTTATACTATGCACAAACAACGAAAGCAAGATTTGTGAAGAAGTTACTTATCCTAGAGTAAAGAATATTATTAAAGGCTTTGAATTTGAAGGAAATCAAGTTGAAACCTTGTTTGAGGAAAAACTTAATGCAACAAAAATCAAAAAGGGTAAAGAATTAATTGAGGAAATTGAAAAAATCAAACTTAAAGAAAAATCAAACTTTGATAAGTTTGAAATAAAAGTTGAAAAAAGCAATATCGTTTTAAAAGGATTAAAAGTAAAAAGAGGCAAACAAGAAGGATTAGGCAACAATTTAAAGTATTTCAAAACCTCATTTGTTGCTAACAATCGCAATAAAGACCAATTGAAAATAGATATTACAAAGCGTTGCACAGAAATGCTTTGTTTGAAAGAAGGAATTTTCAATTTACTTAAAGAAGAAGCAGATTATAAAATATTTCAGCAAGGCAATCGCTATTTGGCAGTTTACTATGACTTTGCCAATGCTTCGCTTGACGAACTGAAAGAAGAAATGAATGCTTTAAAAGGAGATAAGGTTTTGTATTGCTTCACCGTTGACAATCACGGTTTAGACAAAGCGAATTTCAGAGGTTGGAAAAATATTCGCCTTGAGCCAATTCCACAAAAGATTTTAGATGTTTACAAACGAATATTTAAGAATGGGTGATTTTTTCTTTGCAATGTTTTGCAACCAAAGCAAGAGACATTTCGCTCCAATGGAGCTTGATTTTTCTGGTTTTTTATGTCCTTGGTTTTGCAACCAAGGCAACCAATGTTTCGCTCCTTCGGAGCTAAGCATAATCCAGCCACATCGTGGCGTTTTATTGGTAAC
Source organism: Bacteroidales bacterium (assembly GCA_028687995.1). Lineage (GTDB taxonomy): Bacteria > Bacteroidota > Bacteroidia > Bacteroidales > UBA7332 > CAXXIC01. The sequence goes on from JAQTZA010000007.1 coordinate 163,881, forward strand.
ACCGAGTGTAAGCTCGGTGAGAGAAGTAACTAATCATCGTAATAAACCGCATAGCGGTGACACATTTGTAACACCGAGTGTAAGCTCGGTGAACATAAAAACTAATAATCAAGCCACATCGTGGCGAAATACTAATTACTATGGCAAATAGTTACACCCAAATCTATATTCAGTTTGTCTTTGCAGTAAAATACAGAAATGCGGTAATAGCCCATAATTGGGAAACAGAGTTATACAAATACATTACAGGCATTGTGCAAAACAACAAACACAAACTCATTACAATCAATGGAATGCCTGACCATATTCATATTTTAGTTGGCTTTCATACAAGTCAATCAATAGCCGATTTGATGAGAGATGTAAAAGCAAATTCTTCAAAATGGATTAATGAAAATAAATATACTCAAGAAAAATTTGAATGGCAAACGGGTTATGGTGCCTTTAGTTATTCAAAATCGCATCTTCAAAATGTTATAAATTATATCAACAACCAAAAGCAGCATCACACCAAACAAACTTTTTTAGATGAATACAAAGCTTTTTTAGAAAAATTTGAAATAGATCATAACATCGAATTTAGTTTTAAAGAATTAATATGACAATAGGATTAAAAGATTATCAAGATACAGCAATCGGGCAATTGGTAAAATCAGTTTCCGAATTATTGGCAAAAGATGCCAGTAATAAAGTTTGTGTTTTCCAAAGCCCTACAGGTAGCGGAAAAACTGTAATGGTTGCAAAATTCATTGAAGAAATAATCAAAGAATTACCCGAAACAGATTTATGCTTTTTGTGGGTAAGCATTGGCAAAGGCGATTTGCACAAGCAAAGCAAAAAATCGCTTGAAAGAATTTTTGATGGTTTTCCAAATGTTAATCTTTTAGAGGAAGAATTTTTTGGCAGCAGAAACTACATTGAGCAAAACGAAGTAGTTGTTGTAAACTGGGAAAAACTATACAGCAAATATGCTTCTGGAGAAAATAAAGGTGAATGGAAAAATAAAGTAATGAGAGAGGGCGAAGGCGTTAATTTCATTGAGGTTTTAGAAACCACAAGAGAAAAACGCAAAATCATTTTAATCATTGACGAAAGCCATTATGCCAGCGATGCACAAAGAACAAGTGAACTAAGACAAATAATAAGTGCAGATGTAACACTTGAAATGAGTGCGACTCCTAAAATTCAACCATCGGCACAAGATATAGCTAAAGGCAATGCAAAATTTATTTACGTTGACCCCAAAGACGTAATTGAAGAAGGAATGATTAAAAAGGAACTCATCATTAATGAGAACCTTGAAAAATTAGTTGATGATGAAAAAACATCGCAAGACATCATCATTGAAGCAGCTTACAACAAACGATTAGAACTAAAAGAAGCCTACACAAATGCAGGTTCTAATATAAATCCACTTTGTTTAATTCAACTTCCAAACGCAGAAGCAGGCGTTGCGAAGAAAGAAGTTATTGAAGCGTTTTTAGCCGACAAAGGAATTACAGAAACAAACGGGAAATTAGCTGTTTGGTTAAGTGAAGAAAAATCGGACGGCTTAGATGAAATTTCAGACTTTGAAAGCGAAGTTGAATTTTTGCTTTTCAAACAAGCCATTGACACAGGTTGGGACTGTCCAAGAGCACATATACTTATAAAACTTCGTGATATTCAAAGTTATACTTTTGAAGTGCAAACTGTTGGTCGCATACTTCGTATGCCCGAACAAATGCACTATGAAGACGAAAACTTAAATACTGGTTTCATCTTTACAAATCTTCAAAAAATTACCGTTCAAAAAGAAGATTACAATCCAAACATCATTAAGCATTTAAAGTCGTTAAGAAAATCAATTTACAAACCTTTGTTGCTTCCATCCTACTATAAAAGTCGTGTTGACTTTGGCGACATTACATTCAGCTTTGGTAAAACATTGGAAGAAGTTTTTTGCAATGCCTTCGGCATTGAAATAAATCCAACAATGGTAAACACAGCCGAGAACGGCGAGAAAATAAAAGCAAAAGGTTTAACAACAGACATTACAACTTACAAAGAAAGTTTGTTGACTGATAAGAAAATAACAGGAAAGGAATTTGACGAAATTACTGGAGTGCTTAATGATAGCGATGATAGAACAGCATTAGCAAAATTAGCTGACAATGATTTGCAAGATATGTTCAGTTCTGTCGTAAAAGAAAATTTAAGCGGTTTTGCTCCAAAGCGTTCTGTTCCGACAGTTAGAGGAGCAATTTATCAATGGTTTAAGAAGTATTTGGGTATTAATTACCAAATGGAAAATGGTATCATTCACATTCAATACTTGTTTTTACACGACAAAAATCTGTCAACTTTTTCTAGGCTTTTAAGTGAAGCAACTGGACAATACAAACCAATCAAAAAAGCAGAAGTCAAGTCAAAAATTGAAGAAACTATTTACGACTGGGACATTAAGAAAGAAGAATTTTTCAACCAACACACAGACGAAAAACTGGATTACAAACTTTGTATTTATGAGCCTTGCTATTTAGGTAAAAACCGTTCAACACCTGAAAAGGAATTTGAAAAATATCTTGAAACCAAAGCAGACAAAATTGAATGGTGGTTTAAAAACGGAGTAAGTAAAAAAGATTTTTTCGGTATCAAATACGAGGAAAACGACTTGCCACAAACTTTTTATCCTGACTATATTATTCAATTGACATCAGGTAAAACTTTCATTGGCGACACAAAAGCAGGTAGCACAGCGACAGAAGCAAAATCAAGAGCCGAAGCGTTACAAGTTTACATAAAAGACCAAAACGCAAAAGGAAAAAATTTAGTTGGTGGCATCATCATAAAAGACGACACAAAAAAATGGAGAGTAAACCAACAAGTCAGTTACAACTACGATAAAAACGATTTAACGAAATGGGACTATTTTGACAACATAGTTTAGCCATCACATCTGTTTTATGATTAACCATGGATAATTCAAATACAGAAAATAGATTCATTCTGATCAAAAAGGCATCGGGTTACGAGGAGCAATTTTCACCAAAAAAACTCGAGCGATCGTTGACCAATGCAGGCGCATTGGACGAAACTGTTCAGAAAATAGTTTCCGATATCGAAAATTGGATTACTCCTGGCATCACCACCCGAGAGATCTATTCTCGTGCCTTCTCGTTGCTAAAGCACGACAAAACCACCTCTTCTTTGCGCTATCACCTCAAACAAGCTATTTTCGAAATGGGACCAACAGGCTATCCATTCGAAGTGTTGATTGGGCAACTATTTCATCACAAAGGATTCGAAACAGAGGTCGGCATCATTGTAGCAGGAAGCTGTATCACTCACGAGATGGATGTGATTGCCACTCAAGGAAAAGATCAGCATTTGGTGGAGTGCAAATACCACAAAGATCAAGACAAACAGGTTAGCATTCAAGTGCCATTGTATGTGCGCTCCCGAGTGAATGACATCGTCAGTAAACGAGAAGTAATGCCAGAGTTTAAGGAATTCACGTTTACCGGTTGGGTGGTGACCAATACACACTTTTCTCCAGACTGTATACAATATGCCAAGTGTAGCGGTTTGAATCTGATGACGTGGAGCTATCCAGAAGGCAATGGACTGAAAGAGAACATCGAAAAGTATAAACTGTACCCGATCACAGTGCTCGAAAACCTGAATGCGAAAGAGAAACAACAATTACTGAATCAGGGAATTGTCAGCTGCGTACAACTATTGGAACGATTTGATTCTTTGAATTCTTTGGAATTAATGAAATCCAGAGAAGTTGCACTGGTGAAAGAATTGAATGAGATTTGTAGATAAGAGAAAAACAGATATATTTCCTTCTACAAAATATAATAAACTCCTACTGAATAAATTTCCGCAGCAACTCTTCGCGATTCTCGCAACTAATGACGTATTTCCGTTTGGGGGTAATAATCATGATTTGATTGTTCTCGTCGGTAGAATAGGAGAAATAATTACCCACTTCACTATTCGAAAACCAGCCCAAATAGCCAAAAAAACCACCACTTCCGAATTTACGAAGGGCAGGACGTTTAGGGTACGGATGAATAGCACGAATATCTTTTCGGGGTATTATCAATGCACCCAATACTCGTTTGATGATTAGACTATCTTCAGTTACTTCAACATAAAGTGGCGTGAAAGCAAAGCTACCTATCAAGACAAAAAATGAGATGTAGAAGAAGATAGAATTATCCGAAGTCCCAAATTTATAGAAAACAAACCCAATAAGAACCAACACACCAATGGTTATCGAGGTAACTAATTTGCTCCAAACACATTTGAATTTCATAATTTCTAGGCTTTATTAATTATACTATTGTTTCGCAGAAGTGTAAACCACTATTTCAGGAGCTCTTTAAGTTTCATTTCCAAAGCAGCAGGATCAAGGTCTTTGGCGACAATCACTCCTCCTCTATCCAAAAGAACAGTATGAGGAATGGCCCTAACTGCATATTGTTTTGCTCCTTCCGAATTCCAAAATTTCACGTCAGACATTTGCGGCCAAGTGATACCTAATTCACTAATACCTTGTTGCCAATCTTCCTTTGTTTTATCGAACGAAACGCCCACAATCTCGAATCCCTTCCCTTTGTATGCTGAATATATTTTTGCCAAATGGGGAATTGACTTACGACAAGGCGGGCACCACGAAGCCCAAAAATCGATCAAAATATATTTCCCTTTGCCAGCATAATCTGACAAAGAAATAGGCTTTCCTTCGGGTGAATTCATGGTTAAATCGACAAACTTCATGCCAATCATCACCTGCTTCATCATTTTAAGGCGGCTGGCGATGATTTGCACAAACGGATCGGCTTTGAATAAATCTCCTGCTTGATCTAATATTTTCTTTTGTAATTCAGGTGTATAGGTTCCCCTATTTTGCCAATAAATGTATGCTCCAGCCACATTATTCAGATTTCGATGAATAAAAGCGACCGATATTTGTTCCATTTGCGACTCAATAGCTTTTAATTCTTGGGTAAGCACAGATTGCATTGAATCCGATGACTCTAACTCTTCTATTTTTGAGTCAATTGTTTCGTATTTGTTCGATAGCACTGCAACTGCTTTCTGGTAAGCCATCAACGTGTCGTTGAGCGGTGTACCTTCAGCAGATGAAAGAGTGTCGAGCGTAGTATAAATCTCACCTTCCTCCAAAATGAAAGGCAATTTATCAATATTATCACTCTCCATGCGTAACACCCGAAGCATCGCTGTATCTTGATTACCTTCGAAAGTGAATGTACCATCTTTCACCTTTACACTATCCACATTAAGCAATTCGCGCCCAATGTATTTACTTAAATAGACGGTTGAACCCTCTAATTTATCGTCGGAAACGACACCAGAAATTTTATAATGATTTTGAGTTGTGCAAGAAGCCAAAATAATAATTCCGAACAGAAAGATAGTTTTACGCATGACGAACTAGTTTGTGTATGTGAATCACAAAGATAAATTATTATTTTCTTTTTACTCGTAAACTAAACCTATATTTGCAAAGGGCTATTTTTATTCCAGGATATATCCAATTATCATTTCAAAAAAAATAACCAAAATTGCTTTCCAAGAAAAAAAACTTCAAAAAATTGAAAAAAAATAATGAAAATAGTTGGATGAAATAAAAATATAAATACCTTTGAAAATGTAATCTTAAATCCATACAAATATGTCAGTAAACAAAGTAATTTTAGTAGGAAATGTAGGGAAAGACCCTGAAGTAAAGTATCTGGACAAAGGCAATGTCGTGGCTTCATTTTCGTTGGCGACAACTGAGCGTGGTTATACTACGTCTGCCGGAGTAGTTATCCCTGAGCGCACCGAGTGGCACAACATCGTGATGTGGCGAGGGTTAGCCGAAATAGCGGAGAAATATGTAAAAAAAGGGTCTCAAATCTATCTCGAAGGGAAAATCAGAACCCGCAATTACGACGATCAGAATGGCGTGAAACGCTATGTAACAGAGGTATTTGCAGACAATATGCAACTCCTTGGAAAACGTGAAGGTGGTGATCATTCGGCAGTTCAAGCTCCAGCTCATGAAGCCTCTACACCTACCGCACATGAACCAGCGGCAGATTTTAGCACAAATGCACCGACGGACGATTTGCCATTCTAAAAAAATGCATACCTTTGCAGCTGTTGTTTCGATGAGAAACCACAGATCAACTGCAATCTCAGATTGCTGTTGTTTGGGAATTACTCAAACAACAGTTTTCTTTTTTTAAGTCGATACGCTAAAATGTATTTGCACAATTGCGTTGATCACTATGTCTAACTTAATTTAAAATCTTTGGACTCCGGGTATTTTTTCTCTCAATGGGCTGACTCAATCTCTTTTTTGACGCCCTCTTTCGGTGCAATACTTGCAGCATTATTTGCAGTACTATTTCTGGGAGCTTCTGGCTTTATTTCCGCTTCAGAAATTGCTTTTTTCTCCCTTTCACCAAACGATATCAAGACAATTGAAGAGCTGGATTCGCCTCACGACAAATCGGTGGTCGATTTACTCAAAACACCCAACTACCTTCTAGCAACACTACTGATAGCCAATAACTTTGTAAATGTGGCATTGGTTATCTTTGCCAATTTCTTTTTGGATGAAACCGTCGACTTTCATGGTAATACCATAGAGGAGTTCGTTGTCAAAACCGTCATTCTAACCTTTTTACTACTTTTATTTGGCGAAATAATGCCCAAAATATATGCATCGAGCCACTGTTTGAAACAAACAAGAAGTGCTTCAAACGTTTTACTTTTTTTGAGAAAAATGCTTAAACCAATTGCATATCTACTTGTTTCATCGAGTAAATTGGTCAACAAAGCAATCATCAAACAAAACCGAAATATCTCGATGGATGAACTTTCGCACGCTTTGGAACTTACATCAGAAGAGATAAATGATGAGAAAGATATATTGCAAGGTATCATCCATTTCGGCGATAAAATGGTGGTGGAAGTAATGACTCCACGTATCGATATTTCTGCAGTGGACATCAAACTATCGTTTAAAGAGGTGCTCAATCAAGTGATAGAGAAAGGGTATTCGCGCATACCAGTATATTCAGGCAAACAAGATGTAATAAAAGGTATTCTGTATATCAAAGATTTGTTGCCTTACCTCAACAAAGCTGATAATTTCCGCTGGCAAAGTCTTATCCGTCCAGCTTTTTTCATTCCCGAAACAAAAAAAATAGACACATTACTTGAAGAGTTTAAGACTCAAAAAATACACTTAGCGATTGTGGTCGACGAATACGGCGGAACTTCGGGATTGATAACTTTGGAAGATGTTTTGGAGGAAATTGTAGGTGAAATAAGCGACGAATACGACGACGACGAAAAACAATTCATTATCCTGGAAGATGGATCGATCATTTTTGAAGCCAAAATTCTGATGAACGATTTTTATAAAGTGACTGATATTAATGAAGAGGAATTTGAAGATGTGATGGGCGAAGCTGAGACTTTAGCGGGATTAATTCTGGAGATGAAAGGCGACTTTCCGGCGCGTCGCGAAATCATCCACCACAACCAATACACCTTTCAAATTTTGGAGATGGATAAACGCCGAATCCAGAAAATCAAATTTTGGATTGAACCACCGAAAGAGACAAAAGAATGAAACAAATAGCTTTATATTTGATAACTATTTTGGCTTTTGGATTAAGTGGCTGCGACCATCCAACACCGAAACCCAACGGTTATTTCAGAATAGATACACCCAAAACAAATGCAAAGTTGTTTTCGCACAAATCGATTCCATACACGTTTGTAGTTCCTGAAAATTGCTCGGTTCGATTTGATTCTACGGCAAGAAACAGCAAAACATTGGTCATTTCATACCCACATTACAAGGCACAAATACTTTGCACTTACCAAACAATCGACAAAAAGTCGTTTCGATCTGTTTCTGAAGAGAGTCGCCAGTTTGTCTATCGCCATTCAGTGAAAGCAGCATCTATAAATGAGAAATTATTTCAAAATCCAGAGCAAAAGGTATATGGCATTTTCTACTATTTGAAAGGCAATGTAGCCACTCCTTGCCAGTTTTCGCTGACCGATAGCGCACATCACTATTTTAGAGGTGCACTCTATTTCGATTGTGCGCCGAAAGCAGATTCACTAGCGCCTGTGGTGAAATACATCGAAGCCAATGTACTGGATTTGATGCAAACTTTTCAGTGGAAATAGTCTATTTTGATTTAATAGCGTAATAAATTGAGCGATGCCAATCATTCAGCAAGAAAATCTTCCAAATGGTATAATGTGGGCAATATGGCGCGTCGATGAGAGTATTGATGAGCTTATTCAGCTCTCTAAAAAACCAGACGAACGAAAAGCTGCTATCACTCAATTTCCCCACGAACGGAGAAAACTGGAATATCTCGCCACCCGTTTAATCATAGAACATCTCTCCCACACCACTGCTGATATTGAATATTTGCCGAACGGAAAACCATTTTTAGCCGATCATTCGTATCAAATTAGCCTATCCCACACGATTGGATTTGCGGCAGCTATTCTCCATCCAAATGAAACGATTGGCATCGACATTGAGGCCATTTTACCACGAATTCTTAAGATTAAAGAGAAATTTCTCTCCGAGCAAGAGTTGAATCATACCGATTCCAATCAAGAGATAGTGCATCTATTGCTGCAATGGTCTGCGAAGGAGAGTGTATTCAAAGCAATGGGTGAAGAAGAGGTAGATTTCAAAACTCAACTGCATATTGAGTCCTTTATTCCACAAACAAGCGGTATTTTTAATTTAAAAGAATCGCGTACTACACTTCAAAAAAATTATTCTATTTCGTATTTGGTAGCGGAGAATTTTGTAATGACATGGGCGATGTAACTTTACATTTTCATCAACAAATCATCAACCTGTTTTATCCGATTCCTATCCAATAGAAACCGAATAACTGTCAATGTATCTTCTGGTTTGTTAGGCAATTCTGAAACGAGTGTTTGCATCTTTTTGCCTCCTCCAGAGAGTGATTCATACAACGATTTTTCTATTTGAGAGAAACGGAAATTGGTCAACCCTGTTTCGTTCTTTTTCAGACAAACATCACACGTTCCACAATCTAATGCGTCAGTCTCTCCAAAATAGCGCAACATAATGGCGCTGCGACACCGATTCTCGGAAGTGATGTAATCCAACATCGCCTCAATGCGTTTTTCGAGTCGTAGTTTGCGCTCTTCATACACCAATTTTGGTATCGAAAGGTGGTGTTTCTCTTCGCGGCGTTGAGTGTAAATTATGAATGGAGTCTTTTTTCGGGGAATGTAATGCAACACATGGTGGCGACCCAATAACAGCAATTGATCATATACCTCTTGCGGCGAAAGTTGCGTGAGTCTCGCCAATTGTTCCTCCTTGATATACACATAATCGGCAAATAAGCCAGTATAAGCCCGCAACAACATTTGTAAAACGGCATCAGTTTCTGGTTCAAAACTCTTCAGTTTGTAAAGTTCATCTCGTGAAACAGTGAAAAACACCCTCGAATTGGAATCCACTTCGTCTGTATATTCGAGGTAATCAGATTGCGCCAAGAGTTTCAACGCATTGTGCGTGGGATTAATTGGAAGTTTGTATTTCGTGCAAAACTCCCCTAGATCAAATTCAAACGTAGATTGAAAACCTGAGCCCACTCCTACTTGTAAAAAGCTTCCTAAATTTTCATAAATCTGCTTGATAAAATTGCGTTCGGGAAAATTGTCTGCCAATCGCTTTTTCAAAGTTGTTTTATCTGATTTTGCAAACAAAGCTACGGCATACGACTTCAGTCCATCACGACCGGCTCGTCCAGCCTCTTGATAATACTCTTCGAGCGAATCAGGCAGATCGATATGCACCACCAATCGTACATCTGGCTTATCGATACCCATGCCGAATGCATTGGTCGATACCATCACCTGAAACACGCCTGACATCCACGCATTTTGCTTTTGTTCTTTGGCTTCAGAAGTCAATCCGGCATGAAAAAAATCGGCAGAAATACCCTGTTTTTTCAGCTCAACGGCTGTCTCTTTAGTTTTTTTACGATTTCGGGTATAGACAATTGCCGTTCCTTTTATCCGCTGCAAAATATGCAGTAATTCTGTAAATTTATCGTCGGTCGGCCGAACAATGTAAGCAATATTCTGGCGATAAAAACTCTTCTGAAAAACGTTATACTCCTTAAAATGAAGTTTATCTTGAATATCCTTCACCACTTCGGGAGTGGCGGTTGCCGTCAGCGCTAACACGGGAATTCCAGAAAGCAACTGCCGGAATTCAGCAATTTTGAGATACGAAGGTCTGAAATCGTATCCCCATTGCGAAATACAATGCGCCTCGTCGATCACCAGCAGATTAATCTGCATTGCACGCATTTTGCTTAAAAAAAGCTCTGTAGAGAGTCGTTCGGGAGAGATGTAGAGAAATTTGTACCCGCCGTAAATACAATTATCAAGCGTAAGTTGAATCTCCCGACTTGACATCCCAGAATAAACGGCAGCAGCTTTGATGTCACGTTTTTTGAGGTTATCCACCTGATCTTTCATCAACGCAATCAACGGCGTAACGACCAACGTAATCCCATCGAGGTAAAGTCCGGGAACTTGAAATGTAATTGACTTTCCTCCTCCGGTAGGCATTAACCCCAACGTATCGCGCCCTTCGCATACCGAACGCACAATATCCTCCTGCAACGGACGAAATTCGGGATATCCCCAATATTGCTGCAATATTTGTTGAAAAGAGTTCATACGAAAGCCCCCAATCCCCCAAAGGGGCTTTTTAGTTGAAATGGATTCAAAACTTTTTCCATGGGAATTAGCCCCTCCTTAGGAGGGGTTGGGGAGGTTTTCTGCCTTAATATCTTTTATCAATAATTGAATGGAGACATTGCCACCATAATTATTTTCTTCAATCGTGTAGCAAATATCAAACGGATTGAGGTTTTTAATCAAATCATTGTGCTCATACATACCAAAAGCAATTCCGTTCATGATATTTTCGGAATTGCTATCAATCAGCTCCAATTTGAGGTGCTCTTGGTCTTTTCCAACCAAGCGACTGGTTCCATAATCGTACACGCGGCGTGTACAAAAAACAGGTTTCGGATTGTCGGGGCCAAAGGGTGCAAACTGCTTTAAAACACGGAAAAACTTGGGTGAAATATCAGAGAAATTTATCTGAGCATCAACATCAAGCTGAGGCACCAACTGATCGTCGGTGATATTGGCAGCCACATACTCTTCGAAACGGTCGCTGAATGCTTGTACATTTTCCTCTTTCATCGAAAGTCCTGAAGCAAATGGATGTCCGCCAAAATTTTCGAGCAAATCGCGACAATGGTCGATGGCTTTGTAAATATCCACTCCTTGAATAGAGCGTGCCGAACCAGTCGCTAATCCGTTCGATAAAGTCAGTACCACCGCCGGTTTATAGTAAAGTTCCGTCAATCGCGAAGCCACAATTCCAATCACACCCTTGTGCCAAAATTCGTTGTAAATCACTATCGATCGACGATTCTCCAATCCTTCCCATTTATCTATTTCGGCAAAAGCCTCTTCTGTGATGGTTTTATCAAGACCTTTGCGAATTTCATTTTGAAGATTGATTCCTTCGCATTTTTCCTGTGCGATGGTCATATCTTTTGCAATCAGCAGTTCCACTGATTCACCGCCAGACTGCATCCGACCCGAAGCATTGAGGCGTGGTCCAATCTTGAAAACCACATCACTCAATGTAATCTCCTTATCCGCCATACCACACATATCAATGATGCTTTTGAGTCCTATACAGGGATTGTTATTGAGAATTTTCAATCCATAAAAGGCCAATATTCGGTTTTCGCCAGTAACGGAAACAATATCGGCGGCGATGCTTACCGCTACAAGGTCGAGCAACTGAAAGAGCAGCGACATATCCATACCATTATTCTGAGCAAACCCTTGCATAAATTTGAAACCTACTCCGGCAGCAGACAGATGTTTGAAAGGATAGTTGTCGTTCGGTCTCTTCGGATCGAGGATGGCACAAGCATCGGGCAATTCATCATCGGGTTTATGATGGTCGCAAATGATAAAATCAACCCCTTTCCGATTGGCATAGTCGATTTTCTCAATCGCCTTGATACCACAATCAAGCACGATAATGAGTTTAAAATCATTCTCATACGCAAAATCAATGCCTTTATAGGAAATGCCGTACCCTTCATCAGAGCGATCGGGAATGTAAAAATCTATGTTAGAATAAAAATTGCGTAGGAACTTGTAAACTACCGTGACTGCTGTCGTGCCATCCACATCGTAATCTCCGTAAATCAAGATTTTCTCTTTACGTCCCATCGCCAAATTAAGTCTGGCAACGGCTTTGTCCATATCGAGCATCAGGAATGGATCGTGCAACTCACTCAACTGCGGACGAAAGAAACGTTTCGCTTCGTCTATGGTTGTGATATTTCGTTGCAACAAAAGTTTTGATAAAATGGGACTGATTCCTAAATCTTTCGCCATTTCATCTTGTTTGTGGAGATATGTTTGTTCAGGTGTTAGAAAATGCCATTCACTTATCATTGTTTAGTTTTTTCATTAGACCTCAAATTTACAAATTGTTTTGAAGTGACAAAAGTAATTCGACCTTCGTTTATCTAAAAAAAAGCAAATCGCAAATAAATAAATCAGCATTTGGATTTTCAATAAATAATATAGATATTTGTTGAAAATTAAAATCCACTTTATGAATTTCAGAATTTCACTACTCGCATTTCTCTTGTCCTTACCAATTTTAAGTATTTTTTCTCAAACTGATTTTAGAAACGGAAGCATTGTCACTTTAGAAAACGACACGATTACAGGTTTCATAGATTACCTTGGTCCACAAGACAATTCTCAGAAGTGTATGTTTCGCAAAAGTCTAACTGATTCAGTCGTAGAATATACTCCTTCAACTATAAAAAGCTATTTTTTTAGTAATAATAAATATTTCGTATCGAAGGGATTAATTATTGATGGACAAAAACAAAATGTTTTCTTAGAATACTTGGTAAAAGGGAGAATCAATCTGTTTTATTTGGACGACAATACTATTATTATCGAAAAAGAAAATGAATTATTAGAGCTAAATAATAATGATTTAATCATCAAAAAAAAGAGTGGTTTATCCTACATTAATCCAAGCCCAAAATTCAGGGGAGTTCTTCGTTATGCATTGATGGAAGCGCCTTCGTTAAACGAGGAGATTAATTCAATGGATTTCTACTACGTATCATTCGTAAAATTAGTAAAAGAATATCACAAAATAGTCTGTAATGATGAAGGCTGCATAGTGTTCAATAGAAAGAAAAAACAAATGAACGATTCGAAATGGACTGTCAATTTCGGTGGTACAATGGACTATATGTATTCATTTATGTCCAGTAAAATGAATGAAATAAACACAACTACGCCACTCAATCAAGTCAATACTAATACATCAGCCGGTACAATTTCACCTGGTATATTTGTTAACTTCAGCCAAAACTCGAATAGCTCATTCCAAATCGAATGTAGATTCGAGAAATTGACTTATTCTTACGTATCTTTAACGAGTATCAAATTACCTGTTGTTTACAAATACGAATTCAACAGATACGCCAAAACATCACCTTATTTCGCTGTGGGCACTGGCATATCGAAGGTAATAAAGACAACTAAAAACAGCCTATTAAATGAGTATTACAACGATGAAGTTGGCGTATGGAATTCCAAAATCGAAGAATCTGAATATGTAAGTTTAAATTATTTTGAGACACTCAGACTAGGAATAAAACACGAACTTAAAAATAAAAATGCACTTAATGTTGAACTGCGTGTAGATCGTTCACCTACAACAATCAAATATTATTTCAAAAACGGGTCAAGTGTTTTAACCGATTATTTGGCTTACAATATAGCGCTTTCAGTTCGGTACATCATAAATTAATCGAATTATGGCACTATCATCTTCTCAACGGTTTTATGCAATCGTCGGTCTAACTGCCGTGATTCTAGGATTTGCAAGCGAGGCTTTTTATCGTGATTTCATCTATTCTAACCAAATAGATGATTTTGGATTTGCCAATTTCTTACCGAGCTATTTCTATGTGATTGGCTTTTCACAATTATTGCTTATTCAGCTTTCACGGTTTTCTCGTTGGATAATATTGTCTGTCACACTAGCTTCAGTTGGTTATGAATTTATGCAATTCGCCCATTCAACTGCCTTTGATTTGGGTGATTCATTGGCATCTATCGTAGGTGGAATTTCTTCGCTCCTACTTCTGCAATTGAAGTCAAAATATTTCAAATCATAAAATTCAATTAATTGCCTTAACTTTGCACATTCGAAACACGAATCAATTCAAATCCATAACGGCATGTCTTTTTCCTCTTTAGGCCTCTCGCCTGCCATTACAAAATTGTTAGCAGGTCACAATTACGTTAAACCTTTTCCAATTCAACGAGAAGCTATTCCCGCTATTATCACTGGAAAAGATTTGCTTGGGATAGCACAAACAGGATCGGGGAAAACCGCAAGCTATGTTTTGCCAATTCTCCAGCAACAAATTGGAAGTATTAAATCTAAAAACAGACATATTAAAGTGTTGGTTCTGGTTCCAACACGAGAATTGGCAATGCAAGTTCGTGATGTATTTCATAAATTTAGCGAAGGATTGCCAGAGCGCATCAAAACAATGTCTGTTTTTGGGGGTGTGTCTATCAATCCGCAAATGATGGCAATGCAAGGTGTAAATATCCTCGTTGCAACTCCGGGCAGATTACTCGAATTGGTGGAGACAAATGCCGTTCACCTATCCGAAATAGAAACTCTTGTGCTCGACGAAGCAGACAAAATGCTCAGCATGGGATTTGCCGAAGAGATGCAACAAATATTGGCCTATCTTCCAAAAAAACGTCAGAATCTACTTTTCTCGGCAACCTTAAACGACGATATTTCGAAAATCAATCAGATTGTATTACACAACCCAATTGTTGTAAAAATTGAACCAGAAGAGGACTATTTTGATTTAATCAAACAACTTGGTTATTTCGTTTCGGATGAGAAAAAAGGCCCGCTACTGCGTTACCTTATCAAACAAAAAGAGATGAAGCAAGTTTTGATTTTCACCTCATCAACCTATCAGGCAGATTTGGTATCGGATAAATTGCGAAAACACGGTATTAATGCTGGAGCCATTCATAGCAAAAAGGGACAAAATGCCCGAACAGATGTTTTAGCTAAATTCAAAGCAGGCAAATTAACTGTTTTAGTTGCAACAGACCTCATATCGAGAGGTATTGACATTAAGTTCCTTCCATTTGTGATTAACTACGATTTACCCCGTTCTCCCAAAGATTACATTCACCGCATTGGGCGTACAGGACGTGCAGAATCTCCTGGTGAAGCACTTTCGTTTGTAACCGAAGAAGACAAACATCACTTTAAAATCATTCAAAAGAAAATGGGAAAACCAGTGACGATGATTGATAGCGAAGGATTAAATCTACACGGCTTTTAAATTACAAACCGATCTGTTTTACATTATTTAATATTGCAAATGTAAATATTAATAAAATTATTCTATTTACGAATGATATTAGGAGGGTAAAAGTTTATCTTTGCGGTTGTTTATATAAGCACAATTTTTATCCAAATGAAAATCGCAAAACTTTCCCTTTTACTAACTGCAATTCTCTTCTTTATAACAGGTGAAGCTGCCACAATAAAAGTACTTTTTGACAACACAAAAGCAGAACAAGCTGGAAATGCCGACTGGGTAATAGACGGCAATACCCAATTGCCATCTCCTGCTCAATCAGGCATAACAAGCTCTACTGCAGAAACCTATTGGGGTGGAGCACTCTCAGCCTGGGGTGTCGATTGTGCAAAAAAAGGATATACAGTAGAAACTCTCCCCACAACTGGGAAAATAACATACGGTTTAAGCAGCAATAATCAAGATCTAAGCAAGTACAACGTATTTATTATTTGCGAACCGAACTCTCCTTTTTCAGAAACTGAAAAAACGGCAATACTCAACTTTGTAAAAAATGGAGGTGGACTTTTTATGGTTTCTGATCACGATGTATCCGACAGAAACAACGATGGATGGGATTCTCCACACATTTGGATTGATTTTTTAACAAGCAATAGTGTTCAAATCAATCCTTTTGGCATTTCGTTTGATTTAGCTAACATCTCTGGTACAAGTACCAATATCGCATCGTTACCTAAGGACTCAATTTTACATGGTCCGATGGGAAATGTAGCTGAAGTAGCATGGTTTAATGGCACAACAATGACGATAAACAAAAGTATAAATCCGTCAGTTGTAGCTCAAATATTTAAATCTGGCTCTTCAACAACAGGCACATCGAACGTGCTTTTTGCAACAGCTCGTTATGGCAAAGGAAAAGTGGCTGCCATAGGTGATAGCTCGCCATGCGACGACGGCACAGGTGCCTCAGGCAACAATCTCTTTCCAGGCTACTTTGGCGATGCTAATGGCAATCATCAACTTTTATTAATGAATGCAACAATATGGTTAGCTACACCATCTTTATCCACTGGAATAGAGCAGATGAACGCAGACTATCTTGATTTACAAATTCATTCTAATCCTCTTATCAATAAAACGTTAAATATCTGTTATTCACTTTCTACTTCAAATGAAGCCAAACTTGACATTATTGATGCAACAGGAAAAATAGTAAAAACGAACAAACTTGTTGATGGTATTACTGAAAAACATAATACACAAATTGACGTATCTTCTTTAAAATCAGGCATCTATTTTTGCACATTATCGTCATCACTCACTAGAATATCAAAAACCTTTATCTTGAAAAATTAACAGCAATTTGAACTTTCATGGCTATATTACAGTTTTAAGGGTTAAATAACTATATTTACTTTTTGTTTTTAACCTTCTAATATCAGGAATAGTATGAAAACACGAATTTTAAGAATATCTGTATCTCTTTTTCTAACGATTTCATGTTCTTTCCTTTTCGCTCCACTTCTCGCTCAACCATTTACAAAAAAATACATCATGTCTTTCCACACATGTGGAGCAGGTTGTACTAGCTTTAATGATCACAAAGTCAATTTGGCAGAATCAGATGATGGCGCCACTTGGACGATGGTTCCCAATTTTACACCTTACAAAGGAAGCGTCCCTGATTTAACCATACGAGGAAACAAACTATATATTTATACGCCAAATAGCGTAAAAAGATACGACAATGCCACTAGCACATGGGATGCAACGACTTCTCCTGTCTTTATAACTGACAGTATAGGTGGGCATGTCAATTTTGTTGACCCATCTCCATTCGTAGATAGCTCGGGTAGAATCGTTTTAGTTTATCTAAACTCGACGGGCATTCAAATGGGACAAGATCCTGCAGGTTGCACTACTTTTCCATGTACTAAATATTTTGATTCCGCAGTAGAAGTTGACGGATCTGACGGCACACAGTTTGTCCAAAGTTCGGGTCATCGCGTTATTTATCCCTTATCTTCTGGGTCAGCATCCGATCCTGACATCTATTTTGATGGTACAAAATATGTGTTGTATGTTTCGAAAGGTAATAATACATTAGCATTTCAAGGGAATTCACTCTCTTCAGGATTTACAGCAATGCCCAATCTCAATTCAGGTATTTTGACCAATCAAGGTGGCATCCCATGTGGGTATTTTGATCCAATTACAAACAAATATTGGACATTTATTCACGCAAATGTATCCGGAAATACAGTTATTAGAAGAGGAATCCATTCCGATTTTAGCACTCAAGTATCAAGTTTTACAACCGTCATTTCAGGAACCATTATTGGTCAAGCTGCATCCGTTACTACCGAAAGTCCAGGGTTTTGCACAAATGATTTTTTACTCTCTTCAATCAACGATTTGGAGGCAAATAAGATCTCTATTTTCCCAAATCCTGCAAAGGGTAGTATTTCGGTAAACTTATCGGATTTAGCATTTTCTGTGGTAGATATGAGCATTCGAAATTCAGTTGGGCAATCTATTATTCAAAATCACTTTTCACTCAACAAACAACTTACTGTCAATGTCTCCACTTTTAAAAGTGGTGTCTATTTTATGACTCTTAATTTTGACAGAGAGAAGAAAATAACAAAAAAATTGATTGTTCAGTAATAATTTTAAATCAAAGAGTGTAGTTCAAATACATTAAGATATAAATCTAATTTAGAAATAGTGGTATCAGTTCCATCTTTGTATTTCTAAAAAATTCATCTACCTTTGCATACACCCTTCCGCAGCCAATCGGAGGTGAAAATACCTATTATGCAAAAGATGGAATTCACCGAAATACTTTCACTTTGTATTGAACACAATCTGCCATTCTACAGCTACCGAATGCCGCAAAGTGAAGAGATAATTATTGGCATACAAACCTCTCAGCAAATACAACAAAACCCTAATATTCAACCGAATGCTACTGGTTTTATCATCGCCCCTTTTCACACACGTAAAAATAGCCCATCATTCTTTATAAAAGCGGATATTTTCATTCAAAACGGCACTATAGCATCAGATGAATTGGCGACCATTCAATCTACTTGTTTTGATAAAAAAGTGTTACTCAATACAACGATTGAAATTTCGAAAGAGGATTATTTGATTCAAGCATCTGATTTGATCGAAAAACTGCAAAAGAAAAAGCTCAAAAAAGTTGTCTTATCCAGAGCAATTCACAACAGCTCTGTTTCGATAGAGAATGGCGTTTCGATTTTCGAAAAACTAACCCAAACATATTTTCACGCCTTTGTTTCGATTTTTCACATACCCGGCGTTGCTGCTTGGATTGGTGCTTCGCCTGAAACACTGATCAAAAGTCACAACGACAAGATTGAAACCATGTCGCTGGCTGGGACAAAACCAGCGAACAAACCATCGGACTGGACCGCCAAAGAGCGCGAGGAACAACAGATGGTGAGCGACTACGTGGAAGACATTTTATTCCAATTGGAGTTCGAAGAAATTGACAAAGTGGGACCACAAGATTTGGTGGCTGGCAATGTGTGTCATCTGATGACTCGCTATTCTTGCAAAGGTAAACTCAGCGCAAACGAACTAACTGATTTAATCGAAAAACTACATCCAACACCTGCGGTTTGTGGCTTGCCGAAAGCAGAATCGATGATACTTATCGAGCATACTGAAAAGCACGATCGAGATTTCTATGCTGGATATTTAGGTCCTGTATCTCCATCGGGTTGCGATCTGTTTGTAAATTTGCGCTGCATGAAACTGACTGACACTGGAATTACACTTTTCGTTGGAGGTGGTATCACCGCCCAATCACATGCGGAAGCTGAATGGCAAGAGACTTGCCTCAAAGCGGAAACGCTACTTAAGATAATTAAAAATTAAAATCAATTGCCGTCTCTTTTAAGGGACGGTTTATAAATTATGACAACAACCAATAAACAGACAGTTCAAATCCTTGTTGATTTGTGCGCACAAAAGGGAATAAAGCGAGTGGTGGTTTCTCCAGGTTCGCGTAATGCTCCGCTCTCGATTGCTTTCAACCGCGACCCTCGCATCGAGTGCTACGTGATTGTAGATGAGCGAAGTGCTGCTTTTTTCGCACTCGGATTGTCTCAAAAATCAGGAGAAGCTGTTGCCATTGTCTGTACTTCGGGCACGGCGTTGCTCAACTATGCTCCAGCTGTTGCTGAGGCTTTCTATCAACGTATTCCTCTGGTGGTGCTATCGGCAGACCGACCCACTGAATGGATCGAGCAAGATGATAGTCAGGCAATCAATCAACAACAGGTTTTCGCCAATTTCACGAAATTCAGTTGTCAAATTCCTACCGAAATTACCTGCGAGGACGAAGCATGGCACGTCAACAGAACTGTAAACGAAGCGCTCAACTACGCTACGTCAGGACGAAAAGGTCCGGTACACATCAACATTCCGCTGCGCGAACCACTTTATGGCATTGTAGAAAAAACAAATTCTGCACAACGCACCTTCGATCAATTCGAGCCTGAGTCATTTCTGTCCAAAGAAACAATCTCTGATTTGAAAAGCAGATTGCCACAAAGTCCGAAAATAATGATTTTGGCTTCGTTTCTACCCAACGAAATGAAGGAGAAAATCAATGCCGCCATTTCGCGAATCGAGAAAATATCGAATGTCGTTGTTTTGGCAGAACCAATTTCAAACATCCAAACAGCAAATGCTATAACAACTATCGACCGAACATTGAATAAGATTCAATCGGAAGAAGCACCAGATTTTGCACCAGATGTGTTAATCAGTTTTGGCGGCTCGTTAGTCTCGAAACAAATCAAAACATTCATCAAAAACAATCCTCCGAAAGAACATTGGTACATCGGCAAAGGCGAAACGCACATAGACACGTTTCGTCAATTGACCGCCTTGATTCAACTCGAGCCAGCTGCTTTTCTGGAGCAATTCTTTGCAGAAAATGCTTTCGGCGAAAGCGAATACGCCAAACTTTGGCAACGGAAAGAAAAAATCTCAGCCGAGCGACACTCCGATTACATGAATATTGCACCGTGGAGCGATCTCAAAGCATTCGAAATCATCTGCAAAGCCACGCCCGAAGGCTCCGATTTACAATTGGGTAACAGCTCGGCCGTGCGCTACGGACACCTGTTTTCGCAACGACACCTCGGCAGCGTTCAAAGCAATCGCGGCACCAGCGGCATCGACGGATCTACCTCTACAGCTGTTGGTGCAGCATGGATTTCGGAAGAAATCACAACATTAATCAGTGGTGATATTAGCTTTTTCTACGACTCGAATGCACTTTGGAACAAATACCTGTCGCCCAATCTTCGCATCTTTGTGATGAAAAATGGCGGCGGAAGCTTATTCAGGTTTATTCCCGGTCCATCAAGCGTTGAGGAATTGGACGATTACTTCGAAGCAGCACAAGAACTCAATATCGAGAAAGTGGCAAATCTCTATAATCTGCCTTTTTACCGTTCAAATAATGCTGAAGAATTAGCAGCCATTTTACCCAAAATATATGAATCGCACGATAAACCAGTCATCATCGAAGTCAATACACCACGACTGGAAAATGACAAAGTATTAAAAGCATATTTTAGTGCGATACGGGGATAAAAAGAATTTGCCACAAAGACACTAAGCCACAAAGTTTACACAAAAATTTAAAGAATAAACAATACATAAAACCACGAATGAACAAAGGATGCAGAATTCTTCTTTGTGAAATCTTAGAGCCTTTGTGGCTTTGTGGCAAAAAAATAAATAAAAACAAAAAATATGAGAAACTGGACAACCATTAAACAGTACGAAGACATCAAATTTGAGTTTTTCGAAGGAATTGCAAAAATCACCATCAACCGCGAACACGTGCGCAATGCATTTCGCCCACAAACGAATTTTGAAATGCTCGATGCTATGAGCATTTGCAGCGAACGAAGTGACATTGGCGTGATTGTATTCACAGGAGCAGGCGACAAAGCTTTCTGTGCCGGCGGTGACCAAAAGGTAAAAGGCGTAGGTGGATACATCGACGAACATGGAGTTCCCCGCCTCAACGTACTCGATTTACACAAAGCCATTCGCTCCATTCCGAAACCAGTTATCGCAATGGTGAACGGTTTTGCAATCGGTGGCGGACATGTGCTACACGTTGTTTGCGACTTGTCTATTGCATCAGAAAATGCGATTTTCGGGCAAACTGGTCCTAGAGTAGGAAGTTTTGATGCAGGATTTGGCTCATCGTACTTGGCACGTTGTGTGGGTCAGAAAAAAGCACGCGAAATTTGGTTCCTTTGCAAACAATACTCTGCACAAGAAGCTTTAGAAATGGGATTGGTGAACACCGTTGTGCCATTCGACCAACTCGAAGATGTGACCGTTGATTGGTGCAAACAGATTCTGGCGAACAGCCCGATGGCGATCCGTATGATTAAACGCGGCCTCAACGCCGAGCTCGACGGACAGCGTGGACTAATGGAGTTGGCAGGCGATGCTACCTTGATGTATTATTTAATGGAAGAGGCTCAAGAAGGGAAACACGCATTCTTGGAAAAACGCAAACCGGACTTCCAAAAATTCCCGAAATTCCCAGGGTAACGCCCCACCCTAACCCTCCCCAAAAGGGAGGGAATTAAGAAGCCAAACAATAATTAATGAATTTTCAAAATTTCAAAGTCCCCCTTTGGGGGATTGAGGGGGCTAAATGCTGAAAACCCAATTCACTCCTTACAACCTCATCTTCAAACGCCCCAGCGGAACTTCGCGTGGTGTACTGACTACGAAAGAGACGCGGTTTGTGAAGGTGTGGCACGATCACTCACCAGAGATTTTTGGATTGGGGGAGTGCGCCATTTTCCGTGGATTGGGATGCGATGATAGACCAGACTATGAGGAAATGCTGCAAAGCCTTACACACCACCTTCCTTCTATTGACGAACTAAGGGTGAGACTACGCGATTTCCCCTCCATTCTTTTTGGATTGGAAACAGCTCTGGCTGACCTCGAAAACGGAGGTAAACGCATCATTTTTCCCTCGTCGTTCTCCGAAGGAAAGCAATCCATCCGCATCAACGGCCTCATTTGGATGGGCACAAAAGCAGAAATGCGGGTGCAAATCATCGAGAAGATCGAGAAAGGATTCTCGTGCATCAAACTAAAAATTGGTGCGATAGATTTTGAGGCTGAAATGGATTTACTACAAGCGATTCGCAACGAGTTTGATGCCAAAACTATCGAACTGCGAGTGGATGCCAACGGAGCATTTTCGACAAACGACGCGATGGCAAAACTCGAACGACTAGCCAAGCTTGATATTCACTCCATCGAGCAACCTATCAAAGCCGGACAGTGGCACGAAATGGCTCGTCTTTGTGCCGAAACGCCCATTCCCATAACATTGGACGAAGAGTTAATTGGAGTGAATATTTCTTCAATAAAGAAAGAGTTGCTCGAAACAATTAAACCACAATACATCATCCTGAAACCTAGTCTGCACGGTGGATTCGCAGGTAGCGAAGAGTGGATTTCGTTAGCAAATCAGATAAAAATTGGCTGGTGGGCCACCTCTGCGCTCGAATCGAACATCGGACTCAATGCCATTGCTCAATGGTGCTCGATTCAGCAAAACAATATGCCGCAAGGACTTGGTACCGGACAACTTTACACCAACAATATCGATTCGCCACTCACTTTAGAGGGTGAAAATTTGTTTTATATGACTGAGAAAAGATGGGATATTGATTTGTTGGAACACAGATTACACTGATACGACAGATTTACACAGATGGGAAATCAGTAAAGATCGATTAAAATCCGCGTTTTCTGTGTGCTAAAATCAAATAAATGCAACTAACTCTTCACAACCAAACCTACAACACTGAACAGCTTCCCGAACTTATCAGGAAGAGGCAAGCTAAACAACTCCCCGAATGGGAAGAGGCTCTCTTTACGTTTTTGGCAAATTGGTTTGATGATGGAGAGACGATAAAAGCACAAACTTCAGGTTCTACAGGCGTTCCAAAACCAATTCTCTTGAAAAAAGAGAGTATGCTTGCTTCAGCCAGACTGACCAACCAGTTTTTTAAGCTAAAAGAAGGAGATACGGCAGTTATGTGTCTTTCGGCCAATTATATTGCAGGAAAAATGATGGTAGTACGCGCCATTGCTGGTGATTTGAATCTTGTAGTTATTGAGCCAACTTCCACACCAATCATTGACAAAAGAATCGAATTCGCAGCAATGGTGCCGATGCAGGTAGATAGTTTACTAAAAACTGAAGAAGGAATCGCTTCGCTACAAAACATTTCGAAACTGATTATCGGCGGAAGTGCTGTTTCGCCTTTACTCGAAGAGCAATTGCAGCAACTTTCCACAAAATGCTACTCGACATACGGAATGACCGAAACCGTTTCGCATGTTGCATTGCGAAGTCTCAACGGTGCACATAAATCGACAGATTACGAAGCTTTGGAAGGCGTTTGGTTCGAACAAGACAAACGCGACTGCCTGATCATTCATGCACCACATTTGCAGGAAGAGCCATTCACTACCAACGACATCGTTTCATTCAAGAGTAACACATGCTTCGAATGGCTTGGTCGTTTCGATAACGTAATTAACTCCGGCGGCGTGAAACTTTTTCCTGAAGCTATAGAGCAAAAATTATCAACTATAATTTCTGAACGATTTTATATCACATCTATTGTTGACGATAAATTGGGAGAAAAAGTGGTTTTGGTGATAGAAGGCACTCCATTTTCAATGGAGAAATTGAATCTTCTAGAAACAGAAATTTCTAATCAACTGACACGTTTCGAAAGACCACGTCAAATCATTTTTCTTTCCAAATTTCAAGAAACATCCACAGGGAAAATCAAACGTATTATCACTCGATAATAAACAAAAACGAGGGTTTCACATGATGTAAAACCCTCGTCAAAAATATTATTTCTTCTTATCGTATTCTATCCAAAGAGCGAATTAACGCCTCGTCTGCACCAATGGCTCGTATCGCCAACCAATTGAAAACAAAAGCCACCAAAGGAAATGCTAGGATGTAATTTACCCCAATATTCAAACCTAATTTATCCTTGAAAAGCCAAAAATAAAGAAAGAATATACCATAAAATGCAACCATTAATACCGCATTGAATATGCTAAATCGTATCTGAAGCATTCTTTTCTTATACAGAAATATAGTAATAAAAGAGATCAATGCTATTGCCAATATTACTGCGAACACTGGTGCTGTGAGATAAAGATTAGACAAAGTTCCAGTTGTTTCATATACGCCAAGCGCTTTGTAAGCGTATATTTTCTGATTACCATATAAATCCGCCAAAGGGGTAAACAACATGGTAGTTGATAAGATAGAGATTACCAATAAGTAGAGTGATTGAATACGTTGTAACATAATGGATTGTATAAAAAAAGGATATGCAAGCAACTGATGCACGCATATCCTTTCATTGATAAGTTATAAATTACAATTTGTCTTTCAAAGGATTCTTGTGATAAACCTTGCCTTCGAGGTATTCTTGGGTAGCAATCAATACCGGTTTTGGCAATTTCTCATAATAACGAGAAATTTCGATTTGCTCACGGTTCTCGAAAATTTCTTCTAAATTATCATTATAAGAAGCAAATTCTTGCAATTTCTTCTCCAAATCAGACTTCATCTCAACAGAAATCTGATTGGCTCTCTTGCCAATAATACGTACTGTTTCGTAAACACTTCCGGTATCGGATGACATATCTGTCATATCACGAGTTACGGTGTTCGAAGGTGCATTTGTTTTTTTGTAGTCCATATTTGTAATTAATTAATTAATTTTTAATCATTTTTTGAGCATGAGCCAATATCTCATTTGCCTCTTTCATATATTTTCCTTCTGGGAATTCATTTTTGTAATTATAATATTCGTCAACAACTTCTCTGTATCGATCAGTTCGTTTATCTTCGACGCTATAGATGGCTTGACGATATTTAGATTGTAAAACCAAATAGAAAAAATCTTCTTTGTATTTTGTAGCGGGGTAATCCTTTAATGCATTTTGAGATACAACAACACATGCTAAGTAGTTGTTTTCCAACAAACTATTCATTTTCAGATTTCCCAAATTATAATAGAGCTTTGCACTCAAATACTCTTTGTAAGCCAATTTCTCTTGTAGTTCGAACATTAGTTGTTGAGCTTCACCAGCTTTTTCACTTTGTGGAAAATATTCTAAAAACATCTGAAATTCGTTAATGGCTTTCACATTTTGTGATTGATCCAGTCGTGGGTCAGGAGAATCGAGGTAATAACTTTTAGCCGTATAGAATCGGGCTAGTTCAGTATATATCCCCTTCGGATACGTATTATAATATGTTATAAAAGTCTGTGCAGCAGAAATGTAATCTTTACTTCCCAGATAACTTTGACCAAGCAAATATAGAGACTCTTCCGCTTTTTCAGTTCCTTTAAAAATAGGCACTAATTCTTCGAGCAATGTAAAAGAGCGATAATATTTTTTTTGCTCAAACGATTTCTTCGCATATTCGAATTTGTAATCGTAATCGGTGCTCTTCAAAACCTTATTAAATTCACCGCACGAAGTTGTTACTACAAGCAACAACACAAAAGCGAAAACGTTATTCTTCATTCTTTTCCAAAATTAGCTCGCAAATTTAGCGATAATGACTTAAATATAAAAATTAATCAACCATTTTTAACGAGAAGCACTTTAAACAGGACTATTGACTCCCTAAATCGGGTTCGTTTACTGTTTCAAAACCAAACAATCACCGTTTTTTGTATCTTTGTGCGTCTTTGAAAACAAGTAACAGCAGAAATGAAATACCAAATAAAATCGATAATATTTATCTTTTTACTTCTTAACAGCCTCCAACTTTCAGCGAATCCGCCTAAACATGAAATCAGAGCTGCATGGTTGACCGTAGCTTGGCGTCTAGATTGGCCTTCAACTATCGCCAAAGATACTCTTTCTGCAGGGATACAACGCGACGAATTGGTGAAAATACTGGATCATCTGCATTTTTTAAACTTCAATACCGTTTTTTTACAAGTCAGAATGAGGAATGACGTGATTTACCCCTCACAAATTGAACCATGGAGTGCAATGATATCTGGCAAAAACGGGAAATCACCCAGTTATGATCCATTGGCGTTTGCTATCGCAGAGTGCCATAAACGTGGTCTCGAATGTCACGCATGGATCGTCACAATTCCGATTGGCAATGACAAACAGATTAAAGAGAGCGGAAATGTCAGCTTGGTAAAAAAACATCCAACACTTTGCAAACGCATAAAAGGAGAATGGTTTCTTGATCCAGGCGAACCTGGTACCGCTCAATATCTTTCTGAAATAGTTTCAGAAATTACAAAAAAATACGATGTTGATGGCATTCATCTCGATTACCTCCGATACCCTGAAATTGGAGAATTTCCCGACACAAAAACAAAAAAGAAATACGGAGATAAAATAGCTCTTTCCGATTGGAGAAGGGCAAACATAAATAAGGTTGTATCGTCGATTTACGACACGGTCAAAGCCAT
This sequence comes from Bacteroidales bacterium, assembly GCA_028687995.1. Lineage (GTDB taxonomy): Bacteria > Bacteroidota > Bacteroidia > Bacteroidales > UBA7332 > CAXXIC01. The sequence continues at coordinate 190,996 of JAQTZA010000007.1, forward strand.
TAAACCGTGGGTGCAAGTGAGCTCATCACCCATAGGGAAATACAAAGATTTAGATTCTATCTCATCATTGGGATGGAATGGCTACAACAAAGTATATCAGGATGTTAAGTTTTGGATTACAAATCAAAAACAAGATTTTATTGCCCCAATGATGTATTTCAAAGAGCCCATTTTCAAACCTTTTATGCGTGACTGGAAATCAGCTGCGGGAAAACATCCAGTAGTAGGCGGTATAGCTCTATACATGATGGACGAGCACAAATGGCCGTTACAAACCATTGAAAATGAAATCAATTTCACACGAGAAATAAATAGTGGAGGTCAATGCTATTTTAGAACTCAAAATTTGATAAAGAACACCAAACTTTGTGCTGACTACTTAAAAATGAGAGCATACCTCTATCCTGCTCTAATGCCTGCAATGACTTGGATTGACAGCATTGCTCCACCCGCACCGAAATTTACGAGAGTATGGCAAAAAAACAATCGCGTGATTTTTGAATGGGAAACCGATTCGAACGAACAAAATATTACGTTCAATCTCTACAAAAGCAACAAACAAAATATAAAAATTGACGACATTACAAATCTGATAGCGTGTCGAATAAAATCCAAAAGTTTTGAAATGGAAATTCCAGACGATTACGTAGGCAATCTTTTTTTCGTGGTTACAGCAAATGATCAGTTCCACAACGAAAGCTTGAAGTCTCTACCAATCAAAGTATTATTCAAGTAATCTACTGTTTTTCAACATTATAAATAAGTTTATACTTATTCAAAATCTAACTACTTATCACTTTAAGAATCTTTCTATAAAGTGCGAGAAAACTCAAATTCTATCTTTTCTTTTGACAAAAAACACCATTTTTACTAAAATTGAAATAAATATTTAACGTATAAAAATAGCAAAATTGCTATCTCAAGTTTGCAAAATCGGCATTTTGTTGTAAATTTGCACGTTGTTTATTTATAAAAAGAGGTGGAAACATTTTTTAAGACACATAAATTCTTAATTGAACACACTAACTCACTTGTTAGAAGAGAGTTAATGGATGAAATCAACTGGGATAACCGTCTGATTGGAATCACTGGTTCTCGAGGTGTTGGCAAAACCACACTGTTGCTCCAATATGCAAAAGAGAATTTTGGCACCGATCGTTCCTGCCTCTACATCAATATGAACCATCTTTATTTCACCGAATGCACTCTCTTTGATTTTGCAAAAGAGTTTAGCCAAAATGGTGGAAAAACGCTCCTCATCGATCAGGTTTTCAAATACCCAAAGTGGTCGGAAGAGCTGAAGCTTTGCTACGAAACAATTCCAAATCTTCACATCGTTTTTACTGGATCATCGGCCATGCGATTAAATGAAGAAAACCCAGTACTTTCAGGCATTGTAGATTCGTATTACCTGCGAGGATTTTCTTTCAGAGAGTACATCAACAAAATGAGCCATACCGATTTTAAATCATTCACCCTCGAAGAAATTATATCCAATCATAAAGAAATTGCCACTTCGATCTGCTCTAAAGTGGATCCCAATCGGTTTTTTCAAGATTATCTGCGTCACGGATATTATCCTTTTTTTCTAGAAAAACGCAATTTTTCTGAGACACTGATAAAGACAATCAACTTCATGATTGAGAGTGATATTTTCTTCTTAAAACAGATTGAGCTTTCTTATTATCATAAAATCAGACGATTATTATATTTATTAGCAAACAGTACTGGCCCGCTGAACATTAGTCAAATTAGTATCGACATAGACACGTCGCGTGCCACTGTAATGAACTACATCAAATACCTTAAGGATGCGCGTTTAATTAACATGTTGTATCCTGTAGGTGAAGATTTTCCAAAAAAACCAGCGTTAGTTTATCTTCATAACACAAATTTGATCTACCCACTTCAACTTAATCAGACAGATGATCTGATTGTGAGAGAGACCTTTTTCTACAACACACTTTTCAAAGATTACAAATTAAATGTAGGTGGGAAAAATGTACATTTTTTGGTGAATGAAAAATATAATTTCAGAATTGAAGGAGCGAATATAAAAGGGAAAAACAATTCTGACGTTATTTATGCGCTTGACGGTATTAATATTGGTTCAGGTAATCTGATACCACTTTGGCTTTTTGGATTTCTTTATTAATTTAAACAAATAACGAAAATAAATTATACTAACAATAACTCTAATTATCAAACAATTATGGCAAAACAAAAAAAGTTTTTGACTTGTGATGGTAATCAAGCAGCTGCTCATATCTCGTATATGTTTAGTGAAGTTGCCGGTATTTATCCTATCACTCCGTCTTCGACTATGGCAGAATATGTCGATGAGTGGGCTGCAAAAGGACGATTGAACATCTTCGGCGAAACAATGAAAATCGAAGAGATGCAGTCTGAAGCAGGTGCTGCTGGAGTAGTTCACGGTTCGTTGCAAGCAGGTGCTTTGACAACAACTTACACTGCGTCTCAAGGTCTTCTATTGATGATCCCAAATATGTACAAAATTGCTGGTGAATTATTACCTTGCGTTTTCCACATATCTGCTCGTGCATTGGCTGCACAATCGCTTTCTATTTTTGGTGACCACCAAGATGTAATGGCTGCTCGTCAAACTGGATTCGCGATGTTCTTTACCAATTCAGTGCAAGAAGTAATGGATTTGGCAGCTGTAACTCACTTAGCAACATTGACTGCTCGTGTGCCATTTATGCACATCTTCGACGGATTCCGTACTTCTCACGAAATTCAGAAAATTGAAATTCTAGAAAACGATGATTTGGCTCCGCTTATCGATCAAAAAGCGTTAGCAGAATTCCGTGGACGTGCTTTGAACCCAGAAAATCCTGTGGCTCGTGGTACTGCTCAAAATCCAGATATTTATTTCCAAACTCGTGAAGCAGCAAATCCATTCTACGACGCAGTTCCTGCTATTGTAGAAGATTACATGGCTAAAGTATCAGAAATCACAGGTCGTAAATACGACTTGTTCGATTACTATGGTGCTCCAGATGCTGACCGCGTAATCTTGGCAATGGGTTCTGTAACAGAAGCAATCCGCGAAACAATTGACCACCTCAACGCAAAAGGCGAAAAAGTTGGTTTAGTTGCGGTTCACTTATACCGTCCATTCTCTGTAAAACATTTCTTGAAGGCATTCCCTGCAACTACAAAACGTATTGCAGTATTGGATCGCACAAAAGAACCAGGTGCAAGCGGAGAACCATTGTTCTTAGATGCAAAAGAGGCATTCTACGGACAGCCTAACCAACCAATCATCGTTGGCGGTCGTTACGGTTTGTCCTCTAAAGACACTACTCCTGCTCAAATATTGGCTGTGTACGAAAATCTTTCGTTACCAGAACCACGTAGCGGTTTCACTATCGGTATCGTTGATGACGTAACCTTTACTTCTCTTCCTAAAAAAGATGAAATCGCGTTCGAAAACGGTCCTTACGAAGCTAAATTCTACGGTTTGGGTGCTGACGGTACTGTAGGTGCTAACAAAAACTCGATCAAAATCATTGGTGACAACACCGATAAATATTGTCAAGCTTATTTCGAATACGATTCTAAGAAATCGGGCGGTTTCACCTGTTCTCACCTTCGTTTCGGTAATGATCCAATCCGTTCTACTTATATGGTGAACACACCAGACTTTGTAGCGTGCCACGTGCCAGCTTACCTTCGTCTGTATGATGTGACCCGCGGTTTGAAACCAAACGGAACATTCCTTTTGAACTCTGTATGGAGTGCAGAAGAGACCAAAAATCACCTTCCTGATAATGTGAAAGCTTATTTGGCGAAAAACAATATCACCATGTACATTATCAATGCAACTCAAATTGCATCTGAAATCGGACTTGGTAATCGCACGAATACCATTCTTCAATCAGCATTCTTCAAAATCACTGGTGTAATTCCTTACGAATTGGCGGTGACTCAAATGAAGAAAGCGATTGTGAAATCGTATGGTAACAAAGGTGAGAAAATCGTGAATATGAACTACGCTGCAGTTGATCGCGGTGGAGAGTTGGAAAAAGTTGAAATCCCTGCTGAATGGGCTAAACTTGATTTCGCATTCTCAATTGAAAACAGCGATGCCCCTGAGTTCATCCAAAAAATCGTTCGCCCAATCAATGCACAGGTAGGTAACGACCTTCCTGTATCAGCATTCAAAGGTCGCGAAGATGGAACATGGGATCAAGGAACTGCGAAATACGAAAAACGTGGTGTCGCTTCTCGCGTACCGGTTTGGACTGCAGGTAACTGTATTCAGTGTAACAAATGTGCGTATGTTTGTCCTCACGCTGCTATTCGTCCATTCGTTTTAGATGCAGAAGAACAAGCTAAAGCTCCGAAAATGGATCTATTGAAAGCAATGGGTAAACCATTCGCTGACATGGCATTCCGTATTCAGGTTGACGTACTCGACTGTATGGGTTGCGACAACTGTGTGGATGTTTGTCCAGGTAACAAAAATGGAAAAGCACTCGAAATGGTGCCAATCGAACAAGAATATGATAACCAAGACAATTGGGACTTCATGGTAAATGAGGTGAAAACCAAACAACACTTGGTGGATGTAAAAGCAAACGTGAAAAACTCTCAGTTTGCAACACCATTATTTGAGTTCTCTGGAGCTTGTACCGGTTGTGGTGAAACTCCATACATCAAATTGGTAACTCAACTGTTTGGAGATCGTCAGATGGTAGCTAATGCAACTGGTTGTACTTCTATCTACTCTGGTTCTGCGCCTTCTACGCCTTATACTACCAACGATGCAGGTCACGGACCAGCATGGGCAAACTCATTGTTCGAAGACAACGCTGAGTTTGGTATGGGTATGCTGATTGCAACCGACAAAATGCGCGACCGCGTGCAACGCAACATGGAAGAGGCAATTGCAGGTGGTCAAATCAGCGAAGAGTTGTCAGGTCTGTTCACCGAATGGATTGCTAAACGCGAAGATGCTGATGCTACCGTGTTGTTGACTCCTCAAATCGTTGCATTGGCAAGTATTTCTGAGGTTCCACAATGTAAAGTGGTTGTGGAGATGAAAAACCAATTGATTAAAAAATCTCAATGGATCATCGGTGGTGACGGTTGGGCGTATGACATCGGTTTTGGTGGACTTGACCACGTAATTGCTTCGGGCAAAAACGTAAACATTTTGGTTGTTGATACCGAAGTTTATTCAAATACAGGAGGTCAATCTTCTAAATCTACACCGATTGGTGCCATTGCTAAATTTGCTGCCGCTGGTAAACAAATTCGCAAGAAAGATTTGGGTATGATTGCAACTACTTATGGTTATGTATATGTGGCTCAAGTAGCGATGGGTGCCGATCAAGCTCAAACGCTGAAAGCATTCCGCGAAGCAGAAGCCTACAACGGACCATCGTTGATCATCGCTTACTCCCCATGTATTGCTCACGGATTGGTATTCGGTATGGGTAAAGCTCAAGACCAAACCGAAAGAGCGGTTGAGTGTGGATACTGGCAAAACTGGAGATACAATCCAACGCTCGAAGCAGAAGGCAAAAATCCATTCCTTATCGATTCGAAAGAACCGAAATGGGATTTGTTCGAAGACTTCTTGAAGAGCGAGGTGCGTTACACTTCATTGGCGAAACAGTTCCCTGAAGAAGCAAAAGAACTTTTCATCGCAGCGAAACAAAATGCTATGAAGAAGTACATCAACTACAAACGTTTGGCTTCAAGCGATTGGTCTATACCGGTTGTTGAATAACGGTCATTCTTTATAATTCTCAAAAAGCTCAATCGAAAGGTTGAGCTTTTTTTTTACCCTTAATACATAAAAAATCAAAAAATAAATCGTAAGTATAAACATAAAAATACTATTTTTACAACTAGGTACCAACCAACGATTTATAAACAAATTCACCACACTCAATTTTGTAATTCACCTAAATTGTAAGTTGATGAAAATTGACATTATTACGGTTGTGCTGATTATCGGCATTTCACACCTCATGCAGACAGGTGTGTTAATACATCTCTATTTTACCAATAAAAAAATCAAAGGGCCTATCTGGTGGTTGATGTGGAGCGTAGTCGGAACGATTGCTTTTGCATTGATACTTATGCGACACAAAGAGTGGATGCAGCCCTTGTTGATAGTCATCCAAAACCCCATCATCATACTCGGCCCGCTGTTTGTAACGATCGGAATCGTACGATTTCTCGAGCAAAAAGTCGTATGGAGACATGTTATTCATTTCTATGCGGTTTATCTAGCTGCTCATCTTTTTTTCTTTTTCATAGTTGACAGTACCTTTTATCGAACAGTCTTCTTTAATATTGCCCTCGGATTTTTAGGCTTTTGGGGAGCTTATCTCATCCAAAAATACAAATATGCGGCCATTACTTCGAGTGCCAATTTCAACATTGCGGTGCTACTCCTTCATGGTTTTATATTTCTATTTCGCACAATTGTTATCATACTAGGCAAAGGTGATATAGATATGTTTTCAAATTCACTTTTTAATTTCTCGCAATACTTCGATGCTTTAATCATCACCCTACTCTGGACATTTGGCATCATTATCATGATTAATCAGAGATTAAACAGCGAAATAGTAGAGGTGAAAAATCATTTTGAGCAGATATTCAATGCCAGCCCCGATGCAGTTATCATCACACAAACAACTGACCAAATATTAATTGACTGCAACGACAGCTTTATCGATGTTCTGGGCTATCGCCGTGAAGAGATATTGGGACATAGTTCAAAATCGATCAATATCTGGGAGAATTCTCTAGACAAAGAACAAGTCGAAGCAATCGTAGCAGAACAGGGGTTTTGTTCAAATTTTCAAACTCAAGTACGACACAAAAATGGAGAAATAAAGACGGGTCTTATTTCTGCCAAAATAATTTCAATAAAGGGAATTCCGCACGTCATCACCGTACTGAGAGACATAAGCGAACGCATTCAAATAGAAAAAGAGCTGATAGAGAGCGAACAACGACTTAATTACGTATTGACAGGAAGTCAGCTTGGGTACTGGGATTGGAATGCAAAAACCAGTGAGCTGAAACGGAATGACAGATGGGCAGAAATGATAGGTTATTCGCTCCAAGAAATTGAGGCATCAAACAAAGAGTGGATCGATTATGTACATCCAGATGATAGAACCAAGGCAAAGAAAGCATACAACGAACACCTCAATGGTAATCTGCCGCAATATAAAGTTGAGTACAGAATGCAAACCAAAGAGGGCGACTATAAGTGGATTCTCGATCAAGCAAAAGTAGTTGCTTGGGACGAGAACCACAAACCAATGAGGATAAGTGGCACTCACACCGATATAACATCAAGCAAATTGATTGAAAATGAAATCAATCTGAAAAATGAAGAGCAACAAAAACTGAATGGATTTCAAAATAAATTATTT
>JAQTZA010000020.1 GCA_028687995.1 Bacteroidales bacterium
GCATACCTAATTTTTAAAGCTAATTTTTCGTATCCAAAATAAGCATGCAAATAATGGCTCCTATACAAGTCCCTCGAACGTAATTTTTACTATTTTTGGGGAATGAAGAGGGTTTTTGCGCAGACTCACGACCGAGGCTATGGGCACGGGCGGTTTGCGGGCGTATTCGCTGTCGCACAGCGACAAAGTGAATGCGGGCGCAAAACCCGCTAGGTGCACGTCAGCCAGCCTGTGAACATAGGCGTGTGTTATGGCCAGTTTTTTATTTTTTTTGTATATACCCACATCTTCTTTTTACTCTAATGAATTCGTCTGATCGACGATCTTTCAAACTGTCTGGTAGAACTCTTATCAATTTTCTGTTTTTTATTTTCATTTTCATGTCAGACCATAAAATAATTGGTTTTGATTTATTATCAGCTAAATAAATTTTAATGTCATTTGTTTTGTCTGGAATCTGAAAAACAGAGTCTTCCAATGTTATAATAGATTTAATTCCAAAGGCGTTCAATGGGTCTTTAACTGTAATTTTTTCAATATGTTGATATGGTATGGATAGAAGTCCTTTTGTACTTGTAATATATGTTCTTTGTTCATCATTTAATTTTAATATCCAGTCACAATATGTTGAGTCTTTTTTCTCTTGAAAGTATTTATGTAACAAAACAACTTGAATTCTGATATTATCGGAATCCTTGTTTTGTTGACAAATTAAGCCTGACCTTACATCAAATAAGTATGGATCTGCTCTAAAAAAAACTGTATCATTCTTTTTAGTCCAGTCCCCAGTTAAGGTTGCAGTCCCTAAAACATCTTGTGAATACCAATATGTAAATTTTCCATTTCTACAAACTTCAATTATAAAACAATCTGGAGCTTTACCGCAAATTTCATGTTTATATAATCCTCCTAATGGATTGCAAGCTGCAAATATGATTAAACAAAGTACAAATATGTAAGAATTTTTTCTCATAAATTCAGGTTAAATGTCATGCAACATATTCATTTTTCAATTGTCTAATTAGTTTTATTTTCAGACGAAGTCGTTTTTTTTTAAAATTGGCCATAACGTTGAGTGTATGCAGCGTGCGGGAGTTCGTGGTCACATCATTATCTACCGTTACTGCCCTTGCCAGCGAGCGATGAACTTGCAAATTGCTCTGAAACCCGCATGATGTATACACTGTGTTATGCAAAGTTTTTTATTTATCTCTTTTCTCGATACCATCAAGTTTATCTTTAGGGAGAGCCGCATATAAACCACTTACTTTTTTGGGTAAAGCAATCATATATTCAATGATTACATTTATCAACTCAAACAATTTATACACAACCTCGTTGTCATCAGTATCAATTTGTCCTGGATGCACAGCATCATTCCCAGTTACTCTGACAATATCCAATGATTGTTGAACAATTTCCGGCAATCCCTTTTTTACAAGTTCTTTAATATCAGTATTAATATTCTCACCTTTTTGACCTAGTTCTTTGCAAAGTATTTGCATTGCAAGTCTAAGTAACGCAGCAGCTCCTCTTGGAGATTTAGTCGTTATAGATGCAGCCTCTAAATACAATTTCTTAACATTCTCAGGCATTTCAATATTTGGAAAAGGAGCATTTCCTGTCTCTGGGTAAAACATTTTCTCCTTAATCCACAATGTGTGTTTTTTACAATGGGCGCAATGTCCAGTTTTTAATTCATTTGGATGTCCAGAATTAACACCTGCAAAATACCAATTGTCAACACTCCATATCTGTTGAGATAATACTCCACAATTAGGACATGTAAAGGACGGCGAATCAACTTTAGGTTCAATATACTTCATATTTGATAATTTTATCGTTTCGGTAGATTTTTAAAATTTTGCATAACGTTTGACAATATGGCCAGTAAGGGATTGCGGGCGATTTCCTATCACGGTATACAAAAAGTTGAAGCGGGCTACAAACCTTCGCAAACCACTGAAACCCTTATTGGCTATATTGTGTGTTAGTGCCTGTGCTTCTTTTATTTCATCCAATGTTCGGTTTCATCATCGTTAAAGTAAAGAATAAAAACCTTATGTTCTTCGAGGTCAACCCCTTTGTCTTTCTTACTTTTTAAAAATTCAAATGTAATAACTTCTTTATCAAAGTCTGTCTCGCTAATAAGTCTGTCGAATTTCTCAATTGATTGTCTTGCTGTCCTGTTGCAGTAGGTCAGCCAATCTTCATTTAGTTGTCTTTCATCAGGGTCGATGGAAAGCCAATAGAGTTCACACGTCCCATCTTGGAATAAATATTGAACTTGTCCTCCAACAATTGCCATTGGAACCTGTCGGGCTATTTCAATCACTTCTTTAATATCCTTTTGTTTCCAACCAAGTTCGTTTCCGCTTTCAATCGCTTTTTCTCTTATTTGTTTTGGAAGTCTGTGTTCTTCTCTTTCAAATCGTCCTAAGTTCCAAGAGAAAAGTACAAAGTCTGTTGCTGCTTCATATAATTTGTCGAAAGTCTTTATTTGCTCACGGTCTTTGTCAAACCAACCAACTCGATAAGCATTTTCGTATTCTTCGATAAATGTTGAAGGCGAACATCTTTTGTCATAGGAGAACTGCAAAATTTTGTCGCAGAGTTCAGGTCTTTGTCTTAGGTATGAAAGTAAGTAGTATTGATTGAAGTTGAATTTTATTTCATTATTTGTCCCAATTACTTTGTCAAGCCAGGATTTGTCATGAGCCAAAATCTCCTTTGCTTGTCGCTCTGTCAAACTACAAGCTGCTTCAAGTTCTATATATTTCGTGTCTGTCTTCATAGCATTGGCACTAACAACTGTGTATGCGAACATGATGTTCGCATATATTAGCTATAGTTTATTTTGTATTTGTTTTAATTTATTGTAAATCTGTGTATTATATTTTTTTTGTAAATATAATATGTTCGCATATCCATTTTTTTAAACATCTAATTTATCCAACGGATTCTTGATTTGTTCAAAGCCTTTGGTGGTAATATGCGTGTATATTTCTGTTGTTTTACTATTGCTATGTCCAAGTAAACTTTGTATATATCTCAAATCAGTACCATTTTCCAATAAATGAGTTGCAAAGCTATGCCTTAATGTATGTACTGTAATATGTTTTTTTATTTGAGCTTTTTGAACAGCTCGCTTCAATATGTTTTGAATCGCTTTTTGAGTATATTGCCCGCCACTTTCGCCTTCAAACAGCCATTCTTTTGGTTTATATTCTTTAAAATATTCTCGTAAAGTTATTAATGTTTTCTTACTGAGCAAAGTATATCGATCTTTTTTTCCTTTCGATTGCTCTACTCGTATTTGCATTCGATTGCTATCAATGTCTTTCACTTTTAGGTTTATTAATTCGCTAATCCGCAGACCACCAGAGTAGATAGTCATGATCAATGCTTTGTGTTTCAGATTGGCGATGGTTTTTAGTATTGCAACGACTTCTTCGTCGCTTAATACTTCGGGTAGATACGTTTCTTTTCTTGGTCTTTCTATTAGGTATATTTTGGGTTTGCCACTCAATACTCGTTCATAGTAAAACTTTATCGCATTTATTGATTGGTTTTGGTACGAAGTCGATATTTTCCGTTCGTTTACCAGATAGCGCAAAAAAGTGATTATTTCGTCTTCTGTAATTTCCTTTACCGCTTTGTTGGAGTAATAGTTTAGAAATTCTTCAAACAAATCGCAATATACATTTTGTGTGTTGATACTATAGCGTAGTTCTTTCAGTTTTTCAATATATTCGGCTGGGCACCGTAGGTAATTGGCATGTTTGGGTTGTCTAGGTACACCTTCGGTTTTAGAGACGATTTGATATTCCCATTTCAAGCCATTAGTTTCTGCTAGTGAGTTCAGTTTCACGATGTTTTGTTCATTAAATGGCACAGTCCAACAATTTTCATTGGTATTCCATTTACACATTGGTATTTGCTTAATCGCTTCTATTAATGAACGGTTATACAAGAAATAAACTCTTATTTTACGGTTTTGTATATTCAAGCCTCTAATTTTTCCTTCTTCTGCGAGAGATTTGTTTTGCTCAACTATCTGTTTGTCTTGGTTTTCGGTAAACAGAACATTTCTATTTTGAAAGTATGATTTCAACAAATCAAGATTTTTTCCATAATTAGGGATAATCCATTGCCGATTGTTATTGTCCCAAGTCACATATTTAAACGACCGCATATATTGGGTATCAGTTTCGTTTTTGGGGAGTTGTATGAAAATGCGCTTATGTGTTGTGATAATAGCTATTTCATCTTTTATCCGATTGTTTACGGAGATTTGTTCTTCTGTGTTGGAATGTAAATTTGTTGTAACTCTGTTTATGAGCCTGGGAGTGTTGTCTATTTGTGTTTTCTCTTCGTATTCTACTTCTGGAAACATCGCTTTCAATTCCGAAAATGCTTCTTTGGTGTAGGGTATGTGCCATGTGTTGAGCGTGCGACTCCATCGAGCGTCGGGCAGTCGTTTTATTTTTGCCTGAATTTCTGCATTGTATTCAAAGTCTATTCGAATCCGTACAGTACCTTTGTGTTCAACTTTCGAAATTTTCATATAGCAACTATGGAATAGTGCAAAATTATTGAAAATATTCACAGAAGCAACTTTTTAAGTGCTAAAATTTTATTAGAATTATCAAGAATTCGTTTGATGTGCAGATTAGATTCCGCTATATTGCCGTTTCACTTTTTCGATGTACTTTTGTGCTCAGTAAGGATGCAGACCCATAAAATTGGGAATTGTACCTTGTAAATGAATAAATAGTAAATAAACTAGATGATTTCTGTAGAAGGACTGACTGTAGAGTTTGGCGGATTTACGCTGTTGAACGATATTACTTATGTGATCAATAAAAAAGATCGTATTGCGCTCGTGGGCAAGAATGGCGCGGGCAAGAGTACGATGTTGAAGATAATTGCTGGCATACAGCAGCCGTCGTCGGGGAGGGTGAGTGCGCCCAAAGAGATGACTATCGGCTACTTGCCACAGCAGATGCACCACGACAACACACGCACGGTGATGCAAGAGGCAGAGCAGGCGTTCAGTCACATCTTCAAGCTGCAAGACGAGATTGAGCAGATGAATGTGGAGCTTTCGACGCGTGAGGATTACGAATCGGATTCGTTTCACGATTTGATAGAGAAGGTGACCCACGCCAACGAACAACTGGCGATGATGGGCGCAGCTAATTTTGTGGCAGACATCGAAAAAACATTGGCTGGTTTGGGCTTTCTTCGCACCGATTTCGATCGCTTGACGAGCGAATTCAGCGGAGGATGGCGTATGCGTATTGAATTGGCAAAGCTGCTACTGCAGCAACCCGATGTGTTGCTGCTCGATGAGCCGACCAACCACCTCGACATCGAGTCGATTCAGTGGTTGGAGCAGTTTCTTGCAACACGTGCCAATGCTGTTTTGTTGGTTTCGCACGATAGAGCGTTTATTGATGCCATTACCACACGCACAATTGAGATTTCGTTGGGGCGCATCGCCGATTACCGAGTGTCGTATTCTAAATACATCGTGTTGCGTGACGAACGCCGCGAGCAACAGCTGCGTGCTTACGAAAATCAGCAAAAACAGATACAAGAGACGGAAGCGTTCATTGAACGTTTTCGCTCGAAAGCAACCAAAGCGGTGCAGGTGCAATCGCGCATCAAGCAGCTCGACAAAATCGAGCGGGTAGAGGTGGACGATGTCGATAATTCGTCGTTGCACCTCAAGTTTCCTCCCGCACCACGTTCGGGCGATTATCCAGTGATAGCTGAGGATTTGACCAAACGCTATGGCGAATACCTCGTTTTTGAAAATGCGAATCTCACCATCAAACGCGGTGAAAAAGTGGCGTTAGTCGGTAAGAATGGCGAAGGTAAATCGACGCTCGTGAAGTGCATTATGGACGAGATAGACTACACCGGAAGTCTGAAACTCGGACACAACGTGAAGATTGGCTATTTTGCTCAAAATCAGGCGCAACTACTCGACGAAGAGAAAACCGTGTTTGATACCATCGATTACGTGGCGACGGGAGATATTCGTACCAAAGTGCGCGATATTCTCGGTGCGTTTATGTTTGGCGGCGAGGCTTCCGACAAAAAGGTAAAAGTGCTTTCGGGTGGAGAACGCAGCCGCTTGGCGATGATTCGCCTACTGCTCGAGCCCGTGAATTTGCTCATTCTCGATGAGCCGACCAATCACCTCGATATGCGCTCGAAAGATGTGCTGAAAGAGGCCATCAAGGCGTTCGATGGAACTGTGATTGTGGTCTCTCACGACCGTGAGTTTCTCGATGGTTTGGTGGAGAAAGTGTATGAGTTTGGCAACAAGCGTGTGGTGGAGCACTTGGGCGGCATCTACGATTTTCTGGAAAAGAAGAAGATGGACAGCTTGAAAGAGTTGGAGCGAAAAACCGTTGTTCAGAAAGAGAGTAGCAGCACCGATGCTCCAAAAACACAGAACCAAGAGACTCGCGAATCGCGCAAAGAGCAAAGCAAGCAGATTCGAAAAATCGAAAAAGAGATAGCCGACCGCGAACGTCAAATTTCAAAATTTGAAGCAGACATCAAAGCCCTCGAAGAGAAGATGGCGGCACAAACCGCTTCGTACGATGTGGCACTGTTTACCAAACATTCTGAGCTCAAACAACGTTTAGATTACGAAATGGATAAGTGGACTGAACTCACGATGGAGTTGGAGGATTTGAAAATTAGCTAATTAGCCAATTATTCAATGTGCCGATTAGAAAAATAACTAATGATTTAATTATTGAAGAAAAATAATGATTGATAGCCCCTAAATCCCCTGAAGGGGACTTTAAGACTATTGCTATTTAACTTATAATCAATGAACAAAAAGTCATCAAACAGCTCCTCGGCAAAGTCCCCTTTAGGGGATTTAGGGGCAGTTTGATTTAATAGAACAGAGAGTTTCCTGTTTTATCTTTGCCAATTCACTAATTCATTTTCTTAATTTCTTTAATTTTTTCATTAACTTCATTCCCCTAACTCCTCATAACTTCTTTAACTTCTATAACTTCTGAATTTATGGACTGGATAAATCAAATCATTGCATCGAACCAGATAACGCTGGAGACGACTGCGTTTCGTATTTTTTTGAGTGTAATTATTGGTGGACTTATTGGGTTTGAACGCCAACGAAGTAAACATTCAGCTGGTTTTCGCACTTTTACGCTCATTTCAGTTGGTTCGACGGTGATGATGTTGGTGTCGATTTATCTACCGCAAGAGTTTTGGGGCGTTTACAACTCAGATCCTACACGATTGGCTGGACAAGTAGTTTCGGGTATTGGATTCCTCGGTGCAGGAGCCATCATTCAAAGCAAAGGAGCTATACGTGGTATGACCACCGCAGCATCTATCTGGATTGTCTCGGCATTGGGATTGGCGGTAGGAGCAGGCATGTATTCTGTCGCACTTATGGGGATGATTGCAACGTTGTTTGTTCTTATTAATCTCGCAAAATTTGAACGACGTGTAATGGTCGAGTGGACAGCTAAAAGCTTGACAATCGTCGTTGACGGTTTAGATTTTCGACGTGATCCGATAGAAACTATTCTCAAAAAATACGGACTATCTATTCACGATTTCTTTGTCGATCAGGAAATTAGCCAAAATAAAACCCATCTACATTTTAGCATTTATGTGAAACTTGGTACAGATTACGAGCAACTTTTCGCCGAATTGCGAAGAATTCCATCTGTCAGTATTGTTAAATTGTGGTCGTAGTTTAATTTTTGAAAAAACAAATCCTGACTATCTGATAATCAGGATTTTGTTTTTGATGATAGTGACCCGGGAGGGGTTCGAACCCTCGACCCATTGATTAAGAGTCAATTGCTCTACCAACTGAGCTACCAAGTCAAAAAATGTTGGTTTTGTTTTGGGAAGACAAATGTACACTAAATTTTAGTTTTGCCAAAAATTAAAACTCCTTTTTCAGACAAATTTAAAGACATTCTGTATTGTGGAATTATTCTTTGTAGAGCAAATACTTTTTTCTGAGTTTTCGATAATGAGTTAAATCTTTCAGCCACAAAGATTTAATTTCAGATTCATTCCTTCCAGTAAGTATGTGTTGACGAATCATGCTGTTGCCAACCAATTGATCAAAAAAACGAGGCTGAGTGAAAAATTGAGTTCCTAATCCACTTTTTCGATAGAAATCGATGAAATAGCGCAACGAAAATCCACCACCAATGGTCTCATTTCTCAAATCGATACCGTAACACAGATTTTCCTTTTGCAACGGATTTTTCTCAAATCCGGGTAATGAGATGGGAGTGAAGCTGAAATGTCCTAATGTGGAATCGGGATATCCAATCACTTGAAAGGGGAATGTCGTTCCACGTCCGATACTGAATGGTGTAGCTTCGAAAAGACACAATGACGGGTAGAGTTTTATCGATAGGTCATTGGGTAAATTAGGCGATGGTTTTATAGGTAAAGAGTAGGGTTGGTGGTGTTTCCATCCACTCATTTTGATGACTCTTAAATCGCATTTTCTGGATTTCGAATGAAGCCACCTCTCTCCATTAATCATTGAAGCCAATTCTCCAATAGTCAACCCGTGAAGCAAAGGAATGGGAACAATTCCGACAAATGAGCGTAACGAATCTTGCATGACTGGTCCATCCACGTAGTCATTCGGATTTGGTCTGTCAAGCACCCAAAGCGATATCTGATGATCGGAGCATGCTTCCATCACGTAATAAAGGGTGCTGATATAAGTGTAGAAACGAGCTCCGACATCTTGTATGTCAAAGATTACTAAATCGACATTTTTCAATTGCGATTGAGTTGGTTTTTTATTTTTCCCATAAAGCGAAATGATTGAAATACCCGTTTTTGAATCAATGCTGTTTGATATCAATTCTCCAGCATCTGCTGTGCCTCGGAAGCCATGTTCAGGAGCAAAAATGGTTTTAATCTGAATATGATGAGCGAGTAATGAATCGACTAAATGAGTTGAGTGAGTTCCCACTGTCGAAGTTTGGTTTACGACCAATGCGATATTCTTTTGAGAAAGGGATTTCCAATCAGATATCAATTGATCCGCACCCATTGTAATGTTTTGGCTTCGAATAAGTGAAAATGCACTAAAAAATAGGATGAATGCAATCCTAAACCCTCTGTAATTCATATTTTATTTGTACTATTGTAAAGCAAAATTACGCATTTTAATATGGATCCAATAGCAATTATAAAGAAATATTACCCCGAAGATAGTAAGGCATATCCCATTTTGATAGACCATTGTAGATTGGTTGCAGACAAGGCTATTGCTTTGGCGTTGAGACACCCTGGATTGAATATCGATATACAGTTTGTGGAAGAGGCTGCGATGGTGCACGATATTGGAATGTTGAAAACCAATGCACCTGGTATTGGATGTTACGGTGATCTACAATATTTGTGTCACGGTTATTTGGGAAGCGAAATGATCGCATCGGAAGGCTTTCCTCGTCATGCCTTGGTTTGCGAAAGACACACTGGTA
Organism: Bacteroidales bacterium; assembly: GCA_028687995.1. Taxonomy (GTDB): domain Bacteria; phylum Bacteroidota; class Bacteroidia; order Bacteroidales; family UBA7332; genus CAXXIC01. The sequence goes on from JAQTZA010000020.1 coordinate 9,528, forward strand.
CAGGCTTAAGCCTCGAAGATATACAATCTTTGCACATCTCCCTGCCTATGAGAGATATGCGACCTGTCAGCATCGAAGAGCAGCTTATTTGTTTTGCCGATAAATTCTATTCTAAATCGACTCCAGGAGTAGAAAAGTCGATTGAAAAAATTCGTCAAACGTTGGGCAGATATGGTGTCAGGCATGTGAGAAGGTTCGACCAATGGTGTGATATGTTTTTATAACACAAAAAAAGCCGGAACAAATCCGGCTCTATATTGAGTGTAAAAGGAGTGTAAAAAGAAAGTCGCGCTGTTAATAGAATGAAACTCCGATATGACAGGATTTGAGTGCTCGCCTTCTTTTGTAATCCACCGTCTTAAAGATCCCCGAAGGGTGTGGCCCGCCATTGAACGCTGAAGCATAGTCTCGGAATGATGTAAGTGTTGAGTTTACCAATTCAGAACAACGCGACTAATACTTTTGTTAAGACAAATATACAGAAGACAATTCGATTCGACAACTCTTTCTTCGATTATTTTTAGCTTTTAACATTGTGAAAATCCCTATTTTAGGGCAATTAATAGCTAATCGCTTGTCTGATAGTGAATAATGAATTTTCAAATATTTGTTTTTTAACATTCAATAGTTGAATCCTTGAAGCGATAAATAATATAGGGCTTTTGATTCTACTTTTTACTTGCTATTTAGTTCAATAAAACTCAATTTTTGTTAACTTTACATTTATTAAATCTAAAATAATATGGAAATATTTCCTTTAGTTGATGAAGAGGGTACAGTAATTGGAAAAGCTGATCGTGCCACTTGTCACAATGGTTCGCTTTTGTTACATCCGGTCATTCATTTGCATGTTTTTAATAGTAAAGGAGAACTTTATCTTCAGAAACGACCCATGCACAAAGACATTCAGCCAGGAAAATGGGATACTTCGGTGGGCGGTCATGTTGATTTTGGTGAAACGGTGGAAATCGCATTGGAACGAGAAGTTCGAGAAGAGTTGGGAATCACTGATTATCAACCCACTTATTTATGGAAATATATTTTTGAATCAACGATAGAGCGTGAGTTTGTGTATGCTTATTCCACAGTGTATGATGGAGAATTGCATCCCGATCCACACGAGTTGGAGGAGGGTCGTTTTTGGTCGATTGACGAAATTAAAGCCAAAATAGGCAAATCATTTTTTACGACAAATTTTGAAGGCGAATTTGAGAAACTAACAGAACTGTTGAAATTGTAAAATTTTGATTTAGTTCAAAAAGAAAGTGTCAAACTATTTTTTACCAATATGATTGCTCCACAAATTGAAAGTTTTCATCGAGAAATAACTACACTCATAGATGAAAAAGAGCTGAAAAATGCCATTTCGAGACTGCATTCGTGGTTGATAACTTCTCCCGACTGGGAAGCTGAAGAACAATTGAAGCAATGGGAAACAACTTATAAATACATGCTTCTCTATTTTTCGCAAGGAAATCCTGATCCAGAAAGAGAAAAAGTGTATCACAATCTGATTTCTCATCTCTATTCATTGGTCGATTCGATTGCTGATGCATTGTTATTGAAAGAATCTCCATCCTATTTTTTTGATCGAAAGCGTTATTTGAATTACTCTTCACAGATATCTGTGACTCAAATACAAAATCGAATTGAGAAAGGTATGTCTGATCTAGCGATGGTAGCATTGCTCGACGACGAATCACAGAAAGATCAACAACAAAATTTACTGTCTCATACTGTCGATAATAATATATCAGAATTGTTTCTGCATGTATGGCTTGCAAATAGATGGACGGAGGACGATAAAGAGATTCATCGGTTAATTTTAGCTTCATCCTTGCCTGTCGATGGCATCTGTCTGACTGTTTCTGCGATTACGTTGAGTTTGTTGAGGTCATTCGACGAGGCGAAATGTATTTGGCTCATTGATGCCTGTTTTAGCAATGAAGAATCAATCCGCCAACGTGCATTGGTGGGAATTTTATTGGTATTCAATCGATATGAGACTAGATTGGATTGCTATCCCGAAGTCATATATCGTTTTGCAGCATTATCTGAAAAACAAGGTTTTGCGAACGATTGTAGAAATATCATACTTCATTTTATCCGAAGTCGCGAAACTGAGAAGATTTCGCGCAGACTAACGGATGAAATCTTACCAGAAATGATGAAAATCAGTCCAATATTACGAAAGAAGATGAATTTGGAAGATTGGCAGCAAGAAGCAAACGACGAAGATAAGAATCCTGATTGGGAAGAGATTTTTGAGCAATCGGGTTTGAATGATAAGCTAAAAGAGTTGAGTCAATTGCAGATGGAGGGATCTGATGTGTTTATGACTACATTTTCGGGTTTGAAGAGTTTTCCATTTTTCTATAATATTAGCAATTGGTTTCTGCCGTTCAATTTAGATCACTCGGCATTTTTAGACCGATACCCTGCTCAAAAATCTGATAAAAGTATTTTCTCGTCCATTATGAAATCAGGTGTTCTTTGCAATTCAGACAAATATTCGCTCTGTTTCAGTTTACAACAGATGCCAGAAGAACAGCGACATTTGTTGGTCGAGCAATTTTCAGGTGAAGAGCAAGCCCAAGTGGAGGCGGAAGAGGCCTTGTTGCTTAACAATAAAGTAGGGGATACGATTGCAAAGCAATACATTCAAGATTTATATCGATTTTTCAAACTTCATCCTCATCGTTCTGATTTTACGGATGTGTTTGCGTTGCCAATGAACTTCTATCGCTTGTCGTTATTGAAGCCATTGCTTTCAGATAAAGAAAGCTTGCGAATAATAGCAGAATTTCTTTTTCGAAAAGAGTTTTATGCCGATGCAGTAGAAGTTTTCAAAGAGTTGTCATTAGCGAATGCCGAAAATAGTGAATTGCTTCAGAAAATTGGATATTGCTACCAAATGATGGGAGATGATCAAGCTGCGTTGTTGGCGTATTTAAAATCGGATATGATTTATCCTGATAGTGCTTGGACAATTCGTCGGGTGGCTCAATGCTATCGCAGATTGAAACAACCCGAATTAGCTCTCGAATATTATCGCCGATATGACAAATTAAAGCCTGATAATCTGAGTGTTATATTAAATATAGGACATTGTTATCTCGAGCAAAAAAATTATACCGAAGCACTTCGTTTTTACTTCAAAGCAGATTATCTCGATAATAACAATCCGAAAGCTTGGCGCCCAATTGCTTGGTGTTCGTTCCTTGCCGGAAAATTTGAGCAAGCTGAAAGATATTACCAAAAAGTGATTCAAGGAAAACCACTTGCACAAGATTATATGAATTATGGACACGTAGTATGGGCACAAAAAGATACTCATCGCGCACTCGAATTTTATCTGCAAAGTATGAGGATGAATGGGCTCAGTTGGATCCGATTTAAGGAGGCGTTCAAAGACGATTTCTTCGATTTGAAAATGGCTGGATTGACAGAAAATGAGCTGAAAATGATGTTAGACGAATTGCAATATCGAATCGAAGAATAGTGTTTTTTGAATCTATTTATTTCAAAACCATTGCATTTTATGCACCAATTCACACCATTTTTTTGTACTTTTGCCGAGTTTTGAACTATTTACAAGAATATGAGCCAATTAGATTTAAGCGAACAGGAAATTATCAGACGTAACAGTCTCACCGAATTGCGCAATTTGGGCATCGATCCATACCCCGCGCAAGAATATGTTGTAAATGCCTACACCAACCAAATAAAAGAGAATTTCGTGGACGGCGCTGAGGAGCGTCAACAGGTTTCCATTGCTGGTCGCATTATGACGCGCCGTATTATGGGAAAAGCTTCATTTATAGAATTGAAAGATTCAGTTGGTCGGGTTCAAGTCTATATCACGCGAGATGATCTTTGTCCGGGTGAAGATAAAGAGTTTTACAACACGGTTTTCAAACGTTTACTCGATATTGGCGATTTTGTAGGAATCAAAGGCTACGTATTCCGTACCCAAACGGGCGAAGTGACAGTGCATGCCGAAGAACTTACAATTCTTTCAAAATCTTTGCGCCCACTTCCTATTGTAAAAGAAAAAGACGGCGTTATTTATGACGCTTTTACTGATCCAGAACTTCGTTACCGTCAACGTTATGTCGATTTAGTAGTAAACGAAGATGTTCGCGATATTTTCTTAAAACGCACGATTGTTTTCAATACGATGCGTAATTTTATCAACTCATTTGGTTACATTGAGGTCGATACGCCAGTGTTGCAACCCATTCCAGGTGGTGCGACGGCTCGTCCCTTCACCACGCATCACAATGCGTTGGATATGCCACTTTATCTTCGAATTGCGAACGAATTATATTTGAAACGCTTAATTGTAGGTGGTTTCGAAGGAGTGTATGAGTTTTCTCGTAATTTCCGCAACGAAGGAATGGATCGTACCCACAATCCTGAATTTACGGTAATGGAACTTTATGTTTCATACAAAGATTATAACTGGTTGATGACATTTACTGAGCAAATGATTGAAAAAATTTGTCTTGAAGTGAATGGGACAACAGAAGTGAAAGTTGGCAATAATTTGATTAACTTTAAAGCTCCGTTCAATCGTGTAACGATGCTCGATGCTATCAAAGAGTTTACAGGTATCGATATCAATGGTATGGATGAAAACCAATTGCGCGATGTATGCAAGACTTTGGGTATCGAAGCTGACGATACGATGGGTAAAGGGAAAATGATTGATGAAATTTTCGGAGAAAAATGCGAAGGAAATTACATTCAACCTACCTTTATTACTGATTATCCAGTAGAAATGTCGCCTCTAACCAAAAAACACCGCGATAATCCTGCATTGACAGAGCGCTTTGAGTTGATGGTGAACGGTAAGGAGATTGCAAATGCCTATTCAGAGTTGAACGATCCAATTGATCAACGAGAACGTTTTGAAGATCAACTTCGCTTGTCGGAAAAAGGTGATGACGAGGCGATGTTTATCGATCAGGATTTCCTTCGAGCATTGGAATACGGAATGCCACCAACTGCCGGTATTGGAATTGGTATGGATAGATTGGTGATGTTGATGACCAACCAAACTACGATACAGGAAGTATTGCTTTTTCCACAAATGAAGCTAGAAAAGACTCAGAAAAAAGACTCTTCATCTAAATATACTTCGATCAATATTCCTCAAGATTGGGTATCTGTTATTCAAAAAGCGGGATATCTTACTCTCGAAGATTTGAGTAAAACGAATCCTAATAAATTGCATCAGGAGTTGTGTGGATTAAATAAGAAACACAAACTTGAATTGCAAAATCCTACTTCAGAGCAAGTATCTCATTGGGTAGAAAACGCAATCAATTCAGTTAAGTAATAAGTGCTTTTATGAATTTACAAGGAAAAGTAGCAATCATTGGTGGCGGAAGTTGGGCTACAGCGATTGCAAAATTGGTACTGAATAATCAAGGCTCTATTAATTGGTATATGCGTCGCAAAGACCGAATAGATGAATTCAAACGTTTAGGTCATAATTCTGCTTATTTGAGTGATGTAAAATTTGATATCAATCGTATCAGTTTTTATTCAAATATTAATCTTGCCATTAAGAATTCGGATGTTGTGATTTTCGTTACACCATCGCCTTATCTTAAATCTCACCTTAAAAAATTAAAGGCCAGTCTTTCAGATAAATTTGTAGTCTCTGCTGTCAAGGGAATTGTACCAGATGAAAATCTTATCATTTCGGAATATCTTTCGAAGTTTTATAAAATTCCAATGGATCAACTCGGTGTGATTGGCGGTCCCTGTCATGCTGAAGAGGTAGCTTTCGAAAGACTTTCGTATATCACGATAGCGTGTAGTAATACAGATAATGCTGCTGCATTCGCCAAATATTTAGAGTGTGGTTACGTGAAAACAACCATCACCAGCGATGTCTTTGGACTCGAATACTCGGCTGTTTTGAAAAATGTTTTTGCCATTGCATCAGGTATCTGTTATGGCTTGAAGTATGGAGACAATTTTCAAGCTGTTTTGGTTTCCAATGCAATTCAGGAGATGGAACGATTTGTAGCCACAGTTTGCCCAAATGAAAGGAATATTTGTGATTCGGCTTATTTGGGTGACTTATTGGTGACTGCCTATTCAAAATTTAGTCGTAATCACATGTTTGGAACGATGATTGGCAAAGGCTATTCAGTGAAAACAGCCCAGATCGAGATGGAAATGATTGCCGAAGGTTATTTTGGAGCAAAATGTATTTATGAAATAAATCAGTGTCATGCTGTAGAAATGCCGATACTTGATGCAGTCTATAATGTGCTTTATAATAAAAAAATGCCATTGGTTGAGATAAGAAATTTGAGAGAAAAACTGAGATAAATTAATAAACATATAAACCACACACGTTGAAATTATGGGAAATATTTCATTAAACATCAGTAAAGCATTTGGCTTTGTGTCTGAAGAAAAAGTAGCGGCTTACGAAAGCCAAGTAAAAGCGTGTAACGAAATGTTGCACAATGGTAGCGGGAAGGGTAACGACTTTTTGGGCTGGTTGAATTTGCCGTCATCTATTACTGATGCAGAATTGTCAGATATCGAAGAGACTGCACACTCGCTCCGTTCACGTTGCGAAATCGTAGTTGTTATCGGTATTGGCGGTAGTTATTTAGGTGCTAAAGCAGTCATTGACGCTTTTTCGAACAGTTTTGATTGGTTGCAACGCGACAGAATTAATCCTGTTGTTGTTTATGCAGGTCAGAATATTGGAGAAGATTATCTTTATGAGTTAACAGAATTGCTGAAAGATAAACAATTTGGAATTATCAATATTTCAAAATCAGGAACAACTACGGAGCCAGCTTTAGCATTCCGCATTTTGAAAAAACAACTTGAAGATGGAGTTGGTAAAGCGGAAGCGAAAAATCGTATTGTTGCTATTACTGATGAGTCGCGCGGAGCATTGCGTACATTAGCGAATCAGGAGGGTTACAAAACATTTGTAATTCCTGACAATGTGGGCGGTCGCTATTCGGTGTTGACTCCTGTTGGTTTGTTGCCGATTGCAGTTGCAGGCATTGATATTCGTCAATTGGTTGCGGGTGCAGTAACGATGGAGGCCATTTGTGGTTTAGATACACCTTTTGCAGAAAACCCAGCTGCACAATACGCTGCCGTTCGTAACGAACTCTACAAAACCGGCAAGAAGATTGAGATTATGGTGAACTATCACCCAAAATTGCACTTTGTTTCTGAATGGTGGAAACAACTTTACGGAGAGAGCGAAGGCAAAGAGAATAAAGGTATTTTCGTAGCAGCTGTCGATTTTACAACTGATTTGCACTCGATGGGTCAGATGGTTCAAGAGGGAGAACGAACTATCTTCGAAACAGTTATTTCGGTGCAATCACCTAATCGTCGAGTAGATGTTCCACATGATGCAGCTGATTTGGATGGATTGAATTTCCTAGTTGGAAAACGAGTGGACGAAGTGAATAAAATGGCAGAATTGGGTACTCAAATTGCTCATATTGATGGCGGTGTTCCGAATCTTAAAATTGAATTGCCTTCGTTGGATGAATTCTACCTCGGACAATTGTTCTACTTTTTCGAAAAAGCATGCGGCATCAGTGGTTACATCTTAGGAGTGAATCCATTTGATCAACCGGGCGTAGAAGCATACAAAAAGAATATGTTTGCTTTGCTTGAAAAACCAGGTTTTGAGGCAGAAACAAAAGCGATTAAAGCGAAATTATAAATTTTAAATAAATTAGACTTTCTGACTTCAATTCGTGAAGTCAGAAAGTTCTAGAATAGATGATAGAAGAAGCAATTGAGCAATATCAGCAACACAGCCAAGCGAAGCTCAAGCTCAAAGCAGTTTTGTTTGATATGGATGGTGTATTGTTTGATTCAATGCCAAATCATACACTTTCGTGGTATCAGGCTATTAGTGAATTAGGGATAGAATGTTCGCGCGACGAATTTTATCTTTTTGAAGGAGCTACTGGAGCATATACCATCAATCGATTATTCAATATCAACTATGGTAGAGATGCTTCGGAAGAGGAGAAAGAACAGATTTACAAACGTAAAACGATGTTTTTTAATGCCCTACCGAAAGCCAAGCCGATGCCTTTCGCTTTTGATATTTTAGAAAAAGTGAAACAAGCAGGCTTAATCCCCGTTTTAGTAACAGGGTCGGGTCAAAAAAGCCTAATTGATCGTTTGAATATACATTTCCCTGGCGTATTTGCATCTGACAAAATGGTGACAGCGTTTGATGTCATACAAGGAAAACCCCATCCAGAGCCCTATCTGAAGGGATTAAGTAAATGTGGAATAAAACCTTATGAGGCCATTGTTATTGAGAATGCACCCTTAGGTGTTAAATCAGCATTTAGTGCTGGGATATTCACTATTGCGGTTAATACAGGACCGATTGATGATCAAATTTTACTGGATGCAGGAGCTAATTATCTCTTTGATTCGATAGAGCAACTTTATCTTCGATGGGATCAATTTTCCCATTTAATTTCTTCTTGAGAAAAAATAAACGGAAATGTTCGACAAGTATTTGTTTAAAGCAAGATTACTCTTCACCAAATTGTTTAGTCAATTATTGGGTTTTCTGCACATCTGCTTAGTCGTTATTAGTTTTATATCGATAGGGTTGGTTGTTTTTGATTTGGGATACAAAATTCCAGCACAACATCAACTATCTATTCAAGACTTCTTTGTTCTTGCTCTTTTGGTCTTTACAGCTCGCACGATATATGGAATTGTTTCGGGACATCATACGTTCAAAGGTATTTCAAGTCAATCATTCGAGCGTTTTTCTACACTTTTCCTTTTCATCATTACTGCGTATAACTTCTTGCTATTATATAATCCTGAATATAGTATTCGGTTTATTGACTTTTTGGGTCATCGTTTGACCATTTACTCATCTGTCCTTTTCTTTAGTCTTTTAGAGATTTCTGCATTTATTTCTGGGCAAATGAAACGGAAATTTAATCCAGCACCTTTGTTTGCTGGTAGCTTTATGATTATTATATTTCTGGGAGCTGGGCTTCTGATGTTACCGAATTCGACAGCAAGTAGTCTGTCGTTTATTGATGCCCTGTTCACCTCTACAAGTGCAGTTTGCGTAACCGGATTGATCACTGTTGACACAGCTACAGCATTCACAGAAACAGGAAAATTAATTATTTTGCTTCTTATGCAAATCGGTGGATTAGGAGTAATTACATTTACTAGTTTTTTAGGAATTTTACTGGTTGGAAAGACTTCACTATCTCATGATATGGTTGTGAAAGATTTTTTGAGTCATGAAATGTTGGGTCAGGTCATAAAAATTCTTAGAAACATTATTCTTTCGACCTTGATTATTGAATTTGTCGGAGCCTATCTTATCTATCAATCTATAAATGGGGCTAATTTTGCAGATATTGAATTCTCAGTGTTTCATGCCGTATCTTCATTTTGTAATGCTGGATTCTCCACATTGAGTGGTAATATGAATGATCCGCTTGTACGCGATAATTACTCGTTGCATTTCATTATTGCCATTCTAATTGTTGTAGGAGGCATTGGTTTTCCAGTTTTGGCTAATTTTGGTTATTATTTTAGGCATGTGGTTGACAATGTTTTTCATAGAATAGTAAACAAAAGATCATACAAACACATTCCAAAGATTATTGCAATAAACTCACGTTTAGCCATTTATACCACTTTGGGTCTTTTACTCGTTGGAACGTTGTTTTTCTTTGTTTCGGAATATGATAATGTGATGCAAGGAAAAACGTTAGCTGAGAGATTGGTTACGTCTTTCTTTATGTCTGTCACACCAAGAACTGCTGGATTTAATACGGTTGATATGTCTTTGTTGATGAATCCAACGGTGCTCTTTACGATATTATTGATGTGGATTGGAGCCTCACCGATTTCTACGGGTGGTGGTATTAAAACAACGACTTTTTCCATTGCAATTATGTCATTATATAGTACTTTGCGTGGTCGTGATCATGTAGAGATTTATAGAAGAGAAATTGCAAGGGATACCGTGCAAAGAGCATTTGCAATGATTATGGCATCTCTTTTTACTCTTTTTATTGGAATTTCATTGGTGAGCTATTTTGAACCTCAAGCAACACTAAAACAGGTGGTTTTTGAGTGTGTATCGGCTATTTCTACTACAGGATTGAGTCTTGATTTTACGGCAACCATCAGTTCGAATAGTAAAATTGTTTTGATTTTGCTGATGTATTTGGGTCGTGTAGGGCTGCTTACTATATTTTCATTGATGGTGAAAAAAATTGCAACTTCAGATTATAATTACCCCAAAACGAGTGTGTTGATAGGGTAAATTGGAATAGATAATTGAAAAACATATAAAATTGACGAAATGAAAAATCAAATGCGTATCATTGTTTTCGGACTTGGTGTGTTTGGAGGTGCATTGGCCGAAGAATTAACCCGTTTGGGCCATGACGTTATCGGAGTTGATGCGAATAATCACCACGTAGAGGAGCATAAGGAGAAAGTGACAGATTGTGTTTGTATGATTTCTACAGAGGCACATTCACTTAAAACATTGCCACTTCGTGAAGCCGATTTGTGTGTAGTGGCAATGGGCGCAGATTTTAGTCAGTCGATTCAAACAATTGCGCTGCTTAAGCAGTTGGAAGTGAAGCACATTGCAGCACGTTGTACAACACCTTTGCATCGTCGAATTATCGAAGCCATAGGTGTAGATACAATCATTTATCCAGAACTTGAAGTGGCAGAAACGTTTGCCAATCGCATCGATTCTGGTCTTTTGCAGGGTTTGTATTTAGTAGATACGAACAATCGAATTTTTGAAATTAATTTACCTAAATTTTTGATCGGTCGTACGGTTGGAGAGGTCGATTTAGAGAAGAATTTTAAATTAAAGATTATTACAATCAAACGGACCAAAAGTATTCGCCAGTTGAATGCTAAACCGAAAGAGGAGTTTGCTGTTTTAGAGGATTGGAATGCAGAAACGCTTTTCGAAAATGATGATAGACTTATTGTTTTTGGACATACTATGAGTTTCAAAAAACTGATGAAAAGTTTCTAAGTATTTGTTTAATTATAATTTAGAACCAGATTCGAGAATATATTCTAAAAGAATGAAAAATATTTTATCAATTGCCGCCCTCTCAGGTTTATTGTGCGTGGTGATAGGCGCTTTTGGTGCCCACGGTTTAAAACCAGTGCTATCTCCCGAAATGTTGACTGTCTTCGAAACTGGAGTACGTTATCAGTTTTATCATACTTTGGCACTCATTTTGGTCGCGTTGCTTTATCAGACCAATCAGTCGAAATGGTTGATGCGTTCTGCTTACTTTTTTCTGGCAGGAATTGCCCTTTTTAGCGGATCGCTTTATGCGTTGACGCTCTCAAGTATTGACGGTGAAGCATTGCGAGCCTTGGGAGCAATCACTCCGTTTGGAGGTGTTTGCTTTATTTTCGGATGGGGATTTTTGTTTTGGGGTGTAAGAAAAGGAAAATAATCGAAACAATTTATAGCAAAGAAACGGTTTAATGAAAACATCATTAAGCCGTTTCTTTGTTACAAACATTTATTTTGACTCACTTCATCGGGAAGTAATACGTTGAAGTGTGATTTCTCAAAAGTTCTGGATGAAAGATGCTTACTAAATCTTCGAGAATCACATCGGGCTGCATTGGTCCTTCGTCGTAATAGCGCACTTTGGCGGTGTTGATGGTGTAAATTCTCTTCTGACGAAAAGCCTTGAAATTTTCGTAAAGTTCGTAGTCATTTCGTAAATCGTTGTAAGTCAAATCCGAAGTCGCATTGTTGTATTTAATCAACCAGAAATCTGCATTTTCCGCTTTTTCATACACCGACTCAAACGACAAAGGGACAGAACCTGATTGAGGTAACTCTTTCCATAAGTAGTTTGCACCGGCATCTTTCAGAAATTCAGCCATATAACTTTTTCCACCAGGCACATACCACACTTGTCCGTATTTCATTTCGGTGAAAACTGTTGGTTTTGTTTTTGCTTTTGCAGCAATATTTACCAACGCGTTGTATTTACTTTCTATTTTGGTAAAAATTTGCTCAGCCAATGAATCTTTTCCAGTGAAAGCTGCTTCGAACTTAATCCATTCTGCACGCCCAAGGGGCGAATTTTCCATATACGAAGCGTCTTGAACTACTGGCGTTCCTGTCTTTTCGAGTCGTCCATAGCTTGTGTTCTCGAACGGTGAAACGATTAGTGCGTCAGGTGACACGGCAATCAATTTCTCTAAATCTATGGCGGTGGACATACCCAAATCGACGATTGATCTTGCTTTTATTCCATCTTGAACTTCTTTAATATCGATGTAATTTGGCTCGCAAACTGCTTTGATTTTCGATACTTCTCCCAGTTGTTTCCAAATACCGGAGTGAACTGCGGTGCAAATGGCCACTTTTTCAATTGGAATCTTCACGATTTTACCTTGAGGTAGGTTTTCTGGTTTTGGCTTGTTGCGGTCAATCAGGATGTAAGTGTCCAATACCTTGGTGGTATCCCACGGGTTTCGAACATCTATTTTGGTGAAAGTAGCGAAATGCTCAATGGTGAAACCTTTTGCATAGCGCACCGAAACAGTGGTTGATGGCGTGTCGGATGAGTTATTTTTCGTTGCGTTGTGGCACGATGCAAAAAGCAACACGATGACCGATGAAATAATAAAGGCTCTAATTCTCATAATTTATTGAATAAAAGAGTAAATAAGCGGCAAATTTACACTATTTCTGACGTGATCAGCCAGTTTGTCGAACTGCTCTTCTTTGAATTTAGAATAGTCGAAAGCTGGTTGAGATTCTTTCTCTTTTAAAAATGATGAAATCAGAAAATCGACAAACTCGGAATTGTCGAGAATGCCGTGGATATAAGTGCCGTAGCAATTGCCAATAAAGCAACCGTCTGTCGTATTGTCCGATTTTTGATTGAGTGGGGTTATGCTTGATAGAATTTCTGTCCTACCGTTGTGAATTTCGTAGCCTGAGCAGGTCGTTTCGCCTCCGTTGAATTTGAAATTGACTTGTGTGGTTATTTTTTCTCCTTTGAGTGTAGTATTCAAAGGCAAAAGATTGAGTCCTGGTAGTTGACGTAGATCACTCTCAATGCACATAGGATCGTGTAATTCGCGACCCATCATCTGAAATCCACCACAGATGCCAAGTATTGTTTTCCCATTTTGTTTTGCGTGGATTATTGCTTCTGCCAATCCGTCGCGACGAAGAATTTGTAGATCGTGTAACGTATTTTTTGTTCCCGGTAGAATGATAATATCAGCATCAGTCAACTCTTGCGATTGATTGGTGTAGTAGAGATGAATTCTCGAATCGTGTTCAAGAGCATTGAAATCGGTAAAGTTTGATAAATGTTGAAGCAACACTACTGCTACATTTACTTTTCCATCTTTGGCAGAACGGTTTTTGGTGTGTAGCATCACCGAATCTTCCTCTTCAATGTGTATCTCTTTGAAATAGGGAACAACTCCCACAACTGGCATTCGGCAGAGGTTTTCGAGCATCTTCACACCCGATTCGAATAAACGAATGTCGCCTCGGAATTTATTAATCAAAATACCTTTTACCAGTTTTCGTTCCTCTTCAGTAAGGAGTAATATAGAGCCATAAACAGATGCAAAAACGCCTCCACGATCGATGTCTGCAACCAAAATAACAGATGCATTGGCGTGCGCAGCCATCGACATATTCACTAAATCGACTTCTCGCAAATTGATTTCGGAAATGCTGCCAGCACCTTCGAGCACGATGGGATTGTAGCGAGTTTGCAATCGGTCGAATGCAGCACAAACCTCTTTTCGTAGTGCAGTCTTATTATCTTTTGTGAAATAGTCGTAGGCGTGCTGATTGCCAATTGATTTTCCATTCAACACAACTTGGCAGATGGTGTCGGCCGAAGGTTTCAGCAGCAGCGGATTCATATCTGTGTGACACGGGATGCCCGCCGCATCTGCTTGTACAGCTTGTGCGCGTCCTATCTCTAATCCATCGGGTGTAGCGAATGAATTCAACGCCATATTTTGAGCCTTGAATGGGGCAGGAGTGTAGCCGTCTTGCTTGAAAATACGGCAAAAGGCGGCAGTGATGACGCTTTTTCCAACATCACTTCCTGTTCCTACAAACATCAAGGGTTTAAGCATAGCTATTTATTTTTTTTAAGAGGAATAACAGAAATCGTTCAGATGGCAACTTTCCCGAAATCTGTTATTCCAAAAATGTCGGCGACAAAAGAGGTGAGTGCACCACTTTTTCGATTCGACCTTTTTATTTTTATTTATTGGTGATAAAAACCGTTTTTGCAGGATTTACACCCACAACGAACGAGTATTTCAATTTCCCATCAGCACCAAAACAGTACATTTTACCGCTGTTTTTATAATCGGTTTCTCCAATAAAAATATCTTTATTGATCGGATTGACATCGATTGAATAGGGAACTTTTGCAAGGGCATCAGATGTTATGAGGTTTGCGTTGGTAATCTGTTCTGTTTTCACATTGTATAGCGAATATTTTTTGTTTACCATCGTCCAAGTGTCGTCGTATTCGTAGCTGTAGAGGTAAAGATTATCTTCATCGATGGTAATATTCACCGCTTTTGTAGCGATAGTGGTTACTTTTTCAGTACCTGCTTCAATGCGCTGAAATGCAGCTGGAATATCATAATAGTTTCCGTTTGAAATTACATACAAATCTCCATATTTATCCGCTTTGATAACGATTGGGTTGATCACTACTTTGATTTTTCGCTCCTCTTTAAATAAAACTGGATTGATTACCGAAATGGTGCTGTCGTGTTTTGCAGCCATTCCACCTGAGTTGGCCACATACAATTTGTTGTTTGCAACTGCAATTCCTTCGGGATTAGCACCAACCGCAATGGTTTTGGTAATAGTCAACGAGGTGGTGTCGAGTTGAGCTAAATGACCGTCGTACAGCGTGATATAGATTTTGCCGTTGTAGGCAGCTAAAGCACGTGGCGAACTTGGTTGATTCGATTCATTCTTCATCGCAATTTGTTTGATGGAAGCCGAAGTGTTCGCATGAATGATTTCGATGGTACTTGAATTATACATCGCTATGTAAATTTTCGAGCCATATTTGATCATATCTTGACCTGTATCACCCAATCCACGGCTATTTTTTGCGCCGAAAACATCGTTCGATGCCGTGTTGGTCGCTAAATCGAAATAGGTAAGCGTTGCATTATTTTTTGAAAATGCACCTTGGTTTAGAATCATCAGTCCGGTACTGATTTCAGGTACGGTTGGAGTTGGTTCATTCTCTTCACAAGAGGTGAAAAATGGCAATGCTGTGGCTGTAAAAAGTAGCCCGAAAAGGATTTTTTTTGTGTTCATAATTGATTTTGTTGATTGATTTTTATTTATTAAGTAATGGAACAAATATAATTTCATAATCGAAAAGCCCCTAAATCCCCTAAAGGGGACTTTTGCCGAGTAACAATTTTGAAAAGTTAATCATTGATAAACAACTGTTTAACTGTAGAATTCCAAAGTCCCCTTCAGGGGATTTAGGGGCAAAATAGATAATTAGTAATGCGACATCTTTTCATTTCTCTAACTTAAAACTCGTACGATGCTGTGATTCTAAAGTTGCGACGTGGCATGGGGTAAAACCGAACCACTTCGTATTGGGTGTTGAGCAGGTTGATTAGTTCGCCTGTCAATTTTAATTTATTCTTGGTTATCGATGCGAAAAGCGAGTGCTCGGCAAACGGATTGAGTTTGTTCGCAAGAATGTTTTCTCCGTCCCATCGTTTACCGGAATAGAGCAAATTGTATCCACACTCCATGCCGAGATGCACCCATGTGATCGACCCCGAACCCGATTGAAAAGGGGTGTATGGAATCTGTTCGCCAAAGTTTTCGCTCGACGATAATGCGTCCACGGCCTTTTGGTAAGTGTAGTTTGCTCTGCAAATTAGTTGGCTTTTTTTGTTGAATGAAATTGAGGTGAGCGCCGTAATATCAACTCCCTTAATTTCGACTTTGCCGTTGTTCACCATACTCCAGTGAAAAAGGTCTTTGGGTGTGGCAATAATTTTGTTGTCCACCTGATTGTAATACCCATCGATGCTCAACTCCAACTCCGAAAAAATAGGACAACGGGTTGAGTGAAAAACAAAGCCGACATTGTATTGATTGGTCGATTCGGGCTTGAGGTTTTTATTTCCCATATCTTGGTAATAGAGCTCATTGAATGACGGAACCCGGAAAATGTTTTTGTAGAAAGCACGAATCCTCAACTCGTCGTTTTTCAAAACTTTGACTGAAAAACGGAGGGTAGGAGAGAATTTATCACGATTTGCTGCTGATTTGCCAAATGCCACATCTTCTTGAGTGTGCGTGTAGAGTACGTTTGCTCCGACTGTCACTCTTTCAGTCGTGTATTTCCCTGCAATATTCACCAAACCTGTAAGTCTATTGCAACTGTTTGTGCGTTCGTAACCCGTAGAACGATTGAGCTCCAGCTCGTTGTACCAGCCGTCTGCCGCAGTCGAAAATGACAATTGACTCACCGGGCGAAAAAGTAGAGAGCCAGAAACGTAATATTCGTTTTGCGAATAATTCTCTGTTGCCACCTCATTTTGAATTGAAGGATTCACATTCGTAAACCGACTTTCTGAGTGATTGATTTTCGCGAATAATTGACGATGCAAAAGGTTTGAATTTCTATTTTGATAGTGAAATTGTGTGAAAATTTGGTTGTCTTTCAGACGCGATTCGCTGTAATTGTTGTATAAAACTACGCTTCCTGGCAATCCGCGATCTGAGAGGTATAAATTGGATTTTATCGAAAAAAACTCTTTCGCTGAAGATCTAAACAGTGCATTTGCTTCCGCACGCACCGATTGCACATCACTATTAATACGAGTCTGTTCTTGCTGGATGCTGTTGGGATTTAAGGGGTCAATATTTTGAAGAAAAGTATATTTACCATTTGCGACGACACCTTCGCCAGATAGATTAAAATTCCATCTCTTTTTTGTCGATTTGGAGAGGAAAAGAGAGCCATTTAGCAATCCAAATGAACCAGTTTTAAGCGTTGCTTTTCCAACAGTCGCACGAGTAGAGTCGGAGAGATGGCTAATTGTCGCTAGACAAATGACTCCTGAAGAGGCAAATGTGCGTGCCGATTGGAAAATATCGTTTGGTTGTGCGTTTGTCAGCGAAATATCGGCGATGTTTTCGAGCGAAAAACGACCTAAATCAATCTGCCCAGTTTGTATGTCACCAATCATCACACCGTCGTAGCTCACGCCTGTGTGTTGTGCTCCAAATCCGCGCAACGACACCGTTTTTAGTCCACCGATGCCACCGTAATCTTTTACCGTCACACCCGAAAAGTGCTTTGCAACGTCTGTCACATTGGTAGCATTCAGCTGCTTCAATTCTATTTGATCGAATTGTTGAATAGGTAGTGCTGCTCTGACATTTTGGAATCGACGACCTTTAATAATCACTTCAGGCAGATGTTTCGTCTTCAGCGTATCGGTTGACAGATCGTCGGCAGAGACCGAAAACCCAAAAGCAATAACAAAGATGTAAATCAGACAAATTTTTGACACAACTAAAACTATTTGACGATTGTTGACCGATCAAATAGCTCCCGAAAATGAGTTAACAAAGGCAAAAGGATGTTCTTTCTGCTGATGTTTCGTCGCTTTTTCCTCGAAAGCTTCTGAAAATGTTTTCGCGTTGGCAGGTCTTCTGACTTACTCCGATTTTGAACGCCTTCCCGTTTAACCTGAGGCTAAATAGTGGCAAAAAGTGATTGTTCAAAATTTCTTTTAGAGCTTACAGCAGCGGGACTGTACAGGATTTTCACCTGTTTCCCTTTTCATCCTTATCTGCGAACACAGACTTGGAACCAATGCGATGCAAAGGTAATACTAATTTATTTTACGAATCAAATTTTTGGATTATAAATTTGAATAAAAGTTGTAAGTGGCTGATTGATTGGCTAATAATTAAAATAATTACAAAATTACTATTTGTTGAAAATCAAAGACTGTGTATTTCTATTCTTATTCAAAAGGTAGTTTTGTTGTTCATCCCCATTGAATTCAGTATATTTGCAGCTATACATTTAACTCCTATTTCATAATATTATATGCAAGAGCCCATTCTTTCTGTTGGAATTCTTTCAGCCGATTTAGTTCCTTTCGAACTTGTAGGTGATTTTATAATTAATGGAGAGGTGCGTATCGTTTCGGGGATCTATTCGGTGAGTTTATTACCCGAAGGTCTGCTTTTCGGAGATAATATCTATTCGGAATTGGTACTTAAACCACTTTCTTCAGAATCTATATTTACCCTTAACGAGGTGGTGATTGGCATCGATTTTCACTGGGAGCGAAAGGAATCTCAATCGTTTCGTGGCTCATTGAAGTTGATTGTAGAGGGCGAAAAGGTAACGGCAATCAATCTAATTCCAGTGGAGGAGTATCTGAAAAGCGTTATTTCTTCTGAAATGAGCGCAACAGCTTCGCCTGAATTGCTGAAAGCCCATGCTGTGATTTCGCGTAGTTGGCTGCTTTCGCAATTGGAAAAACGAACCGATTTATCCGAGAAAACAATTAATTACGTCTCTGAAACGAGAGATGATAGTGAGTGGATAAAATGGTGGGATCGAGAGGATCATACGCTCTACGATGTGTGTGCCGACGACCATTGCCAGCGTTATCAAGGTATTACGAAGGCATCTACCGAAAAGGTTGTCGAAGCAGTGGAAGCTACACGAGGAGAATTACTCACATTTGATGATAAAATTTGCGACGCTCGGTTTTCGAAGTGTTGTGGTGGTATGATGGAACGTTTCGAAAACTGTTGGGAGCCGGCATCACATCCTTATCTACAAAAGGTGTTCGATAGAGCTGAAAACTCCATCTCTTATTCTCCCGATTTGACCAACGAAGTTGAAGCTGAGGGTTGGATCAGAACTTCACCCGACGCATTTTGTAATACGAAGAATAGTGCGATTTTGTCGCAAGTGCTAAATAATTACGATCAAGAGACGACCGATTTTTACCGCTGGAGTGTGACTTATACCCAAGAAGAGTTGACGGGATTACTCCGAAAACGAACGGCAATCGATTTCGGAGAGATTCTCGATTTGATTCCTGTGGAGCGTGGCGTCTCTGGAAGAATGATTCGTCTGAAGGTTGTTGGTTCGAAGTGTACTATGATAATCGGGAAGGAGCTCCTGATTCGAAAATCGTTATCGAATTCTCATCTTTACAGTTCGGCCTTTGTGGTTGATAAAGAGGGGTTTGAAAATGGATTTCCATCAGCTTTTACCCTTACTGGTGCAGGCTGGGGACATGGCGTTGGTCTGTGTCAGATCGGAGCTGCTGTCATGGGGGAGTCAGGATATTCTTATAAGCAGATTCTACAGCATTACTATAGAGATGTAAATCTGGTTAAACAATATTGAATGAGGTAGGAATTGGATTTCCGACTGTAACATGACAAATATATGTATTTGATTTGTATCTTCATATAACTCCTTAAAATCTAATTATTTGCTTAAAATCTAGTATATTTAGGTTTGAGAATAAAAAAAGCATAAAATATGCTAATTTGTTCTGTTTAAGTTATTATATTTGAGCTTTAGCATCCAAATACCGCTATCACGTCAAAATTGATATTCACATGGCATCTATCAAACTAACAGGCACATTTTTCAGAATCTCGTTGGTGTGCACACTGATATTTTTCTTTTCTCACTATGCATCATCTCAATCTGGATTTTATATCAATGAAACATTTAGAGGTGATACATCCACAGTTATTACATTTGGTGGTAGCCCGATTCAAGCATATTTAACTTCCAGTCATATCGATCCTGTAGGAGATGGATGGTTACGGTTGACAAGTGATGAGCAAAATCAAAAAGGATTTGCCATTGTAAATCAGCCATTTTCATCTACAAATGGAGTATTAATCGATATGGAATTTGTGATATGGCGCACACATCCCGATGGATTTGGTGGAGCTGATGGATTCTCCATATTTCTTTATGATGCCGCAGTTTCTAATTTTTCGATGGGTGGATTTGGTGGTTCTTTAGGATATGCTCAGCGTACAATCGAAGGAGTACCTGAACATGGTCTGATCGGAGGTTTTGTGGGTATTGGTTTTGATGAATATGGAAATTATAGTAATTTCAGCGAAGCACGTGATGGTGGATTGGGTTTTGGCAGAACGCCTAATACTATTGGCATAAGAGGACCTGGCGATAAAGCATCTAATTGGTTCAATGGCTACAGTTGGTTGACTGGTAATTCTTCACTTGGATTTGATTTGCAGGCAGGTCAGACAAATGCTAGACCATCTGACACATCTCACTATAGACGTGTTCAGCTTGAAATTACGCCATTACCTGACAAACAGTATAGTATAACTGTTCGTATGATGACTCAGAAGAATGGTACATTCACCACTGTTTTGCCAGCTTATACATTGCCAACTTTACCACCTGCTATGTTGAAATTAGGATTGGCAGCTTCTACAGGTCAATCCATCAATGTACATGAAATCCGAAACTTAATCATCACCTCTGCTGGTGGTATTCGTGCTCGTAAGTCGGTTGATAAGACTTTTGCGAAGGTAGGAGATGAATTGAATTACTCTATCGATGTATTTAATCAAACTGATCAGCAAGCTACGGGATTAATTCTAAGAGACACTTTGAGTAAAATTGCATCTAATTTTCAAGTCACTGGTATCACTTTTGATAATCATGGTGATGTAAATAATACTGCGACAAATTATACCAATACCGATTTGTCGAATGTGACGCTTAATATAAGTCCGATAAGTTATGTAACGTTCAATATCAAGGGTAAGATAAAAAATTATCCTGTAGGAGGAATTCTCACAAATTCAGTTACTGTTGAAATGGGTTCGTCAACCATAATTGACCCAGATTTTGTGAATAATACCTCTTTTGCTTCTACAGAGGTAGAGATGGCAAACGCTCCCGATTTTATTATTACTCAAAGTGTAAATGATATCTGCCTGAATCCGAGTATAACGAATACTTTGTCATTGCACATCTCCAATATTGGTAAAACTGCAAGTGTTTTAAATAGCGTTGTTACCGTAAAAGATACCATACCCACAGGATTAAAAGTGATTGGTATTCCTGGAGGAACAGGCTGGATGACCACTAATGTGGGAAATGCTTATAAATTTACTAGAAGTGATGTCATTGCCAAAAATACTAGTTTTCCTGATATAAATATTTCGGTTGAACAAGTTGGTTCGACTCCAAATATTTCGTGGGTAAATATTGCACGAGTCGATAATGATAGCGATTTTGTGAAAGGAAATAATGAGACATCTCCTATGATTTTGTACGCCCCCATTTCTGTAAACGCTGGTGCTGATCAAACCGTTTATTCTTCTGGAATTGTAACATTAGCTGGTAGCACATCATCTGGCTTGACTGGTGCTTGGAGCGTAGTCAGTGGGATTGCTACATTTGACGATATAACAAAACCTAATGCCAAGGCAACACTCGCACCAAACACTACTGCAACATTGAAATGGACTTTGAGTAATAGTAGTTGCTCCTCATCCGATGAAGTGATTATATCATATTTCATTCCAAAAGTCACTCTGATAAAATCAGTCTCTAATCCTCAGACTTTCAAATTAGGAAGTACGATAAATTATAGCTTTAAAGTTGCAAATGCAGGTTTAGTAACATTGTCAGATGTGTTGCTTGCTGATAATAAATTGACGAATCAACCCATTTATGTGAGTGGCGATTTGAATGTAAATTCTAAACTAGATATTGGAGAAACATGGACATATTCTGCTAGTTACGTAGTAAAACAAGCAGATGTTGATGCAGGTCAAGTTACTAATTCTGCTGTTGTAACGGCGAAGGATCCATCACTAAACGTGGTTACAGATACATCAGGATCAAACGCAACCAACGATTCAGAAACAATAACTCCCATAGAGCACATTAATAATGTCGTATTAACTAAAACGGTGACTACTGTTGGACCTTATCGATTAGGTGACAAAATTGACTATTCATTTAGTGTTGCAAATGAAGGAACAACAACCCTTTCGGATGTTGTACTGACTGATCCTAAATTGTCTGTAGCACCATTGTTTATTGATGGAGATTCGAATACAAATAACAAATTAGATGTAGGTGAAACATGGACATACATTGGTCATTATACAGTTAAACAATCTGATGTAGATTTTGGAAAAGTTTCGAATATTGCAACTATTCATTCCTTAGATCAAAACGGAGTGGATGTGAGCGATATCTCAGGAAGTAATGTGCCCACAGTAGCCTATTTGGGTGAAGGTAAGATAACGTTAGTGAAAGAGGTCGATACATTAATAACAAAGAAACCCTTTGTATTGAATGATAGCATCATATATAAATTTACAGTGAAAAATATTGGAGTTATCCCTTTGAATACATTGGTATTGACTGATTTGAAGTTTTCACTTTCCTCGCCACCTATTTATCTGAGTGGCGATTTAAATAATAATAAAGCATTGGATCTTACTGAGACTTGGATCTACAAAGGCAAATATTATGTTTCGCAAGCGGATGTAGATGCTGGGAAGGTTGTAAACTCGGCATTGATAACATCGAGGTATAATAATGGAATAGAAGAGAAGGCGGCAAGTGATAGCTCAGGGACAAAATCAAATACGGATGATCCTACCATTACACCGATTTTGCAAACTACATCTGTTGCACTTGTCAAAGTTATAACCAATGATGCTAGCTTCAAATTAGGTGATCAGATTATTTACCAATTTACAGTTAAAAATACAGGAACTACAACTTTGTCGGATGTTGTTATAACAGATTTAAAATTGGATGGATCAGTAGTTTTTGTATCTGGAGATAACAATAGTAACGGAAAACTTGACCCAAAAGAGAATTGGATTTACACAGGTAAACATACCATTGTACAAGCAGATGTGACAGCAGGAATTGTCCAGAATAGTGCACTTGTCACCGTTAAAGATCCTGACGGAAAGTTTATAACTGATATTTCAGGTACCAACGATAAAAATGATATTCCTACTGTCGCTACGGTGAATCAAAAACCAGTAGCAATAGATGATAATGCAGTGACAAAACAGGTAACACCTGTTACGATTGATGTAAGAGATAATGATGTTCCTGGTTCGGTAGAAATTGACCCAAAATCTATTGAGATAATCGCACAACCACTCAATGGGATTGTCACCATTACGATAGATGGAACAATTATTTATACTCCAGTAAAAGGTTTTTCTGGAGATGATGTTTTTACCTATCGGGTGAAGGATATTAATGGAAAATGGTCTAATATCGCAGAGGTAGTTGTGACAGTTTCTCCTATTAATTTGGATATACCAAATGTATTTACCCCTAATGGAGATGGTGTAAACGATACGTTTGCTATTGGAGGATTAGCGAATTTTGACAACGCGTCTTTATATATCTATAATCGCTGGGGCGCTCAAGTCTATGCTGACACCAATTATCGAAACGATTGGACAGGATACGGATTAAATGAAGGGACTTATTTCTTTGTGCTTTTCCTGAAAAATGGTACGAAAAGCAATCGTTATAAAGGCTGGGTTTTGCTAAAGAGATAGTATCAAAGATTAAGGAATAAAATGAGTTATATGACAACAAATAATAGAATTAAAATTACAGTGCTTTTCTTTCTACTAATTATTTTAGTAGGAAACTCGATGGCGCAACAAAATATACAATTTACACAATATATTTTCAATTCATTGAGTATTAATCCCGCGTATGCAGGGTACAAAGAGCAATGGTATATCCAAACAACGGCTCGAACACAGTGGGTTGGCATTGAAGGTGCTCCACAAACCATGCAACTTTCGGTAGATGGAATTACGAACGAAGAAAACAAACGAGTGGGTGTGGGGTTGCAATTTGCTGCAGATAAAATTGGTCCACAAACGGCTACATTACTCTATGCGAACTATGCTTATCGATTGCAGCTCGATGATGAAGACACTCGAAGATTAAGTTTTGGTATAGCTGCAGGGGTTACTCAATATGGATTGGATGAGAGTCTATTACATCCAATTGATTATAGCGATCCTATCTTGTCAAGAGATATGAATACAAACTATATACCAGACGTCAGATTTGGGATTTATTACTATACGCCAAAATGGTATTTGGGATTTTCCGTTATGGACATGTTGTCAGGTAATCTTACGAGCTCAATTTTCCATTGGGATGTGGCTGATACAGCTAATATTATTAAGAAACCTCACATATATTTGATGTCAGGAACGGTTTTTGATTTGACCGACTATATCAAATTAAGACCAGGCATGTTATTTAAAGAAGATTTCAATGGTCCCACTTGTGTCGATTTGAATGCCATGTTTATTTTTGGAGGAAAGTTATGGTTAGGTGGGTCTTATCGATCTGGATTGAATATTTTTGAAAAGAAATTTGATGATGGCTTGACACTTAGTAAATTAAATTCTGTATCGGGTATTATTCAACTTTATATTTCAGAAAATATAAGACTAGGCTATTCCTATGATTACATGATTAATGGATTGAAATATACTCAGTTAGGTACTCATGAAATAACCTTAGGCTGGACCATACCCACCAAGACGCAACGACTGTTAAGCCCACGATTTTTTTAAAAAATTGATTTCTAATAAAATCACAAAATTGTATGAAGATTAAAAGTTCAATCATTTTATTATTTGTTTCTGTGTTATTTTTAATAGCTCAAAACTTGAGTGCTCAAGAGCAACTTGGAATGAGGGAGAAAGCAGATAGATTGTTTGATCAATTTCAATATTCTAAGGCAGCTGCGATCTATTTAAAGATAAATGATACGAAAACACCGAAGCTACACGATTTGGAGCGTTTGGCAGAGTGTTATCGCAAAATGAATCAATATCAAGATGCTGAAATATGGTATGCTCGCGTAGTGGCAAATAAAGAGAGCCGTCCCGAAAACTTAATTTATTATGGGGAGTTACTCAAAGCCAATGTTCTCTATCCGAAGGCGAAAAAAGTGCTCAAAGATTATGCCAAACAAACCGGCAAGATTGACGACGTCGCTGTTGCTATAGCTGGTTGTGATTCTGCTTTGATTTGGATGAGTAATCCGACAAAGCATAAAATAAGAAATGAATCGGGTGTAAATACAGAAAATTCGGAATTTTCAGTTTTTCCAATGGGTGATAAGGTTTATTATGCAGGTGAACCTCTGAATATTGCAAGTGATAAAAAATATGGATGGACAGGAAAATCTTTTTTGAGAATCTATACCGCTAATCGTAGTGAGAAAAACACATTGACAGATCCTTCTCTTTTAGGTTCCGATGTGAATAGCGAATCATATCATATTGGTCCAATTACAGGAAATAAGACAGCAGATACTTTCTTTATCACGCGCACCTATCCTGGTAAAAATGGGGTTGTGAAAAAAGATGACAGAGGAACTTACACCACCAACAACATGGAGCTTTATATTCAATCTACTGAAGATGGAAAATGGCAAAAACCTGTACCGTTTGTTTACAATAATGTGAAACAGTACTCTGTGGGTCATGCTGCATTGAGTCCCGATGGAAAAGTGCTCTATTTTGTGTCTGATATGCCTGGTGGAGAAGGTGGGACAGATATTTGGTTTTGCACTTTTCAAGCGGATGGAACATGGGGTATACTTCAAAATGCTGGATCAACCATCAATACCGAACAGGACGAACTTTTCCCAACTATGGGTAGCGATGGTACACTTTATTACTCCACAAGTGGTTTACCAGGTATGGGTGGATTGGATATTTTTAGAGTCAAAGGAAGTAAAGATGTATGGAAAACGCCTGTGAATATGGGATATCCAATTAATTCTGCGGGTGATGATTTTTCATTTGTTTACAATGATAAGCAGACTTCCGGTTATTTTTCTTCAAATAGAAAGAAGGGTCGTGGAATGGATGATATTTTTTCGTTTACAATTCAGAAACCAAAAGTCGATCACTATTTAAAGGCCACTGTTTTAAATAAACAAACTAAAGTAATAATACCGAATGCATCTGTAACTTTATCTGCAGGTGAAGATATCATAGCTAAACAAAATAGTCGTGCTGACGGAACAGTTCTGTTTCAGGTGGATGAATCAATGGTCTATAATGTTTTGGGTGTGAAAGAGTCTTACTATGCTGATTCAGCTAATGTTGCTGTAAAAGAAAGCGATATTTCAGATACACTGCGCGTGGCACTTTACCTCGATCAGTTGTTCGAAAAAGGGAAAACAATTCGGATCGAGAATATCCATTATAATTTTGATAAAGATGATATTCGAGCCGATGCTGCAATTATTCTTGATAAATTGGTTCAGACAATGCACGAAAATCCAACGTTGAAGATTGAATTGGCGTCGCATACCGACAGCCGTGGTACGGTTGAGTATAATCACAATTTGTCCCAACGACGAGCACAATCGGCGGTCAATTACCTTGTGTCAAGAGGTATTGAGCGTACAAGAATGATTGCTCATGGATATGGTGAAAGCAAATTACTTAACAAATGTAGCGATGGCATAGATTGTACCGACGAAGAGCATCAAGCCAATCGTAGAACAGAATTCACAATTTTGGAATATTAATCGAAACAGATTTGCAGTAAATACAAATGCCGAAAAGAATCATTCTCTTTTCGGCATTTCAATACAAATAAAATGTTTTCAATCAACAATAAAACTCTACACCTTTGAAGAATAATTCAAAACCTTGGGCATGGATTCCCACACTCTATTTTGCAGAAGGCCTACCTTATGTTGCCGTAATGGCAATTGCGGTCACCCTTTATACAGATCTAAAGATTTCAAATACTGAAATAGCTTTTTACACGAGTTGGCTATATTTGCCTTGGGTAATTAAACCATTGTGGAGTCCATTTGTAGATATTTTCCGTACAAAGCGTTGGTGGGTAGTAACTATGCAATCATTTATTGGTATTGCATTTGCTTGTGTGGCATTTGCATTACCGCAACCCTTTTTTTTTCAAACGACTTTGGCATTTTTCTGGTTGCTTGCCTTTAGCTCTGCAACGCACGACATAGCAGCCGATGGGTTTTATATGTTAGGCTTAAATGCATATCAACAAAGCTTTTTCGTTGGAATTCGCTCAACCTTCTATCGAATTGCAATGATTTCAGGACAAGGACTTTTCGTAGTTTTAGCTGGAGCATTGGAAAAAGGGTATTTAGTTTCAGATGTGAGGGGAAATGTACCCTTAGCATGGAGTATAACATTTTACGTTTTAGCTGGATTATTTCTTTTATTTGTACTATATCATAAAGTCGTATTACCACATCCTATAGAGGATGTACAAATTGAAAAAAAATATTTTAAGAATATTCTTCATGAATTTGGATTAACGTTTATCTCCTTTTTTCAAAAGAAAGAGATAGGTATTGCACTATTTTATTTCCTAACATATCGTCTTTGTGAATCTCAATTAGTGAAGATGACAACTCCTTTTTTGATGGATGTTCGTGAAAAAGGCGGGTTAGGACTTTCGACCTATGATATTGGAGTGGCGTATGGTACTTTTGGCGTAATTGGTTTGGTTATAGGTGGAATTTTGGGTGGTATTGTAGCTTCAAACAAAGGATTGAAGTTTTGGAACATTCCGATGGCAGTAATCATCAATCTACCTGTATTAGTGTTTGTGATTTTATCATATACTCAACCTACCCAACTGTGGCTCATTACTTTGTATATGATTGTAGAGCAATTTGGGTACGGTTTTGGATTCACTGCTTTTTTGTTGTATATGATTTATTTTTCGGATGGAGAACATAAAACCGCACATTATGCTATCTGTACTGGTTTTATGGCACTTGGTATGATGCTTCCTGGTATGATATCAGGTTGGATACAAGAGCAAATAGGATATCAATATTTTTTTCTTTGGGTGGCTATTTGTGCTATTCCAGGTATAGCAGCTGCATATTTGATAAAAGTTGATGCAAACTTTGGAAAGAAAAATAGAGTCAACAAATAAGTTCCTTAACCAAAAAACGACCACTTCATCAAATGGAGTGGTCGTTTTTATGTGATTCTATAATCTGTGATTAGTTTACGCGATAGCGATCAATACCATTTTTCAGAAAATCAACAATTTGATTTGCAGCTGCAATACCTGCATTTACATTTGCCTCAGATGTCTGAGCACCCATTTTCTTTGGAGTGAAGAAATACTTACCAGCCAATTTTTCTGCAAAAATGGCAGCATTATCAGGTGCTACATCCGACACATAACGAAAATCAGGACGTTCCTCCATCAATTTCACTAGTTCGTCTTCGTTGATTACCTCTTTGCGGGCAGTATTCACCAACATCGCATTTTTAGGCATCTTGCTCAATAAAGCGTGGTTGATTGATTTTTTTGTTTCGGCCGTAGCAGGAATATTGATGGAAATATATTGACAAGTTCTATACAATTCTTCGGCAGACGAAACAGGGGTAATGCCCTCATTTTTGATGACTGTTGGATCTACGAATGCATCAAAAGCATAAATTTCCATACCTATACCTTTTGCGATGCGGGCAATGTTGCGACCAACATTTCCAAAGGCGTGAATTCCTAATTTTTTTCCTAGTAATTCTGTACCCGAAGTGCCATTGTAGAAATTGCGTGCCACCATCACCATCATACCGATGGCTAATTCAGCCACGGCATTGGCATTTTGTCCAGGAGTATTCATGGCAATGATTCCTTTTGAGGTACATGCCTTTAAATCAAGATTGTCGAATCCGGCTCCTGCACGTACTACTATTTTAAGTTGATCAGCAGCAGCGATTACGTCAGCATCGACAATGTCGCTGCGTACAATCATTGCATCCACACCTTTTACCGCATCGAGCAGTTGTGATTTTTCTGTGTACTTTTCGAGCAAAACAAGCTCCATTCCAGCCTCTTCCACCACCTGGCGGATTCCACTTACCGCAACAGCAGCAAATGGTTTGTCTGTAGCAATTAATACTTTCATAATGTTGTTGGTTTAAATTACAAAGACGCTAAGTAAAAGGATTCATTCTTTTTTCTCAGCGTCTTCATATTGTTGATTTTTATGGTTTAAATATTTTTTTCGAATTCCTTCATGGTGTCAATCAATGCCTGAATACTTGTTTTTGGCATGGCATTGTAGATGGATGCTCTGAAACCACCAACCGAACGGTGACCTTTAATTCCCATCATTCCACGTTCTTTGGCAAATTTACCGAACTGATCTTCTAGTTCTTTGTATTCATCGTTCATCACGAAACAAACATTCATCAACGATCGATCTTCAGCTACTGCAGTTCCTTTAAACAGTTTGCTGTTGTCAATAGCATCGTAAAGCATACCCGCTTTTTCGATATTGATTTTTTCAATAGCGGCTACACCACCTAATTGTTTGTACCACTCAAGTGTTTTAAGTGCTGCGAATGTTGGCAATACAGGAGGTGTGTTATACATTGATTCGTCTTTGATGTGAGTTTTGTAGTTCAACATCGATGGAATTGGACGAGACACTTTGCCTAATGCATCTTCTCTTACAATCGCTATCGTTACACCTGCTGGTGCAAGGTTCTTTTGAGCGCCTGCATAGATAATGTCGAATTTTGAGACATCAATTTGACGTGAGAAAATATCAGATGACATATCGGCAACTAAATGACCTTTGGCATCAGGAAATTGATGCATTTGTGTGCCAAAAATGGTATTGTTTGATGTAATGTGCAGATAATCAATATCATCAGAAACTGTGTAATTTTTTGGTATGAAAGAGTAATTTGCATCTTTAGAAGAAGCAATAACTTCCACTTCCCCAAATAATTTTGCCTCTTTGATTGCTTTTGAAGCCCAGGTACCAGAATCCACATAAGCTGCTTTTGTCTCTAAAAGGTTGTATGGTACCATGCAAAATTGAGTACTTGCACCACCGCCCATAAAAACAACATCGTAACCTTGCGGAACATCCAACAACTCTTTTACCAAAGAGCGTGCGTTGTCCATTACCGCGATGAATTCTTTTTCTCTGTGAGAAATTTCTAGAATTGACAATCCCATTCCAGCAAAATCAATTACAGCTTCGGCTGTACTTTTGATTGTGTAATCACTTAGAATTGAGGGGCCTGCAAAAAAATTATGCTTCTTCATTTGAGATATATTTAAATAAGAAATATTTTGCAATATTGGGTAGCAGAATTAAGCTGCGAAATTACTATTTTTTTTGCTTTTGGCAATCATTTTCTGCTAAAAAAGAGGTTCTTAGACGCTAATAAATTGAGGCAAAATTTGCGTTAATATTATTTTATTAAAATTCGAAAGAAAGAGTTTAAATGTTTACGGATTCTCTCTTCTTAAAGCGCCAACATATCTACAAATGGTGCCATCATTTGTAACTCCTTCAATCGTGACCGTATAATCATTGGGTTTATCCGCTGTGAAGAATTTGAAACGAACATTGCCCGTTGAATCTGATTTCAATTGTGGATTCCAATAGATAGTGGTACGAAGATCGGGTATAGAAGTTCTTCGTATGCTGTCAACTTCGTATTTGGGTTGATAAAATTGCGCTGGCTTTTGATAGCCCAAAGGCATAATTGTCGTCATGCTAATCGAAGGACTTGTATTCACTGTAGTACCTTTTTTCAACGTTATGGCAATCACTCCATTGCCTCCACGAGAGCCGAAAATAGATGCGCTGACTCCCTTAAACACAGATATGTTTTCAATATCTGTCATCATAAAGTAGGAGAGACTTGATGAATCTTCTGATTCAACTCCATCAATTAGAAATAGTGGAGAGCCACCATTCCCGCGAATAGAAACAGCATCGCCATTCACCTGTATCCCCGAAATGGTTTGTAGATAGCTCAAAAGTGATATTCCTTGAAATTTTTCGAAATCTTTGGTCGTTCGTTCTTCTTCTTCCATTCCAGAATAAAAGGGTTCATCAGATTGAGGCTTGCTTTTACCCCCATCTATCACAACCTCATTGAGATTGATGATGCGCATTCCTCCTTCGTAATAGTATTTTTCTTTTGATTGATTCAAATAATCGAGTTGAGCCGAAGATTCTACTTTGCGGGGCTCATAAATATAAGTGGATAATTTGGGGAATATGTCTAAATCTGGAATGATTTCTACATCCGTCAGACTCTTTCTCTTTTTAGCTTTGAGAATAAATTGAGTGCTATCTTCAAACTCTATTCCATTCATACTAAATCGCCCTAAACTATCTGTTTTTACCATCTTCATCATCGATTTTCCCAAAGCAAGCATGATGATATCACAATTTTTCGACGGTTTCCCGATGAAATTCTTGACTGTACCCGATATTTCTTGACCAATCTCTAGATAAGATGTGTGTTTTTTATAAATCCCTTTTACAATATCGGCTGTGTTGAATCTTCTCCAACCTTGTGTCAACATCAAAAGATCAAGATTGTCGTGTGTCGAAGATTCATTTTTAATATAGTATGCTGGATCTTCAATAAAGCCCTTTAAATCTGATGTTAAGAGTAGGTAACTTACGATATTATTGCTCAAGGAATCTGCTTGCACCGTTTTTGAGTCTGTTATACTGACAGAGAAATCCCCTTCAACCTTTTGTTGTGTCGAAGCATTGATTTTGAAATCAAGAGTTACCGCTTCTCTCTTTCCATAAATTTCTTTATCCGAATGTAGTTCATAAGTCAACGTTTTTTTGTTATCGACAAATGCCAATCGTTCGCAAAGCGTATTTTTTGCAGAATCTATTACTGCAAATGAGACTACACCCGCTGGCAATCTATCTTCCGAAATTTGGCCTTCTAAATTATTGAACTGTTGAAGTGCATACACTTTGCCACGAGTATGTACCAAAAGATAGAGTGATTTAGTATCTAAACTTGTTCGATTGGTAATTTGGTACATAAATTTTCCTTTATGATAGTTCAGATGCAAAACCACCCCTTGATTTTCAATCTTTGGGAGAGGAACTTTTTTTTCGATTCCTTTCGATGATTTCACTAGTGCATAATAATGCTCACTTGCATCTAGTTCCGCGATGAATCGACCCATTCCTTTGTGAGTCGATTGAAAATCAGTGACTTCCGTTCCATTTTGAGTGAATATATTTCCAGTAATTTCCTCAGATAAACCACTGCTTGCAATTGCTTTAAATGCGATTGTTTGTAGATTATTTCCAAGCAAAACGCCACTCTCTGGGAAAAATTGCACGTCAAAATCATCGCTGAAATTTGGAATGAAAAATGTCTTTTGAAATCTTATTTCATCATCCACAATCGATACATCGATACTTTTCTTCGAAGAATCGTTTAAATCATAATTTAATTGAAAACCAACATTTCCTTCACTATTGGTTACGCTATTCAATTTCTTTTTTGATGAATTTTTCCATTTGGTATAAATTTGAATCTTCTTACCAGTAATTGGGCTTTTATACGCGTTTTTAAAAGTTATGGTGATGGGTAATTTGTTGTCAATCACTTTTCCGTAGATGATATTGCACGAAATCTGATCATCGATTGTATTGCCAATAAAAATTGTTTTACTGAAAATGAAATCGGCATCTTCATTAAGCATCCACGAGGTATAAGCCCTCAATGCATAATACCCACTTGCCAAATCTGGTTTTAATTTTATATTTCCAGCAAAGCGCAGCGAGTCCTTTCTTATTTTCACGCGTTCAATTACAGAATCAACTTTATTGACCAATTCAACATATAGAAATTTGCTTAGATTTTTTGATTCGTGTGTTGTCGCATTTAAAACATAAGCCTGAAACCAAATATCCTCGCTTGCACTGTAATAGGGTTTATCGGTGTGTAAATAAACTTTTTCCTGAGGAATATTTTGCCACAAATTTGTAAATGATCTAAAAATGGATTGCGAGAATTGAGTATCGAAAATCTGAGTTTTCGAAAATGAATAAGAATAATTGGTCAACAAAAAAAATGAGATAAAAATGATTCCTTTTTTCATGATATATGTGTGTGGGTAAGGTCTCAAAAACGATTTTTCCAAAGCTTATGTAAATGCTCTTTCAATTTCGATTCAAGTGGATTATCTTGCGGCGTCCATATTGTTTTGCCTTTCAACTCTTTGGGAAGATAATCTTGTTTAACGAAATTATTCTCAAAACTATGCGCATATTTGTACTCTTTGCCATAATCCAACTCTTTCATCAACTTAGTTGGAGCGTTGCGCAAATGGAGTGGAACGGGTAAATCACCTGTTTCCTGCACCAGAGCCAATGCATCGTCGATAGCCATATATGCCGAGTTGCTTTTGGCAGAAGATGCCAAATAGATAGTAGTTTGTGCCAAGATAATGCGACCTTCGGGCCAACCGATTTTTTGCAACGCATCGAAACACGAATTGGCAAGCAAAAGCGCATTTGGATTGGCCAAACCGATGTCTTCGGCAGCAGAAATCACCAATCGTCGGGCAATGAATTTTGGGTCTTCGCCTCCAGCTACCATGCGAGCGAGCCAATAAATGGCGGCTTCGGGGTCGCTGCCTCGAATCGATTTGATGAAGGCAGAAATAATGTCGTAGTGCATTTCGCCGCCTTTGTCGTAAGCAGCAGGATTTTCTTGCAGCCGTTCAGTAACAATTTGGTCGGTAATTTCGATTGTTTCACTCTCTTCGGCGTTGATGACAAGCTCAAGAATGTTGAGCAATTTGCGCGCATCGCCACCCGAAAAGCGGAGTAGGGCATCGGTCTCTTTGAGCGAAATGTTTTTCTGACGAAGTTCAACGTCTGTGGTCAATGCACGGTCGAGCAGTTCGAGCAAATCTTTCTTCTCCAGCGATTTGAGCACATAGACCTGACTGCGTGACAGCAGCGGACGAATCACCTCGAACGATGGATTTTCGGTGGTAGCGCCAATCAGCGTGACGGTGCCATTTTCAACCGCTCCGAGCAACGAATCTTGTTGCGCTTTGCTGAAACGGTGAATTTCGTCGATAAATAGAATCGGGCTTTTAACATTGAAGAAGCGTTTGCTTTTGGCTTGTTCGATCACTTCGCGCACATCTTTCACACCAGCATTTACGGCACTTAGTGTGTAAAAAGGCACATCGAGCTGATTCGAAATGATACGTGCGAGAGTTGTTTTCCCCACACCTGGAGGTCCCCAAAG
>JAQTZA010000021.1 GCA_028687995.1 Bacteroidales bacterium
AATAAATTATTTTCCATCATTGGTCACGATTTGCGCAATCCTTTTTCTGCGATATTGGGATTAACTGATCTCTTGAAAACCAATATACATATTTACTCATCAGATGAGATTGAGAAAATAACATTATTATTGAGTGAAACAGCCAACAACTCATATCATTTA
Organism: Bacteroidales bacterium; assembly: GCA_028687995.1. Lineage (GTDB taxonomy): Bacteria > Bacteroidota > Bacteroidia > Bacteroidales > UBA7332 > CAXXIC01. The sequence continues at coordinate 163 of JAQTZA010000021.1, forward strand.
CTAGAGATGTTACTTAATTGGGCCAAATCTCAGTCAAACCAAATACAGGTTCATGACGAGTTATTCTCGCTAAATGAGTTAATCAAAAACTCTATCGATTTCTCGATGGCGCAGCAATTGAAGAAAAACATCACAATATCCTACGACAACAAAGCGTATCTCATTATCAAAACCGACCAGAATATGCTTAACACTATTCTTCGAAACCTAATTTCGAATGCGATCAAATACAGTCATCAGGGAGGTACAATTTTAATCCAGCATCAAATAGTTAACCAATTCGTGGAAATATCAGTCAAAGACTTTGGAATTGGAATGAACGAACAAATTAAGAATAGGCTATTTATCGATATTGTCAACAAATCGAGATACGGCACCAACCACGAAAGCGGCACGGGTATTGGATTGGCTATCTGCAAAGAGTTTGTTGAAAAATTGGGAGGTAATATAGGTGTTGTAAGCGAAGAAGGAAAAGGCTCAACATTCTATTTTTCTATACCAAATCGAATAAGCTAAACATTTGAAACGAAATGACACGAATAAATAAGGGGGAGATTGTTATGATATTGCAATTTCCCCTCTTCATTTTATTTTTGAAAACCCTTTAATCCAAATACAAATAGTCGTAATGAATCAATGTCTTGGCTCCTTGCTGTCGTGGGATTGTAAACCGCGTTAAATATAAACGGTAAAAGCTTTGACTGAACCATCAGCATAATTGCACAGGTGCGTGTAGATTTAACGAAGCGTAATTTGAGAGAAAAATCGCAATCTCTTTTTTAGATTAAAATTGATTTACACTTCTCTTTAGTCCAAAAATAGTATATTTGCAGCATGAAGTTAATTGAAGAAAATAGAGAAAAACTGGTCGAACTGTGCGTAAACCACTGCGTTAAGGAACTTTACATATTCGGTTCAATCCTCACAAACAAATTCAGTGATGCGAGTGATGTTGATTTCTTAATTGAGTTTACTCAAATTGACTTACTTGATTATTTTGACAATTACATGGATTTGAAAGAGAAATTGGAAGAGTTGCTTCATAGACCTATAGACCTTGTTGAATCTCAAACTTTAAGAAATCCAATCTTCAAGGCATCGGTAAATAGCCAAAAAGTGCTTGTATATGGCAGAAAAAGTGCTTAAATATCTATACGATATAAAGTTCGCAATAGACGAAATAGACTCGTTTTTCGAAAACCGCCCAAAACGATTTGAAGATTATGCTGTAGATATACTTCTAAAGCGTGGTATAGAGCGAAATCTTGAGATTATCGGTGAGGCAATGAATCGAATTCTGAGGGAGAATCCGGAAATTAACATTGCGAATGCCAAACGAATCGTAGGTCTCAGAAATCAAATCATACATGGCTATGATTCTGTTTCAGATGAGAATATATGGGGAGTTGTCATTAGACATCTGCCACAACTAAAAGAAGAGATTAACAACTTAATTGGCTAATTTCTTCCAATTTCATCTACAAAGTTTCTCAATCTAAATATAGATAGTCGTAATGTATCAAAGCCTTGGCGCCTTGCTGGCCAAGCATTTGACGAGCTTTATCGCTATCGTACGATATGCGACCCACGCCAATTTGAGCACCTTCTGGATTGAAAATCTTCACAATATCATCCTTCTCAAAGTCGCCATCGATGCGCACGACTCCTACAGGTAAAAGGCTCACCGCTTTGGGTTGAGACATCGCTTCAAACGCACCTTGATTGATATGTATCTCTCCTTTAGCAAACCCATCAGAATGAGCTATCCACTTCTTCACACCCGAAATTGTCTTGTTAGAAGCAACAAATCGTGTGCAAATGGTAGAGGCATCTTTCATCAATGCAGGCAGAATATTCTCTTTTTTACCGTTGGCAATGATCACAGTGATACCTTCATCGGCCACTTTACGAGCGATATTACACTTGGTAAGCATACCGCCACGACCAAACGAAGATTTATTGGTCTGAATATAATCTGATAAATTAACCTTCGAACTTTTCACTTCCCGAATCACTTGTGATGTAGGATCTGATGGATCGCCATTGTAGATTCCATCTATATTGCTGAGAATCATCAATGCCTCTGCTCCCATCATCGTCGCCACCAATCCCGACAATTCATCGTTATCGGTAAACATCAGTTCTGTAACAGAAATGGTATCGTTTTCATTCACAATCGGAATAACACGATGCGCTAACATCACGTTCATACAACTCTTCTGATTGAGATAATGCATGCGCGTAGAGAGACTCTCTTTCGTAGTCAAAACCTGTCCGCATGTAATTCCGTGATCTCGAAACAATTTGTAGTAACGATTGATTAAAATAGCCTGTCCTACCGCCGAAAATAGTTGACGACCAGATACTGCATCGAGTTTTTTATCACTCTTCATTTCGCTACGTCCTGCTGCCACTGCTCCCGATGATATAAGAATCACCTCCACTCCTTTGGAATGCAACTCCGCCACTTGATCGACCAATGCCGACATGCGCGTCACATCCAATGTGCCATCTTTACGAGTGAGCACATTACTACCAATTTTTACTGCAATTCTTTTATATTGATATTTCATCTTTAAAAACCCCCTAATCCCCCAAGGGGGACTTTTTATAACTGCATCCTTAGCCCCTACTTGGGAGGGGTTGGGGAGGTCAAAAAACACTCTTCAAATTATCACCATTCAGCACATTTTTCCCTTCGGCTGTGTAGAGAGATGCAATGCGATCGGCATACACCTCTTCGACCTTTCCACGCACAATCTTCATCGTGCTGTTCACCATTCGGTTTTGCTCGGTAAATGGTTCTGGTAACACAGCAAAGGTAGAAGGAAGCCAACGCTCGGGAAACATCCCACCAAAGGCTCCTCTCCCTTTGAATTTATCCACTTCACTCTGAATTAGTCGTACTGCCTCTTTTCGTCCTTCATCGCTTTTGAAATCGTTCTGAATATTCTTTTTCAGATATTCTTGATTGACAACCAACAATGCAACCGTATAAGGATCTTGATTATTGTGTAACACAATTTGATCTATTGCCGGTGAGAGCGAAATCATCGCCTCTTCAATTCCCTCTGGACTATATTTTTCGCCATCGCTGCCAATCAGCAAACTTTTGAATCGTCCTAGCACGTAAAGTAGATCGTCTTTCCCCACGTAACCTAAATCACCAGTATAAAGCCATCCATCGCGCACTGTTTCAGCAGTTGAAGTAGGATTCTTCCAATAACCAGCCATTACATTTTCGCCACGAAAGACAAGCTCTCCTTTTTCGCCTTTTGGCAAATCATTACCTTCTGAATCGACCACTCGAACATCAAGCGGTTTCACCAAAATGCCCGAAGAGCCAAATCGATGTTTGTACGGAGTGTTTGAAGAGATAACCGGAGTAGCTTCCGACAATCCATACCCTTGAAACATTGGCAAACCGATTGCATGGTAAAATTGTTGTAATTCGGTATCCAATAAGGCTCCACCACCGATGAAAAATTGAAGATTTCCTCCAAAATTTTGTCGAACTTTAGAAAATAGGATCTTATCGAACAGCTCAACCACTGGTTTCAAAAGAATCCGAAGACCCGTTCCATAAGTCAAGCCATCACCATGGTATTTTATGGCGACATTTAATGCAAAACTGAATAGATTTTCAGTGAATGCACCTTTAGCACGAATACCATTTTCAATATTTTTCTTAAAATTTTTCGCCAAAGCAGGAACACTCAACAACAAATGTGGTTTGATTTCCTTGATGTTTTGCGGAATATTTTTGAGCGTTTCCAAAGGAGTCTTACCCGTTTGGATAAAGCCAACTCCTGCCCCACTCTTCATGAAAATATAAAATCCAACCACATGCGCAAAACAATGATCGAGCGGCAGAATAATCAAAGTACGCCAATGTTGAGGCACCGTAACCAATGTCAACGCCTGCTCTACATTTGCCGTATAATTGCGATGTGTCAAGATAACACCCTTCGGCTCAGCTGTAGTGCCAGATGTATAGGTTATTGTCGCATAATCGTCATTCTGAATGGATTGAGATGTTTTCAAAAACTCCTCGAGTGAATGCTTTTTGAGATACTCTTTTCCCAATGAATACACTTCAGAAAGAGCGATCTCTTTGTCTTGGTATTCTGACAAATGGTCGAACACAACAATTCGTTTCACATGAAAAATTTTATCCTTAATGGCTCTAATTTTAGGCAATTGACCACCCGATACAAGAATATATTTACTCTCAGAATGTTCGATTCGGAATAAAAGATCATTGGTTTCCTCTAGCTTTACAGAGAGAGGAACATTCACTGCACCAGCATAAAACATAGCCAATTCACCAACAATCCAGGCATTACGGCCTTCAGAGAGTAGTGCCAGATTATCACCCTTGGTCACCCCTAATGCCATTAAACCGGCACCAAAACGATAAACCAATTCTCGCGTTTGTGCAAATGTCGTCTCTACGTACTGTTTGTCTGTTTTTTCAAACAGGAACGAGTTCTGCGGAAACTGATTTACCGCATGCTCAAATAGATCAACAAGTGTATTTTTCATACTTCTGCTTAATTTTGACAATTAATCTTCAACCTCCTTTGGTTTCTTTTTCACCACCATTGCGCTTATTTCCCAAAGCATATAGATGGGTAAGAAAACTACCATCAAAGTAAATGGGTCGCCTGATGGAGTAATAACTGCTGCTAGTACCAACAAAACAACAACGGCATGTTTTCGGAATTTGTTGAAGAATCCACGATGAAGAATCCCTATTTTAGATAGAAGCCATGACAATAATGGCAGTTCAAATACCAAACCCATAATAAAACAGAGCATCAGAAAGCTGTCCATGTAGGAGTCGAGAGAAACGCTATTTTCAATCAACGTACTCAGTTCGTAACCTGCCAAAAAACGCAGAGAAAGCGGGAAAACCATCACATAACCAACGGCTACACCCAAAAAGAAAAGCAGATTTCCATAGAAAAACGCAGGTCCCGCATTTTTCTTTTCATTATCGTAAAGTGCAGGCTTCACAAAAAGCCAGATTTGGTAAATCAAAAAAGGGAAGCTCACCACCAACGCCAACCACATAGAGGTGGACATGTGGATAAAAAACTGAGAAGAGAGATTTATATTGATGATTTTGACGTGAAATTCGCCAATGCAAAAATCTGGAAAAATCAATGGATATTTTGCAGCCATTCGATTCATCCATTCATAAACAAAAAAATCGTTTCGAGTAGGTGCCAAAATGACATAATCGAACAATTCTCTCATATACGCAAAAAAGACGCCAGAAACCACCACCATAAACGCCGCTATACGAAAAAGAACTTTTCGTAGGTCATCAATGTGATCCCAAAATGTCATTTCGCTGATTTCCTCAACTGTCATTTTTTGTCGCTATCTTTTTTATCGTCGTTCAGTCCACTTTTAATTTCAGTTTCTGCTTCGTTCAAACCCTCTTTGAAACTCTTCACACCTTTGCCAATACCTTTCATCAATTCTGGAATTTTTTTTCCTCCAAAAAGCAGAATAACAATAACAACAATAATAATGGCTTCACCAGTTCCTAAATTCAAAAACAGTAAATGGTTCATGAGTATAATTTTATTAATTTAAATAAATGTATTAGAATTGTACCTACCTAACGAAACTACAAACTTTTATCCACGCTCAAATAGGCACGCAAATATACTTCAATCTAGGCAAAAATGATAATCATCGGAAGTTTTTTATTAATTTTGCAGCCAATTTGCAAACCAAATAGAAACAATATGAACGCATTTGTATTTCCGGGACAAGGTGCCCAATTTGTAGGAATGGGTAAAGAGTTGTACGAAAACTCTGCTTTGGCCAAAGATCTTTTCGAAAAAGCAAACGAAATTCTAGGATTCAGAATCACTGATTTAATGTTTGACGGAACAGACGAAGACCTTCGTCAAACCAAAGTGACTCAACCTGCTATCTTTTTGCACTCAGTAATTTTAGCCAAAACGATGGGCGATAAATTTGCGCCCGAAATGACTGCCGGTCATTCTCTGGGTGAATTTTCAGCATTGGTAGCTGCAGGAGCTTTATCATTCGAAGATGGTGTAAAATTGGTTTATGCTCGTGCAATGGCGATGCAAAAAGCGTGTGAAGCAATGCCATCAACTATGGCTGCTGTTTTAAATCTTGCAGACGAGAAAGTAGAAGAAATCTGTGCTGGAATCGACGACATTGTGGTTCCTGCTAACTATAACTGTCCTGGACAAATTGTTATTTCTGGTACAGAAAGCGGAATTGACAAAGCGTGCGAACTAATGTTAGCCGCTGGAGCAAAACGCGCATTGAAACTAAAAGTAGGTGGTGCATTCCATTCACCTTGCATGGAACCAGCTCGTGCCGAATTAGCAGAAGCTATCAATGCAACCGAGTTTCACCAACCAGTTTGTCCCGTTTACCAAAACGTAAATGCCAAACCAGAAACAAATCCGGCAGCGATCAAAGAAAATCTAATTGCTCAACTCACAGCTCCCGTTCGTTGGACGCAGACCGTTCGCAATATGATTGCCGATGGTGGAAACAACTTCACCGAAGTGGGACCTGGTTCAGTATTACAAGGATTGATTAAAAAGGTAGATAATACGGTTGTTACTCAAGGAGCGTAACACTCTCTCAAAATATAAAATGGCGTTTAATGAAAGTTGAACGCCATTTTTGTTATATAAAACAAGTAACTTTACGAACACATTATTAACAAAACCAGAAAAAATTATGTCTGTCATCATGGAATTTGCTATATTCCCCACCGACAAAGGGGTACACGTGAGCCAATACGTAAAGCAAGTCATTGAGATGATTGATAATTTACCCTACCAAAGTCAGCTGACTCCGATGGGAACAATCATAGAATGTGAAACGATGGAGCAATGCCTAACTATTATAGCTGATGCCAATGCCATTCTTGAACCGAATGCTGCACGCGTATATTGCACCGCCAAATTCGACAACAAAGTAGGAAAAAGCAATCAAATGGACTATAAGATAAAAGCCATCAGAGGAAAATAAATATCTACATAGCGTCTTCGCTCCTTTGCGTTTAAATCTCTACGCGCAGAAGCTGCTGTACCATAGCCAATACCATATTGATATCGGCACTTTGAGGTGCAATCTCAAGCGCCAGTTTGTAAGCATTTATTTCATTGACCGCCAGCGGCACAAAACGGTTGAATTCACATTCTATATCGGCTTTACTAATCTCTTTAAGCTCAGGATGTGTAGAGTATTCAGTGAATGCCTCCTCAACGGCTTGTGGAATAGTTTCGTGTGAAGCAATGAACTTTACCTGATTTGCGAAATTACTGATTAACGCCCAACGTTCTACACCTAGTTCGTTGGCATCTTCTTCCTTCACTCTACCAGAGAGAGACATCATCATCAATTGATGAAGTCTGCGTTCCAACAGTTTTTTATCAGAATTCAATGCTAGAAAAACGCCATCGTATATCTCGTCTTCGTTGGTTTCCGTCTCCATCGCCTCCAGATAAAATATATAGGCAGCAATCTCTGGAGCATAATCTGCAGCTACAATTTCCAAATCGATTCTTCGAGATTCGTCTTCACTATCAAAGCCCATGGCTTTATAGATATCACTTTCCGACTTTGCTAGCAAAACTATATCATCTATTAAGACACTAATGGAATCTGGGTTATTTAGAAATCGCTCCTCTTCTTTTAGGAAGAGTTTCTTGGTTATCTGTTCACGAACTTTTTGCTCAATTATTTCGGGAGTCTGTGTTTGCATATCTATAATTACTAAATGTATTGTTTCATAACACTATCGAAGATGTTTTGGTTTGCAAAGTTTGGAAATAATCTGATAGCAGACAAGATAAACTTTGCAATTTACAATAATATATATTGCAAAAGTTGTCAAATATATTCAAAATAGGCTAATATCAAAAACCATTTTCCAGCAGTTTTCTAATTTATTTTGACCCTGATTTTCAATTCGAAAAAAAACGGATTAACTTCCAGATGGTTTCGTATGGGAATGCAATAAATTTCATTAATTTTGATCTTGATAGATAAAAATTAAATGCCATATAATTTGAAATTAACTGATGCGAATCATAAAATTGCGTTACACTAAAAATGAGATATTACAATGAAAAAATATATTATTTTGACAATTCCAATCCTATTGTTGTTAGCTGCTTGTTCAAGTCAAAACAAAATAATTGATAAAACAGTAGTAAAAGAGCTTAATGTAAAGCGCTATTTGGGCAAATGGTATGAAATTGCGCGTTACGACCACAGTTTCGAACGGGGCTTAGTTGGAGTCACTGCGACTTACTCTTTGCGTGAAGATGGCAAAATAAAGGTGATAAACAGCGGCTACAAAGGTACATTAGACGGAAAGAGATCTGAAGCAATTGGAAAAGCAAAGATTCCCGACCCTACCGTTCCGTCGAAACTAAAAGTCTCTTTCTTTTGGATTTTTTATGCTGATTACTTTGTCCTTGAATTGGATACCGATTATCAATGGGCAATTATTGGCAGCAGTTCCGACAACTACCTGTGGATTCTCTCTCGTACTCCCCAAATTGAAGATGTGCTTTACGATGAGCTACTTGCTAAAATTACCAAAAGAGGGTATGATGTGACCAAACTAATCAAAGTGGATCAGAAATCTAAATAAGTAATCATTTGATCTAAGACTTCTAAAGTTGATTTGTTTTTGCTAAATTCACTATCATTTTCCATTTAGTAGACAGCTGCGATGAATGATCAATTTCCCTTACAAATAGAAAACAAAAATCCACACTACAACTTGGGCATTGTGCTTAGCGGTGGTGGAGCCAAAGGATTTGCACACATCGGCGCGATGAGAGCTTTGGCTGAACACAACTTGAAACCCAATATCATTTCCGGAGTAAGTGCTGGAGCCATTCTCGGTGCATTTTTTTGCGATGGGTTTGAGCCTGATGAAGTGCTCGAAATTTGTTCAAAAGAGAAATTCACCTCTTTGGCTGAATTTGTGATTCCAAAATCGGGAATTATGACCATGCATGGACTTCGTCGTTTCTTGAAGCGAAACTTACGCTCCAAAACTTTTGAAGAGTTACCTACACCACTCGTGGTTACGGCTACCGATTTAGATGCCTGCAAACCAATCAATTTTAGTAGCGGAAACTTAGCAGATGCCATTTGCGCTTCCTCCTCCATTCCTATCGTATTTACTCCTTGGCAAATCAAAGGCACCCATTACATAGATGGAGGTGTGTTAAGCAACCTTCCTGTTCGGCCAATTAGACAAGAGTGCAAATACATCATCGGAATAAACGTCTCGGCGCATTTAGGCTCAGACTACAAAAAAACATTAATTGGCATTGCTGATAGATCTTTCAGACTGATGTTGAAAGCTAACACGTTGATAGAGCAAGAACTGTGTGATCTATATATTGAATCGGAAGAGGAAAAATATTATAATATTTTCGACATTGAAAATATCAAAGAGATTAGCCAGTTGGGTTATCATGCCATGGAACAGGGATTATTGACCAATACTCGAAACTTAGATCTTCTTAGATAAATCTGCCACAAAAAAAAATCCCTTCATCATTGCTGATGAAGGGATTTTAGTTTCAAAGACTATAATTAAATTACAAAGTAATTTTTTTAGTGATATTGCCAACACGTACAATGTACATACCTTTAGACAATTTGCTCAAATCATATTTGTTTGAAGAAGTAACGCCTTGGTTAACACGTTTGCCAACTGAATTGAAAACTTCTACTGAAGTACCTGCAGCAACGTTCGCAAGATTCAATACGCCATCATTTACAAATATTCTGCTATCGAATTTATTATTGGTGATACCCAATGTTCCAGTTTCACCAAATTTCATATCATCCCAATATACTACTGCAGGAGTTTTGTAAGTTCTAAACTCCATATTGAAATCAGTTACACCAGCTGGAGCAACGAAATCAACAGTATAAGTTTGCCAAGCACCTTTCACATCAGGAAAATAGAATGTAGCAGCTGATCCACCAGGTCCTTTTAATTTTTCCAACAAACCACCTGCAGTCATTTCTGCATCAGTTAAATAAGCTGTTCCATTTTTGAAATTAGACCAAATACGAGCATCTGTTCCATCACCACCTTCGATATAATATGACATATAAAGAGTATAACTTTTACCTGGAGTTACTGGCACCACTTGATAAATTGAATATGTACCTGTTCCACCAACAGCTTTAAGAGAAGTCACTCCTTCCATTTTAAGTGTGGTATTGGCTTCTGCAGCACCATTTGCTGGAGTAGTGATTGTCCAACTGTCAGGAGCACCTGCTGTCCAAGTTTCAAAACTTCCGTTTTTCAACAGATTTTGAGCTGAAAGTGAAACAACTGTAGCCATAGCAGCTACTAAAAAAGTAAATTTTTTCATAATGATTTGGTTTTAAATGAATAAATATAAATAATCTTTCCAACAAAAGTAATTTATAATTTTGGTAATCCAATGACAAAGCTGTTATATTTTCATTATAAAATGAAAACGCAACAAAATAATAACTTTCTTTAACTGCTTTTTTTACAATTTAAACACAATCAAATGGGATGAAACTTGCTAATAAAACAAAACGAGACGGAAATTACTCTCCGCCTCGTTCAAAATCAATTTATGAATGAACTATTTCACCATTACTTTTTGAACTGCATTGGCAGTTTTCACAAAGTAAACTCCCGATTTCAATGGAATGGATCTATTGGAATTACCGGTATTTACACTAGCTACTTGCATACCTTGCATGTTGAATACCGTATATTCGGAAACACCTGCAACTATCAACTGACCGTTTGTCACATAAATTTGATTCGTAGCGAGATCTTGCCCTCCGATTGAGGTATCAACATCAACCGTCCCTCTCACGGTTAATCCATAAGAATCTGCATTGATTGAATAAAAGCCCCATCCACCTGTTGCAGTTTGACCACTTGCATAATATCGAATCGTAATTGTAGTAGCTGCAGAAACATTTTGCAAATCAGGTATTGAACTTAGGTTTATTTGGGTAAGTGTAGCTGGAACACCTATTGTTGATTCTGGACTACCAATCAGAGTAAAGGTCGTGCCATCTAAACTATAAGCAAATTGACTAGAAACACCGGGAGAAACAGCAAACGAAGATGTGCCCGACAATTTGGCATCCAACGACGTTAACGAAACTTTCTTACCAGCTTTAGCCAACAAGGTTATTTGGAAATAATCGGTATTACTCGTTGAAATGCCTTCATTTTTGAAACCTACAGTGCGGAATGAATTTGAAGCGGCACTCCAAGCTGCGGTCGAACCACGAGTAATGGAACTTGATGCATAGACTAAATTAGGATCTAAGACTAATGCAGGTAGCGAAATCAGCTCCACCGAGCCATAGCCATAGAAATTCCAGGCAGCTATAGGGGCAGATTCTACCACCAACTCCTGATCAACACTAACCGCTGCGTCATAATTACTGCTTCCACTTTGTGATGCAGTAATTATTGTCGAACCAATACCATGAATGGTAACAGTGGCTCCCGATATTGTGGCTACAGAAGGATTTGAACTACTGTAAGTAAGTGTTAGAGACGAACTTGCTGTTCCTGTCAATCCAAAATCTGGATCACCCATAAACTTAGAAGCCAATGCACCGAAAGTAATGGTTTGTGATGCTTTGGTTATATCGCCTGACAAACCTGTGGGTTGTGTAAGGGTATAATTTCCTGCTTTTGTACCGCTCAGTGAGCTATTGGAAGTAACAGCAATTCCAGTACCTACGTTTACATCAGCGAAAATACCTGCACCAACAAGTGTCACATCATCTGCATTAATAACACCAGACAATGTTCCAGTGATTACAGCAGCATTAGTACCGTCGTATGCTTTTGCAGCTACTGCGGCATCTGGCAAAGTCAATTCTTTTGAAACGACAGTCAATGACTGAATCACACTGGTGGCAGGATTGTAGGTCCCATTCCCCGATTGAGAGGCAGTAATATCTGCAGAACCAGCCCCTACTATGGTAACAGTTGATCCTGTTACGGTTGCTACGCTTGTATTCGAACTAGTATAACCCACCTCTAATCCAGAAGAGGCTGTAGCTGTTAAATCAAAAGTCGCATCACCATAAGTTTTGCTACTCAATGCACCAAAAGTGATGGTCTGTGATTGTCCAGATGCCGATGCAATGGTAAAGTTGAGGGTAGCTGGCGCACTTGTGCCACCTGCATTGGTAGCTGTCACTCCAACACTTGGCGCTCCTGCTGTAGTTGGAGTTCCAGAGATTTCACCAGTGGTTGTATTTAAAGTTAAACCATCGGGCAATGTACCACTCGACACTGCATAACTAGTAGGTGAATTGGTTGCCGATATTTGATAAGTAAACGGTGTACCTACTGTGCAAGTTGGCGAGCCACCAGTAACTACTGGTGCAGGAGTAGAAATTGGCGCAACATCTGACCAACTTGTTCCTATTCTCAATTCATCCATTTCAATAAATGGAGTCGTAGTAGAAGCATCTTGCCTGATGAAGATTCGGTTTAAATTAAGCAAATCTGTACCATTATTTGTTGCAGTGGCTGTAACAGCAGGCTCAGAAGTTCCAAGAATAGGATTAATCCAAATCTTAACAATATCATTAGCAGTACCACTGACTATTTGATAGGACAAAACGATCAAGAGTGTCGTATTTAATGATTGTATTCCACTAATCCAAGCCGTATTCGCCGCCGTTGTTCTAGCGTTAATACCAATATTAAATCCTGTACCTCCAGCATCTTTACGAGTCCAGATTGTTGCACCATAATTTGTGGATGTCCCTTCATTTAACCCAGTAAAATAACCTCCAGTCGTATTCAATGAACCAAGCGATGTAACATTCAACAAAAAAGAATAATAAACAGTCCCTGTCGTTTGCTGAGTAAATAATTTGGCAGCATCTATACCCGCCCCATCAAAAATAACCTTGTTTCCCGAAGATGTAGGCAACCCAACATATGATAAATTACCAGATGTCATCGTTAAGCTATCTCCTGAATTTAATTTTGTCCAACCTGTCTGAGAACTTAGAGATCTGCCAATTGTATAATTTAAAGGATCATAGTTTGGCAATGTAGCTTGCGCCCAGCCAACTCCACATCCACCTATTGCCATCAGCAAGGTGAAAATCATTTTCATAATTGTAGTTCTTTTCATAATTGTATTATTTAAAATTGTGGATTACATAATTATTTATGGGGTTAAAGGTACAAAATATTCAACAATAAATTTTAATAAATAAGTCACTTAACCATTATCTTTCGCACATCATTTTTTGTCTTCACAATATAGACTCCTGAACGAAGCAATATTGGTTTAGTAGAGTGATTTGCACTGACTTTCGCCACCTCAACACCTTGCATATTGAATACATTGTATGCAGAAACTCCAGACACAATTAGTTGTCCATTAACAACGTAAATCTTTTCATTGATAGGAGAATCGATGTTTACGGCATAATCAAGTACCACACTCTTTTCGTTGGATGACTCAGTGGTAAAGATTCCATCTGTTGCTTTCACAGTATAGTAATAGGTGCCGGCATTCAAACCTGTTAATACTTTCGACAAAGTATTTCCTCCCGATATCGCGAAGGGTGATCCAGATATAGGGACAATGGATGGTGCAGAGCTATAAGTAATTGAAATATCATCGAGTGATAAATTACCAGCCACTTTTGTGTACGTTAAGAGTATTTGCGTAATATCAACATATCCAAGCGCTACCAAATCATACGTTTTAATGCCTGCCGTTGCAGCATCCGCATTCGACAAAATAGCAATCGTCGCCCAAGTTGATCCATTAAATCCGAGAATTGAAGTAGAGGAAGTAGAACCTGTCTGCTGTTTTGCCCAAAAAGAGATGGATGTGATAGGTGAAGGGTATATTTTTGTTTGAATATAGTCGCCAGTCGTGGTAAATGCAAACGAGGGTGCTGCAGTTCCATAATTTCCAGTTGAAGTGTAAATTTGGCGCGTTGCACTTTGCGAAAGCACATACCAACCACTTTGATAAGTGGCCGATCCAATCAGGTTTCCATTGGGTGTAACTCCATCGAAACTCTCTTTCTCGGTGGAAGTTGCTCCTGCCACATCTTGACTAACATCTAACACGTAGCCTGTAGCACCGACCACTGCCTGCCAATTAGCGGTAAAAGTATTATTGGATGATAAATGAGTGACGTCGGTAGCATCTGTCGCAACGGGTATAAGCAGAGGTGTTACTGTGGCTGCATTATCCGTAGGCGCTACTCCATCTGTTTTATAATCGATACTCGCACCACTATTCGTATAAGGCCAAATGGAGAAATTATAGTTTGAAGCAGCGGACAAACCAGTAAAAACAGCCATTTCTGCTCCCTGAGAGAAATTCATTACTAACGATGCATCAGCTTCCGCACTCCCATCCACTGGCGCATTGATGGCAGATTTTGACGCTTTCACCAAATAGCCAGTGGGCAATTGTCCACCCGTGGCATCGGTCCACAAAACTGTAATTTCAGATGAAGTATTGGTTGTGGCCACAAAACTAGTGGCATGATTGGTTGGCTCAGGTGTAACTGGTGCCGTTACACTCAGCGAATAAGTAGCATCAACCACGGCACAGAATGTTCCATCTGCCGCTTGATTTACTTTTATGTCGGCTGCCCCTACTCCATGAATGGTCACTTGACCAGTTGCATCTACTGTGGCTACAGCTTCATTGCTACTCGACCAAGCTTTGGTAGAGGCATTGTTGGTGGTAAATACATTGGTAAAAGGAGCATCGTTAGAGAGTTTTGAAACACTCGATGAGGCGAAAGAGAAAGATGGAGGGGTACAAGAAACCGAAGCCGCTGTATAATTCATATCGATTGAGTTCCATCGGGTTTGAGCCGTAGGGTCAATTACAACTGCGGTTGCAGTTCCAGTAATGGTTATAGTACAATTGTTTCCGCTCACCACTGCACTTGCCGATCCGCCGCCTGTCACTGATATTATACCATTTATTGCATTCGCATAAATCGAAGAAGCAGTATAGATTACAATGCTTGTTATCGTACTTACACCACTTCCTGCGGTAATAGTAACAGTATTATTGGTATAGACTCGCCACGGGGTGTACGATGCGAAGTTGGTATCAGTCGCTTTGGCATGCACAAAGGTAAAATTGGCTGTATTGAAAGTCATTGTTGTACCGGCAATAGTACCGGCTGTGCACGAAAGTGTTTCTGTTGCACTCCATGTTGGTCCACTGATTAAAATGAAAACTAAAGTGAGAACTATTTTAAAAAACTTATTATTTGTCTTCATATTATTGATGTTATTATGTTTGAGAAATGAGCCTATTCATTGCCCTACTTTCTATATGAATTGACTTCCCATTTATGGGAAGGATAATTTGTCAGAATCTTTGTTGGCTTTAGCCAAATTGAATTTATTATTTGGCTCAAGCCATTTGTATTTTGATTTTTTATCCTCTCCATAAATGGAGAGGCAATTTATATTCCATCCCATAAATGGAGAGGCAATTCATATTTCTTCAAGGAACTTTCACACTCGATTGCGGCACTACACCATCTGTTTTGTAATCTGATGAAGCCCCGCTACCCGTGTAACCAAAAATCTTGAAGTAATAGATTGTATTAGCATTCAGATTAGTGAACCACACTTGATGCACACCTGCATCTACATTTTTATCGGTAGAGCTATTTGCATACGAGATCCCGTCAACTGGAGTTGAGATATTATTGAATCCAGTGGCACTCATTCGTATCAAATAATGCTCGGGGATAGTTGCGCCAGAGGCATCTACCCATTGAATTTTAATATTTTTGGCAGACAGATTTGTCGGATAGTTTGTTGGTTCAGGAGTGGATGAAGCAAGATTTCCAACGCCCCACACACTGTAGATATATTCAGGATGATCGATGTATGGATTCCGATTCCCTTGAATGCCGTAGATGGCATTGTTTCTGTCAATCTCTTTTTGCGAAACAGGATCTGCGGCACTCCATTCGCCCAACATATTCAGAAACCAGGTTTCGTAGGCGGGATAAGCATTTCCACTTAAAATTGTACTCCCATTGGCATCATTATTTTTCCAACCACCAATCAGATTTTCGTAACAAGTTGCCATGTAGAAATAGGTACGAGCCAAGTCACCTTTGTATTCGTCGATGGGTTCAAATACTGTTCCGCTGTAACCCGGATAGACGCAATTACCAAGCTTACAACCATTGGAAGAGGTATAAGAGGCAGTTCCAACAACGCCATAAGGATAGTTACTCCTCATTCCGTTTACCTTACCGTCAGTCGGGTATAGATGAAACAAATCGGTGTACATTGGCGTTGCATCAGCAAACCAACTCTTTGGAAAAGAGTGTTCCCGATTGTAACAATCGCCTTCATTAGTGTAACCACTCGATCCGCATTGTTGAGTACCGAATGTAAAGCTATAGACGGGTGTTCCAGACGGAATATCAGTATAGATGTCCCACACCGTGCTATTGGGCTTTTGATCTGTAGTCTGAAAATCAGTCCATAGATTATCGTACGTTCGTGCCGTATGTGTGTGAATAATCGTGTATAGCTGTGTCTTTAAAGTTGCGCCAGTGCCAGTTGCTGCATTGTAGTATCCTACTGGAATCTGAGCAACAAGGGCAAGTACAAATAATTGAAGGAGAAGAAAGATACGAAATCTAAAAATGTTATTTTTCATATTCATGGTGACTTTGGGTTTCTATTAGAATAGAATACAACAAACCCTCCATACATTTCAGCATGGAGGGTTCATCAATAGATTTTATTATTTCAAGCTTTTCAAGCCAATCGTTATTTAACCATTATCTTTTGGGTAGCAGTCGCAGTTTTCACAAAGTAAACTCCTGAGCGAAGAGCAAGAGGTGATTTTGTGTTGGCTGCATTTACTTTTGCCACTTCCAACCCTTGTGTATTGTACACACTGTATTCAGAAGCACCCGTTACGATCAATTGTCCGTTAGCAACATAAATCTTGCTGTTTGATGGATTATTGATATTGGTTGCCAAATCTATTAGTGCACTCTTTTCATTCGAATCGGCAGATGTAAAGACACCGTCAGTTGCATCTACTGTGTAGTAGTAGGTATCCCATGCCAAACCTGTGATTTGTTTAGACACTGTAGCACCACCTGACACTGAGAAAGGTGAACCGGCAACTGGTGTATTAACTTGGAATAAACCTAGTCCAGAATAATAATCTGTTGCTAAAATATCCCAATCAGCAGCATCGTATGTCGCTTTTGGAGCAGTTACACTAGTTTTTCTCGACAAAGTTACATCTATTCCCCAGTTAGCCACTTGATTAAATACACCTACTTCGTCAATTTGAGTACCCGCTTTGAAAAGACCAATGGCATCGTTACCATTAAAAGTCATTACTGCAAGTGAAGTTGTTAAATTAGCCAAACCTGTAATCGATGCGTTTGCCGATGAATTAGCAATTACATAAGTTCCTTTATTCGCTAAAGAGCCAGACAACACCAATTCATTTCCATAAGCCCCAGCACCATTTACCTGTTTTTTCAATGAATAACCTGATAAATCAACAGAAACACCTGTTCCATTATAAATTTCTAGCGCTTTATTATTACTTGTTCCTTCCAAATATTCAGATATAATCAAATCACTTACACTTGGGCCAGATTTAGTATACACATCCAAAATATAGCCAGTAGCACCCGCTACTGCCTCCCAATTAGCGAAGAAACTATTACCAGTTCTCACGGTAGGTTCAGTTGCCACAGGAGCAACAAAATTAACAGTCAAAGCTTGATTTTGACCTGCTGGTGCAGCATTGTAATTTCCATCACCTGCTTGCGAAGCGCTAATTGTTGCAGTACCTACACCTACAATTGTAACTGTATTCCCTGACACAGTTGCAACATTGGTGTTAGAGCTTTCGAAAGACACCGTTAAACCTGAAGTCGCAGTAGCGGTAACTGCAAATGGCGCATCCGTTGTCACTTTGGCCGGTATAGCAGTATTAAATGTGATGGTTTGATCTGCTTTGATGATTTCACCTGTCAAGCCAATTGGTTGAGTAATGCTATATTTCGAAGCATTAGCTCCTCCTAATGTACTTGTGGAAGTAACTGCAATTCCTGTTCCTACATTCACATCAGCAAATGTACCTGTTCCCGTAAGTGTCACAACATCTAATCCTACAATTCCAGAAAGCGTTCCTGTAATCACAGCAGCATTTGTTCCATTATAGGTTTTAGTTGTTACAGCAGGAGTTGTTACAGTCAATGGTTTCACATCTACAGTCAATGCTTGAATAACATTGGAAGCCGCATTGTATGAACCATTTCCTGCTTGAGAAGCTGTAATATTAGTAGAACCTGGGCCTACTATTGTGACGGTTGATCCCGAAACTGTTGCCACTGTAGTATTTGAACTAGCATAAGAAACAGCTAATCCCGAACTTGCCGTTGCAGTTAAATCGAAATTAGAACCGCCATACGTTACATTACTCAACGCACCAAACGTGATGGTTTGTGATAAAAGCTGAGTAAAAGAAGAAGGAGTTCCAACAGATGTAGTGCCATCGCTTAATTTTACTTGTACGCTAATGCCATCGTTACCATCAATTACCGCAGGCAATGCAACTGTAAATGTAGTCACGCCACTACCATTCGTTACAGTAGTTAAACTTACACCTGTAGCGGTTGATGTTTTTGCAACTCCATCAATTGTGTATGTTTCAGCTGTTGTAGCATCATTATTAGTGATTGTTGCATTGTATTTAAAGGTATATCCCGACACCAAATTACTATATTGATCTTTCGCAGTACAAGTAAATGTTCTACTTGTATTCGCTGCCAAAGCTCCACTTGGTACAACAGTTGAGTTTGCACTTACAGGGAAACCAACCAAAATATCTTGTGTTGCCGATGCAGTAAGATATCCAGTAGCTTCAACGGTTACTGCTTTTGAACCAGGAATCCTAAGCAAACTATTGCCACCAGATGGTTTCAATTTAATAATGCCTGAAGAAACGACGTAATCTGTTGTAACTGTAAGTGCAGTACCTCCAATTTTAACTGCAGTAATCAATCCTTCCCATGTTGCATCAGGTGTGAAACTAATATCAATATCATTATCAACTGTATTGCTTGATGCATCAGCAGTAAGAGTCGGTGAAGCTAATCCACCAGCTACAGAAGTTGCACCATTTGTTGTTAATGCCCCAGAATAATTATAAGCCTTATCATAAGTGTAGATACGATAGTAGTAGGTAGTATTAGAGGCAAGTGAATTATCAGTAAAACTAGTACCTGTTCCTTGATAAACAACAGTCATTCCAGCAGCAATGGTATTACCAACAGCATAAATACCGTTTGCATTTGGTGCAGTTGTGGGATCGGCAATGCCTCTCACCACTAGATAACCACCACCGTCAACTCCACCACTTGCAGCAGTCCAAGATACATCAAGTGAAGTTGTTGTGGCATTACCTACAACAGGTGCAGTTGGGTCATTTGGTGCTGAAGTATCTACACCCGTAGAAGATTCGTACATACAAAAATCATCAAAGAACATATCACCAGTAGTGGTCTTCATCTTCGCTAATATTCCTGCGGCACCTTGTGTAGCAGAGACTACTGATGTAGGTGCATAAGTCACTTTTTCCCAAGTATTTATAGCTGAAACAGTAGTGTATGATCCGCTCCCAGCCTCGGTCGTTTGTCTATAATTATACGATTGATTTTGAATTGTAGCAGTCAAGCTTGTAGCTCTTCTATAATACTGAACAACCCATTTTGTAGTAGAGGCACTCATAGTAACTAAAGGAGACCATATACGTGATGTTGTGGCACTTGATGATGTTACTTTTAGTGAGTTCGAACCACTTCGCACAGTTGAAGTTTCATTTGCAATGGTAATATTTGTATTTGCTTTAGACCATTTACTTGCAACTGGAAGTAAAGCTCCAGTAGCAGTATTATCAATTGTAGCAGTACCCTCAAACCCACCATCGAGTCCAAGATAGCTATTTGTTTGCGCCCAAGCGCTCGTACTTGCCAAAAGCAGCCCAATGGCAAGCAATGTGGTTTTAATAAAAGTAGTTTTTCTCATAATGTTTAATTGTTTGTGTGATTTATAAAATAGTTAAGTGGTTCAATAGAATTTCGATACAAAGAAATGAAAATGCTTTTGATAATCAGATTCCAAAAATGTTACATTTCTATGATTTATTCATTTAAGCTAAAAAAAGCGACTCAACACAAGAAATTTAAGAACCCCTATCAATCATAACTACCTGATTATATGATAGTTGAATACAATACAGGGTCTCTACACTATACTTCATATCGAAATGCAATATTACGAATAAAAAATGAAACAAAATAACATTCGTTTTTAATTAACCTTACATATTAAATTAATTTTAACATTAATAAAATTAAAATGAGTACTTCAACTATCAAAATAACACATCAAATGGAGGTTATTGCAAAAGCGCCACAAAATCGAATAGCAAACATTAACAAATCGTTGTGTTTTTTAAGTAACCTGTTTATTAGAATTACACGCATTTTATTTGCTTTTTGTCACGAAAATAAGAAAATGAACTTAGGATTTTAAACTTATGACACGAAGCAATCGTTTTTTTAAACAATACGACAAATGAGATAGCATAAGTTATTTCCAAAAAATTCAAAAAAAAGGCTTACGACAGACCTAATTGGTTTTGAAACCTATTAGATCTTGAAGCGAATGTATCACTCGCTCAAAACCAACAAAAAAAAGACCCGACACATGATGTATCGGGTCTTTTTCGTTTCAAAAGAGAAACAATTATTTTTTATCGGCACGGTTACCGTAACGGTTCATGAACTTATCTACACGACCTGCTGTATCTACCAATTTAGATTTACCAGTGTAGAATGGGTGCGATGAACTCGAGATCTCCATTTTTACTACAGGATACTCTACACCGTCAACTTCGATAGTCTCTTTGGTGTTGATTGTTGAACGAGAAATAAATACATCGCCATTAGACATATCTTTGAATGCAACTGGACGATAATTTGAAGGATGAAGATCTTTTTTCATTTCCTTATGTAGCTGTTAAAAGTTAATATTCAATAGAAAAACTTGGTAATTGGTAATCGAGTGTAAATGGAGTGCAAAGATAGTTATTAGATTTGATTACACAAAATATTTTTTATTTTTTGAATTAAAAAGGATATCCAATCGCCATGTGCCACGCCATATCGGAGGTGGTGGTGTGTTTAAATCTCCAACGAAGCGAGCCATCTTGCGAAGGATCGTAACCCTTAAATCCTAAATCGACTCGAAAAACGAAGAAGTTGAAGTTAAATCGAACACCCAGTCCATAGGCGAGCGCAATCTCTTTATAGAATTGGTCAAAGCGAAACAATCCTCCTTCTTGAATGTTGTAATCGCGTATCGTCCAGATATTTCCAGCATCGACAAAGAATGCTGACTCCAACACCCAGAAAAGTTTAGACCTCAACTCCACACTCAAATCGAGCTTGATATCGCCCGAATGATTCACAAAATCGGAAGAAGTACCAGTTTGTTTGTAAATTCCAGGTCCCAACGAACGAACCGACCAACCCCTAACACTATTGGCACCGCCTGCAAAGTATCGCTTTTCGAAAGGCAGAATCTGCGAATTGCCATACGGACAAGCCACACCCACATTGGCATGCCACGCCAAAGAATTGGATTCGTCAATAACGTGTGCTTTAGCAAAATCAATCTCAGCCTTGGCATATTGCGAATAGCTGATTCCCAAAAATTGGTAATATCCATTCGCATCTTTCGATGCATTGGTCAATTTAGATACAGCATTCAAGAAATTTCCAGCCGTCTCTACGCTAATCCGGAGAGAATATGGACTTCGAATAGAAGCTATGCTATTTTGATTGGTCAAATAAAAGGTGTATCCCGATCGCATGATAAAGTGATTCTCGTAGCTGTAGCGCAACAACGGATTATCCACAGGGAAATTGGTAAAAAACGCACCGTCAATCCACGGCAAATAGACATAACTGGCATCAATCCAATCGAAACTGTGTCGCTGTGTAGCGTTGATGTTCGACCATTTGTATCGCCAAGTCATCCCGGCTATCACTCGCGTATATTCGGGGCGTTGTTGAAAATTGTATGAGCCAATCAGCTCAGAAATGGCTCGCACCTTGCGTTTAGCTTTATAATCGAGGAACGGGAATACGAATTTAGGAAACGACAATCCAAGTTCGGTGCCCAGTTCGGTAAAGTTTGAGTTGACACCCACTCCAGTCAGTCGCTCGTATGCCCCACGCACCTTGGCAGAGAAGGTTTCTGAACCTTTGAAAATATTGCGATGCTGATAGGTAACAATCGATGCCACACCCAGATCACCCGACGAATTAGTTCCCTCTACCTCAGTAGAGATGGATTGAGTTTTGGCATTGCTCAACATCAAGTAACAGTTCAAAAAACTAGAATCTTGCGTGGAGGCTTGTTCAAATCGTATATTTACATATTTCACCGCTTTCAAGCGACTGAAAGAGTTGTAGGTTAAATCAATTGAATGCTCATCAAAAATCTCATTGGGCATGATATAGCAACTGCTTCTCAACACTTCGGGACGAATCCACCTGTTTTTACCATATATCAACTGATAGCCTTTATAAGCAAGCGTATCCAAGCCGCTCGCATTCATAGCGACACTCGAAACTGGATCGTATTCTGTGACCATGTACACATTTTTCACAATATATTGACGCTGCTCAGGCTCTTTCGTATAATCATGCGCTCTATCTTCATTTGCAAATAACTGCATGGTTAAATTCACTTGATTGGTATTCAAAGAGGTATCTGCAATATAAGAAATACGCTCTTTGGCCATTGCAAAATAGCCATTTCTTCGCAAGAGTGATACAATCCTTTGCCGTTCGCGATCAAGAAGACTCCGGTCGAATTTTTCACCTGCTCTCAAAAGAGAGTTAGCTGAATCTTTTGTAACAATCGTAGAAACATTATCGTTACCAATCTCTATATCGTAACGACGAATCAAGTATGGATGGCGAGCATTGACGGTATATATTACCGTCGCTTTTTTCTTATGCCGAACAACCATCGTATCGACTGTCACATTCAAATATCCCTGATTGGACAACGATTTCTCGATATCGAAGCGAGATCGCTCGGTTAATTCAGAATCAAAAATAACGGGCGGCTCACCTAATTTTCTTAAAAATCGATTCAACCATTTCGTAGAATCTCTCCCTGACAGGCTATAGGTGCTTAATTGCGTTCTGAAAAAAGTGAAAATCCGATAATTCGATTTCTGCTTCAGATAAGGCTCTAATGAAGATGATTTTATTTTTTTATTATCGGTGGCAATCTCTACCCGATCCAGCAAATAATGATTGGTGGGCACATATTTAGTCACGCTGCAAGAAGTAGCGACCAAAACGAGTAAAAGAAGAATATATTGGATATATTTATTCATCAATGGGGAATGTATGGGGATTAATCCATCGCATTTTTTACTATTTTTGCAACAAAGATAATTTATTGCCGATTTTAATCAGCACCTTCATGCGAATAATTTCGGCTAAAATTCAAATCACTCATTTAAAACCTCGCTATCAAAGCCATGCTTAGCAAAAATCAAATCAAGTTTATACAATCTCTTCAACTAAAAAAGCACCGAAACGAAACAGGTCTTTTTGTGGCAGAAGGAAACAAATTGGTTTCAGATATGCTTCTTGCATTCGATTGCCATTGGCTGATTGCGACCTCTGATTGGTTTAAAATCAACAATCACTCCAAAGCAGAATTGATCATCGAAGCAAGCAGCGACGATTTACGAAAAGCAAGTTCGTTGACCACACCGCAAGATGTAATTGCCATCTTCAAAAAGCCAAACGACACGTTACCCACCGAAAACATTGCCGAACAATTACTAATTGCCGCAGATTGCATACAAGACCCGGGAAACCTAGGTACCATTATTCGCCTCGCTGATTGGTTTGGGATTGAGCACATTATCTGCTCGCTTGATTGTGCAGACGTCTATAATTCAAAGACCATTCAAGCCACTATGGGAGCATTGTCTCGAGTGAAAGTTCATTACACGCCACTAGATGAGTTTTTGGCACGCCACAAACAATCCCCCATCTACGGCACGTTTCTCGACGGAGATGATATTTACCAAAACGAACTAACGGCAAATGGTATAATTGTTATGGGAAATGAAGGAAATGGCATTTCTCACGAGATTGAAAAATTAGTAAATAAGAGAATCTACATTCCTAACTTTCCTGCGGGTAGTATTACTTCCGAATCGCTTAATGTAGCAGTGGCTACCGCCATTGTGTGTGCAGAATTCAGAAGGAGGGTAAGATAAATAATTGAAAAACGCAATCAACATGATACGATTTCCAAACGCCAAAATAAATCTCGGACTCAACATCGTCTCGAAACGCACCGATGGATATCACAACCTCGAGACCATCTTCTATCCGATTGGACTCAAAGATGCATTGGAAGTTGTTTTATCGAAAGATGAAAACGACTCATTTCACAATTCTGGAATTACAGTAGATGGTCCTTCAGATAAGAATCTGGTAATGAAATCACTTAAATTAATGCGGGAAATTGTTCCCATCCCTCCTATCGATGTCTATTTACACAAAGCAATTCCATTTGGTGCGGGTTTAGGTGGTGGCTCGGCTGATGCTGCAACAATGTTGCTGATGCTCAATGATAAATTCAAGTTAGGACTCGACCAATCTATTTTATTGAAAATTTCAGCAGAATTAGGAGCTGATTGTGCCTTTTTCATTGAGAATCGTCCAATGTTTGCTACAGGGATAGGCAATGTCTTTGAAAAAATTGAATTTTCTTTAAGAGGTTATCATCTCGTTTTGATTAAACCGGCTATCCATGTATCTACTCCCACCGCCTATTCGATGGTGGTACCACAACAACCTGAGATTTCGCTATTAGAGATTATAGAGCGCCCCATCTCAGAATGGCAAACATTGATGAAGAATGATTTTGAGACGAGTGTTTTTGCCAAATTCCCAATCATTGAAAGCATCAAAAACCAACTTATTGATCGCGGAGCTCTCTATGCATCGATGTCTGGATCGGGATCATCTGTTTTTGGGCTATTCAAGGATTCACAACCATTAATGCTTACGGACTTCCCAGATTGCATTGTCTGGCAAGAAGAGTTACAATAAACTTTTCACAAAAAAAGGTCGTAAATCTGATTTACAACCTTTGATTATATTGGTATTTTGATTTTAATTATTTCTCTCGAAACTTGATTGATAAAGAATCCTATAGAGGTATGGATAGATTTCGCAAGCGATACAGAAACCTATGGCTGCTTCAAGAAAAGCACAAATTCCAAAAATTGCAGCGAATGAATAAGCTAAAAATGTGGACTCAAACGCAAAAGAGATGAGAATCGCAATAGCAAAAGCAAAGCCAATGCGTGCAGCAAAAACTTTTGGCCCTGCATTGATATTCTTTGGTTTAATAGC
The DNA here is from genome assembly GCA_028687995.1 of Bacteroidales bacterium. GTDB lineage: Bacteria > Bacteroidota > Bacteroidia > Bacteroidales > UBA7332 > CAXXIC01. The sequence continues at coordinate 25,759 of JAQTZA010000021.1, forward strand.
AAACAATCTCACCAACTGTTTCGACAAAAGATAGAGTAAACTATATTGAGGCAACTTTGAGGCACGCATCAAGAAATCAACAGCCAAAAAGAGAATTGGAATAATACTATTGGTAATCACAAAGATAGTGAGGAATATAACAGTAAATGCTCCGTTAAAACGAGCTATGTTTTCGTCAATTTTTCTATCGCAGATTGGGCAAATGGCATCTGGTTTCATAATATCTTCTCTTTAAAATTGTTATTCGATTTGATATTACAAAAGTATGGCGTTTTACACCCATACGAAATACCACCTTGAGTGTATTTCACATACCTAAAACTAGGTATATCACCGTAAATTATATTGCTTTCGGAACTCGATAAATAATCTCTCCCCAACTGACTGAATAGGCTGCAAAATAGCCACGCACTCCATTTGATATAGAATTGGAAGGAAAAGTTCGCACCACGTTGGTTCGTATATTGGCTGGCTGACCTCCGAAAAGAGGATTCCTACCCCGATACTCTTCATCCACATCATTAATGAATTTCATATAATCTTCTGTGATTCCACACATTTCTAAGCCAACTTTATCGCCGTCAACCAGTTTCTCATCTGGTTTTTCAGATCGAAAAAACATAACTGTCTCATTATAAAGATAACTGCCATCAAATAAATCATCGTTTGTAATTCCCCACTCATTAATACTATCACTGGTGCAGACATCATTTCGATAAATTCGGGCTAGATAGAAATTCTTCTCGTTCGGCAAATCTTGCATCGACATTCTCACCTCCCAAATATCCTGACGAAACATACGCCTTTTTTCAACCGAAATTGAATCCATCGGAGCTATGGTAGGCATGAAACAGCTTGCTGAATAACTCTCTTTCACACCATCTCCATCCACATCTACATTAGAAATAGACAACGTATAAGTATGACCTACGACTCCTGCAAAATCAGATGCAGTTCGATACGCTCCCGGGGAATTAGGATCTTCAGCGAGTAAAACATTGGTGGTTCCATCAGAAATAGAAACCGCTGCTCCCGAAACCATGACAACTGGTTGATTATAAAAATAATCGCCTGTTTTACGAAGATAGATTGTGTGCACCTTCGCTTCGTTGGTGATGGCACCATCTACAACTAGTTGTGGAGGAATAGTACCCAAATCAAGTTGGATTTCTTCTGTACAAGATGATATAATGAGCACAAAAAGAAGCAATAGTGTATATATTTTGTTCATCGCTCTTAAAATTTAAAATTGTAAGTAATCGAAGGAATAAAGGTAAATAGGTAGGTCATCTCCGCTTTGGTTCGGTTCGGATTATCAGGGTCTCCGACAAAGTTGATTGTCCACGCATTTTTATGGGCATAGACATTGTAAATTGAGAAATTCCACTCTCCATTCCAACGTCTATTATTTTTCACACTCGGTTTGTAGGTCAAACTTACATCCAATCTGTGATAATCAGGCATTCGGTACTCATTACGCTTTGAATAGACCGGCAAAATAACGCCACCTACTTCCATCCGTGCCACAGGGTAAGTAATTGGCTGACCGGTTGTATAGACAAAATTAGCCCCAAATGAGATTTTTTTGGTCAACTCATAATTTGCAACCACATAAAAAGTGTGCGGTCTATCGTAAGGTGCCAAATAGGTTTCACCATTATTCACTCCATCAATTTTTCGCTCTGCACGCGAATATGCATAACTGATCCAACCGGTTGCCTTTCCTTCTTTCTTTTGCAGTAAAAACTCAACACCATACGACTTCGAATTCCCAAATCGAAGCTCTCCTTCTAATTTAGGATTTAAAAGGAGCAGTGGATGATCTTTAAAATCAATCGTATTGCGCATGTCTTTGTAAAATAGTTCGACAGACGCCTCAACTACATTATTATTGAAGTTACGAAAATAGCCAACCGCATATTGATCGCATGTTTGAGGCTTCACGTTCGGTCCAGAGGTAAACCACAAATCAAGTGGAGTTCCTGCGGTTGAGTTAGTCGCCATTTGCAGAAATTGATTGGTTCGAGAGTAATTTGCCTTAATCGAAGAGCGTTCATTCAACTGATAATTCATCCCAATTCGAGGCGAAAGCCTATAAAAAGTCTTTATCCACGAGCTTTTACCATAAACGGTGGAATCGATTGTATTAAAATTAGCATCGTATCGATAGATAGTGCCGGGTCCAACGTTGGAGAATGCATTAAGTCTTAGTCCTAATTTTAGTGATAAATGACTACTTATTTTATGATCTCCTTGCACATAAATCGCTTGCTCTATCGCATTATTATCAGGTAGTACGATACCAAAAGATGTAGTTCCACCAGTTGACGATACACTACCGGGGCTCAAACGATGAATGGTGGATTGGTATCCAAATTTGATTGTATTTTCAGGCGTTGGATAATAGGTGAAGTCGTATTTGAGACCCAAATCGCGCATTTTATATTTCCATTCAAAATTGCTTTCTCCCTGAAAACTAGAGCCTAACCCATAATTGTAATCACTATAAAGCAACGTCAGATTACTGAAAACACTTTTATTGAAAAGGTGATTCCAACGGGTTGTGAATGTACTATTTCCAAAATTAAATCCTGCATTCTGATTTTTAAAGACATCCTGTCCAACATAGGCGGATACAAAAAGGCGGTTATTATCATTAAAACGGTGATTTATTTTTGCATTCAAATCATAGAAATAGAGTTGATTGTTATTAATTGCCTTATCCGAAGAGAGTTTCAGAAACAAATCGGCATACGTTCTTCGAGCTGAAACGATGAAAGACGTTCTATCTTTCCAAATAGGACCTTCGATAGTTAATCGACTAGATATAGTACCTATTCCACCACTCCCCTCAATTCGTTTCGAATTTCCATCTTTCATATTGACTTCGAGCAACGACGAAAGTCTTCCATCGTAAACGGCAGGCATATCACCTTTATACAAGGTTAGGTTCTTGATTGCATCGTTATTAAAAACTGAAAAGAATCCCATTAGATGTGACGCATTATAGACGGTTGCTTCGTCGAGAATAATCAAATTCTGATCGATCGCGCCACCTCTGACACTGAAACTTGAAGTTCCTTCTCCAGCAGAAACAACTCCAGGAAGTAATTGAATAGCTTTAAGCAAATCGACTTCGCCCATCAATGCTGGAATGCGGCGAATCGCCGTCACCTCGATTTTCTGAGCACTCATCACGTTTCGTGAGATATTGGCATCCTTTCGCTCGGAGGTAATAACTACTTCATTCAACTGTTGCACAGCAGGTTTAAGCTCAACATTCATAACAACGTCAGTCTTCAAACTCACTATTTTTGATTGAGTTTGATACCCTAAATAAGAATAATCGATGGTATAATTACCTTGTGGAAGATTGAGGGAATAGTAACCGTAAGCATTACTAATAGCGCCAGTTTTCAACTCTTTGACATAGATAGTTACACCAATTAATTCTTCGCCATTGGTAATATCTTTCACATAACCACTCAAGTTTGTTTTTGCAATCAATGAGTGTGAAAATCCAATGAAAAACAAATAAATAAATATTTTTGAAAATCGCATACAAATCTCTTATTTCAGAATGAAATGCAAAGATGCAAAAAAAGAAATTTCAAAGATGTGTCGTTTAGATTATATAAGGTTTTTTATCATTGAAAAAATAGTGATAAACTAAAATGCGGAGGGATGGCTGTAAATTAAAAAGAGGATGCGTTCTTAGAACACATCCTCTTTAATGCTTTTTTTGCTTCTACTAATTACATAGCAGCTGCAGTGTCAGCAGCAGCTGAATCTACAACAACAGTTGTATCAACTACAACAGTTGAATCTACAGCAGGAGTAGCTTCTTCAGTAGCTTTGCTTCCGCAAGATGCGAAAGAAACAGCAGCAACAACAGCAAAGAACAATACTAACTTTTTCATTTCTTTAATTTTTTGATAGTAAAACAATTAATTGTTTGTTTAATTAAAACGATGCAAAGTTATGGATAAAATAAATATGTTGTACAACTTTTTTATGTTTTTTTTTACAAAAAGATATCAAGTTGTACAATAATCTGATTTCCAGCAATTTAATATATAATTAAATTAACAATCAATGTGTTATTTGGCTATACAAAAAACGCTTAATGCTTCTTTTTGGCGTTTTCTCAAATTCAGTTGGATATAATTGAATGGAGGATACACTCTCGTACGGGGCAACTATCTTATTGAGTGTGGTTCTATTCTCTTCCATCATGGTAGGCAAATCTGCCATATCAACACCCATCGAGTCTAATGTTTCGTAGTCTGGATAGACCAATGCAACCAATTTTCCATTCTTTTCTATGATCAGGCTCTCCATGACGCAAGGCAGATTATTCAATTTTGCCTCAATTTCCTCCGGATAAATATTTTGTCCACTAGCGCCAAGTATCATCGACTTGCTTCTTCCTCTGATAAAGATGTGATTATCTTCATTGATTGTGCCCATATCACCCGTGTGGAGCCAACCTTCATCATCGAGCACCGCTTTAGTCGCCTCTTCATTTTTGTAATAGCCCACCATCACATGCTCTCCTCTTACCAATATTTCTCCAGGAATATTAAATGGATCTTCCGATTCTATTCGTACTTCCATTCCTTTCAAAATCTGACCGGCGGATTGTACAATAAATTGTGGATGTGCAGTAAAGCTAATTAGCGGACCACACTCAGTCATACCGTAACCAATGCTAAAAGGGAATTTGATTTTTTTCAGAAACTCCTCTACCTCTTTATTTAAAGGGGCTCCACCAATAACGATTTGCGAAAACTCTCCGCCAAACGCCTCCACAAGTGTATTCCTAATTTTTGAATATATTTTTCCCTCCACAAATGGAATGCTCAAAGCCCATCGAATGGATGTTTTGCTTAATTTGGGTACAATTTGTTTGCGGTAAATTTTTTCCAAGATAAGGGGCACACTGCAAATCAAGCTCGGTTTCACTTCTTCAAAAGCTTTCAGTAAAATTTTTGGAGAAGGAATTTTGCCTAATAGATGAATATGCGAGCCCGCAGCCATGGGCGTCAAGAAATCGAAAGAGCAACCATAAGCATGTGCTAAAGGCAAGAAGGAGACACAACGGCTACCACGAAAATGGAGTTTGGTATCGACTCCAAAAGTCACATTACCAGCTAAATTGTTACCAGTCAGCATTACACCCTTACTGAATCCAGTGGTTCCTGATGTATAATTGATAAGAATAATCTCCTTGTTTGGAACTTCTTGAAATTTGACGTGCTCCTTTTTGTATCCTTCGGGGTATAGCTTATTGAATTGAGAATCTAGCGTTTTCATAAATTCTCGAATATTCTCTCCATCTCGTTGATGGAGGCATCGAAAATCGGTCAACGAAAAGACAATTCGAATATGTTCCAACTTATCTTCTTCGAGGTTCTCCCAAATTTGATCGCTGGCAAACAACAACACCGAATCGGAATGATTGACAATGTGGTGCATGTCGTTGGGATTAAACTCTTGCAAAATGGGTACAATTACAGCACCATACGTCACCACAGACATATATGCAATGCACCATTTTGTATTATTTTTCCCAATTAAGGAAATTTTATCACCTTTTCTTACTCCTAACTTCTTGAAAACAATATGAATACGAGCGATTTGCTCTGCGACCTCTCCATAGGTAAAGGTGTCGGTTTCAGAATAGTCTGTTAACGCATTTAGCTCCCAATTTTCCTTGAAACTGGTTTCATACAACTGCACAAAATTCCTGTCTATCATTGCACACTTTCTTTAAATCTGTGCAAAAATAGAACAAATTTCGACTTTACAACACAAAATAGGTCTTTTATTCTTTTTTAACCCGAATAAATTTACCACACAACGCAAACCTTTTTACAATCATAAAAGCAGTACATCCATCCATTCGATATTATTTGTTCAATCCGAAAAAAAGAGAGATATTTGCAATCCTGTAGTCAAAATCAATCATTTTATTTATGAAAAAATCACTGTTTTTCGCACTTTCGCTATTGTTCGTTATCAATATTCAGGCCGCCAAGCGAGAATTCCGTGGAGTGTGGATACATACCGTACAACAATCACAATACAAAACAATGAATGCTGGAGAAATGCAAGCCTATTTCATTGATATGCTAGACCAGTTTCAACAATGCGGCATCAATGCGTTAATATTTCAAGTGCGCCCTCAAGCTGATGCATTTTACAAATCAGATTTGGAGCCATGGAGTCGTTTTCTGACTGGCGAACAAGGTCTTGCTCCTGCCACGAATTGGGATCCAATGGCATTTCTAATCCAGGAATGTCACAAACGCAACATGGAATTTCATGCGTGGCTCAACCCTTACCGGGTGACCAGCAACGAGAATGAGAAATTATCCGAAAATCACATCTATTGGAAACATCCTGAGTGGTTTGTAAAATATGGTAAACAAATCTATTTTGATCCTGGAGTGCCCGAATGTCGCCGTTTTATCGAAAAAGTAGTAAAAGATATTGTGACTAGATATGATGTGGATGCCATTCACATGGATGACTATTTTTACCCCTACCCGATTGCAGGTGAAGAGTTTCCCGACAAAGAGAGTTTCAATAATTATGCACTTGGACAAGGATTTTCATCAAATCAAAAAGCAGATTGGCGAAGAAACAACGTTAATCTCCTCATCAACGAACTGAAAGAGACAATCTATACAACCAAACCTTGGGTAAGATTAGGCATCAGTCCATTTGGAATCTATAGAAATAAATCTAAAACACCGGATGGATCAGGCAGCGAGACAAACGGGCTTCAAAACTACGACGAACTATATGCCGATGTCGTTCTTTGGTCTAAAAAAAGCTGGATAGACTACGTAATGCCTCAACTCTATTGGGAAATTGGGCACAAAGCGGCCGACTACACCACACTCGTAAAATGGTGGAGCGAACACACCAACACGGATCATCTCTACATTGGACAAAGCGTAGTGCGCTCTATGCAAGCAATCGACGTAAAAACAGGTAGTAAGAATCAGCTCACAACAAAATTAAAACAAGCTGCTGCTTCAAACAAAATTCAGGGGAATTGCTGGTGGAACGGATACGATATTCTTCGCAATGAAGGTGGAATCAAAGACAGTCTCCGCAACAACTACTATCGATATCCAGCATTGGTGCCTGCCTACACCAATATGGATGGCTTTCCTCCGTTGGTTTTGAAAAAACTTTGGGCGGAATGGACTCCAAACGGCTACTTTCTCTTTTGGCAACCCAAACAGGACAAAGATTCGCTCAATGTACCCAACCGATTCTGCATCTACCGTTTCAAATCGGGAGAGAAATACGATTTGAATAATCCAGCTAATATTATTAAAATCACTACCGAAACTTCGTATCAATTGCCTTACGACAAAGGAAATGTGAAATATACCTACGCTGTAACTGCGCTGGATAGATACAATTACGAAAGCAAAAAGGCGAAAAAGAAATCGGTGAAATTGTAATTGAACCAATAGAATCATCTATCAAAACATTCAAAACAACGTTAAGTTTTAACACGAGAAGGAGTTGATTGGCGAATTATCGCTATTTTTGCAACTCATATTTAGATAGATGATAGATAATACACAATTCGAACATAAAACTGCAGCCTACTTAACTCTTGGCTGTAAACTCAATTTCGCAGAAACATCCACCATTGGCAAGCAGCTCGAAGAGCATGGCATTCGTCATGCCCGCAAAGGTGAAGCAGCCGATATTTGTGTGGTAAACACCTGTACCGTAACCGAATTGGCTGACAAAAAATGTCGCCAAGCCATCCGTAAACTTATCAAAGAAAATCCAGGCGCTTTTGTAGTTGTCACTGGCTGTTATGCTCAGTTGAAACCCGAAGAGGTAGCCAACATTCCCGATGTGGATTTGGTATTGGGATCGAATCAGAAGATGGAAATCCCTGCTCATCTAGGTGATTTAAAGAAAAAAGACAGAGGCGAAAAAGGTGAAATCAGACAATCATCGAAATTAGATCTCAAGAACTTCGTCCCCTCTTGTTCGAGCGACGACCGCACCCGCCATTTTCTGAAAGTGCAAGATGGTTGCGACTATTTTTGCACCTATTGCACCATACCGAATGCGCGCGGAAGAAGTCGCAGTGGCACGGTAGATCAAATTGTGAAACAAGCCGAAAAGGTAGTCGCCGACGGAGGCAAGGAGATTGTATTGACAGGAGTGAACATTGGTGATTTTGGCAAAAACACGGATGAAACCTTTTTTGATTTGGTCAAAAGACTTGATGAAGTAGAAGGCATTGATCGCTTTCGCATCTCCTCAATAGAACCCAATTTACTCACCGAAGAGATCATTCGCTTTGTAGCATCTTCCAAACGCATTGCGCCACATTTTCACATACCCCTACAATCGGGAAGTGATGAGGTGTTAACGTTGATGCGCCGCCACTACGACACCAAACATTTCGCCCACAAAGTTCAAATAATCAAAGAGTTGATGCCCGATGCTTTTATTGGTGTGGATGTGATTGTGGGTGTTCGTGGGGAATTGGAAGAGTATTTCGAGGATGCATACCGATTTATCGAAACGCTCGACTTTTCGCAGCTACACGTTTTCACCTATTCTGAACGAGCCAATACGCAAGCATTGAAGATTGAGCATACCGTTCATCCAAAAGAGAAACAAGCTCGCAGCAAACGATTGCTTGATCTGTCGGAAGCAAAACTGTTGAAATTCTACGAGAATCATTTGGGAGAAACGCGCAAAGTGCTGTTTGAGCATACGCTGCGAGATGGCCTGATGAACGGTTTTACTGAAAACTACATCAAAGTGCAGCTTCCTTATCAAGAGGAATTGGTAAACACAACGGTAGATGTCCTCCTTTGTGAACTGAATGCAGACAAATCGGCTGTAATTGGCAAATTAGCATAAAAAGCAGACTAAAAAACGTAGCAAATTAGTTGTAAAATGATAAAGGATCTGAAATATTGGTTGATTTATAGCATCATGGTGTTGCCGGCACTGCTGCCCATGCGTGTATTGTTTCTTTTTTCAGATTTACTCTATCCGTTAGTCTATCATGTGGTTGGCTACCGAAAGAAGGTTGTTCGTAGAAATTTAGTCAATTCATTTCCCGAGAAAAGCATACAAGAGATTATCGCCATTGAAAAAAAATTCTACCGTCACTTTTGCGATTTCTTAGTCGAAAGCATCAAGCAAGCGCACATTTCGAAAGAAGAAATACTGATGCGGACGGAGCTTAAAAATCCAGAGTTTTTGGACAAATGGAAAGAGAATGGTCGTTCCATCATCCTGATGACCGGACATTATGCCAATTGGGAATGGTTTGCGTCGCTGAATTATCGAATTGCGCCCATTCGTCTCGCAGGCATTTACCGCCAACTCAAAAATGCAGAAATGGAGCGTTTTTTCCTCAACATTCGCAAAAGTTACGGAGCCATACCGATTGAAAAAGAGAAAACATTGCGCGAATTAATCAAGCTTCGAAAAGAAAAAGTTCAGATTATGGTGGCATTCGTTTCGGATCAAACGCCATCCTACCACAACATCCACTATTGGTCGAATTTTCTGAATCAAGAAACTGCTATGTTTAGTGGTGCAGAGAGAATTGCCAAAATGGTCGATTATGACGTGGTTTATATGGATGTGACACGAGTAGCTCGTGGGAAATATATGGCTGAGTTTAAACTCATTTCAGAAAATCCGAAAGAGACACCCGAATTCGAAATCACCGAAAAATATACCCGAATGATGGAGGAAACCATCATCAGAGAACCACAATATTGGTTGTGGACACACAAACGGTGGAAACACAAGAGAAAGTAAGAGTTATAACCTCAATTACTCAGTTACTCAGTTACTCAATTAATAAATGAAAAAAATCGCTGTCGTTATTTTAAACTGGAATGGTAAAAAACTTTTGAGAGAGTTTTTGCCGTCCGTAATAGCGCACACAAATCTCGAATTGGCTGATATTGTGGTGGCTGATAACGGCTCGACAGACGATAGCTTACAAATCCTTGAAGCTGAATTTCCGACAATTACAAGGCTACCATTACTAGACAATTGGGGATTTGCAGAAGGATACAATCGTGCTCTAAATCAGCTAGATAATGAATACGTGGTTTTGCTCAACAACGACGTGCGGGTCACCGAGCATTGGCTCGAACCCATGGTTGAATACCTCGATTCTCATCCATCCACAGTGGCATGTCAACCCAAAATTCGCTCACATCGACATCCTGAGCAGTTTGAGCACGCAGGAGCCAGCGGTGGTTTTATTGATGTACTCGGATATCCATTCTGCCGAGGGAGATTGCTGCATCAAGTAGAAACTGATACGCTTCAATACGAAGATATAACGCCCATTTTCTGGGCGACGGGCGCTTGTCTTTTCATTCGCCTCAACGAATACAAAAATGTGGGCGGTTTGGACGAATCGTTTTTTGCGCACATGGAAGAGATTGATCTCTGCTGGAGATTAAAATCGAGAGGAAAAAACCTCGTTTGCATACCGCAAAGCACGGTATTCCATCTAGGTGCCGCCACACTTTCGAAAGAGAGTCCGCAGAAGACCTACCTCAATTTTCGGAATAACCTGTTGATGCTCTACAAAAACCTTCCGTATGGGTGGCTTTGGGGAGTGCTAACGGCTCGACTTTTGCTCGATATATTGGCACTTTTCACCATGGCGCTCAAAGGTCAATTTGGGAATGCCAGAGGTGTGGCACGTGCCATTGTTGATTTCTATATGCAAAAAAGCAGATACGACACCAAACGTACCGAGAACATCCTAAAATCTACCCAAAGTCGATTCAAAGAGCTTTATCGGGGAAGCATCATTTTCGATTTCTACGTTTTGCGCAAAAAGAAAATCACTTTTTAATTTAGATTCATTCCCATTTAACTATCGAATATATGAAATTCAAGTTGCTAGCACTCCTTTTTCTTTCCTCGTTTGTCGTTTCGGCACAATACATTTCGCCGTTTTTTACCGCCATGCCGGGCGATATGCTTCCCTATCTGAGCGAAAATAACCGCAAAGACCTGATCGATTTGTATAAATCGGGCAAGACACCCAAAGTGGAAAACCTGCTGAAAGGAACTTCACAATTGAAGGTATTGAAAGAGGATTTTATCTCCATTCAACTATCGGAAAGTAGCAGCGCCGAGCTAAAACTGCTACCCACAAGTGACTCGACAAAAATCATCACCTTTATCAAAACCGTATGTGGCAAAGCTTGCGATAGCAAAATCGAGTTTTTCACTACCTCGTGGAAATCAATCAACTCTTCCGATATTTTGCCTACAATCAGCATTTCGGATTTCATCAAGAATCCAACGAACGAAGACCTTGTGCGAGCAATTGACATTCCGTTCCTGGTCTATTCTTTCGAGGCGGAGAGTCAACAACTGACCGTTTCGCTCGATGCAAAAAACTGGCTCAACAAAGAAGATTTTGAGAAGTTTTCTCCCGATTTGCGCAGCTCCCTTGTGTTGAAATGGAGTAATGGGAAATTTGTGAAAGAGTAAAGTTTGGTTTCTATAACGAATTGATTGAGTAAGTAAAATGTGATGTATTTGACATTATATTAATCCTTTTCGCTACCGCGGGTTTTACTTTTTTTTGGCGCAAAGACCTCACCCCAACCCTCTCCCAAATGGAGAGGGAGCCTTTACATTTAATTTTATTGTCGAAATAACTCGCTCAATCGACCATACAACAGACTCCCAATTTATTCAAAATTAGTAATTGGACTCACTCACTCTACAGGATTTCGACGTTTGGTATTTATATTTGTCCCCGCTGGGACTTGCGATTTAACATATTATAAAATTCAAGTTTCTTCTATTACATATTTCTTAAAAAAAATACTCCCATCTTAAATATTATAGAGCCAAAATCTATTTTTACTGACGGGATGACTAGTCTTGATGAAGGGCAAAGTCACCCCGTCAGTTCTCAAAACAAAGAAGCGAGAGGAGAATCATTTTCCCTTCTCGCTCTTTTGTTTTTGTTCGATTACTTAAGTTTCTTGCGCTATAACTTAGGTTTCTTATCATATAACTTAAGTTTCTTGTCATATAACTTAGGTTTCTTGTTCTGTTACTTAAGTTTCTTGTCATATAACTTAGGTTTCTTGTTCTGTTACTTAAGTTTCTTGTCATATAACTTAAGTTTGTTGACCGATTACTTAAGTTTGTTGTCCTGTTTCAATTGCTTTTGGATTAAAAGCAATTGCTTTTTGTCCTGTTACTGTTGCTTTTTGTTCTGTTTCAATTGCTTTCGTGTTAAAAGCAATTGCTTTTATTCCTGTTTCAATTGCTTTTGTATTAAAAGCAATTGCTTTTGCTCCTGTTTCAATTGCTTTTGTATTAAAAGCAATTGCTTTTGCTCCTGTTTCAATTACTTTTTGTTCTGTTTCAATTGCTTTTTGTTCTATTTCAATTGCTTTTGTGATAAAAGCAGTTGCTTTTGTTCCTTTACCAATTTTTCGAGATAGTAAGCAACCTGATTTTCGATTCTTGCAGACTGATGTAGGCAGACAACCCTTTGTAGTAAGCACTTCTTCTATCGGATGTGAATAACTTCGCCGACTTCTTTTCGTCTTTCTTTTTCCTTTTTTCACCAAACCTGTTGTGCGAATCGCGACAACGACAAAACCTTTTATTCTACTCCTTACACACAATGAAATAAATAAATACCATCGGTATGTATTTTCATCTTTTTCTTTTTATTTGTTCAAACTAAACACTATTTTTGTAACATGTAAGGATTTAGTGAGATTTGCTTGCCGCAGGCATGGAATAATCAGCGGAGCTAAATCCCACTAACTATCATCTCTATTGTACGGTATATCCGAAGAGACGAAGAAGTACAAATACAATATAAAAACTTAAATTGATGAAAAAATACTGCATTATATTCTTTTTATCTTTCAATTTATATCACATTTCGTGTCAGTCAATAGTTGATGACCTTAAATTTTACGTCCTTGGAATGAACTATTTACAAAAAAATGATTTCCTTAAAGCGGATTCATTGCTCACAAAATATATAAATTCGGGAAGTGTTTTTAGAATATTCAAATCATATGTTGGGGGCTATAATGACGCATTCTACAACAGAGCAATTGCAAAACTGGGATTAAAAGATACTATTTCGGCGTGTTCAGATTTTCACAATGCATCTCTTCTCGATGATAATGAAGCATTTCAGTATTATTGTAGCTATTGTATTAATTCTATCGACAGCATTTTTTTTGATAAAAAATATAAAGCAGCTACAAAAAATAAAGCCAAATATTTGAAGATTACATACATAGATAAATATAAAAATCAATTTTCAGGGATGATTGTTGATATTAGTAAAAAGGGAAGATCTAAGACATGGGTTGATTTCGGCAACCTTGTCGGAACTTTTTATATTAATGATCAAGATACTATTTACAGTATATATACTATATACAATATGCCCAGATTTAATAAATCAAGTAAAACCCTTAACAACTTTATTGATTCAAAATTAATTTATCCAGAAGATAAGTCGATAGCTTATAATTTATACAATATGGATGCAATAAAAATCTATTACAAAGTTATTATTGATAAATATGGAAAAATAGAAACAATTAATTTGGATCAAGCAATTCCTGAAAACATTGAAAAAAAATACATGGCTGAAGCAATGCGTGTAATTAAAGAGACTTCAGGTTATTTTTTACCCGGTAAAATACTTGGGCAAGAAGTCAAAACAGAATTAATTATTCCAGTTACATTTATATTAAAATAATAATGACACCTGTCCAAACGGATATGAAACGGTAGAATAATGATGTTCCGTTGGCGGGATCTGAGCTCGTTTGACGTAGCGTCTCTGTATTCTTATGGTTTACGCAAGAGAATTGAGATAATTTTGTTCATAAAATTTATTATTTCTGATTACCGCAAACATTCGATAAACAAGCTTAGCTCTGACAGCGTTTAAAACAGACATTTTAT